>NZ_KI421511.1:618722-1237444 GCF_000473265.1 Amycolatopsis thermoflava N1165
GCCGCCGACCGCTGCTTCGACTTCGCGCTCTGGGCGGCCGAGCAGGCCAGCTCCTGGGCGCTTCGCGCGAACACGCTGGCCGAGATGTCCCGCAAAGCCGCCTACCTCAACGACCTCGACGACGCGCTGTCCTTGATCGAATTCGCCCAGGTCCGCGCCGACCGGCTCACCGCCACCGCCCGCGCCATGCTGTGGACACTGCACGCCCGCATCCTCGCACTCACCGGACGGCACCGCGAAGCCGAAGACGACATCCGCCGCGCCGACGAACACTTCGCCCACCGCGACCCCGCCGCCGACCCGCCCTGGCTGGTCTACTACGACGACGCCGAACACCAAGGCAGCACCGGCAAAGCCCTCATCCCCCTCGCCCGCCACCGCAAGCAGCCCGAACTCGCCGCCGGCCGCCTGCAAGCCGCCATCGACCGGCAAGGCGACACCTACCCCCGCTCCCGCGCGTTCTCCCGCACCCGACTGGCCGCGTTGATGATGGCCGTCGGCGACATCGACGAAGCCGTCCCCATCGGCCGCCAGGCCGTCGACGCCGCGGCCACCCTGCGATCGCGACGCGTCGCCGACGAACTCCGCGGCCTCGCGCTCGCGTCCCGGAAACATGCGCAGGTCAGCGACGTCCGAGAGCTGCAGCGCGGGATCGCGGCCGTGACCAACACCTTCGCCTGAGAGCATGCACGGCGTGACGACCGACTCGAAACCCGCCTGGGACGTACTCGGAGCCGCGGCTACCGAAGCCGGGATCGAGAGCGAGGGCGCGCAACTCATGCGCGACGGCTCCAACGTGATGTACCGCCTCCCTGGGGGCATAGTCGCCAGGATCGGCCGCCGCGGCACCGCAGACACTGCGCGCCGAGAAGTCGAGACAGCCACTTGGCTGGCCGACCAAGGCATCCCCACAGTCAAGGTCGTCGAGGGCGTGCGGCAGCTCGTTGTCGTCGCCGAGCGACCCGTCACCTGGTGGCACCTACTCCCGCCGCACCGCCCGGCCACCCCCGCAGAACTCGCCACCGTACTCAAAGCCGTCCACAGCCTGAACGTCCCAGCCCGCCCAGAACTCCCGCTACACAACCCGTTCGCCGACATCGCACCTCGCATCCACACAGCGACCAGCATCAACGCCGACGACCGCGACTGGCTCCTGCACCGGCTCGACCAACTCCAAGCCGACTACCGCCAACTCGAAACGGCCCAAGGCCAGTTCGTCCTGCACGGAGACGCCTGGCAAGGCAACGTCGCCGTCCCCGAGAACGGCCAGCCGATCCTGCTCGACCTCGAAGCATTCTCGATCGGCCCCAAACAGTGGGACCTCGTGCAAATCGCCGTCGACTACACCGACTTCGCCCGCCTCACCGACGCCGACTACAAGGCCTTCCTCACCGCCTACGGCGACGACGACATCACTCAAACCCCCGAATTCCGCACCTTCGCTGACATCCAGGAACTGCGCTGGGTCGCCTTCGCCGCCAGCAAAGCCACCAGTAACCCCAACGCTGCCCACGAGACCCGCCACCGAATCGCCTGCCTTCGAGGTGAAGAGGCACGACCGTGGACCTGGTCGGCACTCTGATAAGGCGAGCGGTCTAAGGACCGAACTTGCCAGTCGTGCGCTTGGATTCCCAACGATCGAGTTGATGCAAGCTGTCATTGTCGTAGCCGAGCGAAGCCATTGCATCCCTGATGCCCTCCAGACCAAGTCCGGCCTCGAGTAGATTGTTCAGCACCTTGGGCATGAGCTCCTCGCTCTGCGGGTTCCGTGCCCAGCCGTTGTTGCCAAGGTGATCAAGGAAGTCCCGCAGCCGCCCTGCGCCTCGGTGAAACCTGACCAGGAATGGCCCGGCGGTTTTCGGCTCATCGAACCAAGATACCTTGCAGCGGCATCGCTCCCATCTTTATGGGCACGTGGCATGCATGGGTTACTGCAGGTCCTGCGCGTTGGCGCAATCCAGGCCGACATCGGTAACTCGGGAAGATATCGGGGCGCCGCCGAATTTCAGCGGCTGGGCGTCCATCACCACGTAGGGGGCACCATCCCGCCTCACGATGTTGCTACCGATGCGGATCTCGTTCTAGGTGTGCTGTTCGGGGACGTTGGTGATGGGCTGACACGCTGAGGATGATCTTGATGTGGGTGAGGACCTCCGGGTTCGGTGTGGATTGCGACATCAACACCCGCATACCAGGAGGTCCTCGATGGTCCACCGTAACGCCTCGTTGACCCCGACGGGCCGGCTGCGGCTTGCCCTGTGTGTCGTGGAGCAGGGATGGTCGCTGCGTCGGGCAGCGGAGCGGTTTCAGGTCAGTCACACCACCGTGGCCCGCTGGGTGGGCCGTTATCGCCAGCACGGCCCGGCGGGGATGAACGACCGGTCCAGCCGGCCGCATCACAGCCCGAACCGCACGTCGCCTGAGGTGGAGGCTCTGGTCGTGATGTTGCGGCAGGAGCACAAGATCGGCCCGGTTCGCCTGTCGGTGCGGGCCGGGGTGGCGCCCTCGACCGCCCATGCGATCCTGCGGCGCCACGGGGTGCCGGTGCTGGCCGCGTGTGACCGCGCCACCGGCGAGCCGATTCGCCGCTACGAACGCGCTACTCCGGGCGAGCTGGTACACGTCGATGTCAAGAAACTCGGCCGTATCCCCGACGGTGGTGGGCACAAGGTCCTGGGCCGTGCCCAAGGCCGAGCCAACCAGGTCCGCACCGCCGGCGGCGGCTACCTCTGTCTGCACACCGCTCTGGATGATCACTCGCGCCTGGCCTACACCGAGATCCTGCTCGACGAGAAAGCCGCCACCTGCGCAGCCTTCCTACGCCGCGCGCACGCCTGGTTCGCCAGCCACGGCATCACCATCGAGCGGGTGCTGACCGACAACGCCTGGGCCTACCGCAAAACCACCTGGCACACCACCTGCACCGACCTGCACACCCCGTTTCACCCGCCCCTGGCGGCCCCAGACGAACGGGAAGGTGGAACGCTTCCACCGCACCCTGCTCGACGAATGGGCCTACCACCAGCCCTACACCTCAGAAACCCAACGACAAGCCGCCTTCCCCGACTGGCTCGACTGGTACAACTACCACCGACCCCACACCGGCATCGGCGGCAACACCCCCGCCAGCCGCGGAACCAACCTCACCAAACAGCACAACTAGGGCGCCGAGTCAGGCGCTTGACCGAGGGCAAGGCGTCACGGGTGCCTGCCAGCCGCCGGTCGAGGGAGTGATCGCGTTCTGGCTCGATCATTCCGCCCGCTCAAGCCTGCGGACGAGCCGGTCCAACTCGCTTTCAACGTCGACGTCGAGTTGCGCCTGACCTTGACGGCGCGCACCGCCTCGGCGACTGCGAGCAGTGTGGCGATCGGTTCGTCGACGATCTGGCGGGGGGAGTGCCGCGATGCGGTCGGCGGTCCGGCGGTGCGGCCGTGATCGTGACGCCCGGCCGTCGCTGGCGCGCCCGGGCGTGTCGAAGGTGATCAGCGAGGCGACGGCGAGGATCGAGCCGCGGATCCACACCGCATCGGTGACGATGCCGGGATTGCCGCTGAACACCACGATCGCGAGCAGGGTCAGCACGCTCACGGCCGCGTAGCCGCCGAGCAGCACCCGGGCGATGTGCAGCTTCTCGCGGGCGTCGGGATCGGTCACGGTCACGGCCGGGGTGGTCTGTTTCGTCATGCCCGCAATGCTGATCTACCCGTGTTCTCGCGGGTAGCGATGTTGCCCATCACCTCGTCGTGGCATCCGTCAGAAACCGGACGTGCTGTACAGGGTCAGGGCGCAGTCACGGCATCGTCATCTGCCCGGAGATCCACGCGCCGACGCCCATCCGGCACGAGGTCGTCGACGGCTACCTCGCCTTCCTCGAACGCACCGGCACCAAGAACTTCGGCCTGCTCATCGACACCGGGATCTTCCAGCGCGCCCCGGTGACCGCCAAGCACGAAGGACTGTCCGAAGAGGCGCAGGAAGCGGGCTGGCGGCGCCCGCTCGCCGTGCCGATGGCCGACCTCGCCGAGATCCTCCCGCACGTCGTGTTCATCCAGGCCAAGTTCTTCGACATCGATGCCGACCTGGTGGACGCGACCATCCCGTGGCGGGAGATCCTGACGACGCTCGACGGGCACGGCTGGAGCGGCTGGCTGTCCAGCGAGTACGAGGGCGACCGCGCGCCCTACCGCTCGCTGGAACAGGTGCGCCGCCAGCACGCGCTCCTGCGCTCGATCGAGGCGGAGCTCCGGGACTGAGCGCCCCCGTCAGCCGGCGGTGGGGCCGAACTGCTCGGTGAAGCGGCCGGTGAACAGGTCGGCGCCCTTGTACTGCCGGACGATGTCGGCCGTGACGACCGAAGGGCCGTCCGGGGAGGGCAGCTGACCGACTCCGCCGCCCGATCCGAGCGGGAGCAGGATCATCGGGAAGGGGAGTGGCCGGTAGGTCTCGGTGGGCCGACCGCCACGCAGCTGGGCGGTGATGTTCTTCGCCACCACCTCCGCGTGCTGCATCGCGTACCCGGCCATCTTGGCCTCGGGCACGTCGGTGATGTCGCCGACGGCGTAGACGTGGTCGTACCCGGCCACGTTGAGGGTGTCGGTGACCCGGACCGCGCCGTCCGGCGTGCGGGTGGTCAGCTTGCTGTCGGCGAGGTAGTCGCTGTTGACGTTCGTGCCGAACGCGCGGAACCAGATGTCGGCGGTGATCCGGTCACCGCCGGTGGTGGCGACCGTGAAGGTTCCGGTCTCGCCGGGCCGGTTCGACGGCGGCGCCACCAGGCCGGTGCCCAGCCGCACGTCGACGCCCAGTTCGGCGAGCTGGCGCTGCAGATCGGCCCGCACCTCCGGCTGGAAACCGGGCAGGAGCTCCTCGGCCGGGGCGACGACGGTCACCTGCTTGTCCGGCCAGACCTCCTTGATCTCCCCGGCCAGTTCCAGGCCGACCGGTCCGGCGCCCAGGATGAGCACCCGGTCCGAGCCCGCCAGTTCCTTGTGGGTCCGGCGGAAGTCGTTCAACGCCTCGTCGACGGAGTCCGCGGCGGGGTGGGCGGGGTAGGCGTAGCGGGAACCGGTGGCCAGGACCAGGTAGTCCGCCGCGACCCGGCGGCCCGAGGCCAGGGTGACACCCTCCGCGTCGACCGAGACCGCGCGGTCCCGGATCACCGTGGCCCGGGTGAGCATCGTGTCGAAGGGGAAGAACATGTTGCCCGCCCAGTCTGGCTGAGCCACCGCCCGCAACGACCCGGCGACGTTGACGAACGCGTCCCGTGGGTCGACCAACACGACGTCGGCCTCCTCTTCGAGCGCCTTGGCGACCGAGGCGCCCCCGTATCCGCCACCGATGACGACGACGGTCCGACTCATGATCTCACACTCCTTGGTTCGTCTTTCAGTTCGTAGTGCGAACCATATTAGTTCGCAGTACGAACTGCAACGCCTCTGTGGTGCGGGCCACAGCGGGCTGTCGGAGTGGTAGGTCTGGACAACCGGCGATGGAGCTTGGCGGTCGTCGGTCGTGGTGAGGAAGTCAGCCGCGGCGCGAGTACCGCGCGGTTGCTCATTCGCCTCGGTCAGCCGCCGGCGGTCGCCTCGGGTGGATGCCGAGCAGGCCGGCGTACTCGGAGCGGTTGGTGGTGCCGAGTTTGGCGGACGCGCGGTACAGGTGGCCTTCGACCGTGCGCACGGAAACCACCAAACGGTCCGCGATCTGGCGGTTGGACAGGCCACGGGCGGCCAGACTGACGATCTCCCGTTCGCGGTCGGTCAGGGGCAGCGGCCGTGCCGCCGCGGCCAGGGCAGGCGTGCTGGCGCCTTCGCATTCGCCGGCCAGTGCGTGTGCCCGCGCGGCCGCGGCGTGCCCGGCGGTGCGGCGCCCCTTGGCGAGGTGGCCGGCCGCCGCTTGCGCGGCGGCGTCAGCGGCAGCGAGCACGTCGCCGATCTCTTCCAGCGCGGAGGACGCCGCGAGCAACGCGTCGCCGTCGTCGGCGGCGAGAGCTGCGGCGTGCGCGGCGACGGCCGGCGCGAGCGGACTGTGCACCTGGCCGGCCAGCGCGGCGAGCCGGCCGGCCACCGAGCGGTCGCCGAACCGCGCGGCCGTGTGCAGCGCCAGGACGACGTGAGCGAACTGGCCGCGGCCGTCGGCCAGCTCCGCAGCCTCGTGAGCGAGCTCGACGCCCCGTCGACCGCGGTGACCCAGGCGCGCGCGAGAACCATCTCGGGATCGAGGAAGGCGAGCCCGGGATGCCGGTGCCTGCCCAGGTCGGCCAGCGCCTCGTGCGCGCCTTCGACGTCACCGCTCACCGCCAGAGCCCGGGTCAACGCGATGAGCGTGGCGTACCGCCAGCCGCGGGCGTCGCCGAACCGCTCGATACCCGCGCGTCCCTCCCGCAGCCAGCGCGCCGCCGTCGCCACCCGGCCCAGGGCGAGCTCGGACTCGCCCACCAGGTAGCAGCCGATCTGGGCGCCGATCGGGACGTCCTTGACCTGCGCCCGGCAGTCGGCAGCGATCCGGGCGGCGTCGCCGAGGTGGCCTGCCAGGCGCAGGTCGGTGATCTGCAACGCGACGAGCGGTAGCCGGAACTCGGCGCGCTCGGTCGACCGGGCGGCCGCCTCGACCCCGCGGGCGACGTGCGGGCCCATCTGATCGGCCCGGCCCGTCACGGCCAGCGCCGCCACCAACCCGCAGCACGCCATCAGGACCGCGTCCTCCGTCGCACCACCGGACCGCAACACGCTCAGTGCGGCCTGTTCGGCTCGGTCCGGCCGCCCCAGCTGACCGTCGATCACGGCCCGCAGGGCGACGAGCGGCATCCGTTCCCCGGCCGTCACCACCCGCGCCGCCGCTTCGTCGAGGACGGCCTCAGCCTGATCCACGCGAGCGAGCATCCAGGTGAGGAACGTGGCCCGGTTCACCGCTGCCCGCACCAGCTCGGCGTCGCTGCCCGCGAGCCGCGTCAGGACGGCCAATTCGGCGTCGGCCTCGTCCGCCGGGCCGAGGAAAGCGGTCGAGTTGGCGACGATGGCCTGCGCCGGGAAACCGCCACCCGCCACCACCGCCGCCCGGCCGAGCCGCAGCGCCAGCGGCAGGTCGTCCAGGTACGAAGCCCGCTCGGCAGCGGCCACGAGCAGGCCCGGGTCTCTGTCCAGATCGGAGTCGAGCATCAGCACCGCCCGGCGCAGGACGTCGTCGGCCCGGCGAGCACCGGTGTTCGACAACGCCGTCGCGATCCGGCTGCGCAGACGGCGTGCGCGCAGCCGTCCCATCGCGGCCCGCCGCACCTCGCCGTACAGCGGGTGCGCCAGCCGGGCCTGCACGCGCCGGCCGTCCGTGTCGACCCGGACGATGCCGCGGTTCTCGGCATCCTCCACCGCGTCCGGTTCGGTCAGCCCGGTCAGCAGGCCGACGCCCAGCGGCTCGTTCACGGCCAGCACATCCACCACCTCGCGCACCGCCGCCGGCAACGCCCCCACGCGAGCCGCGACCAGCTCGACCAATCCGGGGGTGACCCGCGGGGGCTCGGCCAGACGCCACACCCCTCGTTCGACGCGCAACGCGCCGTTCTCGACCGCGCCGTCGACGAGCTGCCGGAGGTAGAGCACGTTGCCCTGGCACATCGCCCACAGCCGGCTGACCGAGGCCTGCTCGACGTGCCCGCCGAGCACGGACTCCAACAGCGTGGTGACCTCCCGCTCGGACAGGGGCTGAACCTCGAGCCGGTCGAGGTCGCGGTCCTTCCACAACGCCGTCACGGCGTCCGGCGCCGGCTCGCCCGTGCGCACGGTGACCAGCACCGTGGCGGCCCGTCGCAGCACCAGCTGGTGGATCACGGTGGCGGAAAGCTCGTCCAGCAGGTGGGCGTCGTCGACACCGATGACCACACCGGCCCGGCCAGCGCCCGCCAGCAGCGCGGCGGCGGCGCGGGGCAGCAGCTGCGCCGGTTCGCGCCCGAGGTCGCCGAGCTCGCCCAGCAACCCGCCGAACGCCCCGAGCGGCAACGGCCGCGACGACGCGGTCGCGATGGCCCGCCGGACCGTCATCCCCCGCTGCCCGGCCTCAACCAGCGCCTCGCCGGCCAACCGGGTCTTGCCCACTCCCGCGGCACCGGCCAGCACCACGCCCCGCGGACCCGAGCGCGAGCGCAGAGCCGTGGCCACGAAGCGGAGCTCGTCGGCTCGTCCGACCAACGGCCATCCCGTTGCCACGTCAAGATCGTAGAGGCGAAGCCACGCCGGCGACAGGTGGCGATTGGACGGACGTCAGCCCGGCGCGTCCTCGCCACGGACAGCGGCGAGTTTGGCCTCGGCCACCACGAGCATCGGGCCGACCGCCTCCGGTTCGACGCCCACCCGCTCGGCGATCACGTGCTTCGGCAAGCCCGCATCACGCAGGCGCAAGACCACCGAGTACACCGCGGGCAGCCGTCGCAGAGCCTCCGCCCGTGAATCCTCCGCACCAGACATCCTCCCACCATCCCGGTGCGACACGGTGCCGTCACGAATGGACGGCCACTCGAGCACCGCCGCGGCCGAAATCGAGTAGCCGACTACTCGTGCCCGCAGCCCGCCGGTGGCCGACCGTGATCAGCCATGAACACAACGACCGCGGTCCTGGCGGCGTGATCGAACTTGGAGGATCCATGAACCGGAAGCGGACCATCGTCATCGTCACCGGTGCCGTTCTCGCGCTGACCGCGGGCGGTGTGGCATGGGCGAGCGTTCCCGGCGACGACGGCGTGATCCATGCCTGCTACGCCAAGAACGGGGGCGCGTTGCGCGTCTCCGACACCGGCTCGTGCAAGGCCGGCGAGGTCGCGCTGAGCTGGAACAACGTCGGACCCGCCGGGCTCACGTGGAAGGGTGAGTGGGCGCCCGGCGCGGCCTACCAGCCGCGCGACGCCGTGCTGTACCAAGGCTCCAGCTACATCGCGATCTTCCCGAGCACCGGCAGTGCGCCGCCGAACAGCAACTGGATGCTGCTCGCGGCGAAGGGGGACAAGGGCGACCGGGGTGAGGACGGAGCGGTCGGTGCCGCCGGCCCCGCGGGACCCGCCGGACCGGCCGGGCCGCAGGGCGAGAAGGGCGACCCCGGCACGCCGGGCGTGAGCGACGCCTACCAGGCCGGCCAGAGCGGCACGATGAACGTCACCGCCGCCGCGGTGCCGATCGTGTCGCTCAACCTCCCGCCGGGCAACTACGTGCTCCAGGGCAAGGTTTCCGTGGAACAGGACGACGCGAGCAGCTTCACCTACGGCAACTGCCAGCTCGAGGGCGACGTCGGCAAGTTCGACTTCCTCGACGACGACCCCCAGGGCAGCACGGTCAGCTTGGTGACCACCCTGGCGGCCACCACGTCCCGGACGGTCACCATCACCTGCGCGGCCGCCGGCAGCGGTGTCGACGTCAGCGACGGACGGATCGTGGCGACCAAGGTGGGTGCGGTGCACTGATCCACCTGGCCGCCGGCGCGCCCCCCGTCAGGCCCGCTGCTCGCGGCCGGCGGGGGAGCCGCGCTTTTCGCCGGACTCGTCCCACCGTGGTGAGTATCGTCCGCTGATGTGGAAATCATCGACGCCGGGTTGATGGGCGTGCGGTCCGCGGTGCTGCGCGTCAGCCGCCGCCAGACCCCGCTGCGGTTCACGATCTACCCGATGGTCCACCTCGGCGAGCAGTCCTTCTACGACGAGGTTTCCCGCCGGCTGCGGGACCACGACCTGATCGTCGCCGAGGGCATCATCGGCGCCTCGGCCGGCGCGCGCAAGCTCACCAGGACCTACCGGCACGCGGGTGGGCACCGCAAGCTCGGCCTCGTCGAGCAGTCGACAAGCGTGGTGGACGTCGGCGTCCCGGTCGTGTGGGCGGATCTGACCGGCAGCGAGTTCGACGACGGCTGGCGCGAGGTTCCGTTCACCGAACGCGCGATCGCCACCGTCGGGGCCCCGCTGGTGGCGGGTTACCTGCGGATGTTCGGCTCGCGCGAGGTCCTGGCCCGGCATCTGAAGCTCGACGACGACATCGCCATCGACCGCTGGGATCCCGATTCGGGACTGGACCGGCTGGTCTCCGACGAGCGCGAGGCGCGGCTGGTGCGCGCTCTCCAGGACATCTACGAGCGGCGCCACGACGAACGCATCGACGTGGCAGTGGTCTACGGGGCGGCGCACGCGCTGCCGGTGGTCCAGTTCCTGATGGCCAAGCTGGGTTATGTCGTCTCGTCGGCGGACTGGGTCACCGTCTTCACCTACTGACCCCGCTGAACCGGCATCCCTGCGAGCCGATGGGGCTGCCGCCGGCCCCGGGGCAGGGGGCCGGCGGCAGCGTGGCTCCTACTCGATCCGGGCGATCACCGCGCCCTGCTTGACCACCTCCCCCTCCTCGACGAGCAGCCGCAGCACACCCGCGGCCGGGGCGGGCACCTCCACGTCCACCTTGTCGACCGCGACCTCCGCGATCAGGTCGCCCTCGCCGACCTGATCGCCGTCGGCGGCGAACCACGTCGCGAGCACGCCCTCGGCGTCGGGCTCGTTGTCGGAGATGTGGGGGAAGGCGATATCGGTCATGCGCTCACCAGGCCGAGAACAGCCCGGCGGATCCGGTCCGGCGTCGGCAGCACGGCGTACTCCAGCGGGCGGGCGTACGGGATCGGGACATCGGGCACGGCCACCCGGGCGGCCGGAGCGCGCAGCAGACCCGGGTCGCGCTCGGCGACGCGGGCGATGACCTCCCCGGACAGCCCGAACGACAGGTAGTCCTCGTCGACGACGAGCAGCCTGCCGGTGCGGCCCACCGACTCCAGGACCGTGTCGGTGTCCAGCGGCACCACGCTGCGCAGGTCCACGACCTCGCAGTCGATCCCCCGCGGCGCGAGCTCCTCGGCCACGTCCAGCGCGTGGTGCACCGACAAGGACAGCGTCACGATCGTGACGTCGCTGCCCGGCCGCACGACGTTCGCCTTCCCGATCGGCACCACGTGGTCGCCCTCGGGCACCGGCCCGATCGACCGGCGGTTCTTGGCCATCCACGGCAGGCCCATCACGCCCTTGTGGAACAGGTACACCACCGGGTTGTCGTCACGGATCGCGGCGGTCATCAGGCCCTTGGCGTCGGCCGGGTTGCTGGGCGCGACCACCTTCATCCCGGGCAGGTGCGCGAAGGTGCCCCACAGGCACTGCGAGTGCTGCGCGCCGTCCGAATACCCGCCGCCCACCGCGGCGGTCAGCACCATCGGCACGGTGACGTTGCCGCCCGACTCGAAGTGGATCTTCGCCATGTGGTTGTAGATCTGGTCCATGCACACGCCGAAGAAGTCGACGAACATCAGCTCCACGACCGGCCGCATGCCCTCCACCGCGGCGCCGATGGCCGCGCCGATGAACGCGGTCTCCGAAATGGGCGTGTCCATCACGCGCCGCGGCCCGAACTTGTCGAGCAGGCCGGTGGTGGAGCTGAAGATGCCGCCGTAGGCGCCGACGTCCTCGCCGAGCACGAAGACGTCCTCGTCGCGCTCCATCTCCTGCGCGATGGCCTCGACCATGGCCTTGGCGGTGCTGAGCTTGCGGTGTGCGGGTGCGGAGGACGATGCCGAGGCATCCGTGAGCGTCATTGCTTCTCCTCGTCGGTGGTGGGATCAGGCCTGCGCGAACACGAAGTCCAGCGCGGTGTCCGGGTCGGGCTCGGGGCTGCGCTTGGCGAACGCGACCGCAGCCTCGACGCGGTCACGGGCCTGCGCGGCGATCGACGACACCGCGGCGTCGTCCAGCATGCCCGCGGCGAGCAGCTCCTTCTCGTAGGTGGGCAGCGGATCGCGGCCCGGCACACCCTCCAGATCGGACCGGTAGCCCTGCGCGTCGCCCTCGAAGTGCCCCCACAGCCGCAGCGTGTGCACCTCGATCAGGCTCGGCCCGTCGCCGGCGCGCGCCCTCGCCACCGCTTCGCCCGCGACTTCGTGCACCGCCTCCACCGAGTTGTCCTCGACCCGGTGACCGGGAATGCCGTAGCCGGCGGCCCGCACGGCGTTCGACGTCACGCACGTCGAAGCGCTGCGCGGGACCGAGATGCCCCAGTCGTTGTCCTCCACCACGAACACCACCGGCAGCTTCCACAGCGCCGCCAGGTTGAGCGCTTCGTGGAACGCGCCCTGGTTCGCCGCGCCCTCACCGGTGACGGCGACCGCGACCCGGTCGGTGCCGCGCCGCTGGAACGCCAGAGCCTGCCCCACCGCGGGCGGATAACCCTCGGCGATGATGCCCGAGCACGAGAAGTGCGTCGCGGGGTCGAACAGGTGCATGTGCCCGCCACGGCCCCGGCCGAGACCGTCCACCCGGCCGAAGATCTCGGCCGTCATCTTCTCCAGGTCCACCCCGTGCGCGATGGCGAAGTGGTGGGGCCGGTGGGTGGCTGTGACGGCGTCGTCGGCGCTCAGGTGCGCGCACACCCCGGCGGCGACCGGTTCCTGCCCGGCGGAGAGGTGCATCTCGCCCGGGATGAGCCCGGCGCCGATGTCGAACACGGGTTTCTTGTCCGCGTGGTACTCGCGGAGGATCGTCTCCTCGTAGGTGCGGATCAGGACCATCATGCGGTACAGGCCCAGCCTGTCCTCCGGTTCCATGTGACCTCCCAATCGGTGTGGGAGTCACTGTCGCGGCGGGCGCGGGCCGCGGACAACGGTGCGGATTTCAGATGGTGATAAACGCCGGTTTCCGCAGATCAGGACAGCAGCGCGAAGGCACGGGACACCCGCCGCGACGCCCGCTCCAGGGACACCGGCTCCACCGCCGGCAGCCGGCGCGCCGGCAGCGAGATCGCCACCGCACCGACCACCCCGGGCGCGCGCACCGGGGTGGCCAGGCAGGCCGTGCCCAGCAGGTACTCCTCGCGGTCGTTGAAGACCGCGCCGCCCTCGGCCAGCCGCTGCTCCAGCACTCGCGTGTCGGTGATGGTGTGCGGGGTGAGGTCGGCGAGCCGGTACCGCGAGAGGTGGTCGCGCCGCGCCTCGGGGTCCAGGCACGACAGGATGCACTTGCCGAACGCGGTGGCGTGCGCCGCCTCCTGCACGCCCACCCACAGGTCCACCGCGGGCAGCTCGGGAGCGTCGACGATGTCGATCAGCTTGATCTCGCCGCCGGAGTACAGCGACAGGTAGGCCGCGCCACGGACCTCGTCCCGCAGCGCGCGCAGCACCGGCCGGATCTTGGGCAGCAACGCGTGCAGCGAGTTGTGCTTGCGCAGCGCGCCGACCTGCTCGCCGAGCACGTAGCCGTCATCGAGCTTGCGGAGATAACCCTCGTGCAGCAGGGTGCGCAGCAGGTGGTAGGTCGTCGGCAGGGGGAGACCGACACCGCGGGCCAGCGCCTTGGCCGTGACCGGCCGTTCGCTCGCGCCGACCGCGTCGAGCAGGTGCAGTGCCCGCTGTACGGAGCCGATCAGTGTCGGTCCAGCAGCCATCCCGCCTCACCTCCGCCGCCCCGTTGCCGCGCACCCAGGATGCCCGGTGCCGCGGGTCACCGGCAAGGCACCAGGCCCGACCCGGTGACCCGCCGTGGCCGGCACACTCACGGCGTGGGGGCCGCGGACCTGAACGTATCCGCGCTGGTGCAGGCGGCGATTGCGGACGAACTGCCACGCCGCGCCACGGACGCCTGGCTGGGCGCCCTCCCGTCGCCGCGGCGAACAGTCTCGCACGAGGCTGCTGTCGAGGCTTTGGACGGCGCTCGCGCGGAGCTGGCCGGTGCCGAGGATGAGTGACGCGCCGGCGGAGATCGCGGTCCTGGACGCGTCGGTGCTTGTGGACCTGCTGCACACCAGGGTCCTCACCACCGATCACCGCCTCGCGCGGGCGACCTCCCTCGCCGAAGGGATCAGCCGGTAATACGCGGCCCAGGGGTGCGGCTCGAGCCGCTCACGATGTTCGCGGCGGCAGGGGCGCGGCGTCTCCTGGAACGGGCGAGCACCTACGCCATGGCGGCGCGGCCTCAGATTCGCGCTGCGGTCACCAGGCGGCTCAAGGCCGCCGCGGCATCGCGCACGGCGGCGGCTCGCGCCTCGCCCTCGGTGCCGGTGAAGTCCTCGCTCCGGCCGCCGAGGCTGAGGGTCGCCACCAGCGAGTCGTTCGCGCCCAGGACCGGGGCGGCCACCGCGGACACCCCGTCCAGGTAGTCGTCCCGGCTGAACGACACGCCCTCGGCCCGCACCTGGTCGAGGTAGGCCGCCAGCTCGTCTCGGTCGGAATGCGTCGTCGCGGTGAAGGCGGGCAGCGGCCCGTCCAGGACGCGGGCCCGCAGTTCCGGGTCGAACGCCGCCATCGCCACCGGCGCCGCCGCCGCGTGGTAGGGCAGCACCGCGCCGATCCCGATCGCGGCCAGCACCAGCGGCTTGCCACCCTCGACCCGGTCGATGCACACGGCGCCGGCGTCGGCGGGAACCATCAGGAACGCGGTGTCCCCGAAGCGCCCCGCCAGCTCCTCCAGCACCGGCCGCGCCGACTCGCGCAGGTCGAACTCGGCGAGCGCGGCCGCGCCGATCGTGAACACCGGCATCTGGATTCGGTAGGCCCCGGCGTGGTCGCGATGCACCCACCCGGCCTCGACGAACGAGCTCATCAGCCGGTGCACCGTCGGCTTGTTCAGCCCGCTCGCCGCGGTCAGCTCGGCGAGCGTGATCACCGGCCGGTCCGGGCCGAACTGGCCGAGCAGCTGGCACGCCCGCAGGACCGCGGTGACGGTCTCCCGGGTCCCGTTGCCCTCGGGCACCGCTTCGGCCACCGGCACCTCCTCCATCGCCCGCCCGGTTCGCCCCAGGTTATCCACCGGCGGCGAAGCACGTCTTGACATGCCCTGCCCCTCTCGCGCACAGTTTCGGAACGCGTATCGCATCACGATACACAGAGAGGTGAGTTGTGGAACTGCGCGAGATGATCTCCGACCGTCTGGTGTTCGCCCCCGGTGTCTGGGACGGGCTGACCGCCCGCCTCGCCGAACAGGCGGGCTTCTCCGCGCTGTGCGCCTCGGGCTTCGCGATCTCCGCCGCGCTCGGCTACCCCGACGCGGAGCTGTACACGATGTCGGAGAACCTGACCGCCGTCCGGACCATCCGGGAAGCCAGCGGCCTGCCGCTGATCGCCGACATCGACACCGGCTACGGCAACGCCGTCAACGCCGCCCGCACCGCCCGCCGCTTCGCCGCCGCCGGGGTGTCGGCGGTGTTCCTCGAAGACCAGCGCTCGCCCAAACGCTGCCCGCTCATCCCCGGCGCCGAGGTCGAGCTGTCCGACCTCGCCGAGGCCGAGGGCAAGGTCCGCGCTGTCAAGGACGCGGCGGGCGACATGCTCGTCATCGCCCGCACCGACGCCACGGGCGAAGAGGCCCTGCGCCGCGCCGAAGCCTACGTCCGCGCCGGCGCCGACCTGATCATGCCGGTCACCAAGACCTTCGCCAGCGTCGAGGAATGGGCGCGCTGCCACGAAACCGTCGGCGTCCCGCTGATGGCGACCCTCACCGCCTCCGCGTGGACCGAACGCGAATTCACCCCCGAGGTCATGGAGCAGATCGGCGTGCGCATCGCGCTGCTGCCGACCCAGATCCTGATGGCCGTCACCGGAGCCGCACAAGCCACGCTGCGCCGCCTCGCCGCGGGGGAGCCGCCCGCCGAGGTGAGCGCGGACGCCTTGCCACACCACGACTTCGTCGCCCTCATCGGCATGGACGAGATCGAGCGCCAGCAGCACAAGTACCTGCCGGCGGCGGTCTGACATGGGCCACACGATCGCCGAAAAGATCCTCGCCCGGGCGGCCGGCCGCGACAGCGTGCGCGCGGGGGAGAGCCTGCCGGTGCGCCCCGACTACATGATCGCCTACGACTTCCCCGGCTACACCGACGTCATGTTCCGCCAGATGCACGACGACTTCGGCATCCGCGAGCTCGACGAGCCCGGCCGCTACGTCGTGTTCATCGACCACATGCTCACCAAGGGCAACGACAAGGAACAGCAGGTCCACCAGGTCACCCGCGACTGGTGCGAGTTCTACGGCATCGAACTGCACGAGGCGCGCGGCATCGGCCACCAGGTCATGGCCGAACTCGGCTACGCCCTGCCCGGCAACTTCCTCATCCACTTCGACGGCCACATCTCCGGCGCGGGCGCGTTCGGCGCGCTCGGCTGGGGCGTGCGCCGCGACCTGCTGGAAGCGTGGGTGTCCGGGCAGATCTTCCTCGACGTGCCCGCCACCACCCGGTTCGAGCTGACCGGCGAGTTCGCGCCCGGCGTGGACAGCCGCGACCTGGTGCACCAGATCATCGCCGACCACGGCGCCGACGGCTGCGCCCACCAGGTCATGGAGTACGCCGGGCCGGGCGCGCGGGCGATGTCCATCGACCGCAGGCAGGGCCTGTGCGGCATGGCGATGTTCACCGGCGCGGTGTCGGCGGTGTTCGAACCGGACGAGGCGGCGCTGGCCTACGCGCGCCGGGTCGCCCGCACCGGGTTCACCCCGCAGCAGCCGGACGCCGACGCCGACTACGTCGCCGTGCACTCCTACGACCTGTCGCAGGTGCGTCCCCGGGTCGTGCTGCCCGGTTCCGCCCGCGCCGCCAACACCCGCGACGCCGCCGAACTCGCCGGCACCCCGGTGACCAAGGCGTTCATCGGATCCTGCGCCAGCGGCCGGATCGAGGACATCCGCGCGGCCGCGCTCGTCCTCGACGGGCGGCAGGTCGCGCCCGGCGTCGAGCTCAACGTCGTCCCGACCTCCGAGGCGGTGCACCGCCAGGCCGAGGAGGAAGGCCTGTTCGACGTGCTGCGCGCCGCCGGGGCGAAGATCGCCCGGTCCAGCTGCGACTTCTGCTTCGGCTACCAGAAACCGTTGCAGGACGGCGAGAACTGCATCTCCACCGGGGTGCTCAACATCTCCGGCCGGATGGGCAGCACGCAGGCCAACATCTACCTGGGATCGGCCTTCACCGTCGCCGCGAGCGCGGTCGCGGGCGCCATCAGCTCCGCCGAGGAGGTGTCGCGGTCGTGAGCGCCGCGCGGGACTACCCGCCCCCGCCGGACGTCATCCGCGGCCGGGTCGCCTGGGTCTTCGGCGACGACTTCGACATCGACCTGGTGATCGGTGTGGAAAACATCAAGTCCTACGACGCGGACTTCCTGCGCAGCAAGGTGATGCGGGCCTACGACCCCGGGTTCGCCGACCGCGTCCAGCCCGGCGACGTCATCGTCGGCGGCCGCAACTTCGGCTACGGCCACCCGCACTACCCGCCGATGGTCGCGCTGCGCGACCTCGGCATCGCCGCGGTGATCGCCGAATCGTTCTCCCCGGGCTTCTGGCGCGGCGAAACCTACAACGGCGTCCCGCTGATCACCGTGCCCGGCATCGCCACCGCCGTCACCACCGGCGACGCCATCGCCCTGGACTGGCGCGCGGCCACCGTGGACCTCGGCGACGGCCGCGTCCTGCACGGCACCCCGCCCAGCGCGCGGGTCGTCCGCGTCATCGAAGCGGGCGGATCGCTCAAGCTGCTGCTCGCCGAACACGCCCGCACCTGAGAACCGCCCCCCACCGCTCAACGAGGAGCCGACATGGCCGACACCACCACCCGCGCGGGCACCTCCGCCAAAACCAGCACCCCGTCCGCGCGCCGCGCCGCGATCGCCGGCGGCGTGGGCACGCTGATCGAGTACTACGACTTCAGCGTCTACGCCTTCCTCGCGGTCACCCTCGGGCCGCTGTTCTTCCCCAGCGACCAGCCCGCCGTGTCGGTGCTGCTGACCCTGGCCGTGTTCGGCTCGGCCTACGTGATGCGGCCGCTGGGCGGCTGGTTCTTCGGCAGGCTCGGCGACCGCCGCGGACGGCGGCACGCCCTCGTCGTCACCGTCGTGACGATGGGCGTGTTCTCCGGCGTGCTGGGGATCCTGCCCAGCTACGCCTCGGCCGGGGTGATCGCACCGGTGCTGCTGGTGCTCGTCCGGCTTGCGCAGGGCTTCTCGGCAGGCGGCGAGATTGGCGGCGCCGCGACCTACGTCGCCGAGTCCGCGCCGCCGGGCAAGCGCGGCCTGTTCGGCTCGCTCACCCCGGTCGGCTCCACGCTCGGGTTCTCCGTCGCCGCCGCGGTCGTCGGGCTGATGACCGCAGTGACCACCACCGAGCAGATGGCGGCGTGGGGATGGCGGATCCCGTTCCTGATCTCGCTGCCGCTGGCCGTGATCTGCCTGTGGGTGCGGGTGCGGCTGGAGGACACCGCGGAGTTCGCGGAGATGGCGCAGCGCTCAGAGGTCGTGCGCAGCCCGCTGCTCGCCGTGGTGAAGGAAAAGCCGCTGTCCGTGCTGCGGGTCATCGGCATCGCGATCGCCATGAACGGCACCGGCTACATCGGGCTCACCTACTTCTCCACCTACCTGATCCAGACGCAGGGATTCGGCAAGCAGGCCGTGTACTGGGCGTCGGCGATCGGGATCGCGCTGGCGTGCGCCACCTACCCGCTCGCCGGGATGCTCACCGACCGCTTCGGGCGCAAACCCGTGCTCATCACCGCCTACGTCGCCTACCTGGTGCTCGCCTGGCCCGCGTTCGCGCTGCTCGGCGCCACCTCCAGCATCGTGGTCGTCACCGTGATCTACGTGGTCTACATGGCGGTCAACGGGCTGGCGCAGGTGCCGGCGTTCCCGCAGTTCACCGAGCTGTTCCCGCGCCGCATCCGCTACACCGGGGTGGCGCTGGGCTTCAACGTCGGCACGATCATCGCCGGCGGGTCGGCCCCCTACGTCGCGGCGCAGCTCGTGGAGAGCACCGGCAACCCGATGTCACCCGCGTTCTGGGTGCTCGGCGTGGCGGTGGTCGGCCTGATCACGGTGCTGACCCTCCGCGAGACCGGTCGCGATCGGCTGCCCGTCTGATGATCATCCGCAGTCCGTTCCCGGACATCGACATCCCGGACGTCACGCTCACCGAGCTGCTGTTCTCCGGCGAACCGTCCGGCGCGCCCGCCCTGATCGACCCCGAGGGACGGATCACGACCCGGCGGGAGCTGGACGAGTCGGTCCGCCGCATCGCCGCCGGTCTGCACGGCCGCGGCGTCGGCCGGGGCTCGGTGGTCGGGCTGTTCGCGCCCAACTCGCCGGAGTGGGTCGCCGCGTTCCACGGCATCCTGCGCGCCAACGCGGTCGTGACCAGCGCGAACGTGTTGTATACAGCCGATGAACTGGCGCACCAGCTGGCCGATTCCGGCGCCCGCCTGCTGGTCACCACCGCGGACTTGCTCGACGTCGCCGAGACCGCCGCGGCGAAGGCCGGCATCGAGGAGGTCCTGACGCTGGACGACGCGCCGGGGCGCCCGCGCCTCGACACGCTGCCCGGCGGGGAGCCGCCGCCGCTGGTGACCGGGCCCGGCGACATTGCGGTGCTGCCGTACTCCTCCGGCACCACCGGCCGCGCCAAGGGTGTCGTGCTGACGCACCGGAACCTGGTGGCCAACGTGCTGCAGTTCTCCCGCATGGGCCGCACCGCGCCCTCGACGGTGCTGCTGGCGGTGCTGCCGTTGTTCCACATCTACGGGATGACCGTGCTGATGAACCACGCGCTGCATCAGCGGGTTCCGCTGGTCACGATGCCGCGGTTCGACCTGGCCAACATGCTCCGGCTGATCGAGCGGCACCGCGTCACCAAGCTCTATCTCGCGCCACCCACCGCGCTGCTGCTGGCGAAGAGCCCGCTTGTCGACGGGGCCGATCTGTCCAGTGTGGAGCTGGTGTTCAGCGGCGCGGCGCCACTGGACGGCGAGCTGGCGCGCGCGGTCGCGAACCGGCTGGACTGCAAGATCCTGCAGGGCTACGGGATGACCGAGATGTCGCCGGTCTCGCACGCCATTCCCGAGGACCGCCCGGACACCGACCCGGCGAGCGTCGGGTACGCGCTGCCCAACGTCGAATGCCGGCTCGTGGACTCCGCCGGGCGGGACGCCGACCGGGGCGAGCTGTGGGTGCGCGGCCCGAACGTGATGACCGGCTACCTGAACAACCCGGCGGCGACGGCGGCCACCCTCGACGCCGACGGCTGGTTGCACACCGGCGACATCGCGACCGTGACCGCGGACGGCGTGTTCACCATCGTCGACCGGGTGAAGGAGCTGATCAAGTACAAGGGCTACCAGGTGCCGCCCGCCGAACTGGAGGCGCTGCTGCTGACCCACGAGGGAATCGACGACGCCGCGGTGGTCGGCGTGCCGGACGAGGAGGGGGAGGAGATCCCGAAGGCGTTCGTGGTCCGCCGCCCCGGCGCCCGGCTGGACGCCGCCGAGGTCATGGGCTACGTCGCGGCGCGGGTGTCACCGCACAAGAAGGTGCGGCGCGTGGAATTCCTCGACAGCATCCCGAAATCCGCGTCGGGCAAGATCCTGCGAGCGGTCCTGCGCCGACGGCCGGCTGTGCAAGAGGTGCCTTCGGGGACTCAGCCCGGACCGCCGGGATGGGCGAGGTCGTAGGCGCGGGAGACCTTCTGGGGCACCACCATGCGCCACGCGTCCACGACGAACTCGCGGGCCTCGGCCGGTTCCAGCGCGGCGAGCACGGCGCGGACCCAGTTGAACCGCATGTCCGACTGCGCGGGGAGCCGGAACTTCTCCGGCTCGCCCGCGACGAGCGCGGCGCGTTCCTCCTTCGGGAACGCGAACTCCATCACCGTCTCGTCGGCGGAGAACGCGACGTAGACGATTTGCCCGACGCGGCTGCCGCGCACGTAGACCGGATAGGAGCGCTCGAGTTCCGTGCCGAGCGCGCGAACGTCGTCGAGCACCGCCATGACGCACCTCCCCAGCCGGAAACCGACCATCGTAGCCGACCACCGGTGGCCTCGGGTGGAGCGCGCTTCAGGATCCACGCGGCAAACCCGCCGCGCGGAGCACGATCCGGCCGCCCACGCCGCCGTTCGCCAGCCTGTCCAGGGCCTCGCGCACGGAGTCGGCCGTGAGGGGAGCGTCGATGACGGGGATGTGCGGCAGCGCGCCGCGCCGGGCCAGGTCCACGAGCGCGGACAGCTCGGCCGGGGTGCCGACGAAACTGCCGCGAATCGTGATCATCTTCAGGGCCATCAGCGCGGTGGGCACGGTCAGCTCGCCGCCGAACAGTCCTACCTGGACGAGCTGCCCGTTCTTGCGGAGGGCGTCGAAGGCCGCGGTGGCGGTGGCCCCGTTGTTGACGAAGTCGATCGCCGCGGCCACGGGGCCACCGCACGCCCTGACGATGTCCTTGCTCGTGGCGCCGTGAGTGGCCACGACGGTGGTGGTGGCGCCCAGTTCCGCCGCGACCGCCAGGTTCTCCGCCGACAGGTCGACGGCGCAGATGGCCGCGTGGCCCAGGGCTTTCAGGGTCGCGATGGCGGTGAGCCCGACGCCGCCCGCGCCGATCACGACCACCGGCTCGTCCGGGGGCAGCGGGAGTACTTTGTGGACGGCGCTGAAGGCCGTCAGGCCGGAACACGCCAGTGTGGCAGCCCAGCCCGGGTCGAGCCCCTCGATCCCGACCAGGTACTTTTCGTCGGGCACCAGGATGTACTCGGCGTAGCCGCCATGCCGGGCGACACCGAGGTTCCGGCCTGCGGCGCAGTGGTTGTCCCGCCCGTGCCCGCATTCGGTGCACTCGCCGCACCCGATCCACGGGTACACCAGGCGCACGTCGCCCGGGCGGTGCCCGGTCACCTGGTCGCCGATGCGCACCACCGTGCCGACCACCTCGTGCCCCATCACCAGCGGATACGTCATGCCGCGGTCCGCCAGCCGGAGGCTGCCGCGACCGCCGAGGTCGTAGAAGCCCTGACGCAGGTGCGTGTCGGTGTGGCAGACGCCGGACCGTTCGACCCTGAGGAGAACCTCGTGGCCGCCTGGCTCCGGAGTCGGCACTTCCACGTCGGTGACGTCGGAGCCTTCTCCGGTGACCGCGAACGCGTGCATGTTCTTCCACCTCACATCGGGAACTGGCCGGTGGATCTTTGGTACCAGCGCGGCCACGGCCGGAAGGTGTCCCGATTCGGAACACCTCGGTGGTGTCCGTCCTGCCGCATGCTCGCCATGACCCGCCGCACCGAAACGAGGAGACCATGAGCGGTTACCGCACCATCAACCCGGCGACCGGCGAGCTCGTCAAGGAGTTCCCGGCGGCCTCCGACCAGGAGGTGGAGCACGCCCTGGCCCGGGCGCACGCCGCCTACCGGTCGTGGCGCGAGGTGCCAACCGGGCAGCGCGCGGCCCTGCTGCGGCGCATCGCGCAGCTGCACCGGGAGCGGGCGGACGAACTCGCCGCGATCCTGACCCTGGAGGTGGGAAAGCCGATCACCCAGGCGAAGGGCGAGGTCGCGCTGGTCGCGTCCATCTACGAGTACTACGCCGAGCACGGCGCGCGGTTCCTGGCGGATCGGCAGCTGGACGTCGCGGGCGGCGGCGAAGCGGTCGTGCGCACCGAGCCGATCGGTGTGCTGGTGGGGATCATGCCGTGGAACTTCCCCTACTACCAGGTGGCACGGTTCGCCGCGCCGAACCTGGTGCTCGGCAACACGATCCTGCTCAAGCACGCGCGGAACTGCCCGCAGGCGGCCCTGGCGGTCGAGGCCCTCATCGCCGAGGCCGGCGCGCCGGACGGGGCCTACGTCAACCTGTTCGCCGACAGCGGGCAGATCGCGCACCTCATCGGCGACCCACGAGTGCAGGGCGTGTCCCTGACCGGTTCCGAACGTGCCGGTTCCGCGGTCGCTGAGATCACCGGCCGCCACCTGAAGAAGTACGTGCTCGAACTCGGCGGTTCCGACCCGTTCATCGTGCTCGACGGCGAAAACCTGGACAGCACGGTCGACGACGCGGTCGGCGGCCGCCTGTTCAACGGCGGCCAGGCGTGCACCGCGTCCAAACGGTTCATCGTGCTGGCGGACGTCTACGCCGCGTTCCTCGACAAGTTCGTCGCCAGGATGCGGCAGTGGCGGCCGGGGGAGCCCGCCGACCCGGCGACCCGGCTGGGGCCCCTGTCCTCGCACCAGGTGGTGGACGACCTCGAAGAGCAGGTGGCGGACGCGCTGGCGAAGGGGGCGACGTTGCACACCGGCGGCCGCCGCGGTGACGGTCCCGGCGCCTGGTACGAGCCCACGGTGCTCACGGACGTGACGCCCGGGATGCGGGCCTACTCCGAGGAGCTGTTCGGTCCCGTTGCCGTGGTGCACCAGGCCGGATCGGTGGAGGAAGCGGTGGCGCTGGCGAACGAGTCGCCGTACGGGCTGGCGGCCTCGATCTACACCGCCGACGTCCAGCGGGCCCGCGCGCTGGCCCGGGACCTGGAATGCGGCATGGTGTGGATCAACGGCACGAGCAAGAGCTCACCGGATCTGCCGTTCGGCGGCGTGAAGCGGTCGGGCGTCGGGCGGGAGCTGTCCGAGCTGGGCATCAGCGAGTTCGCCAACAAGAAGCTCGTCCGGATCCCGCGCGTCCGCGCGTGAGTCCGGTCCCGGCCGGCAGCTCATCGACGGGCTGCCGGCCGGGTGGTCCGCTCAGGTGATCCCGAACTCCCGCATCTTGCGGTAAAGGGTGTTGCGGCCGATGCCGAGCGCCTGGGCTGCGCGGCTGCGGTTGCCGCCCGCGGCGTGCAGCGCTTCGACCACCGCCGTGCGCTCGGCGGACTCCAGCAGGCTCAGCGAGCGCCGGGGCGTGCGCAGCTCGTCGGGCAGGTCGTCGACGTCGACGGTGCTCCCGCAGGCGCGGCGGGCGAGCAAGCCCACGGTGTTGCGGAGTTCGGCGAGGTTGCCCGGCCAGTGCCAGGACATCAGCCGGTCCCACGCCGGCGCGGCGAACGTGGTCGCCGACTCCGGTTCCGGAAGTTCGGCGAGCACGGTCCGGACCAGCGCGGGCAGGTGTTCGAGGCTGTGCGCGAGGGCCGGCAGCCGCACGGTGGTGGCGACCTGCCGCACCAGGCCGACTGCCGCGTCGCCGGCGGCGTCGAGGTCCACGGTGAACGCGAGCGGGACCCCCGGTGCGGCGAGGGCCCGCACCTGCGCCACCGACGGGACGGGGTCGTGGTGGATCCTGCGGATCACCAGGCCGCGTCCGTCCGCGACAGCCGCCGCGGCGTCCCCGAACCAGCCGGGCTCCAGGTGGGGTTCGACGACGAGCGGATCAGGGGCGCCTTGCCGGCCCAGCACGCGCAGTGCGGTGCGGAGCTTCCCGGTGCCGCTCGGCCCCGTCAGGGCGATCAGTTCGCGGTGCCGGACGGCGGTCTCGAGTTGCCGGTTGACCTGGTCGTCGAAGTGCAGCAGGTCACCGACGACGGGCGGGGTGACCGCGCCGGTGGCGCCGCCGCCTGCCGGCGGGCTCGGGTGCCGGGACAACAGTTTCACGCTGTAGGCGACTTTGCCGGCGTCCCGGATCGGTTCGACCAGGGCGTCGTGCGGGCCGTCGGCGAGTGGCACCCGCATGCGCCGGGTCCGGTCCGGGCCGTGTTCGCTCAGGTACCGCCACAGCAACGGGTGCAACTCCGGCCCGGTGTGGCTGAGCCCGAGGCGGTTGGCGAGCACGGTGTCCTCGTCGACGACGAGTGTGGCGGTGTTCGCGCGGTCCAGGGACAGGTAGGCGTGCACGAGCCGGCGGCGCCGGTCCCCGGCCTCGTCCAGGAGCCGCGCCTCGATCTGGCGTCCGATGTCCCCGGCCATCACCGCCATCAGCGGGTGGACGTCGCGCGTCGAGCAGGCCAGTGAGAACGAGCCGATGACGCGGCCGGTGCCGGGCTCGATGATCGGGGTGCCGGCGCAGGTGAGGTCCTCGAGCAGGGCGTTGTAGTGCTCGGGGCCGCGAACCAGCACGGGGCGCCGTTCGACGAGCACCGTGCCGATGCCGTTCGTGCCGATCGATCGTTCCGAGTAGTCGAACCCTTCGGCGGCCCGTGCCCGGTCCATCACCTCGCGCTGACGGCGCACCGCGGCGTGGCGCACCACGATCCGGCCGGTGGCGTCGGACAGCACCATGGCAACCGGCACGTCGGCAAGGCTGTCCTTCAGTCGTTCCAGCACCGGCTCGGCGGCGCGGCTCAGCGTCGTCCGGTTGTCCTCCGGTTCGCGGTAGTCGACGTGGTCGGGCGTGACCGGCACCGCCTCGCCCACACATCGCCGCCAGCTCTGCTCGATGTGCCGCGGCACGCCGCTGCGACCCGGCGGCGCGGCCAGCAGCCCGCCGCGGACGAGCGCCTCCCGGGTGCGGCGGATCCGTTCCCGCTGGTCCCGCGACAGGTCCGGCAAGTGGGGGATGTCGTCTCGACGCATCGTTGCCTCGTAGTCCGTCCCGAGCTGTCCGGACACACCGTAGCCGCCGCCGCGACCGCGTGCGGTGTTCCGTTCTGGAACACCCGTGATCGTTCCGAAACGGAACAACCGGCGGCGCCGCCCGCTCGCCACAGTGAGTCCCACCCCACAGCGGCCGCCGCACGGCCCCTGACGAGTTCGAGGAGGAACCAGATGACAACGGCGCCATCGACCCGCCCGCCGGGCACCTCGGCGGGAGCGGACGCCCTGCGCGCGCTCTACGCGGACTGGGCGGGCATCATCGCCACCACGCCAGGCCTGACCACGCGCCTGTTCCGCAGCATCTTCGACGAGTGGCACCAGCCCACGCGGGAGCCCGAGGACGTCACCTACCGCGAGGACACCGTTGGCGGCGTGCCCGGGATCTGGGCGCTGCCGGCCGGCGCGGACCGCTCCCAGGTGATGCTGTACACCCACGGTGGCGGCTTCGCCGTCGGCTCGGCGTCCAGCCACCGCAAGCTGGCCGCGCACGTGGCCAAGGCCGCCGGCGTCACCGCCTTCGTCCTCGACTACCGGCGGGCGCCCGAGCACCCCCACCCCGCCCAGGTCGAGGACGGTGTCGCGGCGTTCACGGCACTGACCGAGCGGGGCATCCGCCCGCAGGACATCACCACGATCGGCGACTCGGCTGGCGGGAACCTCGCCATCGCCATCCCGCTGGCGCTGCGGGAGCGGGGCCTGCCCCTGCCGGGGCGGGTGATCGCGTTCTCACCGTGGCTGGACATGGAGAACTCCGGCGAGACGCTGGTGACCAACGACGCGACCGACGCCCTGATCAGCGTGCCGCTGCTCGACGGCATGATCGCCGGCGTGCTCGCGGACGGCGAGATCGATCCGCGCACGCCGCTGGCGAACCCGCTGTACGCCGACTTCACCGGCTTCCCCCGGCTCTACGTCAACGCCGGCTCGGCCGAATCCCTGCTCGACAACGCCACCCGGGTCGCGGCGAAGGCCGAGGCGGCGGGCGTCGACGTCACCCTGTCGATCGGCGAGGGCATGCAGCACGTCTTCCCGTTCCTGGCCGGCAACGCGCCCGAGGCCGACGCGGAGATCGCCGCCATCGCGAAGTGGTACCGCGGCTGAGCCGCGCCCGTCCCCGACTCCAAGGAGCGACCATGAGCACCACCCGTACCCCGGACGTCGACGCGATCGTCATCGGCGCCGGATTCGGCGGCATCTACATGCTGCACAAGCTGCGCAACGAACTCGGCCTGTCCGTCACGGCCTTCGAGAAGGGCGGCGGCGTCGGCGGCACCTGGTACTTCAACCGGTACCCGGGCGCCAAGTCCGACACCGAGGGGTTCGTCTACCGCTACTCCTTCGACAAGGATCTGCTGCGGGAGTGGAACTGGACGACCCGCTACCTGGAGCAGGCGGACGTGCTCGCCTACCTCGAGCACGTCGTCGAGCGTTTCGACCTCGGCCGCGACATCCGGCTGAACACCGAGGTGACCGGCGCGGTCTTCGACGAGGAGAGCGACCTGTGGACGGTCACCACCGCCACCGGGGAGACCACCACGGCGCGCTACCTGGTCAACGCGCTCGGCCTGCTGGCCAGGAGCAACATCCCCGACATCCCGGGCCGGGACGGCTTCGCCGGCCGCCTGGTGCACACCAACGCCTGGCCGGACGACCTGGACATCACCGGCAAGCGCGTCGGGGTGATCGGCACCGGGTCGACCGGCACCCAGTTCATCATCGCGGCCGCGAAGACGGCGAGTCACCTCACCGTCTTCCAGCGTTCGCCGCAGTATTGTGTGCCGTCCGGCAACGGTCCGGTGGACCAGACCGAAGTGGACCGCACCAAGGAGAACTTCGACGCCATCTGGGACCAGGTCCGCAACTCCGTCGTCGCGTTCGGGTTCGAGGAGAGCGGCGTCGAGGCGATGAGCGTGTCCGAAGAGGAACGTCGCAAGGTGTTCCAGGAAGCCTGGGATAAGGGCAACGGCTTCCGGTTCATGTTCGGCACGTTCTGCGACATCGCCACGAACCCGGAAGCGAACGCGGCCGCCGCGGCGTTCATCCGAGCCAAGATCGCCGAGATCGTCGACGACCCGGAGACCGCGCGCAAGCTCACCCCGACCGACCTCTACGCCAAGCGCCCGCTGTGCAACGAGGGCTACTACGAGACCTACAACCGGGACAACGTCGAACTGGTTTCGATCAAGGAGAACCCGATCCGCGAGATCACCCCGGCCGGTGTGCGCACCGCGGACGGGATCGAGCACCCACTCGACGTCCTGGTGTTCGCCACGGGGTTCGACGCGGTCGACGGCAACTACCGGGCGATGGACCTGCGCGGCCGCGGTGGGCGGCACATCAGCGAGCACTGGACCGGCGGGCCGACCAGCTACCTCGGCGTGTCCACCGCCGGTTTCCCGAACATGTTCATGATCCTGGGGCCGAACGGGCCGTTCACCAACCTGCCGCCGAGCATCGAAACCCAGGTCGACTGGATCGGCGAGCTGATCCGCCACGCCGAGCGAACCGGGGTGCGGACGGTCGAGCCGACCGCGGCCGCGGAGGAGGCGTGGACGGCCACGTGTGCGGAGATCGCGGACATGACCCTGTTCCCGAAGGCCGATTCGTGGATCTTCGGGGCGAACATCCCCGGCAAGCGCAACGCCGTGATGTTCTATCTCGCGGGGCTCGGCGCCTACCGGGCGAAGCTGCGTGAGGTCGCCGACGCCGGATACACCGGCTTCGAGCTGACCCGGGAGAACGCGACGGCGGCCGTCTGAGCAGCCCTCACCCGGTGGGGGTGCCGGCCGGGACCGGCACCCCCGCTGTCCTGCCGGGTTGGTTCAGGGTGGCCCGTGGGCTGTGCCGCGCCTACCGTGGAACGACAACGTCACGCACTCGTCGACGAGGACGGACCGATGGCGGAGCTGGAGCGCTTCAAGCTGGTGATCGGTGGCAAGCCGGTCGACGCGACGTCCGGGGCGACGTTCCGGTCGGTGAACCCCTACACCGGCCAGGCGTGGGCCGAGCTGGCCGACGCCGCGCCGGTGGACGTGGACGCGGCGGTCGCGGCCGCCCGGTCGGCGTTGACGGGGGAGTGGGGCGCCACGACCGGGTTCGCCAGGGCCCGGCTGATGCGGCGGGCCGCGGAGGTGATCGCCGGCAACGCCGAACGCCTGGCCCGGCTGGAGGTCAGCGACTCCGGCAAGCTGTACCGCGAGATGATCGGCCAGATGACCGGGCTGAGTTCCTGGTTCCACTACTACGCGGGCCTGGCCGACAAGGTCGAGGGACGGCAGATCCCCGCGCCCAACCCGGACTACCTCGTCTACACCCGTAAGGAGCCCATCGGGGTGGTCGCCGCGATCACGCCGTGGAACTCGCCCCTGCTGCTGCTCACCTGGAAACTCGCGCCCGCGCTCGCCGCCGGCTGCACGGTGGTCGTCAAACCGTCCGAACACGCCCCCGCTTCCACGGTCGCGTTCGCGGAGCTGTTCGACCAGGCCGGGTTCCCGCCCGGCGTGGTCAACGTCGTCACCAGCCAGGACCCGCAGGTGGGTGCCGCGCTGGCCGGGCACCCCGGTGTCGACAAGGTCGCGTTCACCGGCTCCACCGCCACCGGGCGCCGCGTCGCGCACGCCGCGGCGGACAACCTCAACCCGGTGACGCTGGAACTGGGTGGGAAGTCGCCGCAGATCGTCTTCGCCGACGCCGACCTGGTTGCCGCGGCCAACGGTGTCGTCGCCGGGATCTTCGCCGCGACGGGGCAGACCTGCATGGCCGGCTCGCGTCTCGTCGTGCACGAGTCGGTGCACGACGAACTGGTGCGGCTGGTGGCCGACAGCGCCGCGACGATCGCACTCGGCGACCCGATGGACCCCGGCACCGAGATGGGCCCGGTCGCCAACGCACCTCAATACGCCAAGGTCATGCACTACCTGAAGACCGCGCAGGAGGAAGGCGCGACCATCGCCTACGGCGGCGCCGCCGACGCGGGGCTCGGCGGGTTGTTCGTCAAACCGACCGTGCTGACCGGGGTCGGTCCGGAGTCCACGGTCGTGCGCGAGGAGGTCTTCGGCCCGGTGCTGTCCACCCTGACCTTCCACGACGAGGACGAGGCGGTCGAACTGGCCAACGACACCGCGTTCGGCCTCGCGGGCGCGGTGTGGACCAAGGACGTGCACCGGGCGCACCGCGTCGCGGCCAGGGTCCGGGCCGGCACGGTGTGGATCAACGCCTACCGGGTCGTGGCGCCCAGTGTCCCCTTCGGCGGTTACGGCCAGTCCGGCATCGGCCGGGAGAACGGTGTGGACGCGATCGAGGCCTACACCCAGACGAAGTCGGTGTGGGTCGAGCTGAGCGGCGGCACGCGCGACCCGTTCACGCTCGGCTGAGCCTGTCTGCCCCGCTGCCTGGTCAGTCCTCCGCGCGGAGTCCCGCGAAGGCGGCGTCGATCGCGGCGGTGGCGGTCGCGGGGTCGGTTCCCGTGCGCGCCAGGAGCGAGGTGCCCTGGGCGAGGACGAGCAGGAGTTGCGCTTGCGCTTCGGGTGGGGAGGCGGTGCTGACTTCCCCGCGTTCCTGGGCTTGCCGGAGCGGTTCGATCAGCAAGTCGGCGAACCGGGCGAACGCGTCGGTGACGAGGGCGGTGGCTTCGGCGTCGTGGGGGACGAGTTCGGCGATGGTGTTGCCCATCATGCAGCCGTGCGGGGCCTGCGGGTCGGACGCCACGGTTCCGAGTTGCGCGGGCATCACCAGGACCTCCCGCAACGCGGGGAGCAGCGGGATCTGCGTGAGCGCTGACCGGAGGGTCTTTTCGTACTCGGCCCAGTACAGCTTCACCGTCTCGAAGTACAGCCGGCGCTTGTCGCCGAACGCGGCATAGAGGCTCCCGCGTTCGAGTCCGACGCCGTCGACGAGCGCCTGGATCGAGGTTCCGCCGTAGCCGGACGCCCAGAAGATGCTCTGCGCCGTGGCCAGCGCTTCCGCCGGGTCGAAGGCTCTGGGCCGCCCTGTCCTTGCCATGTCCCCAGTCTATGACTTCTTGACTGCACGTTCAAGAAGTCGTAGAGTCGCGGACGACTTCTGGAACGCTTGCACGGAAATCGGGGCGTTCCCCGGCACAGACAGGAACCACCATGAAAGACCTGCGCACCTACGGCGCCTACGCGGTCGTCACCGGAGCGTCCTCCGGCATCGGCGAGCAGTTCGCGCGGCAGCTGGCCGCCGCGGGCGTGAACCCCGTCCTGGTCGCGCGCCGGAAGGACCGCCTCGAGGCGCTGGCCGCGGAGCTCTCCGGCGCCTACGGCGTCGACAGCTTGGTCGTCGCGCTCGACCTCCTTGAAGACGGCGCCGTCGACGAGCTGTCGCGACAGGTCAGCGGCCTGGACATCGGGATCGTCGTCGCGAACGCCGGCATCTTCCACGCCGGCCCGTTCGTGGGCAACGAGCTGTCCGACGAGCTGGACGTCCTGGCCCTGGACGGGGCGCTGCCGCTGCGGCTGGCGCACCGGTTCGGGCGGGAGTTCGTCGGCCGCCGTCGCGGCGCCCTGATCCTGGTGGCGTCGAGCCTCGCGGCCAGCCCGGTGCCCTTCCAGGCCAACTACGCCGCGGTGAAGGCGTATGTGCTGTCGCTCGGGCAGGCGCTCAACCACGAGTGGAAGAAGCACGACGTCGACGTCCTCGTCGTCTCGCCGGGCCCGACGCGCACCGAGGGTCTGGACAACGCGGTCGGCATCGACTTCGGCAAGCTCGGCGGGCGCAAGATGGACCCCGCCGTGGTCGCGCGCACAGCACTGCGGCAGCTTGGCCGGAAGGCGCACGTGATCCCCGGCTTGATGAACAACCTCGCCGACCTGGCGGGGAAGTACCTGCTTCCGCGGTCGGCGTCGGTCCGGCTGTACGGGCGGATCATCGAGCAGGCCCTCACCGGACCGGGGACCGCGGCATGAGCCGGGCCGTCCTCCGCGACGCGTTCGGCGGGCCGGAAGTGCTTCAGGTGCGCGAGGTTCCCGAACCGCACGCAGGTCCCGGCGAGATCCGCGTCGCCGTCCGCGCGGCCGGCCTGAACCCGATGGACTGGCAGATCGCGGGTTCCGCCCGCCACGCGGCCATGTTCGGCATCACCGGGCCGTCCGGCTTCGGCTGCGACCTCGCCGGCGTCGTGGACGAGGTCGGGCAGGGCGTCACCGAGTTCGCCCCGGGCGACCGCGTGTACGGCGGGGTGCTCGTGGGTGCGGTCGCCGACTACGTCGTGCTGCGCGTGCCGCTGGCGCCGCCGAACCTGTTGCTGCGCACCCCCGACGGCATCGACGACACCACTGCGGCGGCGTTGCCCACCCCCGGGCTCACCGCGGCCGCTGCCCTCGATGCGATTCGGGTCGGCCCGTCGGACACCGTCCTGATCGGCGGCGCCGCCGGCGGTGTTGGCGTCCTGGCCGTGCAGCTGGCCCGGCTGGCCGGGGCGACCGTGATCGGCACCGCGTCCCCGGGAACGTTCGACTTCCTGGAGCGTCTGGGCGCCGTGCCGGTGACCTACGGCGCCGGCCTCGCGGACCGGGTACGCGCGCTCGCCCCGGACGGCATCACCGCCGCGACCGACCTGCACGGCACGGAAACCGCCGAGACGGCCCTCGCGCTCGGCGTGCCCCCGGCGCGAATCTCGACCATCGCCGCGGACCGTCAGCTCCCGGGCGTGCACGCGACGGGCGCCTTCGGCGCGGACCCGGCCGCACTGGAGCGCATCGCCGACTTGGTCGCCGCCGGAGCGGTCACCGTGCCCATCGCGGAGTCGTTCCCGCTCGACCGGATCCGGGAGGCTGTCGCGCTGCAGGCGGGCGGCCACGTGCACGGGAAGATCGTGGTGACGCTGTAACGACGGGGCATGAGCGCCGTTGCCTGTCCGCTTTGCCCTGAAACGCAGATCGTCCGGGTCTCCATCACTAGTGTGCGGTTCATGGTGCCCGTCCAGGAGCTGGCTCTGGGCCTGAGGCGCGTGTTGGCGCTGATCACCGCCGCGCGGGAGGTGCTTGCCCGGGCACACGAGCTGGTCGGCGAGGCCACGCAGGTGTGGAAGGCTGCCTTGGACGGCACCGCCGACCCCGAACTCGCGCAACTACCCTCGCAGGGTGAGGCGGCAACTTCGGCGATTACGGAGCGGATCGCGACGTTGCGACAAGCCGAGCACGTGCTACGTACCTATCTCGGCAGTCTCGGTGTCGGTGAGGACTCGCCCGCCCCTCCGGCCGTACAGCCACATCGGAGGAGCCCCGAACTCGGTGTGCGGGTGGAGCAGGCGAGGCAGCGTGTCGGTCGGGCGACGGCCGCTGGGAGTGAGGCGCGCGGCGAGTGGGCGCGCTCTGATGGCTGGTCAGTCCGGGTCACCAGCGGCTTGAGCGACGAGCATCATGACGCCGTGGTGCGCTTCGCGCGGAGCAGTAGACTCCCGCCCGCCGTGACCCGGCTGGCGCGGCACGTCGAGGTCAAGGTGGCGGTCGCGATGCGTGAACAGGGGTTGCGGGACGAGACGGTGGTGATCGACCGCCAGATATGTGGGACGCGACCATTCGACCAGGCGCAGCCGTTCACCTGTGACAAGTACCTTGCGCGTTTCCTCCCTCCGGGAGCGCGGTTGCGCGTGGTGCAGGCGGACGGCACGGTAGCTACCTACACCGGGAAGGACGAGGGATCCGAATGACGCTCATGGCGGCTGTGCCCACGTTTCGCGATGGTGTGCCGGGTGGTGAGACCGTCGACGTCACAGGTGATGAGGACGTGACACGCCTGGTCGAACTGCTGGCGCAGCCGTGGGCGGACACGGGCAGCATTCAGACCGATGACGCGGTTCTGGACGTGCACGTGCACGAGGGCTGGGGGTATCTGCTCTACTCCGGCGCGGCTGGATATCTCGTCACCGATGGGGATCCGGAATCGCCCTCCGCGCCGTCGGAGACGGGGTTTCCCGCTGGGAGCGGGCTTCCTCTCGAGCGGATCACCGAAGCCGTTCGCGAATTCGTTCGGACCCGGCGGCTGCCAGGTGCTGTGCCCTGGCGTGACATGGGTGCATGACACCTGGTGGAAAAGGGGCTGCCGCCCCCTGGAAGGCAGGAGGCGGCAGCCCCAGGATCGAGGTCAGCGGCTGCTGTTCCGGCGGCGGCGCAGCGCGAAACGGCCACCGGCGAGCGCCAGCGCTCCCGCCGCCAGCGGCGCCGCGAACATCGGCACCACCACGGTCGTCACCGTGTTCGAGTTGTCGTTGTCCGGGTTCGGATCCTCCTCGTTGCCCCGCACCTTCGCGGTGTTGAACAGGGTCTGCACACTGCCGTCGGCAGTGCCGGACACCGTGATCGTCGTGCTGTCACCCACACCGAGCGAGCCGCCGGTGCAGGTCAACACCATGTTGGCCACCGCGCAGCCGGGCGAACTCGTCGTCACGTTCGTCAGGCCCGCCGGAATCGAATCCGTCACGGTGTAACCGCTCGACGTGCCCGGGCCGTTGTTCAGCACCGTGAGCGTGTAGGTGACGGTCTCACCGTTGTTCACCTGCGCCGGACCGTCCTTGACGATCCCCAGGTCCGTCGGCTGCGCGACGCACGAGGCCGCGTCGTTGCCGCCGGAGGCCGGGCCCGTCTGGGTGGAGATGATCTGGAAGGCCGGGTTCGCGGAGGCGGGGTTGGTCACCTGCAGCCGGTAGAGCGTGCCGTTGTTCTCGTACATGCCGAGGTCGCCGTTGCCGTAGGCGAACACGCCGCCGAAGGTCCCGGCGGGCAGGCCGGCGTTGAAGTTCTCGACCGCGCCGGTGTTCGGGTTGACCCGCGTCACGGTGCCGTTGGTCGCGACACCCCACAGATAGCCGTCGGCGAACACGAAGTCGGCGTAGGAGGTGCTGCCGTTGAGGTCGATGCGCTTGACCACGCTGTTCGTCACAGGGTCGACGACCCAGATGTACGGTGCGGTCCCCAGCGCCACGTAGAAGTTGCCCTGGTCGTCGAACGTACCGACGTTGTAGCCGGTGATCGTCACCCCGTTGACGACCGTGCCAGGTGCGGGCAGCCCGGCCGGCGGGCCGAACCCGGTCGCGGTGCCGTCGGAGTTGATCCGCCACAGCCCGCCGTTGGTGCCCCGGATGCCGTAGAGGTAGTTGTCGACCGTGTTGTAACCGATCGCGTTGTAGTTGTCGATCGCCGGAGCACCGATCGGGCTGAAGGTGATGTTGCCCTCGCCGAAAGTGCCGCCGTAGAGCTGCCCCTGCGTGTTGTTGTTCACCGCCTGCGCCAGGAAAACCTGGCCGGTGCAGACGAACGGCGCGGCCGACGCCGTGCCCGCGCCGGTGAACACCAACCCGCCCGCCATCGCGGACGCGGCCAGGGTCAGCATCCCCGCGCGCTTCAACTGTTGAACGACCACTGATCTTCCTTCCGGTGTGCGGAACGGTCATCCGGAAGGACAGGACGATCTAGAGCGAACATGTCGCGTTCCCCCGCGGAGGGGAGGCCCCGACGGGGTGTCCTTTGCGGTTGTCGCGGCTCTGCCGCCCGGGGCAAGGGGCATCCCGGCCGTGCCCGTTCATTAAGTTCCCCGCGCGGTGCCCGCGCGCTCGTGCACCGCATCGGGGAGCGGATCCAAGCGGACACCCGGCTCCTGAACAGTCTGCGGCGCGCGGGGGTGCGGCCCGGCGCGGTCGTGAGTGACGTCGTCACCCAACGGGTGTTCGTCGGCGCCGGCAGGGAGACCGCCGAACTCCGTCAGCAGGCCGCCTCGCGCGTCTAAGTGGTCAAGTGGTGAACCGAGCCTGCCCCGGCTCGTCGGGTCCGGCCTCGACGAGGTGGCCTGATTGGTTTCGGACCCAGTGTCGCGAACGAAGGGAGACCCTTCTCGGCGGCGGAGACATGGGGTGGCCGGGTCATGGCAGGCAGGCAGCACAAGGGGCGGGCCGCTGGCGCTGCCCCGGGAGCGGGGTGCGATCCGGGGCGATCACTCGGTCGTCCATCGCCGTTGGTTTCGCCGTGGGCAGCTGACGCCGAGGAGCCGGTTGTTGCCCGGCTCCTCGGCGAGAGCCTCAACGCCCGATGCGCTACACGGATTGTTCGATGTGCTCGAAGATGTCCGCGTCGGTGGCTTTCTGCCAGTCGGGAAGGTCGTGCCAGTCGGCGACGTAGGAGGGTTTCGGGTCGGGAAAGTGCTTGAAGATCTGGCCGATCCAGCAGAGCGCGACGAATCGTCCTTTTTGGTCGCGGGTCAGCTTGCTGGTAGCGCCGCCGGTCGCCGTGACGAAGGCACGGACTTGGTCGTACACCGCGGCAGCCGCCTCCCGTTCCCAGTCCGGGGTGTCCTCCCAGGGCGCGATATAGCCGGGCTTGGGCTGGCCGGGGTAGTGCTTGTTGACGCCGGCGATCCAGGCTTCCCGGAAGGTGCGGCCTCCGTCGTGTGTCATTCGTGCTCCTTGCTCACGTCAGGGTGCTGAGTGCGTGGATGTCGGCGGTCAACTGCCGGATCCGCGGGTGCGCAGGCGTGCGGGAGAGGTGTTGCTGGAGTACCTGCAGTTTGCGGATCACGACGGCGGAGCCGGTTTGGCGGGCGATGGACACGGCGGTGCCGGCGTAGGCGGCGACTTGGTCCGGATCTTGCCGCTTCAGCCCGAGAAGTGCGAGGTCGGTGACCACGGCGGCTTCGCGCCGCAGGGTCAGGCCCGACTGGAGCGCGTCGGTCAGCGCCCTTTCGGCGAGGTCGGTCCGGCCGAGGGAGAGGTAGCAGGTGCCGCGCAGTTCGGGCAGGCGTGAGCCATCGAACCGCAGCCAACCCCGGTTGGACGGGGGCTGCGGGAGCTGCAGCACTTCGGTTGCGGTGTCGAGCGCCCGCTGGCAGGCGTCGAGATCGCCCAGCCCAGCGTGAGTTTCTGCTTGCACAGCGGCGATCCAGTGCCGGGTGGGCAGACTGGGATCACCTCGCCGGGCAAGCGTTGCGGCGAGGTCGAGGAGAGGGGCCGCGTCGCTGAACCGGCGTTCGTAGACGGCGATGTAGGCGTGCCGGGTCAGCGCGCACGCCCACAGGTCGATCGCGCTCGATTCTTTGCCGGCGGTGGCCGCCAAGGTGTAGCAGTGTGCGGCGTCGCCATAGCGGTCCGCGTCGAAGAGGATTTCGCCGGCCAGCTGGAAGAGGTCAGCCGCGAGTGCGCAGAGGTGCTGCCGGGTGTGAGGGGTCTGTGCCTGCGTCAAGGCTTCGGACAGGATCTCGAGCTGCGCACGAACCGGCGGCAGCACCGTGCCCTTGCTCGGAGCGAGCGCGTAGGCCCGCCACAGGTACCGGTTGAGCTGGGAGTAGGCTGCGACCGTGGCCGAGTTGGCGGTGGTGCGGCCGACGGATTCGGTGACAGCGTCCGCGGGTTCCGGGAGACTCAGGAAGGCTCCGGCCATGCTGAACAGCCGCAGCAAACTTCGCCGGTTCATATCGTCTTCCTCTGACGGATCGCCGGGCGGCACGTGCACCACCCGCTGCTCAGAAGGGGCCGGCCTCTGGCTGTTCCGGCGGATGTCCGGAGACAGCAAGGCTCCGAGTTCCTCGAGCGTGACACCAAGGGCCTTGGCGATGCGCCCTCGACGCCAGGGCTGCGGGGTCAACTCGCCGCGTTCCCACCGTCCCACGGTGGTGAACTCGACACCCACCGCCGTCGCGAACGCTTCCTGGGTGTAGCCCATCAGGCAGCGTTGCGCGATGAACGCATCCCGTCGCTCACCCATATCGGCTTCCCCTCTCGTCCTCGGGAGCCACGATAACGAGCAACCGAAGGTCACTGATCACCGACCGGGCATCGGCACCTGATCGGACCAACGGCCGCGCTGACGTTGTTTTCGCAGCTCAGCGCAGTGTCGCCGCGTTGACGCCGTGTCGACGCATCCTGTACGCGCTGGGTGCGGAGAGGGGCGCCCGCTCTACTGGATCCGTCAGCGGCCGAGCAGCGGCCGGTGACAACTGACCGAATGGAGGAGCGCATGACCGCGGTGATGAATGGTCCGGTGACCGGCCGCTCGCTCGTCTCGCACGAGCTGTTCAACCGCCTTGCCCGTCGCCTCGCCGTCGAGGAGAAGCTGGATCCGGGACTGTCGGAGCGCATCGTGGATCAGGCTCTGGCATTCCTGGCGGCCTGCGCGACCAACTGCGGTGCACCGCTGGCTCCCAGTGAACTGGTCGACCTGGGCTGGCACACCTTCGTCCTGCACACCAAGGACTACGCCGAGTTCTGTGACCGCGTGGCGGGACGTTTCCTCCACCACGTCCCGACCGACGAGAGCGACCCGAGCGCCGGCGGCCCTGCCGCCCGGGACACCCTGGTTCGTACGATGTCCGCGATCAGGGGAGCGGGCTACACCCTGGACGTTGACCTCTGGCCCCACTCGGATGCCGATCACGTCAACTGCTCACAATGCAAGAATGGCTGCTACGACGACCCGCCGCCGGCGCAGTGCTAGAGGGGGATTCGATGGTTAGTCGGCCGTGGGGTGAGTTGCCCGTCGCGGCGCGCGCGGCGATCGAACGGCGAACGGGGCCGGTCGTGCGTGCCGAAATCCCGTCGGCGGGCCGCAACTCCGATTTCTCGGCGACGCTGCATCTGCGCGATGGCGGCCGGGTTTTCTGCAAGGGCATCGCCGACGCTGGTGGCCGCCGGGGCGCGATGCACCGCCACGAGGCCGAGGTCAACGCATGCCTACCCGCCGTGATCGCGCCGCGGTTGCTGTGGCGGGTCGAGGTCGGGGAGTGGCTGCTGCTGGGGTTCGAGTGCGTTGCCGGTCGGCACACCGACCTCGCGCCGGGGTCGCCCGATCCGGCGACGATCGTGCCCGTGCTCGACGTCATGGCCGAGGAGCTGGCGGCGTGCCCGGTGAAAGCGCCGCTGCTGGCCGAGCAGTGGGGGCGGCTGGCGGCGTGGCGCAGGCTGGCGAAGGACCTTCCGCCCGGTCTGGACCCGTGGGCCCAGGACCATCTCGACGAGCTGGTGGCGGGGGAGGCGCGCGCGATCGAGCTGGTCGCCGGTGACCACCTGGTGCACACCGACCTGCACTCGCTCAACATCCTTGTCGGCGACGGCGGCGCTCGGGTGGTGGACTGGGCCTGGTCGCGGCGGGGCAACCCGGCCGTGGACACGGCGTTCCTCATACCCCGGCTCATCGCCGCGGGCCACGAGCCGGAAGCTGCGGAACGGTGGGCCGAGGCGGTGCTGTGCTGGCGGGCCACGCCAGCCGCGGCACGGACCGCGTTCGCCATCGCCATCTGGGGTATCTGGCAACTGCTCGAACGGGACCATCCACTGCCGCACCGACCGGCCCTCACCGCTGCCGCGCGGGCGTGGGCGCTCCACCGTCTCGACCAGCGCGACCATGGCCCGACCGGCGGTGGCCAAGGTTGACCAACCTGGGTTGGTCAAGTACCGTTGACCTGGTGGAGCGGACGGTGAAGGTGCAGGAGGCCAAGACGCGGCTGTCCGCGATCCTGGCGGACGTCGAGCGGGGCGAGGAGGTCGTCATCGCACGAGGGGATGTGCCGGTGGCCCGGCTGGTGCCGTTCCAGGAGCCGCCGGAAAGGGAGTTGGGGTTCGTCCCCTACCGGGTTCCGGACTCGTTCGACGAGCCGCTTCCCGAGGACGAACTCGCGGCATGGGAGGCGTGACGCCGCGACGGTTGATGCTCGACACGCACGTGCTGCTGTGGGCGTTGACCGATCCGGACCGGCTCTCCGATCAGGTCCGCGCCGCGGTCGCCGATCGCCGCACGGAGCTGTTCGTCTCCGCGGCCTCGGCGTGGGAGATCGCGACCAAGCAACGACTGGGCAAGCTGCCGCAAGCCGAGGTGCTGGTGCGCGCGTACCGGCAGCACCTCGCGCGACTGGCCGTGGACAGTGTCCCTGTGACGGACGAGCACAGTCTTCTCGCGGGCTCGATGGAGTGGAAGCACCGCGACCCGTTCGACCGGATGATCGCCGCGCAGTGCATGACGGAATCGCTGCCGCTGGTGACCGCCGACGAGGCCTTCCAGACCGTGGCTGGGGTTCAGGTGCTGTGGTGATCGTGCCGAACCGAGTTCGCCGAGCATCGCGCCGGATCAGGGCGCACAACTGAGGGGTTCTGAGAGAACCTCCCACCCACCGGGCTTGCGGTGCTTCCCTGGATCGTGAAAGACATCCGAACGATCCAGTGAAGGACCTTGATGACTGCTGTGCACGCCTACATCGCCCGATCCGCGACCGGGCCGCTGGCACCGGGGACGATCGAGCGACGTGCGGTCGGCCCGAAGGATGTGCGCATCGACATCCGCTGGGCCGGCATCTGCCACTCCGACATCCACACCGTGCGCGGTGACTGGGGCCCGCAGCCGTACCCGCTGACTGTGGGGCACGAGATCGCGGGCGTGGTCGCCGAGGTCGGCTCCGAGGTGACCCGCTACCAGGTCGGCGACCGGGTCGGCGTCGGCTGCATGGTCAACTCCTGCGGCAAGTGCGTCAACTGCCAGGCCGGTGACGAGCAGTACTGCACCGAGGGCATGGTCGCCACCTACGGCGCGGTCGACCGGGACGGCACCATCACCCAGGGCGGTTACTCCACCGGGGTGGTCGTGGACGAGGACTTCGTGCTGCGCATCCCGGAGGCGATCCCGTTCGACAAGGCCGCGCCACTGCTGTGCGCGGGCATCACCACCTACTCGCCGCTCAAGCGGTGGGGCGCCGGCCCCGGCAAGAAGGTCGCGGTCGTCGGCATGGGCGGCCTCGGCCACATGGCCGTGAAGTTCGCGCACGCGATGGGCGCCGAGGTGACCGTGCTGTCCCGGACGCTGAGCAAGCGCGAGGACGGGCTGCGGCTCGGCGCGGACCACTACCACGCCACCAGCGACCCGGCGACGTTCGAGACCCTGGCCGGCCGGTTCGACCTGATCGTCAACACGGTCAGCGCCCCGATCCCGGTGGATGCCTACCTCGGCCTGCTCGCCGTGGACGGCGCTCTGGTCAACGTCGGCGCGCCGGCCGAGCCGCTGAGCCTGCAGGTCATGTCGCTGATCGGAGGCCGGCGCTCCTACGCCGGGTCGATGATCGGCGGCATCGCCGAGACCCAGGAGATGCTCGACTACTGCGCCGAGCAGGGCATCGCTCCCGAGGTCGAGATCATCCCCGCCGATCAGATCAACCAGGCGTGGGACCGGGTCCTGGCCTCGGACGTGCGGTACCGGTTCGTGATCGACACCACCACTCTCGCCGCCTGAGTGGACACCACGTGCGGGTGGGGGGCTCGCCAGGGCCCCCCACCCGCGCCCGGACCGATTTACAACTCGTTTCAAAATGATCGGCGCGTCTGCTGGCCGTAGTTGATCAAGTGTGGGCATGCTGATGTGGTGATTGAGAAGTTGGTTCCCGACAGTCTGTGGCAGCGGGTGGAGCCGTTGCTGCCGCCGAGGCCTGTGCGGCGGAGTCGGTATCCGGGTCGGTTGCCGGTGGATGACCGGGCGGCGTTGGCGGGGATCGTGTTCGTGCTCAAGACCGGGATCTCGTGGCGGGAGCTGCCGCGTGAGGTGTTCGGCTGCTCCGGGGTGACCTGTTGGCGTCGGTTGCGGGCCTGGACCGAGGCCGGGGTGTTCGACGCGGTGCACAAGCTCTTGCTTGACCAGCTGCGAGCGCTGGATCGGCTCGATCTGGATGTGGCGGTGGTGGATGGGTCGCATGTACGGGCGTTGAAAGGGGGGAAGCGACGGGCCCCTCGCCCGTCGATCGGGCTCGGCTCGGTTCCAAGCACCATGTGATCACCGACGGCAACGGTATTCCGCTCGTGGTGTCTGTTACTGGTGGCAACCGGCACGACAGCACGCAGCTCATACCGCTGGTCGAGGCGCTTCCAGTGATCCGCGGGAAACGCGGCCGGCCTCGTCAGCGCCCGCGCTGGCTCTACGGCGACCGCGGCTATGACTACGACCATCACCGCAAGACCCTGCGAGACAAGGGCATCGTCCCGCGAATCGCTCGCAAGAACACCGCTCACGGCTCCGGTCTCGGCAAGATCAGATGGGTAGTTGAGCGGATGTTCGCCTGGCTGCACCAGTTCAAGCGTTTACGGATCCGCTGGGAACGCCGAGCCGACATCCACCTTGGCCTCATGCACCTGGCCTGCGTCCTCATCTGCTACCGCAAGCTGCCGACTTCATTATGAAACGAGTTGTTAGCGTGGACGGTATGAGCAAGAAGGACGAGGTGCGGGAGTTCCTGATCTCCCGGCGCGCGCACGTTACCCCCGAGCAGGTGGGACTGCCCGACGTCGGCGGGGAACGGCGGGTGCCGGGGCTGCGGCGGGAGGAGGTTGCCCAGCTCGCCGGTGTCAGCCTCGATTACTACACCAGGCTGGAGCGGGGCAACATCCGTGGCGCGTCGGAGAGCGTGCTGAACGCGATCGCGCGGGCGCTGCGGCTCAACGACGTGGAGCGGGAGTACCTGTTCGACCTGGCCCGCACCGCGCCCGGTCCGGCCCGCAAGGTGAAGTCGTCCAAGGCCCGGGTGCGGGCCTCGGTGCAGCGGGTGCTGGACACGATGAGCGTGCCGGCGGTGGTGTGGAACGCGCAGCAGGACCTGATCGCCTCGAACCTGATGGGACGGGCGCTGTTCGCGCCGCACTTCGAGGCCGAGCGACCCAACTTCGCCCGGTTCATCTTCCTCGACCCGCGCGCCAGGGACTACTACGTGGACTGGCCGCTGGCCCGCCGGATGACCGCGGCGATGCTGCGCCTGGAAGCCGGGCGTGACCCGCTCAACCGCGAGCTCACCGCGCTTATCGGTGAACTGTCCACATTGTCCCTGGAGTTCCGCGGGAACTGGGCCGAACACCACGTCCACGAGCACCGGACCGGGCACAAGCAGTACCGCCACCCCGAGGTCGGTGTCCTGGACATCACCTTCGACGTGTTCGAGATGCCCGGCGAGCCGGGGCTGTCCATCGGGACCTACAGCGTCGACGAGGGCAGCGAATCCGCCGAGAAGTACGCGCTGCTGGCCAGCTGGGCGGCGACCCAGGAGTTCGGCCGGCACGCGGGCGAGCCGGAGCGGGCCGAGGACGCCCCGTCCGGCACGCCGGACCCCTGATCCGAAAGGAAGCATGACCACCATCGCCATCGTCGGCGCGGGCCGCGGACTCGGCGCCGCCGTCGCCAGGAAGTTCGGCTCCGAGGGCTTCGACATCGCTCTCATCTCCCGCAGTCAGGAGCGCCTCGACGCCCTGGCCACTGATCTCGAGGCCGAGGGTTTGGCCGCCCGCGGCTACGCGGCCAACGTGCGCGAGCCGAAGTCGCTGATCGCGGCACTGGATCGGGCCGGACAGGAGCTCAGCCCGACCGAGGTGCTCCAGTACAGCCCGTTGCCGCAGAAGGAGTTCCTCCGCCCGGTCCTGGAGACCACTGTGGACGATCTGGCCGGTGCGATCGAGTTCGCCGTCTACGGTCCCGTCGTCGCCGTGCACCAGGTGCTGCAGGGCATGCGGTTCCTCGGCCGCGGGACGATCCTGTTCGTCAACGGCGGCTCCGGCGCCGTGCCCAACCCGAACGTCGCCGGCACCTCCATCGCATTCGCGGGGGAGAGCGCCTTCGCGCGCATGCTGCACGACACGCTGAAGGCCGAGAACATCGGCGTCGGCCAGCTCATCATCCCCGGCGCGATCGAGCCCGGGCACCCCGACAACGACCCGGCCGTGCTCGCCGGAAAACTGTGGCACCTGCACGCCCATCCCGGGGAGTTCCGCGTCCACTCGGACGCGCGCCCGGACGGCCAGCGATGACGCTGGACCAGAAACCCGCGGACCGCACGACGACCAGGCTGCCGCTGCTGACCTACGTCCTCGCCGCCGGCACGTTCCTGATGGGGACCACTGAGTTCGTCGTCGCGGGCCTGTTGCCGGAGATGGCGCGGGATCTCGACGTGTCCGTCGCCCGGGCGGGCCTGCTGATCACCGGGTTCGCGCTCGGGATGATCGCCGGGCCGCCCGCGATGGCGATCCTGACCAGGCGGCTGCCGCCCCGGTGGACGCTGAGCCTCGCGCTGGTCGTGTTCGCCGCCGGGCACGTGGTCGTCGCGGTCGGATCGATCTTCACCGTGCTCCTGCTGGCCCGGTTCGTGACCGCGCTGGCCACCGGCGCGTTCTGGGCGGTCGCCGCGGTGGTGGGCGCCCGCGCCGCCGGTCCCGGCGCCAGTTCGCGGGCGCTGGGGGTGGTGCTGGGCGGCGGGATGCTGGCGAACGTCGCCGGCGTGCCACTCGGGACGTTCGCCGGTCAGCTGATGGGCTGGCAGGGCCCGTTCTGGGCGCTCGCGGTGCTGGCGGCCTTGGGCGCGGTGGGGATCCGGCGGTTCGTGCCGGGCGAGGGGCCGCAGCACCAGGTCTCCTCGGTGAGGTCCGAGCTGGTCGCCCTGCGCTCGGGCCGGTTGTGGCTGACGCTGGCGGCGTGTGCTGCCACCACCGGCGGTGTGCTGTCGGCCTACAGCTACCTCTCGCCGCTGCTGACGCAGCGCGCCGGTGTCGCGAGCGCGCTGGTGCCGCTGGTTCTGGCCGGCTTCGGCGCGGGTGCTCTGATCGGTTCGCTGGTGGGCGGACGGCTCGGCGACCGGCGGCCGTTCCACGTGATGGTCGGAGCGGCGTCGGCGACCGTGGTGGTGCTGGCGGCGCTGTGCGTGCTGGCCGATGAGGCCGTACCGGTGGTTGTGCTCGTGACGCTGCTGGGGCTGGTCGGGTTGACCGCGAACCCGGTGCTGGTCGGTTTCGCCGTCCGGTTCGGGGGTGCCGCGCCCACCCTCGCTTCGGGGCTTAGCACGGCGGCGTTCAACTTCGGCACGGCCGTCGGCTCGTGGGTGGCGGGCGTGGCTCTCGAGTCGTCGCTCGCCGAGACCGGCCCGACCGTTGTCGGCACGGTCATCGCCGCGTCGACACTTGTGCCGGTGGTGGCGCTAATCCGCGCGCAGCGGCGCTCGACTTCAGCGCCCAGGTGATAGGCCCATCCCGCGTCACGGTGCCGTCGTTTTCCCGCCAGCGTTGTCGCCGCGCCACTTCTACCGTCGTCGCCGTGGACACTGATCTTTCGACGCCCCGGCCGGTGCTTCGCGCGCCGGTGGTGGCATTTCTGACGCTCGCCGCCGCGCTGGGCACCGCGACCCTGTATCCCCTGCAGCCCTCGATCGCGGAGGTCGCGGGGTCGCTGGACGTCCCGGCGGCCGTCGTCGGCACGGTGCTTGCCTGCGGACCGGCCGGGTATCTCGCCGGGCTCGCGGTGCTGGTCCCGCTGGTGGACCGGTTCCCGCCGAGGACGGTGGTGGCCGCGCAGTTCGCCGCGCTCGCCGTCGCCTTGGCGCTGGCCGCCGCCGTGGGTTCGGCGGCGCTGCTCGGGCTCGTTCTCGCCGTGATCGGCGCCGGCTCCGCAGTGGGGGCGCAGCTGAGTTCCGTGGCGGGACGGTTCGCCGAGCCGCAGCGGCGGGCGACGGTGCTCGGCGTGGTGACCGCCGGGATCTCCGCGGGCATCCTCGCCGGGCGGATCGGCGGCGGCTGGCTGACCGGGCTGATCGGCTGGCGTCCCATGCTGCTGGTGTTCGCGCTCGCGTGCGCGGTCATCGCGGTCGCCGCCCGTCTGGCGTTGCCCGCCACACCCGGCCGCGCCGGAACCGGGTACCTGGCCACGCTGCGCGGGCTTCCGGGGCTGTACCTGAGGTTCCCGGTGCTGCGGCTGGCCGCCGGGCGCGGCGCCCTCTGGTTCTTCGCGTTCTGCGCGGTGTGGGCGGGTATCGCGGTCGCGCTGTCCCAGCCGCCGTTCTCGTATTCGCCGGAACGGATCGGCCTGTACGGGGCGGCCGGGCTGCTGGGCATCGTCGCCACCCGCATCGCCGGGGTGTGGACCGACCGCATCGGCGCGCGCCGGGTGATCCTCATCGGACTCGCGCTCGCCGCCGCGGCGGCGCTGACACTCGGCCTCTGCCTGCCGAACACGCCACTCACGCTGGTCTGCCTCGGCCTGTTCGACGCCGGGCTGTTCGCCGCGCAGGTGGCCAACCAGAGCACGGTGCTCGCGCTCGACCCGGCGGCGCCCGCCCGATTCAACAGCGCCTACATGGTCGTCTACTTCGTGGGCGGCAGCCTCGGCACGGCGGCCGGCGCGGCCGCGGTCGACTGGTTCGGCTGGACCGCTACCGCGGCGGCCTGCGCGGTGGCGATCGTGGTCGCCGCGGGAATCACCGCGAGGCGCCGCACCGGATCACGCTGACGCGCGCAACGTCTGGGACAGCGCGTCGACGGTCACGCCCACGATGGCCCGCAGCTGCGCCGGGCCGGCTCCGGCTCTGCTCATGACGGCGAGGGACTGGTTCACGGCCGCGGCGTGCACGGCGAAGGCTTCGGCGTCCCGGTCGGTCAGCCCGCTGGTCTTCAAGGCGGCGCGCAGGCGCAGGCGCTGGCGACCGAGCGCCTGCTTGGCGTGCGCGGCGACGCGCGGGCTCAGGGCCGGGATCGCCATGGCCGACTGGGCGATCAGGCATCCGTCGGGCAGTGCGGGATCGGCGATGCGGTCGAGGGTGACGTCGAAGAACGCGCGAACGGCGGCGACCGGGTCGGAGTCCACACGCGACAGGGCGGCGTCGTACTTGTCGCCGTAGCGCGCGGCGTAGCGGTCCAGGCAGCGCAGGAAGAGCGTGTCCTTGTCGCCGAGGGAAGAGTAGATGGAGCTGCGGTTCAGGCCGGTCGCCCTGGACAGGTCGTCGAGCGAGGTGTCGGCGTAACCCGCGCGCCAGAACTGGATCATCGCCGCATCGAGCGCGGCGTCGGTGTCGAACTGCTTCTTGCCTGCCACGCGACCAGGCTAACACATCTTGGACTGCTCAGTTCAAGATGTGTTAGCGTCGCCGGCGTGCTCATGAACAACCCCGTCCACGACCTGCCCCTGCAACATCTGACCGGATTCACCCACCGCTGGGTCGACGCGGACGGCGTGCGCCTGCACGCCGTCGAAGGCGGACGGACGGGCGGCCCGGCCGTCGTCCTGCTCGCCGGATTTCCGCAAACCTGGTGGGCCTGGCGGAAGGTGATGCCCCGCCTCGCCGAACGGTTCCACGTCATCGCGATCGACCTGCCGGGCCAGGGCCACTCCGAGCGTCCGGAGCGCGGCTACGACACGCACACGGCCGCCGCCCACGTCCACGCCGCCGTGACCGCCCTGGGCGTGTCGAGCTATTCGCTGGCCGCCCACGACATCGGTGCCTGGGTCGCGTTCTCCCTCGCCCTCGGCTTCGAAAACCACCTGCGCCGGGTCGCGCTGCTCGACGCCGGAATTCCCGGTGTCACGCTCCCGGAGACGATTCCCACCGATCCGGACCGGGCGTGGAAGACCTGGCATTTCGCGTTCCACACCGTGCCCGAGCTACCTGAGACGCTCCTCGCCGGCCGCGAACGCGAGTACGTCGGCTGGTTTCTGACAGTGAAAGCCTTGTCTCCCAGCACCTTCGACGACACCGAACTCGACCACTACGCGGCCGCCGTCGCCGCCGACGGCGGACTGCGAGCTTCCCTCGCCTACTACCGGGACGCTGCGGAGTCGGCGCGCAAGAACCGCGAGGCGCTCCAGCAGCGGCGCCTGACCGTGCCCATCCTTGGAATCTCCAGCAGCCATGGGTCCATTCCGGACATGGCCGCCTCCCTCAGCCCGTGGGCCGACAACACCACCGGGATCGTCGTGCCGGACGCCGGACACTTCATCCCCGACGAACAGCCCGACGCCGTCGCCGACGCGCTGGCCGAGTTCCTCACCGACGCCCGCTGACGCCCGCCGAGACCGTTGTGCTCGTAGACCCCGTGTGTCAGCTCCGGGTGGCCGCGTCGGCGGTGGCCGCCCAGCTGGCGAGCAACTGGAGCCGTTCGGCGGAGGGTGAGCCGGGCTCAGCCGCGTAGGCGGTGAGTGTGAGTCCGGCGTCGGCGGTCAGGTCCATCGCTTCGAAGTTCACCGTGAATTCGCCGACGACGGGGTGCCGGAAGGATTTGGTGCCGGTGCGGTGGAGGCGCACGTCGTGGGCGGCCCAGCGGGTGCGGAAGTCGTCGCTGCGGGTGCACAGTTCGCCGATGAGGTCGGTGAGGTCCCGGTTGTGGGGGTCGCGGCCGGCTTCGGTGCGCAGGATCGCCACCGAGGTGTGGCAGGAGGCGTCGTAGTCGGGGAAGTAGTCGTGCGCGGCGGGGTCCAGGAACCCGAACCGGGCGAGGTTGGGTGGTGCGACCTCACTGGTGCGCGTGGGGCTGTCGAAGACGGGGGAGTAGAGAGCGCGGCCGAGCAGGTTGGTGCCGAGGATGTCGAGGCGTCCGTTGCGGACGAATGCGGCGGTGGTGGTCATGCTGTCGAGGATCTGCTGCACGACCGGCCGTATGCGCTGGGGCGGGCGGCGGCGCTGCGCGGCGTTGCGGGGGCGTCCGGCGGCGTTCGCGGTGCGGGCGAGGTCGAACAGGTAGACCCGTTCGGCTTCGTCGAGCTGGAGGGCGCCGGCGATGGCGTCGAGGACGCTGTCGGACACGCCCGCGAGGTTGCCCTTCTCCAGTCGCGTGTAGTAGTCGGCGGAGACACCGGCGAGCATCGCGACCTCTTCGCGGCGCAGGCCGGGTACCCGGCGGTTGCCGCCGTAGTGCCGCAGTCCGGCCTGGTCGGGGGTGATCTTGGCCCGGCGGGTGACCAGGAAGTCGCGGGCCTCGGTGCTCTTGGCGTTCACGCCTTCCACGGTACGATGGGGCCTGCGCGCGAGGGGGGTTCTGTCAGGACCCGGATAGACGTGACCTGCCACGCGCGTGCGGAGCCGCGTTTCCTCGTGGTGTGACCACATCCGGAACGACCCTGCCGCAGGCCGGGCAGCACACGGGAAGCCCCAGCCGCACACTGCTGGCCGCGCTGCTCGGGTTCTTCGTCGTCACCCTGGACGCGGTCGTGATCAACATCGCGCTGCCGGCGATCCGGACCGACCTGGGCGGCGGCATGGCGGGGCTGCAATGGGTGGTCGACGGCTACACGCTGGTGTTCGCCGCGTTCCTGCTCACGGCGGGGTCGCTGACCGACCGGATCGGGGCGAAACGGGCGTTCGGCCTCGGCGTGGCCGGGTTCGCGCTCGCGTCGGCGGCGTGCGTGCTCGCACCAGGGCTCGGGGCGCTGGTGACGTTCCGATTTGTCCAGGGCGCGGCGGCCGCGGTTGTCATGCCGTCGTCGATGGCCCTCATCGGTCAGGCATACCCCGATCCGGGGAAACGGGCGCGGGCGGTCGCGCTGTGGGCGATGGGCGGCGCGCTGGCCTCGTCGGCGGGACCGGTGCTCGGCGGAGTGCTCGCTCTGGCGAGCTGGCGGTGGATCTTCGTGATCAACCTTCCGGTGGGCGCGGTGGCGCTGGTCCTGCTGGCCGGGGCGGCGCGCTCGGGCACGCACCGGGTGCCGTTCGACCTGGCCGGCCAGGTCACCGGGGTGATCGCGATGGCGGCGCTGGTCTACGGGGCGATCGAGGCGGGCCGCAGCGGGTTCGCCGACACCGGGGTGCTGGTGGCGCTGGTTGTGGCCGTGGTGGCGGTGGTCGCGTTCGTCGTGGTCCAGGTGCGGGGCGCCCACCCGATGGTGCCGCCCGTGCTGTTCCGCTCCCGCACCGTGGTGACCGCGGTGGTCATCGGGCTCGCGTTCATGGTCGCCTACTACGGGATGCCGTTCGTGATGAGCCTGGTCCTGCAGGACCGCGGTCTGTCGTCCCTGACCACCGGGGTGGTGTTCGTGCCGATGATGCTGGCTGGGCTCGTACTGACCCCGATCGTGCCCCGGCTGGTGGAACGAACCGGCGCCCGTGCCGTGGTGGTGACCGGCCTGGGCCTCATGACTGCCGGGCTGGTCGCGCTCGCCCTCGTTCCGGCCACCACACCCACGTGGGCTGTGGCCGCGCTGATGATGCTGGTCGGCCTGGGCGGGCCCACCGTCATCCCACCGGTGATCGCGGTGCTGCTGGACGCGGTGCCCGCGCACCGGGCGGGCACCGCGAGCGGGGTCCTCAACACCAGCAGGCAGCTCGGCGGTGCGCTGGCCGTCGCCGTGTTCGGCGCTCTGCTCACCGCGCCCTCCGGGATGCGGGTGAGCCTGCTGCTGGCCGCAGCGGTCACCGTCGTGGCGGCCCTCATCGCGGTGGCGGGTTTACGCGTCCACCACCAGGACCATCCAAAGGAAACACATTGATGTCTGACAAGGAACCCTCCGGGGCGGAGAAGATGTTCGGCGACTTCGCGCCCGCACTGGTGCACTTCACCGACGACGTGCTCTTCGGCGAGGTGTGGCGGCGCACCGGGCTGACACCGAAGGAGCGCAGCCTGGTGACCGTGGCCGCGTTGGCGACCAACGGCAACACCGAGCAGCTGGTGTTCCACCTCAACCTGGCCAAGGAGAACGGCAACACCGAAGCCGAACTGATCGAAGCGTTGACCCACCTGGCCTTCTACGCGGGCTGGCCGCAGCCGATGGCCGCAATGGCCGTGGCCAAGCAGGTCTTCACCGCCTGACCATCGAAAGGAATTCATTGTGCGTGGAGCTGTTCTGCACGCCCCCGGCGATGTCCGGATCGAGGAGCGTGCCCACCCGGCGATCGAGGCGCCCACCGACGCGGTGATCCGCCTGTCCGCGACCTGCGTGTGCGGGTCGGACCTGTGGCCCTACCGCGGGATCGAGCAGGTGCACGGGCCCACCCCGATCGGGCACGAGTACGTCGGGATCGTCGAGGAGGTCGGCGGCGAGGTCACCACGATCAAGCCCGGCCAGTTCGTCGTCGGCTCGTTCTTCGCCTCCGACAACACCTGTGAGATCTGCCGCGCCGGGTTCCAGACCTCGTGCGTGCACCGCGAGTTCGTCGCGGGCGGCGCTCAGGCGGAGTACCTGCGGGTCCCGCTGGCCGACGGCACCCTGGTCGCCACGCCGGAGGCGCCCTCCGACGACCTGGTCCCGAGCCTGCTGGCGGCGTCTGACGTGCTGGGCACCGGCTGGTTCGGCGCCGTGGCCGCGGACGTGCAGCCGGGTTCGACCGTGGCCGTGGTGGGTGATGGCGCGGTCGGGCTGCTCAGCGTACTGGCTGCACGGGAGCTGGGGGCGGAGCGGATCATCGCGATGAGCCGCCACGAGTCGCGGCAGAAGCTGGCCACCGAGTTCGGCGCCACCGACATCGTGGCCGAACGCGGTGGCGAGGGCGTGGCCGCGGTGAAGGAACTGACCGGCGGGCTGGGGGCGCACTCGGTCATCGAGGCCGTGGGTACGCAGGAGTCGATGATGCAGGCGATCCGGTCGGCCCGCCCCGGTGGCGCGGTCGGCTACGTGGGTGTTGCCCACGAGGTGTCGCTCCCGGGGGAGGAGTTGTTCTTCTCCCACGTCCGGCTGCTCGGTGGCCCGGCCCCGGTGCGGCGGTTCCTGCCCGACCTGATCGAGCGCATCCTGCGCGGCGCGATCGACCCGGGCAAGGTCTTCGACCTCGAACTGCCGCTCGACCAGGTCGCCGAGGGCTACCGCGCGATGGACGAGCGTCGCGCGATCAAGACCCTCCTACGCCCGTAAGGACGAAGACATGGACCTCATCCCGGTCAACGACACCGTCAAGACCCCGGCCGAGCGATTCACCGGCGACGTCTACCTGACCATGATCAAGACGCCGGAACCGCCGTCGCGGCTGGTCGCCTCGCTGGTCAGGTTCACCCCCGGCGCCCGCACCAACTGGCACTCCCACGCGGTCGGCCAGACCTTGCACGTCACCGAGGGCGTGGGACTGGTCGTCACCCGCCACGGCACCGTGATCCGCATGCGTGCGGGTGACACGGTGTGGACGCCGCCAGGGGAGGAACACTGGCACGGCGGCACGAACACGAACTGCATGAGCCACATCGCCATGCTCGAAGGCACCGAAGACGGCGACGGCACCACCTGGCTCGAGCCCGTCACCGACGAGGAGTACGCCGCCGCCCACCAGGCTTGACTCCCGCAGCCGTCGCGGGCCAGGACGGAGGCGAGGCCAACACGAGCTGTCCCAGCAGGGTCTTGGTCCCTCGCCAGTGATCACCCGGCGCGCGTTGGACAAGGGATCGGCGAAGCGGGCCAGACCGAGCACCCGTCGCCGAGGCTCCCGAGCAGGCCGCAACGCCAGAGCATCACGACCCCCGATCGCCCCGACCGGGAACCCGCTGCCGATGACCTTGCCCACGGACACGAGGTCGGGCCGGATGCCGTATCGCTGGTGCAGCTCGCCTTCGTGCAGGCGGAACGTGTTGACCTCGTCGACCGCGAGCAGCGCGCCGTGCTGCCGCATCGTCGCACGCAATTGCCGGCAGGTCGTTCTACAGCAACACCAGCACCTAGCCGGGCACCACGCCGGGCGCGCCGGGAGAGACGACGGCGTCACCGGTGCCGTGGTAGTTGCCCTCGAACCGCACGATCAGCTCCCGCCCGGTGTGGACCAAGGTCGCGCGCAGGAGCAGAGCACCGCCTCGGGGCCCGACGAATCGGCCGGCGACGGCGAACCCCGTGCGGCGACCGGGTCGTTGTGGCTCGTGACGGGAGGGTGATCGCGCGCATCGTGCGCTCCCAACGCACCGACGCCGAGGACTCCACCGCGTGCTCGGCGGTGGAGTCCTCGGCGACATCGGCCGGGTCACCCCTCGATGACGAGTCCCTTCGCTTCGAGGACGCCGGCGAGGTTGCTGACCTCGATGACGCTGCGGCCCGAGCGGTACGCGGCGATGTAGGCGGCTTCCGCCTCTTCGCGCTTGCGGGCCTGCTCGATCGCGTACGCCAGGTCCTCGCGGCGCACCACGACCAGGCCGTCGGCGTCACCGCGGATCACGTCGCCGGGCCGGACCAGTTCGCCGCCGATCTGGATCGGCTCGGCCAGTGGGCCGACGGTCTCCTTGACCGTGCCCTTGATGGACACGCTGTAGGAGAAGACCGGGAACCCCAGCTTGCGCAGCTCCGCCGTGTCGCGCACGCCGGTGTCGGTCACCAGCCCGGCGAGCCCCTTCGCCTGGCAGGCGTTGGCCAGCACGTCCCCGAACGAACCGGCCTCGGCGTACTCGCCGGCCGACACCACGACGACGTCACCGGGCTGGGCGTGGGCGATCGCCACCTGCAGCATCAGGTTGTCCCGCGGCGCGCAGCGCACGGTGAACGCCGGGCCGCACAACGACATGGCCGGGTCGACCGGTTTGAGTGCCGAGCTCAGCGCGCCCAAGCGCCCCTGGGCTTCGTGGATCGTGGCGGACGAGAAACGGGCCAGCTGCTCGACGAGCGCCGGGTCCGGGCGGTCGAACTTCGTGTTGACGCGCAAGGGAAATCCTTTCACGACAGGCGGGCGCAGGCGCGGGCGATGGCCTCGCACGCCTCGTCCAGGACGGCGGTGGAGGTGGCGAAGGAGATCCGGAAGTAACCGGGTGTCCCGTAGGCGGCGCCGTGGATCACGGCCACCCGCTCGAACTCCAGCAGGTAGCGGGCGAACTCCTCGTCGGTGCGCAGCACGTCCCTGGCGGGAGTGCGCTTGCCGAGCAGCCCGCCGCAGTTGACGAAGAGGTAGAACCCGCCGCAGGGTGCGGTGACCGACAGCCCGGGAACGTCGGCCAGCAGCTTGGCGACCCGGTCCCGGCGGCCGCGGTAGGTGGCGACCGTCGTGGCCACGAAGTCCTGCGGACCGGTCAGCGCCGCGACCGCCGCCGCCTGGCTGACCGAGGAGGGGCAGGACGACATCTGGGACTGCAGCTTGTTGATCGCGCCGACGAGCTCACGCGGGCCGGCGCCGTAGCCGATGCGCCACCCGGTCATCGCGTACGTCTTCGACACGCCGTTGGTGAGGAACACCCGGTCCCGCAGCCGTGGTTCCACGGCCGCGAGCGTGGGCACGCTCTCCGGCTCATACCAGATTTCGTCGTAGATCTCGTCGGTGAGGACGTGCACCTGCGGGTGGGCCAGCAGCACGCCGGCCAGCGCGCGCAACTCCTCCGCCGAGTAGGCGGCGCCGGTCGGGTTGCCGGGGGAGTTGAGCACCAGCCACCGCGTCCGTGGCGTGATCGCCGCCTCCAGCCGCGCGGGGGTGAGCTTGAACCCGTCGGACTCGGGGCAGTCGACGATGACCGGTGTCCCGTCGTTGGCCAGCACCATGTCCGGGTAGGACACCCAGTACGGCGCGGGGATGACGACTTCGTCGCCGCTGTCGACCGTGGCCATCAGCGCGAGGAAGATGACCTGCTTGGCGCCACCGCCGACGGTGATCTCCTCGTCCGGGTAGTGCAGGCCGTGACGGTGGCCGAGTTTGGCCCGGATCGCCACCCGCAGTTCGGGGGTGCCGTTGACGGGCGTGTACTTGGTCTCGCCGCGTTCGACGGCGGCGATCGCGGCGGCCTTGACGTGGTCCGGTGTGTCGAAGTCCGGTTCGCCGACGGTCAGGTCGAGGATCCGCTGCCCCTGAGCGGTCAGCTCGCGCACGCGTTGCGCCGCCGCCGAGCTGGGCGAGGGCTTGATCCGGGCTACTCGTGCGGCCGTGGTCATGTCAGTCCGCCCGCCTCTCGAAGTTCAGCCCGCCGGGCACCTGGAAGGTCGGCAGGATCTCGATGTGGCCGACGTTGACGTGGCGCGGCGAGGCGATCGCGAACTCGATCGCGTCGGCGATGTCCTCCGGTTTGAGCGACTCGTACCCGTCGTAGTACTCCCGCTGGGCGCGGTCCATGTCGCCGAGCAGGCGCCCGAAGATCTCGGTCTCGACCCGGCCAGGGCAGATCTCGGTGACGCGGACGCGCCTGCCGAAGGCGTCGACGCGGAGCTGGCGGGACAGCGTGTGCACGGCGGACTTCGTGGCGTGGTAGATGGTGTTGCCGCCGAAGTTGTAGACCCCGGCGATCGAGCTGATGTTGACGATGTGCCCGAGGTCCCGCTCGACCATGCCGGGCATGACCAGCCGCACGAGGTGCAGGACGGCCTGGATGTTCACCGCGACCTGCTCGTCGACGGCGAACTCGTCGGCGGTGAGGATGTTCCCGGTGCGCGAGACGCCGGCGTTGTTGACCAGGACGTCGATCTCGAGACCGTCGACGAGCTCGGTCAGGGCCGCGGTGGAGGTGACGTCGACGGCGTGCGGGACGCACCCGGTGCGCCGGGCCAGCTCGTCGAGCCGTTCGGCGTTGCGGGCGACGGCGTGGACCCGCAGGCCCTGTTTGGCCAGTCGTTCCACGACCTCGGCGCCGATGCCGGTCGAGGCGCCGGTGACCAGGGCGGTCTTGTAGTCGGAAAACGGCATTGTCCAGTGCTCCTTGGTGGGTCGGGTCAGGCGTCGTGCAGGGGTTCGTGGGCCCGGTCGCGCACCCTGGACACCGCGATGAGCGTGCCCAGCGCGGTGAGGACGGCGTAGTAGGCGGGGATGTGGACGTCGCCGGTCTGTCCGATGAGGAACGTCATCAGCAGTGGCGCGGTGCCGCCGAAGACGGCGGAGGAGATGTTGTAGCCCAGCCCGTAGGCGGAGTAGCGCACGCGGGTGGGGAAGAGCTCGACCAGCAGGATGTGGATGACGCCCGTGTGCCCGGCGAAGATGACCGCCATGACGCTGGCGCCCACGATCGCGAGTGCGACGTTGCCGGTGCCGATGAGCAGGTAGCAGGGGACACCCGCGAGGGCCATCGCGATGGCGGCGCCGGCGATGACCTTCTTGCGGCCGACCTTGTCCGAGAGGGCTCCCATGAACGGGATCGCCACGGAGATCGCCACGAGGCTCACCGCAGTCACCAGGAGACCTTCGACCTTGCCGAAGTGCAGCTCCTTGCTCATGAAGGTGGGCATGTAGGTGAACAGGACGTAGTAGCCGGAGCCGTTCATGAGCGGGATGAACAAGGCCAGCAGCATCGCGCGCCGATGCCGGGGCGAGGAGAACGCCTCCTTCAGCGGGTTGCGTGCCAGGCCGCCTTCCTCCTGGAGCCGCGTGAAGTTGGGGGTGTCGGAGATGCGGCGGCGGATGTAGAGGCCGGTGATGCCGAGCGGGATCGCGAGCAGGAACGGGATCCGCCAGCCGAAGGACTGCATCCGCTCGGCCCCGAGGCCGCTGGTCATCGCGGCGGCGATCAGCGTGCCGGTCAGCAGCGACAGGAACGACGCGATCTGGGCGTAGCTGGTGTAGAGGCCGCGTTTGCCCGGTGGGGCGTGCTCGGCGAGGAACGTCATGGCGCCCGCGGCTTCACCGCCGACCGAGAACCCCTGCAGGACCCGCAACAGGATCAGCAGGATCGGCGCCGCGATCCCGATCGCGGCGTAGGTGGGAAGGAGGCCGATGGCGGCGGTGGCGACGCTGATCAGCATGATGACGAACACGAGCATCCGCTGACGGCCGATCCGGTCGCCGAGGTGGCCGCAGATGATCCCGCCGAGCGGGCGGAAGAAGAACGAGATCGCGTAGCCGACGAAGACCAGCATCACGGCGTTGGCCGAGTCCGGGAAGAACACCGCGGCGAGCGTGCCCGCCATGAACCCGAAGATGCCGTTGTCGTAGAGCTCGGCGAAGATGCCGACGCAGCCGGCCAGGGTCACCTTGCGGGCGGTCCTGGGATCGACCACGTTCGACTGTGATGACGCCACGGTACTCATGGTGGACTCCTTCATCGGCGGGTAAGGACGGGGATGTCGAGGGACTGCAGCACCGCGGCGGCGCGGTGCCGGACCGCGCGGATGACGGCGCGTTCGGCCCGGTGCGCGGCGACCGCCTCGGCGACCGAGCGGCGGCGGAAGCGGATGGTGTGCCCGGGTCTGGCCTGCCCGAGCGGGGAGAGGCTGGTCGAGGTGACCACGGCGAGCACCGGATAACCGGCGGTGACGCCCCGGCCGCGGTGCAGGACCAGGAGTTGATCGCCGGCGGGGACTTCCACGGCGCCGACAGGCACACCGCGGGAGAGGACCTCGCCGGAGACGGCCCGCTGGGGCACCGGGCCGCTCATCCGCAACCCGATGTGGTTGCTCGACGGTGTCACGACGTAGGCGGCAGACAGCAGGCGCCCGGCCGAGTCGCCGAACTCGGCGACGTCGGGGCCGTCGGTCACGTCGATCGTCCAGCTCTCGCCGAACCGGGGCCGGGGCGGCCGGATGCGGAACAGCGGGTGCCGGAACTGCGGGTGCCCGATCGGCGGGCACTGCGCCCGGAGCGCGAGGTCGTCCCCGGGCCGCAGGAAGCGGCCGAATCCCAGGATGGTGTCGGGCGCGCAGCTGCCGAGCAGGGACTCGGCGTGGATCGAGCCGTAGACCGCCAGGTACACGCGCAAACCCAGCCGGATCCCCGTGACCGCCAGCGTCTGGCCGCCCCGGACGGCGAGCGGCTCCCACTGGGGCTGCGGGATCCCGTCGACCGTGACGTCGGCGGGGGCGCCGGTGACGGCGACGAGCACGTCGGTGGACGGTGTGCAGCTGAAGTCGAGTGCGGTGATCTCGATGAGCGGATCGGTGTCGTCGTTGCCGCACAGGGCGTTGGCGACACGTGCGGAGTACTGGTCGAGCGCGCCGTTGACGGGCAGGCCGTAGCGGGAGCGGCCGGGCCTGCCGAGGTCCTGGACGGTGGCGTGGCCGCTCTGCCGGACGGTCAGGGTGTCAGCCATGGTGGGCCACCAGGGCAGAGCCGGCGTAGTCGTCCCACGTCGCGGGGTCGATCGGCACGAACCGGAACTCATCCCCCGGCTGGTAGGGGGTGAGCTGCTCGGATCCCAGGTCGAGGATGCGCAACGGCGTCCGTCCCAGCAGCGGCCAGCCGCCGGGGGAGCGCAGCGGGCAGATCACGGCCTGCCGTCCGGCCACGGCGATCGATCCGGGCGGGACGCTGGTGCGCGGCGAGGCCAGGCGGGGCACCGGGCGGGGGAACGGCGGACCGTCCATCATGGGCGCGCCGACCGGGGCGCCCAGGCACCGCACGGTCAGGACGGTGCCGGAGTGGATCTCCACGACCTCCCGTTCGGTGATGCCCAGCTGCGCCGCGACCTCGGGCAGATCGGGCCCGTGCTCGCCGCCGTACACCACCGGCACGACGAATCGCTTCGGCGCGCGACGGCGGCTCGAACCGTGCTGTGCGCCCGCTGCCCGCCGGACCATCCGCCGCACGGCGCCGTGGTCGGTGAGGCCAGGGTCGAACTCCACCAGAAGCGAGTCGTAGGTCGGCACGACCCCGTGGACACCGGCCAGGCCGGCGTCTTCGATCGCGTCGGCGAGCCTGTGCACGACCCGCCACCGGTGCTCGGTGTCCCCGTCCAGGGCCTTCACCACGATCGCGGAGTCGCCGCAGTCGGCGATCAGGGCGCCCTCAGCCATGACACCACCCCGCCCCGGCCCGGGAAGCCAGGACCTCGGTCAGGGCCGCGATGACGACGCCGGCGCGGGTCAGCTCGTCCCGGATCCGGTGGGCCAGGGAAATCGCGCCCGCGGTGTCGCCGTGCACCAGCACGGTGTCGCACTCGACGGGCAGATCGGTGTCGTCGACGGTCCGGACCACCCCTTCGGTCACCATGCGCACGGTGCGCCGGGCGATCTCGTCCGGGTCGTCGATCACCGCGCCCGGTGCGCTGCGCGGGACCAGGGTGCCGTCGGCGCGGTAGGCGCGGTCGGCGATACCCACGATCGCGACGGGCAGGCCGCGGGTGCGGGCGGCGACGGCGAGCTCACCCTGCTGCGCCAGCACGATCAGCGAGGGATCCACGGCGGCCACGGCGTCGGCGACCGCGTCGGCGTAGTCACTGCGGGTCGCGACGAGGTTGCCGAGCCTGCCGTGCGGCGCGACGTGGCGCACGCGGGTTCCGTGGGCGGTGGCGAAGGCCTGCAACGCGCCGATCTGGTACAGCACGTCGGTCCGCACCTCGTCGGGCGTCAGGTCCATCGCGCGGCGGCCGAACCCCACCAGATCGGGGAAGCTCGGGTGCGCGCCCACGGCCACGCCGCGGCGGACGCACGAGGCGACGGTCGCGTCCATGATCCGCGGGTCGCCGGCGTGGAAACCGCAGGCGACGTTCGCCGACGTCAGGAGGTCCAGGAGGGCCTCGTCGTCGCCCATCCGGTAGGCGCCGAACCCTTCGCCGAGATCGGCGACGAGATCCACCATGCGGGTCATCTCACCCTCCGGAAAAATGCGCGGAAATGTTCTCGGAAAAACTGAGGCAATCTGCTCGAAACATCCTGTCCGAGCCCCGGGAATCCGGTGTTTCGCTGACTTTAAGCTCGGGGCCGCGGCCGGACAAATACGCGATCCGCGTGATGTGATCGGGATCCGTTATGGCAGCGGATCCCGGGCCGGCGGCGGTGGTGGCGTTACGATGGGTCACCATTCGACCGGGAAGGGGCACGCATGGACACCCGGCGTCTGTACTCGTTCGTCAAGATCGTCGACGCCGGCAGCATCACCCGCGCCGCCGACATCCTGCGCATCGCGCAGCCCGCGCTGAGTCAGCACGTGTCCATGTTGGAGCGGGACTTCAAGCAGCAGTTGCTGATCCGCAGCAAGCGTGGTGTCGCCCCGACCGAGGCCGGCCGGGCCCTGTACCGGCACGCGCAGCTGATCCTGCGCCAGGTCGAACAGGCCCAGGCCGCCGTCAGCGTCTCCGGCCGGGCCCCGGCGGGCAGTGTGTCGGTCGGCCTGGCCCCCTACAGCACCGGTGCGGCGCTGGCGCTGCCGCTGCTGCGGGCCGTCCGCGAGCGCTATCCGGACATCGTGCTGCACATCAACGAGAACTTCGGCGGCGTGATCAGCGAGGCGATCATGACCGGGCGCATGGACATGGCCTTCATCTACGACGCCGGGCCGATCCGGGGTGTGCAGTTCGAGCCGATGCGCACCGAGGAGCTGTTCCTGGTCGCGGGGCCGGGCTGCGCGGTCCCGGGCGGGGACGAGGTCGCGGCCGGCGACCTGGCCGAGGTCGGCCTGCTGCTGCCCAGCCGCATCCACACCATCCGGCGCGTGGTGGAGGCGGCCTTCGCCCGCGCGGAGGTGGAGCCGCGGGTGGTCGGCGAGATCGAGTCGGTGCTCACGCTGGTCAGCGCGGTCGGCGCCGACCTGGGCGCGACGGTCCTGCCGTGGTCGGCGGCGCGCGCGATCCTGGACACCGAGCACCTGATGGTGCGCCGGATCGTCGATCCGGTGATCGAGGTGAAGCTGTCGCTGTGCACCTCCGATCACCAGCCGTTGTCGGAGGCGGCGCTGGCCGTCCACGACCTCTTCCACGAGCTGATCGCCACTTTCCGGCCATGACCCATCAGCGGATCCGATAACGTCAGCCGGAATCGCTATTTGTGCCGCCGCGGAATCGCTCGATAACGTCGTGCGAACAGTTTGTTTTCGCGAGGAGTGCGGTATGAAACAGCGTGTCCTGAGCACCCGCGGACACCTGCCCGGAACGGGGCTGGAGCGCCTGGCCGGGCGGGTCGAGCTCGTGCGCGGGCCGGGCGACAAGCCGGGGGCCGGCGAGCTGGCGGACCTCGCGCGCGGCGTCGACGGCATCCTGTGCCTGGGCAACGACCGGATCGACGCCGCGCTGCTGGATGCCGCCGGCCCCGGGCTGAAGGTGGTGAGCCTGGCCAGCATGGGTTTCGACGCCGTCGACCAGCGTGCCGCTGCCGATCGCGGCGTCGTGGTGACCCACACCCCGGGGGTGCTGGCCGAGACCACCGCGGACCTGGCGTGGGCCCTGATCCTGATGGCCCGCCGTCGTCTCGGCGCGGCCCGTGACCGGCTGCACGCCGGCGCCTGGACCGTGTTCCGCATGGACGACTTCCTCGGGCTGGACGTGCACGGCGCCACCCTCGGCCTGGTCGGCTACGGCCAGATCGGCCGCGCGGTCGCCCGCCGCGCCGCCGGGTTCGGCATGCGCGTGCTGCACCACGACCCGTTCAGCACCGCCGGCGACGAGCTGTCACAGCCGGCGGACCTGCACACCCTGCTGGCCGAATCCGACATCGTGTCGATGCACGTGCCGCTGACCGAGGCGACCCACCACCTCATCGGCCCGGCCGAGCTGGGCAGCATGAAGACCACCGCGACCTTGATCAACACCTCGCGGGGTGGTGTCGTGGACGAGGCCGCGCTGCTGCACGCCCTGCGCGAGGGCGTCATCCACTCCGCCGGGCTCGACGTGTTCGAACACGAGCCGCGCGGGGCGGACGTCGCCGACCTGGTCGCGCAGGCGAAGCTGGTGGCCCTCCCGCACGTCGGGTCCGCCACCGAGGCGACCCGCGCGGCGATGGTGGACCTGGCCGTCGACAACCTCCTCGACGTCCTGTCCGGCCGGCCGGCGCGCACCCCGATCCCCGGCGCCGTGGCGGTGGCGCGGTGAGCCACCCGCTGTTCGACATCCGCGGCCGCGTCGCCCTGGTCACCGGGTCCAGCCGCGGCATCGGGCGCGCGCTGGCCCAGGGGCTGGCGGAGGCGGGGTGCGTGGTCGTCCTCAATGGACGTGACCGGGCCGCGCTCGACCGGACCCGTGCCGAGCTGGCCGAGCGCACCGGGGCCACGGTGCACGCGCAGGCGTTCGACGTCACCGATCCGGGCGCGGTCGCCGAGGCGATCCCGCGCCTGGAGGAGCTCGCGGGTCCCGTGGACATCCTGGTCAACAACGCCGGGATGCAGCACCGGGCGCCGTTCACCGAGTTCCTGACCGAGGACTGGCATCGCCTGCTCGAAACCAACCTCAGCAGCGCTTTCCTCGTCGGCCGCGAGGTCGCGCGGCGGATGACCGCCCGCGGCTCGGGCAAGATCGTCAACATCTGCTCGGTGCAGAGCGAGGTGGTCCGCCCCGGCATCGCGCCCTACTCGGCGACCAAGGGCGGGCTGAAGATGCTCACCAAGGGCATGTGCGCCGACCTCGGCCCGGCCGGGATTCAGGTCAACGGGCTCGCCCCGGGCTACTTCGACACCGAGCTCACCGCCGCGCTCGTCGCGGACGAGGATTTCAGCGCCTGGGTGCGCGGCCGCACCCCCGCCGGACGGTGGGGCCAGGTGGGCGACCTCGTCGGTGCGCTGATCTTCCTGTGCTCGCCGGCGTCGGATTTCGTCAACGGCCAACTGCTCTACGTCGACGGTGGCATGACCTCCGTCCTGTGAAGCGAGGAGAACCCATGCTTGCGTGTGTCGTGCACGGCGCCGGGGACCTTCGGGTCGAGAACCGTGCGCCGGCGGAACCGGGCGAGGGCGAGATCGCCGTGGACGTCTCCTTCGGCGGCATCTGCGGATCGGACCTGCACTACTACCACCGCGGCGCGGTCGGCGACTTCCACGTGCGGGAACCGCTGGTGCTCGGTCACGAGGTCGTCGGTCACGTCGCGGCCCTCGGCTCCGATGTGGACGGTCCGGCGGGCGGTACGCCGGTGGCCGTCCACCCGGCCACACCCTGCGACGACTGTCCGGAATGCACCGGCAACCACCGGAACGTCTGCGCCGACACGCGCTACCTCGGCAGCGCGGCCCGGTTGCCCCACGTGCACGGCGGGTTCGCGCAGCGCATCACGGTGCCGGCGGCACAGGTGCGCGCGCTTCCGCCCGGGCTCGAACTCGAACGGGCCGTGCTCGCGGAACCGTTGTCGGTGGCGCTGCACGCGGTGCGCCGGGCCGGTGACGTCACCGGCCGGCGCGTCCTGGTCACCGGTGCCGGGCCGATCGGTTGCCTCCTGGTGGCCGCACTGCGCCGGGCCGGCGCGGCCGAGGTCGTGGTCAGCGACCTGCTGGACGCGCCACTCGCTCTGGCGTCGAAGGTCGGCGCCACCTCGGTGGTGCGGGCGGACGATCCGGCGGGGCCGGGGGAGGCGGACATCGCCATCGAGGCGTCCGGGTCCCCGGCCGGGCTGCGCACCTGTCTGGAACGGGTGCGCCGCGCCGGCCGGGTCGTCCTGCTCGGACTGCTGCCGCCCGGTGAGGTCGGATTCCTCGGCAACGTGGTCGTCACGCGGGAACTGACCCTCGCCGGAGCGTTCCGGTTCGACCGCGAATTCGACGAGGCGCTCACCCTGCTCGCCGACGGCCTCCCGGTTGATCCGGTCGTCACCCACACGTTCCCGCTTGAGCGGGCCACGGAGGCGTTCGACGTGGCCGGCAACCGCGCGGTCGCGTCGAAGGTCCTGCTCGACCTGAGCTGATCAACCAGAGGGGGCCCTTGCCGCCGGCTCGACACGGTGGCTGTGCCCGGCCGTCACGGGTGGAGGCCGGTGACGGCGGCGCCGGATTCGGGGTTGTAGGGGAACGAGAGGTGCTGGTGGATCAGCTGCCATTCGCCGTCGCGTCGCTGGAACACCCGGGTGCCGCGGGACCAGCTTTCGGTGGTCGTGCCGCCGGTGTCCTCGGCGATCATCCGGTTGAGTCCCCAGGCCACGGCGAGGTCACCGCGGACCAGGACGGTCATGTCGGGCACCTCCCACCGGACCACCGCGTCCGACCAGTCGAGCCCCCGCCGGCACACCTCCCGCACGGCGTCCCGGCCGAGGTGCTGCAGGGGCGTGTCGTGCTCGTAGGAGACGACGTCCTTGGCGATGGGGGCCATCAGCCCGTCGAGATCCTTGCGGGTGGTGGCCGCGAACCACCGTTCGTGCAGGGCCCGCACCTCGGCTTCCGCGTCCGTGCCGTCGTCCTGGTCGGCATGCGGGAACGAGTGGTGTTCGTGCGCCACGGTCCAGCGGTCGTTCTCCTTCCGCAGGCCCAGGGTGAGCCGCAGGCGCCGGGCGGGGTGCCGGGCGAGTTCGTCCGGGGTGCCGCAGCGCAGCAGGGCGTGGGCGAACGCGACGTCCGCACCGGCGGTGATCTCCACGGACTCGAGGTCGAACACCGCGCCCTGGGCCTGCCAGGAGAAGAAGGCAGGCCAGGTGTCCCGGTAGGCGTCGAGGCCCCGAACGCCCGTGTCCGGCGGCGGCACGTCGAACATCACGATGTCGCCGGCGTGGCCGGCGAGCACTCCCTCGAGGTCGCCCCTGTGCACGGCGCCTGCCCAGTGCTCGATCAGGGTCCGGATCTCCTGCTCGTCCGTGGTCATCGCGATACCTCACATCGGTCTCGGCGGAACTGTCACCACTGACACCCGCGCCGGGACCGAAACTCATCGCGTGATCGTGGGCGGCAGACCGAAGCGGGCGAAATCCGCGGTCAGGAACGACACGACTTCGGCGATCCGGTCACCGCGCAGCGCCAGCACGTCCAGGCCGGCGGGCAGGTAGGCGGCGCCGTTCCACAGGTAGGTGCCGAAGGCGACCTGCCCGTTGGCGTGTGCGGGCACGAACCGCCACCGCCCGGTGAGGGGCCCCTCGGCCAGGAACGCCCGGATCGCGTCCCGGCCCTGGAACCACAGCGGTTCGGGCGGCATCGAGTAGCGGGCGTCCTCGGCCAGCATCTCCACGATCGCGTCGACGTCACCCCGTTCCCAGGCGGACGCGTACCGGCGCGCCAGGTCACGCACCCGGTCGCCGCCCAGCGCGCGCAACACCGTCTGCTGGCCGGCACCGGCGCGGAGCGGTTCGAGGGTGGCGCGGGCCCGCTGAAGGGAGCTGTTCACCGACGCCACCGTGGTCTCCAGCAGCGCCGCGACCTCCCGGGCGGAGAACCCGAGCACCTCCCGCAGGATCAGCACGGCTCGCTGACGGGGGAGCAGGTGCTGCAGCGCGGCGACGAAGGCCAGCTCGATGCTCTCCCGCGCCACCGACTGCGCGGCCGGGTCCAGCAGCGAGTCCGGGTAGGGCTCCAGCCAGGCCACCTCGGCCGGCTGTGTGCCGTCCGCGAGCCCGGCCGGCAGCTCCCGGCGGCGACGTCGCTCCAGCAGGGTCAGGCACCGGTTCGTCGCGATCTTGTAGAGCCAGGGGCGGATCGAATGCCGTGGTTCCAAGCCGTCCAGCCCGCGCCAGGTCCGCACGAGCACTTCCTGGACCGCGTCCTCGGCGTCGTCGAGGGAGCCCAGCATCCGGTAGCAGTGCGCCCGCAACTCGGCCCGGAACGGCCCGACGAGCCGCTCGAAGGCCGTCGCGTCGCCCTCCTGTGCGGCCTTCAGCAGCAACGCCAGGCCCTCGCCGTCCCCCGACATCCACCCTCCCGCGCCAGAACCGGACGAACCGCCCGCATCCTCCGTCATGGTGCCACGGTGTAGCGGTGGTCGGCCCGAGCCGCAGAGCCGGACCACCCGTGGCTGCGACTCTGTTACGGGTGCAGTTCGCGCAGGACCCAATCGCTGGTCAGCGGCCCGAGACGGCGCCCGTTGTCACTCGAACGGCCGTTCTGGATCTCGGCGAACGGCGTTACGGTTCGATCGTCGACAGGGGAGGGTCGATGACTCAGTTGCCGATTTTCGGTCAGCCGGGCGAGCCGCAGGAGAAGCCTGCCGGTGATCAAGCCGTCGATCTGAAGGTGTTGATCACCGTCAAGGCGGCTCCCAACCCGTCAGAGAAGTACGGGGAGACCGTGTGTGTCGCGGGTTTGAGTCTGGACCCGATGCGACCGGGCTGGATCCGCCTGTACCCGATCAACTTCCGTGAGCTGGGAAGCCAGGAGAGCTTCAAGAAGTACGACATCGTGACGGTCAAGGCAGTGCCGGCCAGACAGGACAGCCGGCGCGAAAGCTGGCGCCCGCAGATGCCGACGCTCAAGGTGGTCGGGCACCTCAAGGCGTGGGATCCCCGGCGTCGGTGGCTGGACCCGGCGATCGGCACGGACACCACGATGTGCCGGTTGCGCCGTGACGCGACGATGGCCAGCCCGTCGCTTGCGTTGCTCCGGCCGCGACGGATCACCGATCTGCGTATCACCCGCCATCCCGGTTGGTCCAAGCAGCAGCGGGCCAAGATCGACGCCTACGTCGATCAGCTCAGCCTGTTCGGCAACGAGGATCGCACACCGCTGCGGGCGCCCCGGTTCTCCGGTACCTACCACTACGAGTGTGCAGAGCCCGGCTGCGGAGGCCACAAACAAGGCTTCCTCGACTGGGAATTCGTCGCGTTCCAGCTCCGACACCTGAGAGGGCTGGACGATGTGACTGCAGCGCAGCGCCTCAAACAGAGGTTTTTCAACCAGCTGTGCGGTCCTGACCGCGACGTCGCCTTCTATGTCGGCAATGTCGCGGCGCACCCGCGCACGTTCAGCGTCCTCGGTGTCTACTGGCCACCTCGAGCGGGATCAGGTCGGCGGTAACCGAGTGGTGATCTCGTCGAGCACGACCGCACGGTGGCAGCGCCGCTGGTCGGCTTCGAAGCACAGCACAGCTATGAGTTCGGTTCTTGCAAGGTTCGCCAGCTCGTCCAGGCTCCGCTGAGCGGGCTCTGTTTCCAGGGTCGCGGCATAGCGCGCCCTGGCTCCGGCCAGCTCGGCCTCGGAACCGGCGAAGCCAGCACGATTGATCTTCGGGTTGCCGAGCTCACGGCGGTGGTCGTACTGGATTCCCGCGGCGGTCAGAGCGTCACGCAGGGCCGACTTGCTGAACCCGCGCTTGCGCGAGATCGGGGTCAACCGCACGTCCACCAGCCTGGACACGCCGCGTCGCAGGAGGTCCTCGACAAAGCCCTGGATCTCCTGTCCTTCGTAGCCGACTCCGATCGCGCCACTCCGAACACGAACATCAACCGCGCCCGTCCTCCGCATGTCGCCACCCTTTCATGGGTGTGCCCAGAGCACTACGTCAGCCTCCAACTCGGTGCGGACGCGAAGGTCGCCCCCGCGTCGGTGGCCTTGAGCTGAGCTCGCCAGGACACCTGTCCCGGTGTGTCGACCGGGTATAGCATGTGTTATATGGAGCACGGGGATGAGCTGGCCGTGTCGTTGGCCCAGGTGGCGGCGGAGGCGGACCGGATGCGCGCTACGGCCAGCGCCTCCCTCCGCGAGGCCGTCGGGAAGGCGGCCGGCCAGGGGATGACGCAGAAGCAGATCGCCCAGGCCATCGGGCGGAGCCAGCCGGAGGTCTCGCGGTTGATCAGGGCTTATCGCGCCACGCGGTTCCACCCCACCTCGCCGGCCGGGCGGGTTCTGGCCCGGCACCGGAGCGAGGTTCTGGCGCTCGCGCACGCCCACAAGGCGAGGAACGTTCGCGTCTTCGGCAGCGTCGCACGTGGGGAAGATGATGAGGGCAGCGACATCGATCTGCTGGTCGATCTCGACCCGGGTGCTGATCTGGTCGACCTCGCCGCCCTGGATATCGAGCTGGAGCGGTTGCTCGGCTACCCGGTCGACATCGTGCCCGCCCGGATGCTCAAACGCGATATCAAGTCGTCGGCGCTCGCGGAGGCTGTCGAGCTGTGACGAGACGCCGTCGCAAGGATTCTCAACACCTCGCTGATGCACGGGAACACCTGCGCGTGTTGCAGGAGCATCTCGCGCGTGGTTCGCTGGCGGACACCCTGATCAGGGACGCCGTGAGCCACCGGCTCGAGGTCGCCGTCGATGCTGTCGGCAAGGTGAGTCCGAGCCTGCTGGAGGCCGAAGCGCCGGAGGATTGGCCAAGAATCGTGGGCATGCGGAACATGCTCGCGCACCAGTACGCCGACCTCGATCAGGAGATCCTTCAGAACACGATCGACAACCGGCTGCCTGATCTCATCCGGCTCGTCGACCGTCTCCATGAACTGGCGGTATCCCGCGAGCAGTAGGGGCACGACGAGATCGCCCTCGACGGGAAGCGCGAGGTTAAATCAAGCGGTCTCGTGGCTGAGGAGCCCGCAGCGTGACCGTCAGGCCGGCTCCTCCGGTGCTGGCCTGGCTTGAGGCGGCCCTGGTCAGGGGGCCGCGGCCGCTTGCTGACGTGTTCGCGCCGCGTCCGTGGCGCGTCTGTCCAGAGTGGAATTTCGATTCTGCAAGCTGTGCCTCAGGATTCCACGGCATCCTCCGCCTGCGCGGCGGCGAGCGAGTCGGCAGCGGGACTCGCCACCGTCGCGGCGCGGAACGCGGCCACGGTGTCCCTGCGGTCGTTTCGCCGGCTGGCGATGGCCACGACGGGGTCTGGTCCTTCGAGCGGCAGGTAACGCACCCCGGGGTGGGGGAAGAAGCGGGTGGCGGGTTCGCCGTGGAAACCGATCCGGCCCGTGGTGGCGACCGCGGTCGCGACGTGGGCGGGGGAGCGGACCTCGACGTCGCGTCTGGTGGGTGCGCCGCCCCAGTCCACCAGTCCTGGTTGGCCGACCAGCTTCACGCGGGGCACGTGGGCGATGTCGGCCGCGCTGAGGTGCCCGGCGTCGGCGAGTTCCGATTCGGCCGGTACGACCGCGCAGCGTGCGGTGTTCATCACCGGCTCGACGAGGAGGTCGTCGGCTCCGCCGACGTCGTGCAGGACCGCGACGTCGACCTCCCCGGCGCGCACGGCGTCGTACTGCGTCGTCCAGTCCAGCTCCCGGTAGGACAGTTCGAGTTCCGGGTGGTGCGTGGCCAGCAGGGTGCGCGTGGCGGCCCACCGGTCGGCCAGACCGAACCCGAGCACCCCGACGCGCAGGACCGGCTCGGCGTGATCCCCTTCGGCGGTGCGCATGAGCTCGTCCATCTCCGCCAGCACCCGGCGCGCACGGGGCAGGAACCGTTCCCCCGCCGGGGTGAGTGCGACGCGGCGGCTCGTGCGCTCGAACAGCTTCACGCCGAGCTCGCGCTCCAGCTCCTGGATCCGCCTGCCGAACGGCTGCGCCGCGATGTAGTGGGCACGCGCGGCGCGGCCGAAGTGCAGTTCCTCGGCCAAGGTGAGGGCGTAGCGCAACGACCGGACGTCCATGTCCCAGCACCTCTTCCAGGTCGACGCGCCCCGCTCGCCGGGATCACAACCGATTCGGCTCATGTTCCGGCGCGCCGGGCCAGCCATGCTGCTGCCAAGCAACGACGCTCGGAGGACATTATGAGCTCACATCGCACCCTCGTCCGCAACGGTCACATCCTCACGATGGATCCCGCGCTCGGGGATTTCCCGGCCGGGGACGTGCTGATCGAGGACGGCGCGATCGTGGCCGTCGGGCCCTCGCTTCCGGTGACCGACGCCGAGATCCTGGACGCGACGGGGCATCTGGTGCTGCCGGGCCTGATCGACACGCACCGGCACACCTGGCAGTCCCTGGTCCGCGGCATCTGCGGGGACTGGACTCTCGCCGACTACTACTTCGGCATCCGGCTCGGCGTGTCACCCGCCTACACCCCGGACGACGTCCGGCTCGGCAACTTCTACGGCGGGATCGACGCGCTGAACGCCGGCGTCACCACGCTGCTGGACTTCTCGCACTGCAACAACACCCCCGACCACTCCGACGGTGCGGTGCGCGGGCTTCAGGAAGCCGGGATCCGCGCGGCGTTCTGCTACGGGTTCTTCGAGAGTTCGCCGGAGGCGAGCCGGTTCGGCGAGCATCAGGCGCGGGTCGCCGACTTCCACCGCATCGCCGACACCTATTTCGCCTCGGATGGCTTGCTCACCTTGGGCGTGTCGCTGTCGGAGATCTTCGGGCTGCCGTGGGAACACACGGTCGCCGAGCTGGCCGCGGCTCGGGAGCGCAGGGCGCTGCTGGTCAACCACGCCGGCTGCGTGTTCGGCAGCGTGCTCGCCACCGGGATCACCGAGATGGAGGCCCTCGGGCTGCTCGGACCGGACATGGTCCACGTGCACTGCTGCAACTTCGGCGACGCCGAGTGGGAGGCGATCGCCCGCACCGGCGGGAAGGTGTCGATCTCGGTGGAGACCGAGCTGAACATGGGCTTCGGCCGTCCCGTCTTCGACCGCTGCCGCCGGCACGGGGTGCAGCCGACATTGTCCGCCGACGTCGTCTCGCTCAACAGCGGCGACCTGTGGCACGAGCTGCGCTACGGCCTCGGCTTCGCCCGCGCGGAGGCCGACCTGCCGGTCAACACCGCGGGCGCGATGCCCGGCTCCGTCACCTACACGGCGCGGGAGGCGCTGAACTGGAGCACCGTCAACGCCGCGGAGGCCCTCGGACTCGGCGACAAGATCGGCTCGCTGACCCCGGGCAAGCGGGCCGACCTGATGCTGGTCGGCGGACCGGCGCTCGAGCAGCACCCGCGCGTGGACCCCTACGCGACGCTCGTCTTCCAGACCGCGGCGGCCGACGTGCGCACGGTGCTCGTGGACGGCAAGGTCGTCAAGCGCGACGGTGTGCTGGAGGTGGCCGATCTGGCCGCGGTCACCGCGCAGGCCGACGCCGCGGCCGACCGGATCCTCGGCAGGCTCCGCGACACCGGGCGCGCTCTCCCCGGCACCCCGGAGGGGGCGTGGGCCGCGGTCGAGCCGACGGCGCGCGAGTTCCACGAGCAGGCGGTGCGGGAAGCGAAGAACAAGGGAGGACGGCACCTGTGAAATGGGTGACCTACGAGGCCGGCGCCGGTGCGCGCACCGGTGCGCTCGACGGTGACACGGTTCGCGGGCTTCGCCCCGGCATCGACCTGTTGACGCTCGCCCAGAGCGGCGCCGAGGCGCTGGCCGAGGCGGGGGAGACCGCCCGTCGTGCCCCGGAGGAGGTCCGTCCGCTCGACGATGTCCGGTTGCTCGCGCCGCTGCCGCGCCCGCCGTCGGTGCGCGACGGGTTGTGCTTCCTGGGCCACCTGCGCGGCTGTTACCGCGCGCTCGGGCGCAGTGCGGAACTGCACCCGGCCTGGTCCGAGGCGCCGGCGTTCTACTTCGGCAACGCCGCCTCGGTCGTCGGGCCGCACGACCCGGTGCCGGTCGCGCCCGGCTCCCGCATGTTCGACCTGGAGCTCGAGGTGGGTGTGGTGATCGGGCGCGGCGGCGTGGACCTGCACCCGGCCGCCGCGGAGGACCACATCCTGGGGTACACGCTGTTCAACGACTGGACCGCCCGTGATCACCAGCTGCACGACCTGGCGACCGGCATCGGCATGGGCAAGAGCAAGGACAGCGCCCTCACGCTCGGGCCCGCGCTGGTCACCGTGGACGAACTGGCGGAGTACCGCGTGGACGGACGGCTCGCCATCGAGCTGCGGGCCACGGTCAACGACCAGGAGATCACCCGCGGCCGCCTCGACCAGATGGACTGGACGTTCGGCGAGTTGCTCGCCTACGTCTCCCGCGGCGTGGATCTCGCGCCGGGGGACGTGATCGGTTCGGGCACCGTGCCCGGCGGCTGCCTGCTCGAGCACGTCGACACCCCGGACCTGGCCGAATTCACCGGCTGGCTGCGGCCGGGCGACGTGGTGTCCCTGCACGGGCAGGGACTCGGCTCGACCCGGCAGACCGTCGTCGAGGGGACCGGCGTCATTCCGCTGCGGCCGTGCTCGCCGAAAGGACAAGCTTGATGCGCAGACTCATCGACATTTCCGCGCCCCTGCGGGCCGGAATCGCTTCCGACCCTCCCGGGCTCACGCCGGAGATCGAGTACCAGTCGCACGCGCAGACCGCCCAGGATCTCCTGGCGTTCTTTCCCGGCGCGACCATCGATGACCTGCCCGACGGCGAGGGCTGGGCATCCGAATGGGTGCGGCTGACCACCCACAACGGCACGCATCTCGACGCGCCGTACCACTACTCGGCCACCATGAACGGTGGCGAGCGCGCCATGACCATCGACGAGGTTCCCCTGGAGTGGTGCCTGCAACCGGCGGTGAAGCTCGATTTCCGCCATTTCCCCGACGGTTACGTGGCGACCGCGGCCGACGTCGAGGCCGAGCTGGAGCGCATCGGGCACGAGCTCTCGCCCCTGGAGATCGTCGTGGTCAACACGAGCGCCGGAGAGCGCTACGGCCAGGACGACTACGTGTCCTCCGGCTGCGGCATGGGCCGGGACGCGACCCTGTACCTGCTCGACCGCGGCGTGCGCCTCACCGGAACCGACGCGTGGAGCTGGGACGCCCCCTTCGTCCACACCGCCGCCCGGTACGCCGCCGAGCAGGACCCCTCGATCATCTGGGAGGGACACCGGGCGGGCCGGGAAATCGGCTATTGCCACCTCGAGAAACTGCACGACCTCGAGCAGCTGCCCGCCACCGGGTTCGAGATCTCCTGTTTCCCGGTCAAGGTGCACGCCGCCTCCGCAGGCTGGACCCGCGCGGTGGCGATCTTCGACTCCTGAGCCGCTCACCGGGTCCTGCCGCGCGTCGCCCCCACGGTCCGGGTGATCACCGGCGACGGCAGCGACGTGCCCGCGGACGGCGTGACGACCCGGGCAGATCGCCTTGCGCGGCAACAACGTCATGCTCGGCTACCTCGACGACGAGGAGGCGACGGCGGCCGCGGCCCCCGACGGGTGGCTGCGCACCGCCGACATCGGCGTGATCCACCCCGACGGTTACGTCGAGCTGCGCGACGGCAGCAAGGACATGATCATTTCCGGCGGCGAGAACATCCCAGCGTCGAGGTGGAGCAGGCGATCGCGGAGTACCCGGCCGTGGTGGAGGTCGCGGTGAACGGCGTGCCGGACGACAGGTGGGGCGAGGCGGTTCAAGGCCCCGAAGTCGGTGACCTTCGGCGAGCTGCCGAAGACCTCGACCGGCAAGATCCAGAAGTACCTGCTCCGGGAGCGCGCCTGGGCCGGGGCGGAGCGCCGGATCGGGTGAGATCGCGCGACCCGCGGCACCAGGCACGGCGGCAACTGCGTGCCCGTGTGGTGGTCACAGCGAAGCTCCCGCGCACTGGACGAGTTGCTGTCCGGTGATCGAGCCGCCCCACGGGCCGAGGAGGAACGCGGTCAGGCCGGCGACCTCCTCGGGCGTCACGAACCGGCCCAGGGGCGGCAGCTGGGGTGGCGTGCGGGACCGTCGCGGGTCGGCCAGCATCGGCGTGTCCGTCGGGCCGGGGGCGACCACGTTGACCGTGATCCGGCGCGCGGCCAGTTCCGCAGCCCAGGACCGGGCCAGCGCGAGCAACGCCGCCTTGGTCGCCGCGTACTGGCTCTTGCCCGGCACCCCGGTCATGGTGCGGCTGCCGATCAGCACGACGCGCGCCCCCTCGGGCAGCCGCGGCGCCAGTGTGTCCACCAGGGTGGTCGCCGCGGCCACGTGCACCCGCCACATCTCCTCTCCGTCCGCATCGGACAGTGAGCCCAACGGGGCCGAGCGCTGGAGCCCGGCCGCGTGCACCACCGCGTCCGGCGTCGGCACGCCCACCAGGAGGCTCCGCAGTTCCGCGGGGCGCGTGAGATCAGCGGGCAGCCACCGCAACGCCGGCTCCGGCTCCGGCTCGCGGCGGCTGAGCCCGGTCACGCTCCAGCCCTCCGCGAGCAGCCTGCGGCCGATCGCCGCCCCGATGCCCGAGCTCACACCGGTGACCAGCGCCTCAGGCATCGGCCACCCACGCCGGGGACACCCGGACGTACTTGATTGCCTGCCGGAAATAGGTGAACGCGATGTGCAGGTTCCCGTCGGCGGTCTGCACGATCGACGGGTAGGACAGCTCCCGGTTCAGCTTGTCCCGCGAGTTGTTCGTCATGCAGTGCCCGTCGCCGACCTCCAGGTCGCGCCGTCGCCACGTCCGGCCGTCGTCGGCGGACAGCGCGAGGCTCATCGGTGCTCGGGGCGCTCCCCAGAACGCGCCGCCCTCGCCCGGTTGCGGCTCCGGCGCGGTCTGCTCGGCGAGCCCGTCCTCGGAGATCTCGTCGTACAGCGACACCCGCCGCCCGGTCGCGTCGGCCCGGCTGCTGTGGTTGTAGACCAGCGCGAGACGGCCGTCGAGCAGCGGCACGTACTGGATCGACGAGTTGTTGTTGGGCAGCCCGCTCGCCTCCGGCGCGCTCCAGGTCCAGCCATCGTCGGTGGAGGCGCTGCGGTACACGTGGTCGGCCCAGCGGCTGCGGAACAGCGCCAGCAGCGACCCGTCGCCCAGCCGGTGCACATTCATGTGCACGCACCCCGTGCTGTCCGGCACCGGGCGCTCGGTCCAGGTGTGGCCGCCGTCGTCGGAGACCATCACCGCACTCGTGTCGTGGTCGCCGACCCACTTGCGTCCCCGGGTGGCCACGCAGTGAAACACCGGCAGCAGCCACCGGCCGGAGGGCAGGACCACCGGTGGCTGCCGGACGAAGACCCCGCCGTCGGCGGTCGCCGGGAACAGCGTCCGCGGTGGGGTCCACGCGCGGTTGCGGTGCACCCGGACGCGGACCTCCGCGGTGTCCTGGTTCCCGGCCCGCTGTGCGGTGTAGAACAGCCACAGTTCGCCATCGGGGGACACCGCGAGCACCGGGTTCTGCTCTGAGCGTGTGTCGTCGTGCGACAGCCGCTCCGGCTCGGTCCAGGCTTCGCCGCGCAGGCGGGAGAACCAGATCGAGATGTCCGGCACGCCCTCCTGTGTGCCGCCGAACCACACGCACGCCAGGTCCCCGTCCGGCAGCACGGCGAGGTTGGCGGCGTGGTTCTGCACGGCCGGCGCGGGCAGGAACGCCTCGGCCGCACCGTCGGCGCGGGAGCGGACGATCCCGTCCGTGGTCAGCGACGCGGTCATCGGGCCTCCTCGCCGCGCGCGGCAGCCAGGTGCGCCCGCGCCGTGTTCTCCAGGTGCACCACGTCGGAGGCGACCGAGGCGAACGTGTAGCCCTGCGCCAGCCGGGCCGCCGCCGTCGCGCCGTCCGGGGTGTGGATGCCCGCGGCGATGCCCGCAGCCTTCGCCGCGTCACACACCGTCCGTACCGCCGCCTCGAACTCGGCGTCCACCGAGCGGTCGGCCACATGCTTCCCGCCGACAGCCAGCCGCAGGTCCGAGGGCCCGACGTACACCCCGTCCAGGCCGGGGGTCGCGCAGATCTCCTCGACCGCGGCCAGGCCCTGCGGGGTTTCGATCATCGCGATCACCACCGTCGCCGCGTGCGCGTCCGCCGGCGCCGGCCCGATCCGCAACCCGGACCGCATCGGCCCGTAGGAGCGGCGGCCCACCGGCGGGTACCGCGACGCCGACACGGCCTTCGCCGCGTCCTCCGCGCTGTCCACCAGCGGCACGATCACACCGGCGGCCCCGGCGTCCAGCGCGCGCCCGATGGGCGTCGGGTCGTTCGCCTCGACCCGCACCAGCCCGACCGACGCGCCACCGGCGTCGATCGCGGTCAGGGAGGACAGCAGCCCGGCGTAGCCGAGCAGGCCGTGCTGGGCGTCCAGGCACACGTAGTCGTAGCCGAGCCGGGCGATGCGCTCGGTCGCGACCGGCGCGTCGAGCACCGACCAGTAGCCGAGGATCCGCTCGCGGGAACGCAGGCGGGCGGCGAATTCCGCGGGGGTCATGCGGTGATCTCCTTGTCGTTCAGCGGTTGTAGGCGGGCATCGGGCCGCGCAGGTCGGCGCCCACCTCGTCGCACGCGGCGCGCACGTCCTCGGGCAGCGGGCCGGCGGCCGCCGCGGCCAGGTTGGCGCGCAGCTGGTCGGCCTTCGACCCGCCCAGCAGCAGCGCGCCGACGTCGGGGTGGCCGAGCAGCCAGCGCAGCGACAGCTCCACCAGGCCGATCCCGGCGCCCGAGGCGATGTCCGACAAGCGCTGCACGGCCGCGAACAGCCGCTCGTCCCAGTACCGCTGCCGGTACATCCCGGCCAGCCGCGAGTCGCCGAACCGGCCGGTGCCCGGCTGGTCGCCGAAGGAGTGCCGCCCGGTCAGCAGGCCGCCGCCGAGCGGGTTGTAGACCATGGTCACCAGCCCGCTGGTGCGCGCGTACTCCAGGTACTCCTCCTCGATCCGGCGGGCCAGCAAGTTGTACAGCTGCTGGGCCAGCACCGGCCGCGGCGCGCCGACCGCCTGCGCGGCGTGGGTCAGCTCGGCGATCTGCCACGCGGCGTAGTTCGAGACCCCGAGCGCGAGCACCTTGCCCTCGGCGACGAACTCCGCAACCGTGGCCAGCGTGTCCCCCAGCGGCGTGGCCCGGTCCGGCTGGTGCAGGTAGAACACGTCGATCCGGTCGGTGTCCAGCCGCCGCAGGCTGCCCTCCAGGGACGCGCGCAGCGCGGCGGGGGAGAGGGGGCTGTGGTCGCCCGTGTCGGGGTGCGGCATCCCGGCCTTGGTGGCCAGCACCACCCGGTCCCGCCGCGTCCGCAGCAGCCCGGCGAGGATCTCCTCCGTCCGCCCGCCGGCGTAGGCGTTGGCCGTGTCGATCCCCGTGATCCCGGCCTCGAGCGCGGCGTCGACCATCTCGGCCGCGCCGGCGGCGTCCACTGTGTCGCCGAAGGTCATCGTGCCGAGCACGAGCCGGGACAGGGGAACCGGCACGCCCGGCAGCTTCACCGGTTCCGGTGCGGGGGTCATGAGCCATCTCCTTCCACCGGCGCGACGGTCGCGCCGGGTGCATCCGACAGGGCCGCGGCCGCGACGAGCGTGCGGGGTTTGCGTCCGCGCATGGTCGCCGGGTCCAGTGCGGCGCGCCGCAGGGCACGCGTGTAGGGCTGAGCCGGGGCGGACAGGATCGCTTCCGTCGCGCCGGATTCGACCACGCGTCCGGCCCGCAGCACGACCACGGATTCGCTGATCTCCCGCACCACGCCCAGGTTGTGCGAGATGAACAGGTAGGCCAGGCCCGTGTCGCGCTGGATCTCGCGCAGCAGGTCCAGCACCTGCGCCTGGACCGAGACGTCGAGCGCGCTGGTGGCCTCGTCGCACACCAGCAGTTCCGGCTCGCTCGCCAGCGCGCGGGCGATCCCGATCCGCTGGCGCTGGCCGCCGGAGAACTCGGCGGGCCGTCGCCCGCACGCGCTGGCGGGCAGCCCGACGCGGTCCAGCAGCGAAGCGGCTTCGCGGGCCCGCGCCGCACGGTCGTGCCGCCCTCGCAGCCGCAGCGGCTCGGCCACGATGTCCTGCGCGGTCAGGTGCGGGTCCAGCGAGCCGTAGGGGTCCTGGAAGACCATCTGGACGCGGTGCCGCAGGGGGCGCAGCCGCTTCTCCGGCAGGGTGGCGATGTCGGTGCCGTCCAGCAGGATCCGGCCCGACGCCGGGCGGATGAGCCGCACGATCGCGCTCGCCAGCGTCGACTTCCCGCAGCCGGACTCGCCGACCACGGCCACCGTCGACCCGCGGTCCACGGTCAGGCTGACGTCGTCCACCGCGCGGAACGTGCCGTAGGAGACGACCAGGTTCTGCACCGAGAGCAAGGGTGTCATCAGGCCGTCCCCGCTTCCGCCAGATCTACGTTCTCCACCCACGGCCCCAGCCGTGGCACCGCCGCCAGCAGCGCCTTGGTGTACTCGTCGCGCGGGTTCGCGGTCACCTGCTCCACCTCGCCCGACTCGACGAACCGGCCGGCGCGCATCACGTGGATCCGGTCCGACACCAGCCGCGCCACGCCGAGGTCGTGGGTGATCATCAGGATCGCGACCCCAGTGCGCTCCTGCAGCTCCAGCAGCAGGTCGAGGATCCCGGCCTGCACGGTGACGTCCAGCGCCGAGGTCGGCTCGTCGGCCACCAGCAGGTCGGGTTCGGCCGCCAGGGCGATCGCGATCAGCACCCGTTGCAGCATGCCCCCGGAGAGCTGGTGCGGGTAGGCGCGCCAGCGGCGCTCCGGCTCACTGATCCGCACCTGGTCCAGCAGGGCGATGCCGCGCCGGCGAATCTCCCGCGCCGGCAGGCGGCGGTGACGCAACCGCAACGCCTCACCGAGCTGCTTGCCGATCGTGTGCACCGGGCTCAGGGCGGTCATCGGGTCCTGCGGCACCAGGGAGGCGAGCCGTCCGCGCACCCGCCTGGCGGCGGCCGGGTCGGCGATCACGTCGACGCCGTCGAAGCGCACCGAGCCGGACAGCACCGCGAGCCCATCGGGCAGCAGCCGCAGCACACCCATCGCGGTGGTGGACTTGCCCGATCCGGACTCGCCGATCAGCGTGACCGTCTCGCCGCGGTCGACGGTGAAGCTGACGCCGTCGACAGCGCGCACGATCCCGGCGGGGGCGACCAGTTCGATCTGCAGGTCGGTGACCTCGAGCAGGGGTGTGGTCATCGGAGGTCCGCCTTCCTGCCCCGGCGGGCGGAGTCCCGCAGGGCGTCACCGAGGAGGTTCACCCCGACCACCAGCAGCGCGATGACGAGGCCGGGCAGCGTGATCAGCCACCACGAGGTCGTGATGTAGTCCTGGCCGTCGGAGATGATCCGGCCCCAGGTCGCGAACGGGCGCTGCGGCCCGGCGCCGAGGTAGCTCAGTGCGCTCTCCAGCAGCACGGCCTGCGCCAGCAGGAGCAGCACGACAAGGCTGGCCGGGCGCACCACGTTTGGCAGCACGTGACGGGCCAGGATCGCCGGGCGCCGCAGCCCGAGCACCCGCGCCGCGGCGACGTAGGGTTTCTCCCGTTCCACCAGCACCAGCGACCGCGTCAGCCGGGCCACCTCGGGCCACTGGGCGATGGCGATGACGAAGGTGATCACCGGGATCGACGGGCCGAACAACGCGACCACGAGCAGCAGCATCATCAGCAGCGGCAGGGAGAGCTGGGCCTCCAGCAGACGCGAGACGACCGCGTCCACCCAGCCGCCGAAGTAGCCGGCGGCGGCGCCGGCCAGCAACCCGACCAGGCCCGACACCAGCACGGCCAGCACGCCGATGGCCAGCGACACCTGGCCGCCGTGCAGGACCCGGGACAGCAGGTCCCGGCCGAGCTGGTCGGTGCCGAACAGGTGGCCCTCCGACAGCGGCGGGAGGCGGCGCCGGGCCAGGTCCTGATCGTTGGGACCGGGCAGCGGCAGGACCCCGGCGAGCAGGATCGGCAGCACCACGACCAGCGTGCAGACCGAGCCGGCCCACATCTTCAGCCGCACGGCGCGACGTCGCCGGGTCGCGCTGGCCCGCGCGAGGACTTCGGGGGTGACGGCAGTGGGCCGGGCCGGGGTGTCCACTGTGGAACTCATGCGGCGACCGCCTTTCCGAGGCGTACCCGCGGGTCGAGCAGCGGGTAGCAGAGGTCGATGAGGAGCTGGACCGCGACCGCGAGCGAGGCGGTCACCAGGACCGTCGCCTGGATCAGCGGGTAGTCGCGGGTCTCCAGTGCGCGCACGACGAGCGAGCCCACGCCCGGCCAGGCGAACACCACCTCGACCACGACGACGCCGTTGAGCAGCGCGGCGAACCGGGTGCCCAGTGCGGTGAGCACCGGGATCATGGAGTTGCCCATGGCGTAGCGCCAGGTCAGCATCCGCTCGGACACCCCTCGCGAGCGGGCCACGGTCAGGTAGGGCGCGGCCAGCGCCGAGCCCATCTCCCGGCGCACCAGCCGGGAGATCAGCGCGATCTGCAGGATCGCCACGGTGACCGCGGGCAGGACGAGGCCGCCCCACGTGGTGAACCCGGACGCCGGCAGGACCGGCAGCACGACCGCGAACGCGGTCAGCAGCATGACACCGGTCCAGAAGTCCGGCATGGACTGCCCGGCGATGGTCGCGACGTTGACGCCGATCTCGCGCCGGGTGTCGGCCCGGCGCGCCATCCACACGCCGAGCGGGATGGCGACCACCGCGGTCAGCAGGATCGCCGCGACGGCCAGCGTGACCGTGTACGGCAGACGCCCGAGCACCACGTCCAGCGCGGGGGCGCGGAAGGAGTAACTGGTGCCCAGATCGCCGTGCAGCAGTCCTTTCAGGAAGATCCCGAACTGCGACAGCAGGGACTCGTCCAGGCCCATCTGCTCGCGCACGCGGGCGAGGTCCTCGGCGGTCGGCGACGGGCCGCCGTAGGCCGCGGCCGGATCGCCGGGCGCCAGCCGGACCAGGACGAACACCGTCGACACGGTTAGGAAGACCGTGAGCGCGCTCTGGCCGATCCGGCGCAACAGGTAGTGGGTCACGGCTCAGCCCTCCACGCGGACGGTCTCGAGGTCGTAGGAGTTGATCGGCTGCAGCGCCACGCCCTGCACCCGGGTCCGGCGCGCGAGCACCACGTTCGGCACGAACGCCCACAGGCACGGCCACGTCGCCCAGATCCGGTGCTGGGCCGCGGCGAGCAGTTCGGTGCGGCGGCCGGCGTCGGTTTCGGCGCCTGCTGTGGCGAGCGCGTCGGCGATCTCCGGCACCACGAACCCCTGGTAGGTGTCCCGGGTCTGTTCCTTGGCTGGGGTGCCGCCGTACATGCCGAGCAGCGAGGTGATGGCCTGGCCGGTGGGACCGGGATAGCCGTTGCCGAGGACGTCCCAGTCGCCGCCGCGGCCCTGCCGCCACTGCAGGATGTCGCCGCCGGGTTCGAACTGCTGGAGTTCGGCGGCCACGCCGACGGCTCGCAGCATCTCCACGACCGCCTCCATGACCGAGGCGTCCGCGGGGAACTCGCCGGACTCCCAGATGATCTTCAACCTCAGATCGCGCACGCCGAGGGAGTCCAGCAGCGCACGGCATTTCGCCGGGTCGTGCACGTAGGTGCCGGTGCGCACGGCGCCGGCCAGGGCGAGCGGCACGACGCCCTCGGCCTGGGTCGCGGACCCGGCCAGCACGTCGTCCACCAGCGACCGCCCGTCGATCGCGTAGGTCAGCGCCTCCCGCACGCGGGGGTCGGCGAGCGGATGGCCCGGTGGCTTGCGGAAGTTGAAGAACAGCTGGTTGATGCGGGTGCCGGGGACGCGGTCGATCGCGACGCCCGGCAGGCCGGCCAGCTGGTCGGCGGAGTCCGGGCTGATCGAGTCGATCACGTCCAGCTCGCCGCTGCGGATGGCGACCACGCGGCTGGACTCCTCCGGCACGAACCGCACGCGCACGGTGTCCACCGCCGGCGGCTGTCCCCAGTACCCGGGATGGCGCTGGAGCGTGTACTCGCCGGTGCCGCCGTTGGCTGCGGTCACCACGTAGGGTCCGGAGCCGACGCCGCTGGTGAGTTCTTCGGGGCGGTTCGCGGCGGCCGGGGTGATGAGGATGTTGGCCATCAGCAGGTCCAGGATCGGCACTGGCCGCGAGGTCTCCAGCAGGAACTCGCGATCGTCCACCTTGGACACGCTCGGCAGTTCGGGGAAGAGGTTCAGCACGAAGGAGCCGTTGACCTCGCCGTACATGCGCAGTGCGGTGGCGACGTCGTCGGTGGTCACCGGGCTGCCGTCGGAGTAGCGGGCGCCGGCGCGCAGCCGCACGCTCCACTGGGTGGGCGCGGTCTGTTCGAACCGTTCCGCCAGCACGAGCCTGGCCTGCATGCGCGGGTCGATCCGGGTCAGTGCCTGGCGGACGGCGCGCTGCACGGTGAGGGCGGCGTCGAACTGGTTGAGCTTGTTGTCGAGGCTGACCAGCGACCGGTTCAGGCCGAGGGTCAGCGAGCCGGGGCTCGCGGCGCCGACGGGCCCGGCGCAGGCGGCCAGCGGGGCCAGCGCCGCACCGGCGCCGGCAGCGAGCCCGGCGCGGAGCAGAGAGCGGCGACTGAGTGCGACGCCGCTGCCGAATCGGGTCATCGTCGACCTCTTCCGTGTCCGAGGGCGGGCCGCCGGGGCGGCCCAGCCGGCTCCGTCGCCGGACGGAGCGAGCAGTGTGGAGCACACCTTGACACAGGCTGCGCGATTCGCGCAACACTATCGCGCGAATCGCGCAGCGTGTGTCATAGTGGGCGGGAAGCCGCGCGAGGCAGGAGGTTCGATGGAGCACGATTCCGGTGGTAGGATGATCGCGATCGCCGACGACCTCTCCGGCGCGGCCGAGACCGCGATCGCGCTCGGTGTGCGCGGATCGCGCAGCGTGGTCGTGCTCGGCGCGGCTGAGGTGGACGCCCCGGTGGTGGTGCTCGACCTGGACACCCGCACCGCGCCACCTGCCGTGGCGGCTGGCGCGGTGCAGGCAGCCCTGGGCCGGGTGCGGCCGGGCGACCGGCTGTTCAAGAAGATCGACTCCCTGCTGCGCGGGAACATCGCCGCGGAGATCGCGGGCCTGACCGATCACGGGTACGGGGTCGCGCTCACCCCCGCGTTGCCGGTCGCGCACCGTGTCGTCCGGGAGGGCGTGCTGTCCGTGGACGGAGTGCCGCTCGCCGACAGTGACGCCTGGCGCGCGGAACACGCAATCCCGCCGCACACGGTCCGGGACGCGGTGGGGGAGGCGGAACTGCTGGCCCTGTCGGTGGTCCGGCACTCCGCCGCCCTGGCGGAGGCATTCACCTCGGCCGTGGTGGCGAAGCGAGTGGTGATCTGCGACGCCGAGACCGATGCCGACCTGGAGGCGATCGCGCGGGCCGCCCGCGAGGTGCCGGGGTTGGCGCTGGCCGGTTCCGGGGGCCTGGCCGCTGCCATCGGGCGGCTTCAGCCCGCGGTCCGGGTCGATCCCGGTTCCGCAGCCGGCGAGTCCGGATCGCCGGCGGGCCCGGTGCTGATCGTCGCCGGCACGGCCGCGCCGGTCGCGGTCGAGCAGGTCGCACGCCTGTCCGGCGTCACGGTCCGCTCGCTTGACCCGGATTCCCTCGCCGCGGGAGGTGTCGACGTCCCGCCACCGGCCGGGGTCACCGTGCTGCGCGTGGACCCGGCTGCCCGGCTCGATCCGCGCCGCGGCCCGGCCGTGGCCGCCGGGCTCGCCCGGAGCACCGTCGCCGCGCTGGCCAAGCCCGGGGCCGAGCGCACCGGCCTCGTCGTCCTCGGTGGCGAGACCGCCCGCCGTGCCCTTGACGCCCTCGGCGTAGACCGTCTCGAACCAATCGAGGAGATCCACCACGGCGCGGTCTTGTCCCGCCTTCCCGGCGGCCGGCTCGTCGTGACCCGGCCGGGCAGCTTCGGCGGGCCCGACTCGCTCGTGCAGATCGTGCGCGCCCTGCGTACCTCGGAAACCCAACCCACGGCCGAACCGGCCGGACTCCAGCGAAAGGCCTGCTCAGTGACCCCTTCCCAGCCAGTCATCGCGATCACGATGGGTGATGGCGCCGGCATCGGTCCCGAGGTCGTCGTGCCTGCCGTCGTGCACCCGGACACGCTGGCCGTGTGCCGCCCGGTCGTGATCGGCGACGCCAAGCGGCTGCGCCAGGCGGCTGACATCATGGGTGTCGACGCCGACATCGTGCCGGTCACGTCCCCGTCCGACGCCGAACCCGGGGCGCATCGGATCAGCGTGATCGATTTGGACCTGCTGCCCGCGGACCTGCCGTGGGGCGAACTGTCCGCTGCCGCCGGCGAGGCCGCCTACCAGTACATCCGCACCGCCGCCGACCTGGCGCAAGCCGGTGCCGTGCACGGCATCTGCACGGCACCGCTGAACAAGGAGGCCCTGCACGCCGCCGGGCACCGCTACCCAGGGCACACCGAACTGCTCGCGCACCTCACCGGTGTGGACGAGGTGTCGATGATGCTGTCCACCCCCAAGGTCAAGGTCATCCACGTGACCACCCACATCGGACTGATCGACGCCATCGCACGCATCGAACCCGGCCTGGTCGAGCGCACGGTGCGGCGCGGCCACGAGGCCCTGGTGCGCGCGGGCAACCCTGCCCCGGTGATCGGCGTGTGCGGGATCAATCCGCACGCCGGCGAGAACGGGTTGTTCGGCTACGGCGAGGAGGAGGAAAAGATCGTGCCCGCGCTGGAGTCCCTGCGCGCGCAGGGGATCGACGCCCGCGGCCCGCTTCCTGCCGACACCGCGTTCTTCCTCGCCGGCCGGGGCGACTACGACCTCATCGTGGCCATGTACCACGACCAGGGGCACGGACCGGTGAAGGTGCTCGGCATCGAGGCCGGGGTGAACCTGACGGTCGGCCTGCCGGTGATCCGCACCTCGGTCGACCACGGCACGGCGTTCGACATCGCGGGCACCGGCAAGGCCGACCCTCGTAGCATGGTCGAGGCTCTGCGTCAGGCCGCGGAGCTGGCGACGCAGCCGGGTGCAGATCGGAGGACCGAGCAGGGATGACGTCCGCAGCGGGCTCGCGGGAGCGGCGCGACCAGATCGTGCGGCTGGCCACCGAAACCGGGCTGGCGAGCGTGGAGGAGCTGTCCCGCATGTTCGGGGTCACCGCTTCCACCATCCGGCGCGACCTGGCGCGGCTGACCGCCGACGGCCGCCTCGCCCGCACCTACGGCGGCGCCATCGCCGTGACCGCCCATCCGGAGTCGTCGCTGCGCCAGCGGGTCGGCGAGGGATTCGAAGCCAAGCGCGCGATCGCCCGATGGGCGGCCGAGCGGATCCAGACCGGCGAGACCATCCTGCTCGACGCCGGGTCGACGGTGGGCGCGCTGGCGCACGAACTGCGCGACGCCGAGCTGCTCACCGTGGCCACCACGGGCCTGACCGCGCTGATGGAACTCGCCGATGTGGAGTCGGTGCACGTGGAATGCCTGGGCGGCACCCTACGCCCGCTCAGCCAGGGTTTCGTCGGCCCCCTGACCGAGGCGGCGCTGGAGCGGATGACCTTCGACCGGGTGTTCCTCGGCACCGACGGCGTCAACGCCGACGGCGACATCTGCGAGGCCGACCTGCGCCAAACCCGCCTGAAGGAACTCATGGCGCGCCGGGCCCGCGAGGTGTACGTGCTGGCCCACGCCGCGAAGCTCGGCGAGGGCCCGTTCCACGCCTGGGCGCGCCTCCCTCTGCCCTGGACGCTCGTCACCGACGCCGAGGCGGACCCGGAGTTTGTGAAGACTCTGCGCGCGAAGGGCATCACGGTGGAGGTCGCAGAGCCTGCCGGCTGACCGCCGCCCGAGTCTCCCCAAGGAGCGACCCCATTCGGCTGCCGGCGTGGATTCAACGGGTGCTCGGCGCCTGGCAGGGGCCGCCGGTGAGCGGACACTGGTGCGGGTCGTATGGCCGCGAGAGGCTCTCGATCAGTTTGCGGTGATCGGGCCAGTCGTGTCGTAGCCAGCGCGCCACACACAGGATGGTCACTTCGCTCGCGCCGGCCTGCTTCAGCGCGAGCGCGGCAGACTGACTCTTGTCGCCGGACACCCACGTGTCATCGACCACTAGCTGTCGTGACTCGTGAGGTTGTGGACGGCGTGTTGGGTTGATTGTGGGGAGGGCCTCCGGGCGGAGTGGGTGTTGCGACGCATCCACTACCAGCCCTGGAGGTCCTCGATGGGTCACGCTAACGCACGCACCACGGTGTATGCCCGGCAGTTGATTGTGCAGCGTTATCAGGCGGGGTGGCCGCCGGCGCGGATTGCTGAGCAGCTCGGGGTGGCGCGGTCCACGGTCTACAAGTGGCTGGCGCGGCACCGGGAGGAGGGCGAAGCGGGATTGGTCGATCGCTCCTCCCGCCCGCATCACAGCCCCACCCGCCTGCCTGTGGAGACCGAAGCCGCGATCCTGGCGTTGCGTCAGCAGTGCCATCGGGGTGCGGTGTTCCTCGCTGGGCAGCTCGGGCTAGTGGCCTCCACCGTCGGTCGTGTCCTGCGTCGTCGGGACGTACCACCGTTGTCGGCGATCGATCCGATCACCGGGATGCCGGTGCGGCGGCGGCACTCGGGCATCCGCTACCAACGCCGCGCCCCGGGCGAACTGCTGCACATCGACGTCAAGAAACTCGGGCGAGTGCCTGACGGCGGCGGTTGGCGGGTGCACGGACGCCGCGAGCAGGTCCGCGGCCGCGGTATCGGCTACGACTACCTGCACGTCGCCATCGACGACCACACCCGCCTGGCCTACGTCGAGGCCCTGCCCGACGCGCGGGATACCACCGCCGCCGCGTTCCTGCACCGCGCCGTGGCCTGGTTCCGCCACCACGGCATCACCGTGCTGCGAATCCTGACCGACAACGCCCTGGTCTACCGCCGAGGCGCCTGCTGGGCCGCGGTCTGCACCGCCCTCGGGCTGCGCCGCCGCTACATCAGACCCGGCTGCCCCTGGACCAACTTCCACCGCACCCTGCTCACCGAGTTCGCCTACGCCCAGCCCTGGACCTCCAACACCCACCGCCTGACAGCCTTGCCGACCTGGGTCCAGCACTACAACACTGAACGCGCACACTCCGCCCTAGTAGGCCACCCACCCATCAGCCGACTGCGCTGACCCCTCCACAACCTGTCAGGTCACGACAACTAGCGCGTGCCTGCCAGCCACGTCCGCGCGGAACTGGGCTGGAAGCCGGTACCGATCGGGTCGCGGGAACCGTAGCGGCTCGTCAGCGTAACCGGACGCGGGCTCCAACAGGACGCGTCGTGGTTCAGCGCCGTCAGCGGGAATGACGTGGCGAGCAAGGTCGACGGCCGGGTGGGAAGCACCCGGGCGAGCGGCGGATGGGACGAATGTGAGCGCACCCCACGGTGGGCGTCCGCTCGTCATACAGCGCCCATGCAGCATGGTGGCTGCCATGATCATCAACTGAAGATCCTGCTTGCATTTCGGGGCAGGGGGCTGGCGCTTGTACTGGTACACATGGTGCTCGGACTGATGAGTGGGATGCATGCGCCCCTTCGCGTAGGCGAGGAGCACCACCTTGTCGGCGAGCGACCCGTCGTAACGGTCGTGAGCGGCGCGGCACTGGGGACACAGTCCTCCCGCGGCAGGACCGGTGCAGACCGTACAGACCCCGGGAGCGCTGCGCAGCGTGTTACAGAAGAAGCCGCCCACTTCGGCCCGTACCAGTTTCGCAAGCCGCTCGGGAAGCTCCTCGGGCGTCATCGCTGCAGGGCGAAGGCGAGTAGCTCGTCGACTTCGTCGGAGGCGGCGATGATGTCCTCGACGATCGCCATCACCTCGGCAGTGCCGTGCGCAACGTGGACGCCGGGCCGGCCGATGAGGTCGGCGGGCCAGCGGTTCGCCTGCACGACGAGGTCGGTCAGGATCACCGGCCGGCCGTGCGCAACGGCTTGCCGGGCCTGGATTCGCGCACCGCTGTGCTCTCCGGCCTCCACCACGATGGTTGCGCGCCCGTACCCGGACATCACGGCGTTGCGCATCGGGAAGCTGTGCTTGCTAGGTGGGGCATCCGGCCAGAACTGCGACAGTACGAGCCCGGTGTCGGCGATGCGGGATTGCAGGTCCCGGTTCTCCGGAGGATAGGACTTGAGGATGCCAGTACCGATGACCGCGACTGTCCGTCCGCGGGCCTCGAGCGCCTGGGTGTGCGCCGCGGTGTCGATGCCTTTCGCCAGGCCGGAGATCACCGTGATGTTGCGGTCGACCAGTCCTTGAGCGATCGCACGAGCGATGTCCAGGCCACGGCCGGAGGCCTGGCGTGAGCCGACGACCGACATGCCGATCTCGCCGGGTACGAGGCTGCCTCGGTGGAAGAGCACCGGTGGGATCTCGTGGATCTCCCGTAGCTGGGCGGGGTACTCCTGGTCGAGGAAGGTCAGGAACCCCAGCCGCGACTCTTGCCACGCGGCGATGTCCTGCTCGGCCTCCGCAAGCGAGTTCGTGGTCGCTTCGGAGGGGGAGAACAGGGTGGCCGGGTTGTGCTCGTGCCACAGCGCCAGGGCGCTCCCGCGGGCGGCAACCTCCTCGGTGATGTCGCGCCAGGTCATCTTGGCCGGGCGGGTGCGCAGCAGCGCGACCAGCGCCGCGCGTTCCGCCTCGTCCCATTGTCCCTGCACGGCAGACAGCTTAGAGCCCGGATCGGCGTCGTGCTGTCCGCGCCACGCGTAGGCCATCCTCGCTGGATCGAACATACGATCGATTATGCCGCCCTGTGGTCTGGCTGGCCAGAGCGGGGTGCGCGCGAGACTGCGAGCAGTAACCGAGTGGGCACAGCTCGCATGGGTCATATGAGGTCCGAGCTGAGTAGGCGTGCGCGGTGGGATCGCCGAACCGTGCGTAACAGGCCGCCTCTGACGCGGGCGGCTGCTGGTCGCTCCCCCCACGGCGTCGGCGCCCGCTGAATCGGTGAGAGGAGCACTGAAAACCATCATGTCCCACTGGCTGTTCGAGCCCGGAAACGCCGGTCATTACGCCACGTTCAGCGCTCTCGACGACGAGCTGCTGGAACCGACCCCGCTGTACGACGCGGTCGTCGACGCCGTCACCACAGCGGCGATGGTCGAAGACGAGGTCCATCAGCCTCCCGTCACACGCGAACCTCCGTCGTTTCCCGATGCCGGCGCTGTCGAATGCCTGATCTGCCGCCGCGTCGGTCCGGTCGAAGCCGCGGTTCGTCACGGTGATGGGTGGGTCGGGCCGTGCTGTAGCGCCGACTACTTCCCCAACGGCAATCAAGAACCGAGTGAAGGGAGTCCACAGTGAACACCGTGAAGACCTGGGAAACCCCGGGTCTCTATTACGTCGATCCGTTCGAGCTCGTTCTCGACGACAACTCGCGCGAGATCGACGACATCCGGGCGAAGAACCCGGGCCTGTGCGACAGCGTCGCCAAGTACGGGGTGAAAACCGCGGTCACCGCGAACCCGGACGAGAACGGCAATCTGCGCCTGCGCTACGGGTTCAGTCGTGTGTTGGCCAACCGCCTGTGCGTCGACCAGCACCCCACCATCCCGGTGATCGTGGTGGAGGCGGGGGAGGAGGACGAGGCGCAGCGGCTGATCGACCAGTGGGACGAGAACACCCAGCGCGTCGGCTACACCCAGGCCGAAGAGGTGCAGATCTTCGAGCGGATGGCCCTGTTCGACCTCGCACCCGAGGAGATCGCCGAGAAGTTGAGCACCTCCGCCGACCGCGTCACCGCCGGTCTCGCCGTCGCGCGCAGCGCCGCCACCCGCGAGGCCCTGCGCGAGGACGACCAGCTGACGCTGGAGCAGTACGCCGCGCTCACCGAGTTCGAGTCCGATCCCGAAGCGCACGCCGACCTGCTCGACACGTTGCGGTCGTGGCCCGGCAACTTCGCTTTCGCCGCTGCCCGGTGGCGCAGGAAGGCCGCTCGCCGCGCGGCCTGCGCGGAAGCCGCGGACGAGCTGCGGGCCAGGGGAGAGGTGGTGATCGTCGACGACGAGCTTCCCGACGCCTCCGCGCGGCTGCACGACCTGCACGCCGACGAGAACGGCGAGAACCTCACGGTCGACAACCACGCCGGCTGCCCGGGCCACGCCCTGTTCCTCGACACCGACGCCTACCACTCCGAGACGGTCAAACCGGTCCCGATCTGCACCGACTGGGCCCAGCACGGCCACACGCCGGCCACCAACAGCGGCGGGCCCGCCGCGCGCCCCGCTGAAGACCTCACCGCCGAGCGGCGCCGCGTCATCCGCAACAACAAGGCCTGGGTCGCCGCGCAGGACGTGCGCCGCGACAAACTCAAGGCATTGCTGGCGAAGAAGACCCCGCCCAAGCAGGCCGAGCAGTTCATCGCCACCACCCTCATGATCGGCGAACACGAACTGCAGAAAGCCCTGCCCCGCCAGCACCCGCTGGTCTGTGAACTCCTCGGCTACAGCGAACCTGCGCCCCGCACGATCCACCCCGTGCTCGCCGAGCTGCGCAAGGCCACCGCCGCGCGCGCCAAGATGATCACCCTCGGCCTCCTGATCGCCGCGTTCGAACACTCTCTCCGCAAGGACTCCTGGCGTGCTCCCACCGAGGAGCAGAAACGCTACGTCCGGACCCTGGCCGAGTGGGGTTTCGACCTGCACTGGGTCGAGCGCATGGTCAACGACCCCAGCGCCGAGGACGACGCCGACGCCCAGCCCACCGGCGAGATCGCCGCCGCCTGACCACCCACTCCCGAAGGGCCCAGCCGCGACGCGGCTGGGCCCTTCGGCATCTCCACGCCCCTCGCGAAAGGACACACGCATGACCAGCGCCGCCCACGAGCACAGCCCCGACGACCACACCGCGACCGGCAGCCCGCCCCACGGCGAAACCATGCAGGCGCTCCTCCTCGGCGCCGAGGCCGCCCAGCTGCTCGACATCAGCCGCCACCACCCCGGCCACGACATCGCCCGGCTCGTCGGCGACCCGCTCGTCGACCGGATGAGCCACCTCACCGGCCTGGACATCTGGGTCGGCGACAACAGCCTCGCCACCCACCCCGTCAACCACGGCGCCAGCCGGTTCCTCGCCGCCCTCCTGCAGGCCGTGCTCGTCGGCGACTACACCGCCAGCGAACACGACCGCGCCCACGTCGCCCGTCTCGTCCGCAATCCGGACTGGGCCCCGGTGATCGCCGGGCCCGCCCTGATCACCGGCGCCGACGAACACGGCGACACCACCCCGCTCCCCGAAGCCTTCACCACCTGGCTGCACCGCATGTTCCAGCGCGCCACCACCGCGCAGCAGGCCGCCGTCAACGAGGTGCTCCAGCAACTGCCGCACATGCTGCGGCAGCTCGGCCTGCCCGCCGACCGCGAACTCGGCGACATCACCATCTTCCGCCTGCCCTGACCCGCCACTCGTCAGCCGCGGGCCGGGCCGGCCACCACCGCAGAAAGGAGTACCGGTGCCCGCGCCACCCCGCCCGCGGCTGATGACCGCGGCACTGGCCGCCGCAGCCCGCGGCTGGCCCGTGTTCCCCCTCGCGCCCCGCGGCAAGAAGCCCGCCTTCGGCAAGGTCGACTGGAACACCCTCGCCACCACCGACCACGACACCATCACCCGCGTCTGGACCAAGGCCCCTTACAACATCGGCATCGCCACCGGAGCCGCCGGCCTGCTCGTCATCGACCTCGACGACGGCCACGGCCGGCCCGCGCCACCACCCTGGACAACGGCACGGCACGGCCGCGACGTGCTCGCCGCGCTCGCCCGCGCCGCAGGCCAGCCCTACCCCGGCGACACCTACACCGTCACCACCCCCACCGGCGGCGAGCACCTGTACTTCCAGGTCCCGGCCGGCGTGCGGGTGCGCACCACCACCGGCGCGCTCGGCTGGCGCATCGACACCCGCGGCCACCGCGGCTACATCGTCGCCACCGGGTCGATCCGTCGCGACGGCCGTTACCGGGTGACGCGCCGCGCCCCCGTGCGGTCACTGCCCGCCTGGCTGATCCACGCCCTGACCCCGCCTGCACCCGCCGAGCCGCGCGGCGGCGGGGGAGGGCATCACCACGCGGCCTACCGGCAAGCCGCACTCGCGGGCGAAGCACGCAAGGTCGCCGACGCCCTCGACGGCCAGCGGCGCATCACGCTCCTGCGCGCCGCCTCCGCGCTCGCCAGCATCCCCGACCTGGACACGCCCACCATTACCGCGGCATTGACGGCGGCGGCACACACCTGCCGGACCCGCACGAGCGGACGGTTCAGCGACCGCGAGATCGCCCGCACGATCCGCGACGGCATCGCCTTCGGCCGCACCCATCCACGCACCCAGTGATCCATAGGAGAACCACCATGATCTCACCGTCCGGAATGGACACCCTCCTCGCCTCGTTGCCCGCTGTGCTCGGGTTCTACCCCGACGCCTCGGTGTTCTTCACCCCGCTCGTCCGGCCCGGAGCCGACAGCGACCAGAGCATCATCCCCTTCACCGCACGAGCGGACCTGGCAGACGTGCTGACCGACCCCGGCCACTTCGTGCACGGCGCGACCACCGCCGCCCGGGACATCACGGCCGACGAAGTCGTCCTCGTCATCACCGGCAGCACCGGCGAGGACAAGAAGCCGCCCGCGAAGGAGGTGATCGCTCCCCTACGGGAAGGGCTGCGCCGCCACGGCTACCGGCAGGTCGAAGCCGTGCACCTGGCCGGTTTCGTGGCCGGGGCACGCTGGTTCAGCTACGACGACCCCAACCACCACGGCACCCTGCCCGACCCCCGCAACTCAGCGGCAACAGCCCAGACAGTCCTCAACGGCGACGTCATCTACGAAAGCCGGGCCGAACTGGCCGCGCTCTTCACACCCGCACCCCAGCAAGACCGGAACCGGCTCGCACCGCTCGTCGCCACCGTCGCCGCCGCCGTGACCGACGAGGAAAACCGGCACGACCTGCCGGCACTCCAGGCGCGGCTGGCCCGGCTCGACCAAGCCGTGATCGACGCCGCACACGGCAGCCTGCCCGACACCGACGAGAAACTCGCCGACCTCATCGGCGCGTTCGCCTGCGTCCTGATGCGCGACGCGCTGCTCATCACCCCAGGCAACCATGCCCGCGCCGCCGAAGAGCTGTGGCTCACCCTGTGGAAGCTCGCCCCGGAACCCATGTCGGACCGGCTCGCCGCGGTCCTGATGACCCACGCCTGCCACCGCGGCCACGGCGCCCTCGCCCTGGTCGCCGCCGACGCGGCCGGCCGCAGCGAACGGCTGGTCACGCTCCTGCTGTGCGCGGTCCAGCAAGGCGTCGCCTTCACCCGCATCAAGGACATGCTCCACCGCGCCGTCTCCGCGACCCGCGCCACCTTCGGCCACACCCACTGACCAAGCCCGGCACCACACACCTCTCCCCGGAAGGAGCAGCATGACCAGCGTGGACGACGCGCGCACCGCACGCGCATACCTGTCCCGCGTCGCCGGACCCGGCGCACCCGCGCTCAGCGCCTTCGTCGCCCAGCACGGGCCCGTCACGGCCGCCGGAGCCATACGCAGCCGGGACTGCCCGCTGGAGGTCCTGCAGGAAACGACCACCCAGCCGCAGCTCGACGACGTCGACCTGGACGCGGCCGCCGAAGCCGGGATACGGCTGATCACCCCCGAAGACGACGAATGGCCGGCAGCGGCGCTGCACCATGTGACCACCGCCTTCCCCGCCGAGAGCGACTTCACCCCACCGATCGCGCTGTGGGCACGCGGCAGCGGCGACCTCAATCACCTCACCGCCGCGGCGATCACGATCACCGGCAGCCGAGCCGCCACCGCCTACGGCGAACACGTCGCCGGCGAACTCGCCCAGGACCTCGGATACCACGGCCACACCGTGATCTCCGGCGGCGCCTACGGCGTCGATGCCGCCGCCCACCGCGGCGCGCTCTCCGCGGGCACCCCCACCGTCGCGGTCCTGGCCTGCGGGGTCGACGTCGGCTACCCAGCAGGCAACGTCACCCTGCTGGGCCGCGTCGCCCACCGCGGCGGACTCGTGATCAGCGAATACCCGCCAGGCACACCGCCGGCGCGGCACCGCTTCCTGACCCGAAACCGGCTTCTGGCCGCCTTCGCCGCCGGCGTCGTCGTGGTCGAGGCAGGACCGCGCAGCGGCGTCCGCACCACGGCGCTGCTCGCCGGGGGACTGGGCAAGGCCGTCATGGCCGTGCCCGGACCGGTCACCTCGGCGACGTCGATCGTCTGCCACGACCTCATCCGGCACGGCGGCGCCACCCTCGTCACCGGCAGCGGCGACGTCCTCGACGTGCTGCGGCAGGCCCGGACACGGGAGCACCAGCCGTGAAGCGCAAGAAGGCCCACGACACCCCGCACGGGCCGGTCGACCCGGACTACGTCCTGGACCGGTTCCGTTTCCACCTCGGCGTGTACCACCATTCCAGCGCCGACTGCGAGGTCACCGACTGCGACTACTGCACCTGGGACGACCAGCTCTCCTGGTGGCAGCTCGTGCACTTCGGTGGCCTGCTCGACTGGTGGATGACCGCCGGCCGCAAACCGCCGCGGGACTGGCGGCGCCGCCTCCGACGCAGGCGACGGCACGCCACCCGCCGCCCGTAGCTCAGGCGCCCCGGCCCTCACCGGCCGGTGCGCCCTCCACCCTCGGTGAAACCGGGGAAGCAGGCGTCGCGGGCCGCCCGACGACCGGACGAGCCGTCTCCGCGGCCAATTGCCGAAGCCGTTGCAGCTCCTTCACCTCCGCCTGGCACAACTCCGCCACCCGGTCGTAGGACAAGCGAAGCTGCCCGATCAGCCGGTCCACCGCGCCGCCCATCGCGACCTCGGCCGCGCGCTCCGCGTCCCGGGCCGCCGCCCGATCCACCAGCGCGACCTGGAAATCGGTCGCGAACTCCACCTCCAGCTCGTCCCTGCGGCGGCGCTCGGCATCCAGCTCCACCTTCCGCTGCAACGTCTGCCGCCGGATCGCTTCCCGCTTCCGCGGTGATGAACGAGTGCCCATGAGCAGGCACCCCAACAGAGAAACCCCAACCGGGCAAGAAAGGAAACAAATGACCGCACAACCCACCGCCGAACAGCTACGCGCCGAACTCGCCCAGCTCCAGCAGGAACACGAGGCCTTCCGGCAGCTCGCCCGCGACCGCGCGATCAAGGGCTTCCACGACGGACAGTGGAACGCCGAAGCGCTCAACGACACCCTCACCGACCTCGGCCTGCAGCCCTACGAACCGCAACTCGTCTCCCGCTTCGACGTCAACTTCGGGTTCCAGGTCGAAGCCCGCACCGGCGACGAGCACGACGACCACCAGCTCGTCCGCCGGCTGCGCGACAAGGACGTGGCCGACGCGATGCGAGCCGCCCTGTCCACGGCGATCGCCGAGCACCTCCCCGGCACCCCGCTCACCGTCACCGAGCAGGAAACCCACCCCTACATCGGCTACGCCACCGTGAGGTGGGTCTGACATGGTGACCACCGCCGAGAGCCTGCGCGCCCGCGCCGCCGACTGCCTCCACCGTGCCCGCACCGCGAACCCTGCACGGGCGGAGCAACTCCGCGCCTGTGCGAGGAACTTCAGCCGCCGGGCTCTGGCCCTGCACCTGTTCGAACACGGCAAGCAGGTCGGCCCCGCCAACGTCACCCAGGCCACCTTCCGCGACTACCTCCGCACCCAGCGCGCCTGAGCACCCCCACCTCAGGCAGACAAGGACCCCGCATGAGCTCACCACAGGCAGCCCCCGCCGACACCGACGCCGACCTCCGCGCCGAGGTCGAGGCCCTGCGCCGAACCCACACGCAGTTTCGGGACGACGTCCGCAAGGCGGTCCTGCGCCAGTACCAGGACGGAGTCTGGTGCCTGCCTGGCAGCCAGGAGGCCCTCCGGGACCTCGGACTGCCGTTGATCGGCATGCGCTATGAGGGCCTCGCCACCATCCGCGTGCGCATCACGGAGGTGCGCGACGCCGCGGACCGCGCCGAAGCCGTCGACCGGGTGATCGCCGCGCTCCACGCCGCGACGGACGACGACCGCGTCGCCTTCGAGACCGAGAACGTGACGGTCTCACTCGAGACCGACGTCGACATCGAATCCTGACCCCCGGAAGGACAACTTCGTGAACGGACAAGCCCCGGAGCCGATCCCGGTGTGGGTGGTGCCCAACCCGGACTTGCGAGGCGCGCTCCAGGAACTCCTCCACGTCTTCGACCACGACCTACCGGCGTCCCGCATCGCGCCGCAGCTCACGTGCTGGGAGGCGAGCGCGTTCGCCGAGTTGCTGCACACCGCCGGCGCACCCCAGGCCGCCGAGCGGTGGCTGCAGTACCACGCGATGGACGACGCCCCCGGCGATCTCCACTACGACTTCGGCGGCCCGCCGGACAGCCCGCGCAAGGAACCCCGATGGATGGTCGTCGCGCGGTTCCTGCGCGCCCGACGCCGGGCCGTTGAGCGCCACGTCGCACAGACCTTTCGCACCCTGGTCTGAGCGGGGGAGGTGTCAGAGGCCAGCTGGCCGAGCCGAGGCGCGGCGCTACCGAGCGGCGTCGCAGCCCGCTCACCCCTGGCCGGGGTCTCATCCTGACCGGAACCCCGGCCAGGGCCCAGCTCGCGATCCCACCCCACTGCCCACCGGCGTGACGGCCCCCTCCGTCAGGTCCAGCAGCAGACGGGGAGGGGCGCGAACCGAGCGGATGCCGGCTCCCGACCGGCATCCGCTCACGCCTGGCCGGGCGCACCTTCCCCGGCGCCCGGCCAGGTCCCCAACGAAGAATGGGTGCGCCCGGACAAGCCGGACGCACCCACCGCGTGGGCACGGAAGCCCCGAAGGCTTACCCGAAGGCCCGCCAAGACCGCACCCACGCACGCGCCCTCGCCGGGCTTCACGGGGCCCCTGGGCGCCCCGCGAGTTTAGCTCAGGCGATTTCTGACGGCAGAGACCCTGCTGGGGGAAGTGCAGTTGAGGAGGGGGTCGCAGCCGCGGCTCACCAGCCTCCCTCGCTCTTCATCGTCTTATGCCGTCCAGGTCGCGTCAAGGGCGGCCCGGAAACAATTTTTCTCGCAAGCTCCAAAAATTCTTCCCGGGCCTAACCCTTGACTCGACCAGTGCGGCACAAGGATGGGCGGGGACGAGGGAATGGGTGCGGAAAAGGGAGGAAAAGAATGTAGGGGTGCCGCTTTTTTCCGGTGCGGCCAGCCTGAACCGGTGGCAACAACCTGTCAGAACTCGGAAAAAATCCACCGTGTCGCTCGGTCAAATAGCATTGCGGCCACGTCCGGCGTGGTAGTGTGAGAGGTGAAAGAAAGAAATCCTGAGACCGCCAAGCTTGGGAATTCGCCAAATACACGGAATGGGTTTTCATGTCTGATTTCATGTCCCTGTTGCAGGAAATCGCCAACCTGGTCGCTGTCGGCACCCCGTCCACTCTCCGCGAGGCCAAGGCCCTTGCCGCAGAGTTGCTCGACACCGCCGAGATCGCCGACCTTGCCGCGCTGCACGCCTGCACCGAAACCCTTGCCACACACCGCCACGCCGACGCCGTGGCCATGCTGGGCGTCCAGTGGCAGGCCCGCCCCCAACATCGCGACCTGATCACCTTCTGCGTCGCCGAGTCGGGGGAGGAGCACTACGACCCCGCCCGCCTCCCCGCCCCCACCTACACCGACCGAGTCGAGCACCAGTTCGCGCGCATGGCCGCCCAGCAGGAGCGCGGGCAACTCGCCACCCTCGACAGCTGGCAAGCCGAGCTGCGAAAGCTCGACCGCATCCGCCCCGAGATCCCCGAACCGGCCGATGTCCACGGCGACACCGCGCAGACCCGGTACGACTTCGACCACGCGCGCCCCTACCGCGACGACACACCCCGCGACCTCCGCGACGCCCCGACCCGCGACATGCAGCGCGCCACCGCCGCCGTCGCGATCATCACCGCCCCTCACCTCCGCCGCCCGGCAGACCCGCGCCGCGTCGAACCCCGCGTGGTTACCGACTACATTGCCAGCGGACACACGTGGTTCCCCCTCGACGAACGCATTCCCCGTGAACTCGACCAGGCCGACGGCTACACCATCGACTACGAGGCCCACGCCGAACCACCCCTCAACGGCACGCCGTGCGTTGCCTGCCTGCTCGAACGCACTGCCCGCGACCGCGTGGCCGCCCAGGACCCGGCCCGCCACGACGACGGACTGTGCACCGAATGCCGCGACCGAGGCCGTCCCGGCATCACGCCTGCCGACGTCGCACACGCCCGAGACACCATCCGACGCCAGATGCCCGCGCACGCCAATCGCCGCGCCGCCGACCTGATCGCCCCGTGCGCCGCCCTCGCCGGGCACCAACCCCGGGGAATAGTCATCACCTGGACCCGCGCCTACTGGCGCGCACACCCCGAGCACCGACCGTTCATCGCCGCATGGGCCGCCGCCCAATTCGGTCCAGCCCGCAGGCCGCAGACACGACAGGTAACCCGCGCGGCATTCACCCGGACCCGCCCGGAACTCGTCACCGCCGGAGCAGCCTGACACCACCGTCGCGGGTCCCCGAGCCACGGCTCGGGGGCCCGCGACCCGCACCGTCCGGGCGTACCCAGGCCCCACCATCACCCTGCAGCAGCGCGTTTCCGCAGCTCGTAGGCACCTTTTGCATGGCAGCGGCAGTCCGAACTGCCGAAATGTCATGCGCGAACGGCCCGGTTCGTAGCATCGAAGACCTGGGGGGAGGAGGATTCGCGTGGCTTCCCGGTGACGATGACGCCTCGCGTGCTGCACGCAGGTGACGGCTACACGTACCTCACTCGCACCGTCGCGAGCGGCGACGTGCACCGCGAGCGCGGCAGTTCCCTGAGCGATGTCTACGCGGTCACCGGTGACCCGCCTGGCGTGTGGGTCGGCAGTGGCTGTGCCGATCTCGGCGTCTCGGGTGAGGTTACCGAGGAGCAGATGCTGGCGTTGTTCGGCGAAGGGCTGCGCCCGGACGCCGACGCGTTCATCGCCGACCGGATCGCCGAAGGCGCGTCGATCGATGACGCGATCAAGGCAGCACGGTTGGGACGCCGGATGCCGGAGTACAAGAACGACGTCCCGCTGACCGGAGCTCTCCGCGCCGCGGTGGCGAAGTTCACGCAGGAGCATCAACGGCGCCCGACCGTGGCCGAGCGGCACCGGATCAAGTTCGAGGTCGGCCGGCGACTGCTCGAGGAGAAGCTGGGCCACCCGGTCACCACCGAGCGAAAGATCCGCCAGTTCCTGCAGGACGAGCTGGGCCGGGCGCGGCAACCGGTGTCGGGCTTCGACCTCGTGTTCGCGCCGGTGAAGTCGGTGTCATTGTTGTGGGCGCTGGGTGGGCGGCGGATCCGGGAAGAGGTCGAGCGGGCGCACCTGGACGCGTGGCAGGCGGCGCTGGCCTACGCCGAGCAGGAGGCCGCGTTTGCGCGGGTGGGGGCGGGCGGAGCCGCGCAGATCGAGACGTCGGGCTTCGTGGCGACGGCGTTCGACCATCGCGAGTCGCGGGCAGGCGACCCGCACCTGCACACCCACGTGGCGGTCGCGAACCGGGTGCTGGCCGCCGATGGGAAGTGGCGCACGCTCGACGGCCAGCAGTTGTTCAGGGTGGCCGTGTCGGCGTCGGAGATGTACAACGCGACGCTGGAGCAGTTGCTCACCGAACGACTGGGCGTGCAGTGGGCGCCGCGCGCGATGGGGCGGGGCAGGCAGCCTGTGCGGGAGGTCGCCGGCATGCCCCGCGAATGGATCGCCGGCTTCTCCCGGCGGCGCGCGCAGGTGGAGGCGGGCTACGACCGGCTGGTTGCCGAGTACGTCGCCGCGCACGGCCGAACACCGCCGCGGTCGGTGCAGATCCGGCTCGCGCAGCAGGCCCAGCTGGGGAACGACCGACCGGCGAAGGCGAAGCCGGAGCCGCTGGGTGAGGCGGTCACGAGGTGGCGCGTGGCTGCCGCGGAGATGACGCCGCAGCTGTCGGTTGAGGAGCGGGTCAGCGCGTGCGCCCCGGGCCCCGCTGCCGTCCCCCAGGAATCGTTGGTGGACCTCGCCGAGCTGGGTGCGGCCGTGATCGCATCGGTGTCGGATAAGCGCGCGACCTGGACGATCTACCACGTGCGAGCGGAGGCCTTGCGCAAGCTCGCCAAGGTGCCGTTCGAGTCGATGCGGGAGCGGCGCCGCGCCCTCGACACCGTCGTGGGTTATGCGATGCAACGGCATTCGGTGCAGCTGGATCTGTTCCCGCACCTGACCCCGGCGCTGCTGCAGCGAAGCGACGGCGAGCCGGTCTTCCACCGCCGAGGCTCGACCCGTTACACGAGCGAGGAGATCCTCGCGTGCGAGGACCGGCTGCTGGCAGCGGCCGGGATCAGGCGCGGGCCGGTGGTCGGTGACCGAGTCCGGCGTCGGGTGGTGCGCGAGTTCGAACGGTCGCGCAGGATCAGTCTCAATCCCGGGCAGCAGGCGCTGGTGGAGCACTTCGTGTCCAGCGGCACGGCGCTCGCAGTGGGGATCGGGCCGCCCGGTGCAGGCAAGTCCACAGTGATGCGCGTCGTGCGAGCCGCGTGGGAGACCACGGGTGGCCGGGTGATCGGGCTGGCGCCGTCGGCGGCCGCCGCGTCGGTGCTGCACGACGAGCTCAACGCCGGCGATCCGCAGGTGCCGGGCCGGCGACCCGCTGCACGTGCGGACACCCTGCACTCGTTGACGACCCGCTACGCCGAGGGACTGGACCTCGACGTCCGTCCGGGCGACATGCTGCTCGTGGACGAGGCCGGGATGGCCGGGACACGGACTCTGGACACGGTCCGTCGAATCGCGGAGGAACGCGGTGCGGTGCTGCGCCTGGTGGGCGATCATCGGCAACTGACCGCGGTGGAAGCCGGTGGCGCGCTGCGGCTGTTGTTCCACGATGCCGGCGGCGTCGAGCTGGACGAAGTGCGCCGGTTCGCCGATCCCGAGGAAGCCCGCGCGGTGCTGCGGTTCCGGGTCGGTGACCCAGCCGCGATCGGGTTCTACGAGACGCACGAACGTCTGGCCGGCGGTACTCGTGCGGCCGTGCTCGACCAGCTCTACCGCGATTGGCAAGCCGACGTGGCGTCCGGCGCGACGAGCATCATGATGTCGGATTCGAGGGACGTCGCCCGTGAGTTGTCCGCTCGCGCGCAGGCCGACGGGCGGACCCGGGGCGAGGTGGCGGAGACCGGGGTGCGTCTGGTCGACGACACAGTGGCCGGTGTGGGCGATCGGGTCGTCACCCGTGCCAACCGGCGCCGGTTCACGGTCAGCGGCGGGCGCGACTTCGTCAAGAACGGTGATCTGTGGACCGTGCGTGCCGTGCACGACGACCGCAGTCTGACTGTGCGGCATGTGCGCCACGGGGGCGAGGTCACGCTGCCGGCCGACTACGTCGCCGAATACGTGGAGCTCGGGTATGCCGCGACGGTGCACCGCTCCCAAGGCCTGACCGTCGACGTCGCCCGCTCGTTCCTGAGCCTGTCGGCGGTGCGGGAGGCCGCGCTGGTCGCGCTGTCACGCGGCATCCACGGCAACTACGCCTACCTCGATGTGGAGGAGATACAGGAGGTCGACGAACCGGAGGTGCTGCCGGGCGAGTTGTTCTACCGGCATCGCGAGACGGAGCTGGCGGCGAAGGGGCTGGCACGCATCCTGCGCCGGGAAGGAGCAGAGCGCGCGGCCACCGAGGAGTTGCGCGACGCGCAGGAGGCCCCGTTCCGGCTCGACAATGCCATTCCGCGGTACGAGCACGCCCTGGTCGTCTGGCGGGGCGAGAACGCGGCCGCAGAAGCCGAGGAATGGGTACGCGAGGCGATGCCCGACCACGCCGAGGACATCCTCGCGGACGAGGCGTGGCCGGCGCTGCAGAACGTCCTGCATGCGGCGAGCGCCGGGGGCGCTGATCCCGCTGAATTGCTACGGGAGACCGCCGAACAGCGGGAACTGAAGTCGGCCGAGTCGGTGGCGAAGGTGATGCACTACCGCGTCTGCGAGGCCATGCCGCCGCTCGATCCCGGTCCGGATCATCCACCGCTGCTGCCCGGGTGGGTTCCGGCGCCGCCACCGCTGGACGATCCCCGGCATGACGTGGAACCGGATGTGCTGGAGCTGGCGGAGTGGCTGCACGAGCGTGCCAGGGACATCGCCGCCCGCGTGTCTGAGCTAGGCGAGCGCGTCGCCGAGGACCAGCCGCGCTGGGCAGCCCGGTTGGGAGATCCGCCGGGCGATCCGGTGGAGCGAGCCACGTGGATCGAGGTGGCCGGTCAGGTTGCCGCGTACCGGGAACGGTGGGGCTTCGGCGACGAAGTCGACACCTTGGTGCCTCGTGACGATGGCGGGGCCCAGCGGCAGGCTCGTGAGTGGGTCACGAGGTATGTGGACAGCCACGCCGACGTTGCTGCGGCCAGGGTCGAGGACCCCGAGCGAGTTGGACGGGTTCGCGCGAAGGTGGAAGCGCTGACAAGTCGTCTCGCAACCATTCGCCGCGGCGTGTCCTCTGTGGAACCAGAAGTGGCACCCGAGCGTGACCCGCGAGGCGCCGAACCCGAGCCGTAGCGGTCGTTTCCGGCCGATTTGTCAGCTGGTTTTGCCGGGGCGAGGCTCGTTCCTATGCTCCGTCGCGGGAGGGGAGGAGCCCGTGAGGACTACATCCGCTGTGTTCATCTGGCGCGGTGGTGGCGTGATCGCGATGCTGCTGCTCCTCGTGTCGGGCTGTTCGTCGCCCACTGCCCAGCCGGGCGTGAGCGTGACCCCGACTACGGCGTCCAGGGAAGCTGCGGATGTACCGGCAGCATCGCCGACGGAGGCGGCTCGGCAGTGGATGATCCACTACCGGACCCGTCACTGGCGGGACACATCTGAGGCCGCGTGGGTGGACCGCGTGCGTCCGTACGTCACGGATGCCCAACATGCACGCGACGCTCAGCTGCGCGACGGAACGACCGGGACGGACTGGCCGGAGTTCGTCGAGGATCGCTGCCACAGCGCGGTCACCGACGTTGCCGCGGTAGTACCGCCGGAGGCTCCGAGCACGGTCAACGCCGTCAACGTTCTGGTGTCCGCGACTGTCCGAACGGGATGTGCGCGCGGCGGGAGTACGAGGACCGAGCACGCCGTCGCAACGCTGGTGGTGATCCGCGCTCCGGACGGGAGCTTCCGCGTGGACGAGCGGGTGTTCTGAGCACGAGGACGATGAGGGGGAGAGGATGACGCGAGTTGGTGTCGCACCGACTGCGGAAATGCGCCAAGAGGACTTGATTCTGGTGTGGGACCGGTGGAGCGGCTGGGCTCACCTCGCGATGCATCAGCGGGGAAGTTCCGAACAACCCTGCTTTGCCGGGATCGTGCACCTGCCCGTCGCCGAAGCGAGTGCGGTCCATGTGCGGCTCGCGCAGGCCGGCTTCGAGGTGCGCAGCGAGTACAGCGTCGACGACCAGCTGCTCGAATTCCGGCTCGCAACGCCGGCGAGCAGCCCAGCGGCGGTGCCAGCCTTGGGTGCACGGAGCTGACATGCGCTACGACCACATCTACTTCAGCGGAATAGGCACCTTCCTCGGTGAGCCGGAGCCGGTGCAGAGCGCGATCGGCCGGGGCGAGTACTCGCTAGCCGAAGCGCGCCGATCGCAGCAGCGTGCGGCAGCGGTGGTCGACGAACCACCGGATGCCATGCCGGCGCCCCTCATGGCGGTTCACGCCGGCCGAGAGGCGCTTCGTGACCTGGCGACAAGGCCGGACAGCATCCTCTATGGTCACGTGCACCACCAGGGCTTCGAATTCTGGAACCCGGCTTGTTACCTGCGAGACCAGCTCGGACTGCCGGCCGGTCCGGGCATGGCGCTCACCGTTGGCGCCATGAGCAACAGCGCCGTCGCCGGCCTCGAACTCGCCGCTGACCGGATCACCTCCGGCAAGGACGACGCGATTCTCGTGGCAGCGGCAGACCGCTTCGGCGGCGCACGTTTCCCCCGCTGGTCCACTGATCGCGGCATCGTCTACGGAGACGGCGCGGGTGCGGTGGTGCTCAGCCGCCAGCCCGGGTTCGCCAAGCTCGACGCGACGGCGTCCTGGACCGATGCGAGCTTGGAGGGACTGCACCGCGGGCACGAGCCCTTCGCCGCGCACCCATCGGGACACATCGAGGTCGGTCTGCGCAAGCAGCAGTGGCTGTCCTCGAACTCCCGCGCAGTGGTGCAGGCACGCAACTCGGCTGGTGTCACTGACGTCGTGAAGCGGGCGCTGGCGGACGCGCACCTCGATCTCGGCGACATCTCGTTCGTCTGCGGGCCGCACTACGGACGACAGCTGGCTCACGACCAGATCCTGCAGCCGCTCGGCGTCACCGAGGACCGGTCGACCGTGCAACTCGGTCTCGACCTCGGACACCTCGGCGCTGCCGACCAGCTGGTGGCGTTCCACTACCTCACGGTCTCTGGCGCCATCCTTCCCGGCGACCACGTGCTGCTGGTCGGCGCGGGTGTCGGCATGACCTGGACCGCGGCGATCGTCACCGTGACCCGCTGGTGATCCATGCCGCCGGGCTCGCGGGCACTGGGAACGTCGCGCTCACCCTCCTGGCAGCTCACCGTCGAACCGCTTGACCACACGTGCTGCTCGGGGGGCCGCAGGCCACAGCACGACCCTGTAGAGGTCGTCACCGTGCAGGCCGTCCGAGGAGATGGTGCGGAAGCCGCGGTAGTAGATCCGGGCGGCGTAGTCCCCGGCCGGCACGGTGGTGCGGGGGAGGTGGAAGCTGTAGTCCATGGAGGATGCGAGCAGCCGCCCGGTCGGCGCGGTCAGTCCGCCTTCAGTGATGTGGTCCCATTCGTCGAGCTCGTCGACGGGCTCGTGCGCGAGGACTTCGAGGACGACTGGCACGGTGACCCGGCGTGCGGTGCCGACACCGAGCAGGCCGTTCTCGGTGGCGACCAGGTCGTCGATCAGTGCGTCGGTGAATTCGTCGGAGAGGCCGGGCCGCAGGCTCTCGTCCTGGACCAGGAAGTAGTTGTAGTCGGCGAACACGTCGAGTTCGGCGTAGGCGAGGCGGTCGCCGGCCTGCGCGTTCGTGGGTTCGGGCATGAGGGTGATCTGCGCTCCGTCCGGTAGCTCGTGGATTTTGTGCGCGAAGGGGCCGCGGATGCGCATGCATTCGACGGCGTCCTTCACAGTGACGTTGTCGAAGTCGTAGCTGCCACCGAGGCTGAACAGCTGCCACGGGATGAGCCGCTGGTTGTGCTCCAGGGCTCCAACGAGCGCCTTCGGGTCGCTGGGCTGGCCCAGGTCAGCGGTAACCGGGACGACCCCGCAGCCGGGCCGGTTGCGGGGTCGCGTTGTCATCGGGCTTGGGCAGCCTCCCGGATGCGCTTCGAGTGGATCGAGTATCCCGAGTCGCGCATAATTGTCAGGTTGTCGATCATCGCTTCCAGTTGCCGTTTGATGTACCGGAACGCGGCGTCGCTGACACCGTCGTCGGCGATGGGTGCGCACGCCGACTTGTGCAACCGGGCGAGTTGCCTGTCGATGGGTCGCATTTTCAACGCCATCGACTGCGCGCTCCGGCCGGGGTCGCGAGTCACCGCGTACACGTCGCCGTCGTAGACGAAGCACTTGCCCTCGTCCGCGCAGCGGTGGTCACGCACGTGCGCTTTGCCGTTCTCGAACTGGCTTCGAGTCAAATGCTGCGTGTCACGAATGTCGGCACCCCGGATACCGGGGTCGCCGGCGGCTTCGACGGCCGACCACACGCGGTTGGCCGCCTCGGACACGGGCAATGGGTCGGGTCGGCTGTTCATGACTCGCCTCCGAGCATTTTCGCCAGCGCCTCGTCCATCGAGGTGTCACCGGTGTTGATTTCGGTCTCGGCCCAGCTCGCCGCCGCGCGTACCCGCTCGATGCTCTCCAGGAGAGTCTGACATGCAACGTGGGGATCATGCGCTGCATCTGGGTGTAGAACGTGGTGCACGCGCCCAGCAGCTCCAGTACTTCCCGCGGGGCTTGGGAATAGCGCAGCTGTGCCGCGCGTCGAGGCGGCGGCGCAGGTGCCGGCTCGATGTGTGCGAGTGGCGACTCCAGCGCCTCGTCCTGGTCGTCCTCCTCGGTGTAGTAGCGCGGCTTGTCGGCCTGACGCAGGATGTGCCGTGCGGACGGGTCGTCGAGAACCTGCCGGACCACAGCTGGCCGGCGCAGGATGTCTTTGACCGTGAGCGCCGCGTCCTGGTCATCGCGCACCAGATCACGCACGCGGTCCACTCGCTCCTGCGATGTGACCGGGTGTTGCTGGGGTGCGGCCAGCCGCACGCAGCGCCTCGTTCACCGTCCAGCGACGCTCCCCGCTCACCGGGTCCACCGGCGGCTTGTCGATCTTGTGGTACCGGCTGGGATGTGCCGATAGGATGTCGTGGATCCTAAAACTCACATCCGGGTTGCGCTTATCCGCCGGCCACGCGATCGCCACGTGCCGGTAGCTCTTGAGCGTGCTGCCGCTCACTCCGATCGCCTCGGCAAACGCGCGTAGCACCGACTCGACGCCGTGGTTCTCGAAGTCGTTGCGCTGCTTCGGGATCATGTCCAGGGTGATGTCACCCAGCTCGAACTGAACACTGCACTTCGTCCGCACCAAAGCCCGGCCACGTTTGACCCATCGGTCCCACTGCCGTGCCGTGAACCTCTCCGGGCGCGTCAGCTCCTACCTCCTGTTGGGCCAGCTCAACAGGGGTGCCACGCCGTCCGCGAATTTGCACTGCACAGCGCGAGCCATGGGTGCCGCAGCACCCGCTCGCCGATCACTAGATTGAGCGTTACCTTGATCTACTTCCACGCTCGCCACCTTGGCGCGCGAGACATACCAGTCTGCGCTCACGCGCACCCGACGACAACACCTCGACGGAGCGCCACCTGCGGAATTGAAGCGCTTACCGGCGATTGACCGGCACGCGTCAGGTGTCCGGCCCACCATTCGCCACCACCGGAGAACCCAGCGGCCATAGTTGCTCGTGTCCGTGATCCGGTCCAGTTTCGCGCCGGTCGGGGTGCGGCTCTTCACCCGCTCGGTCACGTAGTAGGCCCACATCCGCTGCTCGGCGGTGGTCTCGGGCGGGCGGGCCTCGTCCGAGACCACCGCGAGACGCACGATCGATGTCGTCTTTACAGGACTCGCTCGTCTCGGCGGTCTCTGCGTGGCGTGCACCCACAACGCTTCATCCCGCCGAGCCGGCGATGAAGTGGCGCCCACCGCAGCACACCTTCCGACGTGCGCCGCGTGTTTGTCCGGACATCAGCCGTCGGCCGGCCGGCGACGGGCTAGCAGGTGTTCGCCGATGGCCGTGAAGCAGGTCAAGCGCCGTCCCTCGCACGCACGACGCGGTTGCGTCCGCCGGCCTTCGCTGACTTCTTCGCGCGGATGGCCGTGTCGACGAGCTCGTCGAGGCAGACGCCGTGTGCCGGGCTGGTGGCGACTCCGATGGAGATGGTGCAAGGGCGAGTGTCGCGGCCGATGCGGAGGTGTTCGGTGCTTCCGGGAAGCCGAACGAGGGTGTCGAGGCGCTCCACTGCGAGCCGGATGCGTTCAGCGACTTCGGTGCCCTGCTCGAGGTTCGTGCCGGGCAGAACCGCCACGAACTCCTCGCCGCCCCAGCGACACAAGAGGTCTTCGACCCGGCTCTCGCCTTCCAGCGTTGCCGCTACGGCCTTGAGTATCTCGTCGCCACCGAGCTCGCCGAGGTCGTCGTTCCAGCTCTTGAAGTTGTCGAGGTCGGCGAACAGGACTGTCGTCGGGCGATTGGCCGCGGTGTCACGCTTCAGGACCTCCTGGGCGAGTGGCAGGAATCCCCGCCGGTTGAGCAGGCCCATCAGCGGATCGTGTATCGCGTCGTTCCCCAGGACTCGGTTCATTTGGTCCAGGCGCGTCATGTGAAGGGCGATGGGGATGAAGGTCGGCGTGATCAGCGGAGACACGGCCGTCGCAGTCGTGGCGGCCAGTCCGATGAGCACGGTGACCACAGTCATGCCGTGTGCCGCGATCAGCCTGTCGGTGTTTCGTGGGGTGGCTGAGCACCTCAACAATGCCTGCACGGCGAAGTAGGCGACGCCGAGAGCGATCAGTAGAGCCACGAGGTGAAAGCGACCCAGCGTCGTCTCCGGCCACGCTGAGCCGTGGGTGAGCCAGTCGCGAAGCGGCGTCGCGGTCGCGACCCCGTGGGCTGCGAGCACGGATGCGACGGTCGTCGAGGTCGCGAGCATGAATCGGCGGGGATGTGCGCCGTGCTCGTGTCGGCGGACCAACCGCAGGATGAGCAGCAAGCCGAGAGCCCAGACGAGGGGAAGCGCCGCGGCTGCGGTGATGAGCCAGATCGCGCTCTGGTCGACGGGCTGCTCGTTCCGGTCATCGGCGCGACGTTGGGCGCGCGAACGTGTGCAGCACGCGTGAGTAACGGCGCAGGCCGACAGGATCGCGCCGGTGGCGACCGTCGACGAGCAGATCAGGGGAACGTCGAGGACCGCTTCCCGCGCTGCCTCGGCTGTGACGACGGCATGGGCCACGACAGACATTGCTGCGGTGACTCGGGCTCGAAACCAGGTCTTGCAACGACGCGCTGCCCCCGCGGCGCGTCGAAGGGCGTTCACCACTTGCCCTCTGCTCGGCAGGTCCAGGTCGGTGGGCGTCGCTGCGACGCCTGCTGGAACGGTGCGCCGAACCAGGCAGGGCGGTCCGCTTTCCGCGATGAACTTGTGACTCCACTCCATTTGTCCCCCTCGGTGATGTGCGGGCGCCGGCTCGGCCTCCCAACCGGGCCGGCGCACGCGAGACGACGGTTACGTCGTCGCGTGGATGCCGATTCCTACCCCTGGTGTGAGGATCCCGGCGGGATCCAGGCGTGCCTTCGTGTTGAGGACGTCTTGCCAGTCCGGCCCGTAGTGCCGCTGCCACAGCTCGTTCGTCGGCTGCTGACTGCCGATGGGATAGAGCGTGCCGCCTGCCTCGCGCGCGGCATCAAGCCATTGCGCGTTGCGGGTGAGCATTTGCTCCACTTCTTCAACGCTCGGCATGGTCGATCCGCTGTTGAGGACGTCGAAGAGCCACACGAACTCGTCGGACCGCTGTCTGGGCACGCGGAGTCTTTCGCGCCGGAAGCGGTCGGCTCGGTGGGGGAACAGGAGGACGAATCCCTGTCCGTGGGGCTGCGACCAGTCGGCGGCGGTCATCGCTTTGATGGTGTTCTCGACGTAGGGCTCCACCGACGAGTCGGGCAGGAAGACGTCGAACCACGGTTTGATCCGGTTTTCCCAGACCGGCCAGCCGTCGATCACGGCGGTGTCGAGGGTGACGTGGTCTAGGTAGGTCTTGGTCTCGTAGTGCTCGGGCTCGATCGGGGTGGGGAGGGTGTCGACGATGTTCCGCGGCGGGGTGGTCTCTACCTCGTAGTACGCGAGTTGCACCAAGAAGGTCGGCTGCGCGTCGTGTTCGGGAGGGCGGACGGTGCAGTAGACCTCGTCGAGGACGTTGTGGGCCATGACGGTCCGCATCGCCTGGAACGCGTCCGCCGCGGTCGAGTACGGCACCGACCAGGTGTGAACTCGCCGGGGGAGTGGGGCGAGGGCGAGTTCGGCCTGGGTGATGACGCCGACTTGTCCGAGACCGGCGAGCGCGCCGGCGAACACGTCCCGGTTCTCGGCAGCTGAGGCCCAGAGGGTGTGGCCCTGCCCGGTGACGACCTGGATGCGCTCGACGGCGTCGACCTGCGCCCCGCACTGGTAGTTGGGGGAGATGCCGCCGACGCTCAAGGTCCCGCCGACGGAGAGGTTCAGGTAGCCGGTCAGGCCACCCCGGAAGCGGAAACCCTGCTCGGCAAGGGTGATCACGACGTCCGACCACAGTGCGCCGGCCTCGCAGACCACCCGGTTGCGGCGGACCGGCTCGACGCCGTCGAGGGTGCGCATGTCGATTGCCAGACCGCTCTCACCGACCAGGCGCTGGCCGTGGGTGGTGTGACCGGCGCCTTGAGCTGCCACCGGGATGCGGTGCTCGCGGCACAGCGCGACCATGCGCCCGACGTCCTGAACGCTCCCGGGCTTGAGCACGGCACCCGGCGTGCGGTGCACCATTCGTCCCATGTCACGAGAGGCATCGGTGAACGCCGGGGGCACGTCGACAATGAGCTGGCCGTCGAGGGGTGGCACCTTCGTCACGCCCGCGGTGCTGGCGGTCGTCCAGGTCCGGGTGACGGGGTCCCAACCGAGTCCGGCTACCGATGTCACGGTCCCTCCAGTGTGAGTCGCGTTTCCGCTGGTCCCAGGCGGTTCTCACCCTGGCGGGGACACGGCCGTCGGCACATCGGGGACGACCACAATGCTTCGCCGGGGGCCCCGTACGGGGTCCCGCAGGCCGGTGTACGGGGTCTGTACCTCCGTAGTTATGGCTGATGTGGCCGCGACGAGTGCATTTTCAGCATCGCCTCGTCCCGAAGGTGCCTCGAGGTCAGGACGTCAGGACCATGCGGACGTGGTTTTTGTCGATGAGCAGGCCCGAAGGCAGATCCTTGGGGGACGTCTCAGCGGGGTATGCAGCGATGACGGGTTGGGCGGTGCGGTCGCGGTCGAATCGGTGAATTTGCTCGACCAGTCGCTCGGCGAGCTGAGCTGCGGCGGGTCCGTGGCCGGTGGCGCCGAGCTCGAAGCGGCGCTCGCCGGCGGGGCCGGGTGCTTCGATGGGGCGTGGCTTGGCGAGGTAGGCCAGAGAGTCGCACTCGGCGATCGTGGGGGTGCGGTAGGAGAAGGCGGGGTTGCAGAGGCCGGTCTCGATGGCTGTGTCTTCGGCGTCGAGTCGGCACGTGCCTGGTTCGGTCGCGGTCAGCCAGAGCCAGATGTGGTCGAACGGCTCGTTGGCGGCCACCGAGGTGCCGGACCACACGGTCGTTTTGGGGCCGGTGAACACCTCGTGCATGGCCGCCGGGTCGATGTCCTGGTCGGCGTCCCAGTGCAGCGCGACGTCCTCGGTGATCTGGCCGGTGTGCTCGCCGGTCGGCACGATGCCGATCATGGGGATGAATCCGCAGAGTTGGCTGTTGGTTGCGCGCAGGTGGGTGTCGTGGCGGGTGAAGGCGATGCTGCGGGCCTGGCCGCGCCAGTGCATCGGGACCACCAGCGTGCCGCCGTGGGCGAGCTGGTTGAACCAGGCCGGTGGCAGGTCCCATGGCCCGACGGTGACGATGATCTTGTCGTAGGGCGCGTGGACTGCCGCGCCATGAGCACCATCGCCGGTGATTACTCGCACTCGGTGGTAGCCCGTCTCTGCCAGGGCGTGGCGGGCGTGCTCGGTGACGTCGGGGTGGATGTCGATCGTGGTGACGCTGCCGGTGTCACCGACGAGTTCGGCCAGGAGGGCAGCGTTGTATCCGGTTCCGGCGCCGATTTCCAGGACGTGATCGCCGGGCTGCGGGTTGAGCTGGCCGAGCATCATCGCCACGACAGTCGGCACGGAGATGCAGCTGGCCGGCCGGTCTGGGCCGGGTTTGATGGTGATGGCCTTGTTCGCGTAGGCCTCCTCGATCGAGGCGGCGGGCACGAAGCGGTGTCGCGGGACGGCGCGTAGGGCTTGCTCGATGCGCTCGGAGCGCAGGTGGCCGGCTGCGCGGATGTGGTTGATCATCTGCTCGCGCAGGTCTTCGGGGCGGGTGCTGGTGGCGTTGGTCATCGAGTTCCTCTCGGTGTGCTGGGGATCGAGTCGTGCGAGCTGACGGCTGGGGTGAGCAGGCAGAGATCCCACCCGGCGTCCGGCGCGAGGTCGGTGAGCGCGATGCCGGTCTTGCCCTCCAGCATTCCGCTGCGCTCCGACAGTTCCCGCGCGGCCCGGGTGCGGCGGTGTTGCCAGTGATGTTCGAGCTGGGCGAGGGCCTCGGCGGCGTGGCTGCCGGGTTCGGCGCGGGCGAGCGTGCGGCGGGCGGTGTGGACCAGCCCTGCCCAGCCGTGGCAGAGCGAGGCGTCGGTGAGCTGATCGAGCTGCCCTGCGTCGGTAAAGCAGGCGACGAGCGCAGCCTCGGTCTCGGCCAACCTGGTCGGGGCGTCCAGTGCCTGGGCGGCCAGGTGGCGGGCGTGAGTCAGGCCGGGGGTGCCGTAGCACCATGACGGTCGTTGCGGACCGGGTTGGGCAACGGCCGTGTTGCGCCATTCGCGGCTGGAGAGCAGGCCGGGCCACCACGGCCTGGTCTTCGGGCCGCAGCGCCAGGAGCGGAGGAACCGATCGGTGCGTTCGATGGCCTCCGGCTGGCCGGCCACGGTGATGCCTCTGATCATCGTGGCGGACAGCAGCGCCAGGGGGCCGGCGATGCCGTGCGCCATGCCCAGATTGGCGTGGCCGCCGGGCCACCGCCGGTCGGGGCGCCCCGACGGTCCGGTGGGAGACCACCAGCCGGGCAGGATGGCCCCGTCCAGCGTGATCGGGCCGGTCAGCTGGACCAGGTAGGTCAGCACGTCGCGCAGTAGGTCGCCGGCGCGGTGGTTCGGATCGACGTGGACGGACTGCAGCAGGCACACCCCGAGCCCAGTCAGGCCGTTGATCAAGTCGTATTCGCGCAGCGCGGGCAGTTCTCCGCGGTCGAGTCGCGCATGCGCCCGCTCCAATCGAGCCCGGGTCATCGCCGCGAGGTGCTCGTCGAGTACTCGCAGCACGCCGCGGTAGGCGGGCAGGCCCGCGGTGCGCAGCACGAACGCGACGGCCGGGGCGCCGCGATACAGGCAGGCTTGTGGGTCGGCGGCCACGGGGTCGGCGGTCATGGTCGTGACCCAGTGGTGAGCGGTGGCCCAGTTTCCGGTTCCGGCGTGCGCACGAGCGATGTGCAGCAGCGCTTGCCCGGCCGCTCCGTTGCCCAGGGACTGACGCCATCCGGGCGCAGGAGCGTGCTCGGGCGAGGCGGTGTGCGGGACGGTGGAGGTCATCCGGCGCCGCCGCGATGTTGCCAGGTGAGGGCGGCGTGCCGGGTCAGGCGACGGCAGCTGCGTTCGCTGTCCCGGTCGATGCCGATCAGCCGGTTGTGGTGCATGTGCAGCAGCGATTCCAGCACCACGTCGGTGTTCGTCTCCGGTGGCAGCGCCTTGCGGTAGTCGGTCAGCGCGGCGGTGCGGTTGTCCCATGCCCGCTCGATGTCGGTGTGCCAGCCGAGCAGCTTGCGGAGCGCGGACGGGTCCGTGGCGAGCCGGATCGCGTGTTCGGACACCGCTCGGTCGAGGGCGGGAGCAGCAGGGGCCGGCCGGGTGGCCAGCCACTCCATCGCCGCGCCGGTGTCGCCGAAGAAGCCCGTGAGGATTCCCGCCATGTTCACCGGAACCAGCGCGAGTTTCGGCGTCGCCGTGGGCAGGTAGCGCAACAGGGCGGCCGCGGTGGCGGAGTCGGCGGCGAAGACGTTCTCCGCGGCGTCCAGTGCCTCGCCAGCGCCGTACCGGCCGACCTCGGGGTAGTAGGTGTCGATCACCAGGCGCTCGACCAGACCCGCTTGCCGCATCCGCTGTGTCCACTCCCCGATCACTTGCGTGTACTGAGAGTAGTGGCCTGGCGTCGCTTCGAGCCGGAGGCGGAGGTGGTCTGTCTCCTGGAGACTGCGATAGCGCAGCCACCAGCACAGGGGTGCGTCGAGAGTGCTCAGGAGGTCGGGGAGCTCGTCGGTGATGAGTTCATCGATCCGCTCGGGGTGGGTGAACAGTTTCGCCGAGATCCACCTGGAGCCCGGAGCGCCAGGCAGTTGCCCGAGTGTGTTGGTCACAGCGGGCAGAGCACCGTCGAGCGGGTCGGGTGCCGGGGGCCGGGTCGTCACCAGGGGGAGCGCGATCTCGTGGGCGTGGCCGTCGAGCCACCCATACTCGGCTGCTGGGCTAGCTGCGTGAAGGATCGCTTGGCCGTGCCGCTTGATGTGGGCGTGCAGGAGGGTGGCGTGCGCGGGCTCGTCGAGCGTGAGCCGGAGGGTGCGATCAGCATCGCGGAGTTCGACCTCGTCAGGGCACCCCCAGTGGCGTCGCCACCCGTCGAGCACGGGGCGCCATTGATCAGGAGCGGTCCTCCCGCCCGGAAGCTCGGCGGAAGTCAGCCGCCATTGGGCCGGGGACAGCACGGTGCGGTGGTAGCGGACCTGGGGCAGGAACGGCAGGCTGGCGTGCGGTCCCCAGTCGAATTGGTACCAGGCGGCGGAAAACGCTCGCGGCAGCTGTGCGAGAAACCGCGCCAGCGGCGGGGGTTGCTTGTCCAACGCGAGTGCGTGGAACACCTGCGGCTCCACGACCTGGCGGCGCGAGAGGCTGACCAGGTGGAGACGGTCGCCGGTCGCGGTGATGGCCAGGTCGTCGATCGTGAGCAGGCTGTCGTCGCCGGACGGTCGGTGCTCGCCCAGCGGAAGAAGGTGGTCGAGGTAGGCCGGCACGCGGCAGACGTTTTCCGCATGCGGGTAGAGCGCTCCGAACGACATCTGCACCCGCAGCGCCCCCTCGGTTGCGGCGGGCAGTGCCCGGTACGCCTGCTCCAGGCCAGAGCCGGTGGCGGTTGGGGTGAACCTGCTGGTGAGGGTGCCGGCGGAGCGGGCGGGCGCGACGGTGAGCAGGAACTCGCCGCGCTCCAGCGCTTGTGCGGTGGGGGCATGGACGTGGGCGGCCAACTCCACGTGGGGCGGGATGAAGCGTTCGTCGAACGTGTCGCCGGTCAGCTCCTCGATGACGTCGTCAGTGAGCACGATTTCCCGAGTGCCATCCAGCATCGCCTTCCACGCCAGCGCGAGCAGCCGCTCGTCGCGCTCGGAGTTCACCGGCGCCGGGGTGGGGCGCACGCGTCCGCGGTAGCCGGCGGGGTAGCCCAAGCCGGCGTCCGGATCGAGGACCTCGGCCAGCGGCACGAGCGTGCCCGTGCCGTACTTGTCGACGAAGGCCGTGTGGTAGTCGCGCCAGGTGGCCTCGCCGGTCGGGTGGCGGGTCAGGCGCAGCAGCGCGCTGGCGGCCTGTTCCATCTCCCGGGCGACCTGGTGAGGCAGCGCGACCGCGCAGTCCAGCCGCAGGTCCACCGCCAACGGGGTGCGTCCCTCCGGCGAGAGTTGCCTCATCCGGCGTGTGAGCCTGACGCGGAGACGGCCCTGCTCGGCCGGAGTGGTCTCCTTCTCGTTGTGGCGGCGCAACTCGTCCAGAATGGCGTCGAGGTGACGCACCAGGGACGAGAGAGCGGGCAAGTCCTCGGCACCGGCCTCGCGCAGGCGTTCCATCAAATAGGCGAACGGATCGGTGACGGTGAACGGAGCGCGCAGGGCGGTCAGCAGGTATCCCTGCCGCACGAGTTCGGTGACCATGTCCCGGACCCTCGACCGGTCCGCGGTGAACTCCTCAGTCAGCGTGTCGATCAGCGCACTGAACCGGACAGGGGTGGCCGCGAGGTGGGTCACGGCCGCGACTGCGCGGGTGTAGCCGATGATGAGTCGGTTCGGCCCTTGCGGGATCTCGAGTCGCTGGCCGCGGCGGACGGCGAGGTCGGTGACCACCACGTGGAGTCATTCGAGCAGTTCGGGGCGTCGTTCAAGTCGGTTGATGATGTCGGCCAGCCACCCAGTGTTGGCGCGGGCCACCCCATGGTGGTTTCCGCCCCAGGTCGTCTGCGCTGTCCGGCCCAACGTCAGTGGAGCCACGCCGGCGAACAGGCCGAACGGGGTGGGGCGGCCGATGCTGCGCAGCAGGTACCGCATGGTCGACAGAGTGGCGCTGCGGGTCCGCCTGTCGCTCACGACGTGTCCTTCGCGGATGGCATCGACGTGGTCGCCAAGGGCGGGGCTGGCTTCACGCATCGCGCCGGCGAGATCGGGCCGCGACCACATCTCCTCCAGCCATCGACGGCAACCGCCGATGTCGGTGAGGTCGGGCCACCGGACCGAGGTGTCCGGAAGCGGCGCGACGGCGGCGCGGAGCAACGCGACGTTGACGTGTCGGTAGAGCGGTCGTTTGTCGCTGGCACGCACTCAGTCCTCCGGTCCGTCGAGTGAGCGATAGGAGACGGCGCCGGGACCGGGTACGTACCTCGGTCCCGGCGGAACCCAACTCAAGCGCCGTGGCTGACGCAGGCGGACGCGCAGGTCGGGTCGCAGCCGTCGTCCGTGTTGCCCTTGCAGCCCGCCAGCGGGTGACCCGCCGGAATGTCGGTGATGATCCGCACGTCGAGCGCGAAGGCGTCCTCGACGGACTGCGCGGCGCGGCGCACTCCGTCGACGAACCCGGGATCGACCACAGTGGTCATGCGTTTCTCCTCTCCTGACCCGACAGTGCGGGTGGTGCTCCAAACGGGACTTCCGTCCGGACGTTGGGTGGGTCCTCGTTCGCTGGCCAGCTCAGAACCCGATCGATCACGTCCTGGGCGCGGCCCAAGTCCGATCGCCATCCCAGAACCTCGTCGTCGTCGGGCGGCGGCTGGCTGTCGCGGGCGAGACGGACCGCGCTCGCGTAGCTCATCCCGTCCGCGTCACGCCAGAGATGAAGGTGATCGACGAACCGGCCGCGGCGAACGCGCGCACGAACCATGCCGCTGCTGTCAACGGCCTCGAAGTGGAAACCCGCCTGCTCGGCCCGTGCCACGACAGCAGCCACCAACAGTGCTTCGCCGACGGCAGCCGGCTCCTGCGGGGCCGGCCCTCCAGTCGTCCCCAGCGGCCTGTCCATCCTGTACCCCAGTTCTGGTCCTCGACGTCGGCTTCGTCCCCAGCCAGCCGACCTCGACACCTAGCTTGAGACCTTTTCCAGCGATCCGGGACGCCAGACAACCGGGCAGCTCGGGGAATGCAGGGGAATGTCGGGGCAGACCCACACCCGCTTGCCGTGACGTGGCGCTGTCGCCTCGTTACACTGCGCGTGACCTGGAGGGGACACGGTGACCGAGCCCAATCGCCTGCTACGCGCCGCGCGCGAAAGGCTGCCCTCGTCGACCGCGCCCGGCGAGCACGCAACCCGTGCCGAGGTCGCTGAACAGGTCAACCGGTGGTTGTGGGAGACCACTGGACGGCGGCATGATCTCGACGCGCATTACCTCGCGAAGCTGGAGCGGGGTGTCGCCCGCTGGCCGAACCCCGCCTACCGATCCGGNCTCCGCCATGTGCTCGGCGTCAGTGACGACGCCGCACTCGGCTTTCGCCCTCCCCGTCGAAGGACTACCGAGCCGCCCGGCCCTGATGCGGCACCGCCACAGCCCAGCGCTCCCTGCTGGGACGCCGACGCCGTACTCGACCAGGCCGCAGCCATCACCAGCGATGACCTGACGCCGTCGACACGCCGAACCGCGCTGCTCACCGGCCTTGCCCTCGCCGTCGAGCTGCAGCCGTTCCTCTGGCCAGCGACGGCCGTCGGCGCAGGGCACGGGGCCGCGTTCACCCCACCCGAGCTGGAGGCAGCAGAACGTCTCGTCGCCTCGCTCCGATCCTGGCGCTCGGCTCCGGGTGTCCTAGCGCGTTCAGCAGTGGTCGCGCAGCTCAATAGCCATGTTCATCGACTCAGAGCCGCGCCTCAAGGCACGCCCGATACAGCGCGAGCGTTCCGGATCGGAGCGGAGCTCGCTGACATCGCCGCCACGATGGCGTGGGACGCAAGCGAACATGGCGGCGCCCAGCAGTACTTCGTGCTCGCCGCCCAGCTGGCTCACGCCGGCGGCGACGACGCGCTGGCAGCCGTCGAGCTGGCCTCGCTCGCGCGGCAGTGCTTCGACCTGAAACGTCCCCGCGATGGACTCGAAATCGTGCAGCTCGCGCAGTACGGCACCCGCCGCACGGCCACTCCGCGCCTCCGGGCCGTACTCGCTACGCGGGAGGCATGGGCTTATGCCCAGCAGGGTGACGACAGGGCCTTCGACCGGGCCGTCGGCCTCGCCGAGGACTTCCACAGCGAAGGTTCCCGCGACGAGGACGCACGCACGCCCACCGCCCGCAGCCTCGACCAGGCCGAACTCGCCGGCGTGATTGGCGCCCGCTACCGCGATCTCGCACGCTACGACCCCAAGCATGCCCGAACCGCCCAGACCTACATCACGCGCGCGCTGGAGCTGCGCCATCCCAGCCGGCTCCGCAATCGCGCATTCGACCTGATCGGCCTCGCGCGCGCCCACCTCATCAGCCGCGAGCCTGACCACGCGGCCGACCTGATCGTGCAGGCAGTGCCGTTAGCCGGTCCCTGGGCCACCGGACGGGTTGGCGTGAAGCTGCAGGACTTCCGCGGCGAAGCGACCCCTTTCGCTAAGGTGCCCGCGGTGCGTGATGCCATCGAAGCCATCAACGCGCTCACCCCCGCAGACTGACCACAGGAAGGCCAACGCCGTTGCCGCGAATCGGGATCACCGGGCATTCGAACCTGACCGCCGAGTCCGTGCCTGCGGTCGCAGAGGGCATCCGCGCCGCGCTCGCCGGCCACGACCGTGACGAGCTGATCGGTGTCACCTGCCTCGGCCGCGGTGCCGACCAGGTCTTCGCCCGCGTCGTGCTCGAACTCGGTGGCGCAGTCGAGGTGGTCCTGCCCGCGTCCGACTACCGGGAGCGCAAAGTCAAGCCGGACAACGCCGCAGAGTTCGACGAACTGCTCGGTCAGGCCAAGACCGTGCACACCATGCCCTTCGACACGTCGAATCGCGAGGCGTACATGGCAGCCAGCGAGCACCTGCTCGACAACGTCGACACCGTGATCGCCGTCTGGGACGGCGGCCCCTCCGGAGGCCACGGCGGCACAGCCGACGTCGTCGACGCCGCACGCGATCGCGGCCTGCCCGTCACCGTGGTCTGGCCGGCAGGCGCTCGCCGAGAATAGCGTGATTTCTGCGGTTTGCCTGCGCCGGGTGATTGGTCGGGGAGTAGAAGCTCGCGAGCAGCGGCCTGCCCCGTGCCCGTCGTTCCCGCACGCAGAAGGTGATAGGAGACCGAGATCCATTCTCGGACTGCTGCGCCAAGTTGCGGCGTGCACCCTTCGGGCGGGGGGACGGCGACAGGTCGCGGGCGCCTCACCCGACTCCCACCGGCACCCCTTCGCCAGGTAATTCAATCGCGCGTTCGGCCGGGCTGATCACTGATCAACCGCTTGGCGACAAGGGCCGGCCACCTGGCGCTGATCCATGCGGGATCTAAGGACACCGAAGGGACTTCCAGTTACGATCTCTAATGCACGTGCAAATGCACGTGCATTACGACGAGAGGATCACGGGCCACAGCGAAAAGGGGTCGTGGCAGGCAGAGGCCCCGGAGGGCGCACCCTCCGGGGCCTCAGTTGTGACGAGGCGCCCTAGCCGGGGCGGATCTCGTCGGCTGCCCCGGAACCTCGAACTGCAGCAAACAGCGTGCCCAGGGGTGACGCCAGGCTGTCGGTGTGCCCGACGCTGGCGTTAGAGCTCAGGATAGGGCCTGTACGGGTTTCCGTACAGACGTTGAGACGCATTAGACAGCGGGTCTAGCAGGGAAAACGACCGGCTCGACCTCGTATCCAGGGGCTTTCACCCGGTGGTGACTTTGCCCGAAAAGGGGTCCAGTGGACAGTTTTGGACGTGGCACTCGGTGCCATTGGATGGTCGGCGAGACCCGAATTTCGACGCGGCGTCCGCATTGGTTAGGGACTGTCGGTCCCCCGTGTCAACATAGATGCGTTCCCCGGCATCACGTGCGTGCCGGGGGCGCGTGCGCAGCCAGGTAGCCGCCTGCGCGCACGTGAGGCGCCGGAGTCTCGAACTGCAGCAAACACGTAATGCCGTCCGGGGCACGCTGCCCGGGCGGCCTGACCTCTACTCCAGAGAGAGGGGCCTGGCCTTGCCCAGAGTGAATTCGCCGTGCGCCAGTGTGGCCGGGGACGACGAGCCGAAGCCGCGCCGGTTCAGTGGTAGCCACATCATCGTGATCGTGCTGGTGTTCAGCTTCACCGGGTGGCTTCTCGCCCGCGGCCTGACCCCGGCCATGTCGATCGGCCTGGTCGGTGCGGCGCTGATCCTGGCCGGCACTGCGCACCGCGCGCGTAGCGATGCCCTGCTGAGCGTGATGCGGCGGCTGGCTACCGCGCTTCTGGCGCCCGGAGCTCCCGCGTAATGGCGTCAACCCAGTCGGCAACGCCGCGCCCGGTCACCGCCCTGACCGTGAGGAAGTGGATCGTCTCGGGGCTAGCTCGCGAACTCGGCCTGCTGGAAGGCGACCTTCCCGAAGAGCTGGAACAGTTGCTGAGAAGGCCGGGTGCGAACTCGCAGGTAGCGATCGAGCAGGTGCTGATCCAACTTGTCCTGCGCAGGGCTTGCCAGGATCGGCCGGTATCAGCGGAGGCTCCCGAGATGACGCTGGATCGCGTTCTGACCGGAGACCCCCTCTGTCACAACTCGCGGGTGGCGGGACAGGCCGATGTGGCCGGCACCGTGACGCCCGCGCGAGGCCGACCGCGGGGACACCGGTTGCTGCCTGATGAGCTGCAGGCCAGCAACGCGTCAGAGTTTGCGGCGCTGCTCCGCAGGATCATGAAACTCGCCGGTTTGTCGGCCGGGCAGGTGGCAATCCGCTCGGACAACTTGATTCCTCGCTCGCAGGCATACAAGCTCGTGGAAGTCGGCCGTGGCGTGCTTCCGACGAAGTCGGAACAGGTCGCCGCTTTCCTCAGCGCCTGTCGCCTGGATCCGGCTCAAGCGCGTGAGGTTATGGTGCTGTGGGTTCGCCTTCATGAACGGTGCTCTGGACCTGAATCGACAACGATGCTTCCGGCGGCGGAAGCACCACTGGTCGCCCAGCTGCCAGTCCTTGACTCACCAGCGTCCCCAGCCCGGGCACCACTCACGACAGGTGAGTGCACCGTGCGCGAAGTGCTGCTCGCCCGTCTGGACCGCTCCAAGCGGCGGCGGAGCCTGCTCGACCTCTCGACGCGCCAATTCACCGTGCTCTTCGGGGTCTTGGTTGCCGCGATCGGTTTCACGGTCGCTGCCCTCTCGGCCGGAAAGCCGCCGATGGCCCTGACTGGGGCAGTTGTGCTCGGCGTGGGCACAGCGATCGTGGGTCTTGGCGCTGGCTGGACGATCAGCTGGTTCCGAAATCAGCTGCGGCGGGAGCGCGAAGCTCGAACACCCACACCGTCCTGATTACCACCGCACCTGCGCGACGAGGGGCTCGCTCGATCACTGCAGCGAGCCCCTCGTCCTGTGCAGGAGTGGCGGGCCGCCAGCTACACGACCAAGAATCCTGAACCGATTCGCCTCCTGCTCTCCATCTACCAGAACCTCGTCCGGATCTGATCAGACGATCGGAGAGGGTCCGTCCTGCGTTCGACAAGCGATCTTTCTCGGCGATCGAGCCCGGTAGGAGGGATCGTGCCCAGGCGTGTCTGGCAGGCGTCCCTCGCCGTCGGGCAGCAGTTCGACCGGGCCGTGACGAGCCGCAGCGGCTGACCGGTCGTACCTCCGGTGGGTAGTACCTTAGCGCTATGGCGAATCGAGGGTCTGTGAGCCGTCTGGTGCTCGCTTCCACGTTCGCCGCTTGCTCAGCCGGTCTTCAGGTTGCCGCAGGCCTGGTAGACGCCATCTTCGCTGTGTTCGTGTTCATGCTGCTGACTGCGGTGACTGCCGCTGCTGCCGCGTGGCTGGGGGCCAAGTCCACTTCAAAAAAACGCCGAACCGCGGGGAAAAATCTCCTGCTGTTTCAGCAAAACGGGATGACGTACTGATCGATCACCGAACGCCCAAATCGGAGTCGGGCTGCATGCAGAACCACTAGGGAGGCGCGACCGAGAGGGTTGCGGTTGTTCGTTCGCGGGTGAGCTCGCCCAGCAGGTTGTGCGCAGTGAGCGTCGCCAGTTTGGCGCAGGGCGCGCCGTGCGCCGGTGAAGCGGACGAAAGAAGGAGGCCCGGCCGACGGCGGGCTCGACACCCCTGACGTGCACACCCTGCTCGCTCGGACTGCGTTTTGATGAGATTCATTGTCGTCTTGACAGGAACGGCACAACATCAGCACAGAGTTAGCACAAGCTTGTCCTCTTCGTACTGGTACCCGATTTACTCAGGCCGCTCCACACTCAAGAGCGCCCATTTCGCTGAGCTGGCCAAGTTGCGGAAGGATCGATCCGATGGTGCAGTTCGTACTCGCTTGTGCCCATGTTCGACGGTTTGCCGACGTTGATCAGGTCGACGCCGCACCATCAAGGCTCCCACCCTACGTCTGGTGCGGCATGTGCTCGACGTGGCAACCAATCGCCCGAGCGGTGACCGCTTCTCCTGCAGTCGGCGTACGGCGGCCTGGTCGCTCAGCTTTCCGATGCTGTCGCTCACGGCGAAGCTCCGTCCTCTCTGGTGGTTCTCAGGTAAGTGGCGCAATCCCGACCGCGCGTTCAGCTCGCTGATCCGACCACGGCTTTGATCTCCAGGCACTCGTCCAGGCCGGCGATGCCCCAGACCCGGCCGTTGCCGGACTGCTTGTAGCCGCCGAAGGGTGCCGACTGGTCTAGGGGTGCGCCGTTGAGTGCGACCTGGCCGGCGCGCAGGCGGGCGGCCACGTCACGTACCTGGGCCGGGTCGCCGCCGTCGACGTAGGCGGCGAGCCCGTAGGGGCTGTCGTTGGCGATGGCGACCGCTTCTTCGACGGTGTCGTAGCTGATCAGGGTCATCACCGGTCCGAAGATTTCTTCCCGGGCGATGGTCATGTCGTTGGTGACATCGGCGAACACGGTCGGGCGGGCGAACCAGCCGCCCTTGGCCCCTTCCGGTTGCCCGAGGCCGCCGGTGACCAGGGTGGCTCCTTCGTCGAGGCCGGCCTGGATGTAGCGCTGCACGGTGTGCCACTGCTGTTCGGAGGCCACCGGCCCCATCGCGACCGGCGTCAGGGGATCGCCAACGGTGACCGCGTCCACGGCGGTGCGGATCATCGAGACGATCTCGTCCCGGCGGGCGCGGGGGATCAGGGTCCGGGTGGGGGCCGCGCAGGTCTGGCCCGAGTTGGTCATCACCCCGGTGACGGCGGTGGCGACGGCGGAGGTGAGGTCCGCGTCGGGCAGGATGATGTGGGCGGACTTGCCGCCGAGTTCCTGGGTGACGCGCTTGACGGTGTCCGCCGCGTCCTTCTGCACCTGCACACCGACCGAGGTGGATCCGGTGAAGGAGACCAGGTCGACCTCGGGGTGCTTGCTCAGCGCGGCGCCGATGACCGAGCCCTTCCCGAGGACCATGTTGAACACGCCCTGCGGCACGCCCGCCGCCTCGATGATCTCGGCGAACACCTGCGCGCTGTAGGGGGCGATCTCGGCGGGTTTGAGGATCATCGTGCAGCCCGCGGCGAGCGCGGGGGCGACCTTCTCGGTCATCTGCAGGGCGGGGTAGTTCCACGGCGGGATCAGCGCGCACACGCCGATCGGCTCCTTGCGGACCGTGGACCGGCCGCGGTGTTCCTCGAACGGGTAGGCCGGGAGGGCCTCGGCCAGTTCACGGAACTGGCCGACGCCGGCCTGAGCGGTGATCCGCGCGATGGCCAGTGGGGTGCCGATGTCGGCGGTCACCGCGAGCGCCATGTCCTCCGCGCGGCGTTCGTACTCGGCCGCGATCGCGGCGAGCAGGTCGGCGCGCTCGGTGACGCTCGTTTGCGAGTAGGTGGCGAAGGCGCGCCGCGCGGCCGCGGCCGCGCGGTCAACGTCGGCCGAGGTGCCCAGGGCGAGCACGCCGCTGGTCTCTCCCGTCGCCGGGTTGGTGATCGGTGCGGTCCCGTCGCCGAGCGGTTCGGTCCACGCGCCGTCGATGTAGTGCCGGAGAACGTCACGCATGATGATCACTTCTTTCCTGAGTTGCTGGGGACTCCGATGGCGCGGGCCATCAGATGGTCGAAGACGCGGTCGGAGAGCACGCCGCGCGCGGCGATGAGAAGACGGGCTCCGAACCCGGCCGCGTAGCGGGTCTTGGGCCGGCGAGCGGTGACGGCCTGCCCGACCGCGTCCGCCACGACCGACGGCGGCGACTCGCGCCGCGCGTTCGCCTGCGAGGTCAGCGCGTTCAGCACGGCGCCGGCCCAGGCCGCGTACGGGCCTTCGCCTGAGGCCGCTCGCAGCGTCTCGGCGGTGACGCTGCTGCCGTCGGAGCGGATGTTGCCGGGCTCGATGACGACCACGTCGATCCCGAAGGGCTTGAGTTCCATGCGCAGGCAGTCGCTGAGTGCTTCGAGGGCGAACTTGCTGCTGTGGTACCAGGCACCCAGCGGCGAGTGGAACCGGCCTCCCATGGAGGTGACGTTCACGATCGTCCCCGTGCGCCGGCTACGCATGTGCGGCAGGACCAGCTGGGTGAGGCGGGCGGCGCCGAAGACGTTGACCTCCATCTGGTGGCGGGCCTCGTCCATCGGTACGTCCTCGACGGCGCCGTAGGAGCCGTAGCCGGCGTTGTTGACCAGCACGTCGATCCGGCCGGTGTCGGCGACGATCTTCTCCACCCCGGCTCGCATCGAGGCGTCGTCGGTGACATCCATCGGCAACGGGCGGATACCGGCCACATCGGACAGTCGTTCTGTGCGCCTGGCGGCGCCGTAGACGGTGTAGCCGAGGGTGTGCAGCTTGGTGGCGACCGCTTCGCCGATACCGGACGACGCGCCGGTGACCAGCGCGGTCTTCACGACCGTCACGTCAGTTGCCGGCGGGCTCGTAGCTGGCGGGCACGCCGGTGGCGCGGCGCATGAACGCGTCGAAGGTGCGGTTGGGCAGCGTGTTGTGCAGGAAGATCATGGGCTTGGCGCCGAAGCCGACGGCGTAGCGGGTCTTGGGCCGACGGGCCCGGACGGACTTGACGATGGTCTTGGCGATCAAGTCCGGCGACGACAGACGGCGCTCGTTGGCCTCCGAGCTGAGCGAGTCGGCCACGGCGTTACCCTGCGGCGCGTACGGACCGGTGCCGGAGACCTCGCGGACCTTGCGCGCGGCGATGCCGCCCCATTCGGACTTGACCCCGCCCGGTTCGATCACCACGACGTCGATCCCGAAGGGCTTGAGCTCCATCCGCAGGCAGTCGCTGAGCGCTTCCAGCGCGAACTTCGTGGCGTGGTACCAGGCCCCCAGCGAGGTGTAGATCCGGCCGCCCATCGAGGTGATGTTGACGATCGTCCCCGAACGCTGCGCCCGCATGTGCGGCAGGACCAGCTGGGTCAGCCGCGCCGCGCCGAACACGTTGACCTCGAACTGCTCCCTGGCCTCGGACAGCGGAACGTCCTCGACGGCGCCGTAGGAGCCGTAGCCGGCGTTGTTGACCAGGACGTCGAGCCGGCCGGTGTCGGCGATGATCTTCTCGACACCCTCCCGCATGGAGGTGTCGTCGGTGACGTCCATGGCCAGCAGCCGGATCCCCTGCTTGGTCAGGTGCTGCATGCGCTGCACGCGCCGTGCCGCGCCGTAGACGGTGTAGCCGGCCTCGCGCAGCTTGAGCGCGGTGGCCTCGCCGATCCCCGACGAAGCTCCGGTGACGAGTGCGACCTTGGTGGCCATGGTGGTAATCCTTCCGGTGAACGTGGTGTCCTTCCGACGTCGACGTTAGAAGTGGATCCGTGGCCTGGCACTAGCGTGGCGCGCCAACTCACTTGCGTATGACGCCACTTTTGGCTGGCGCACTTGGCGAGAGGAACGGCGCCATCTGTCAGTGACAGGCCGGCCCCCGGCCTCTACCCTCACGACGTGAACACTGGACGATTCACCCTGGATCCCAGCATCAAGGCGCTGCTGAAGGACCTCGGCGTGTCACCCACCCGGGTGCTCCGGCGCGCCCAGCTGCCGGCCGACCTGTTCGGCCGCGGCCCGGTCGACCTCCCACCGGAGGAGTACTTCCGGCTGTGGGAGGCACTCGACGCCGAGAGCGGTGATCCGGACCTGGCGGTCGCGATCGGCCGGTCGATCTCGGTCGAGATGTTCACCCCGCCGATCTTCGCCGCCCTGTGCAGCCCTGACCTGCAGACCGCGGCCCAGCGCATCGCCACCTACAAGCCCCTCATCGGGCCTCTGCACCTGCAGCTCGCCAGCGGCGACGAAGGGTTGACGATCAGCTTCCGGTGGCCGCCGGACACGCCCCCGCCGCCCCTGCTGGCCGCCGCCGAGACGGTGTTCTGGGTCGCCCTCGCGCGGATCGCGACCCGCCACCACATCCGTCCGGTCCGGGTGACCGATCCCTGGCTCCCTGCCGAGCACGCCGGCCTCGACGACTACCTCGGCGTCAAAGTCCAGAAGGGACTGACGCACGCGATCACCTTCGCGCCGGCCGACGCGGACCGTCCGTTCCTCACCGAGAACGAGCAACTCTGGCGGTTCTTCGCCCCGGAACTCCGCAAACGCCTGTCCGACCTGCAGGCGTCGGCCAGTGTGGCCGAGCGGGTGCGGGCCGCCCTGCACGAAACACTTCCCGCTGGCGGCAGCTCCATGACCGCGGTCACCCGTCATCTCGCCGTCAGCAGCCGCACGCTGCAACGACAACTGCAGCTCGAAGGAACCAGCTTCCAGGAAATCCTCGCCACGACCCGCGAAAGCCTGGCCCGCCACTACCTCGGCAACAGCACCATGCGCACCGCCGAAATCGCCTACCTGCTCGGTTACGACGACACCAACTCCTTCTACCGCGCCTTCCGCACCTGGACCGGCACCACCCCCGACACCCTCCGAACCGCAGCCGTCGCCGGAGCCTGAACGGGCTGCGGGAGGCAACTCGGGTTGTCGGAGCTGCAGCTGCGAGGCGCCACTGTCGACGGTCAGTTCGGCTCGGGTGGTGTAAGTGGCATCGAACGCCAGGAGCAGCCCCGCCCGCGCGACCTCGACCGCCTCGCCCATGCGGCCGCGAGTCGTGGCGGCGACAGCGGCTGACGTAGTCGCGGTCAACGGTCAACGCCACACTCTGGCTACAAGATCCCCTCCAGGCCGCTCTGCCGCGCGATCTCCAGCAGGTCCGGTCCGGTCACCTCGTCGCCGAGGTAGTGGTCCGGCACGCGGATCGTCGGTGGGGCGTCGAGGGCGAGTTCGGCGAGCTGCTCGCGGCGGTCCTCGTACGGCTCGCGGGTCAGGTCCCGGCCGCTGTCGTGCAGCAGGTCGAACACGAAGAACGCGACCGGGTGGGACTCCAGCAGCTCGGGCCGCGGCCGGGAGACGTGCATCCGGGACTGCAGCCGCCCGAAGTCCGGTCGGCCCTGATCGTCGAGCGTGACCAGCTCGCCATCCAGCAGGAGCGGCCGGTCGACCAGCTCAGGCAGTACGCGCAACTCCGGGTAGGAGCTGGTGATGTCGCGCAGGTTGCGGGACTGTGCCACGACCCCGCCGGCGTCCACCGCCACCACGGCGCGCACGCCATCCCACTTCCACTCGAACGCCCAACCAGGGGCGGCGGGAGGCTGGCCGGCTGTCGCGAGCATCGGCGCGACCGGGGCAGGCAGGGTCATGTGCTCATCATCGGCGGCGACGCGAGGCTCCGCAGACTTGGCGCCGGATCTAGTGAACTTATTCTCGTCGAAAGTCTATCTGGAGCCCTAGCTAGCGTACTTCCTCCAAAGAATCCTTTGTAGATGACTAGCTGGCAAACTTCCGGCGTTCTATTTCGATGGAGAGCCGGAGAAATAACATACGCTAGCTGGGTTAGTCGGAGAACTAACATATGCTGACCTGCCAGCTGTTGTTAGTAGTGTTACCAGTATTAGTAGGTGGTTGCCTCGCAGGCCAAGTCGCTGACCTGGGAAAACGCCGAAACCGAGCGTCTTGTGCCGCGCCCTTGCCGGTGCGCTTTCCGAATCGTCGGGGTGCGTGTATTCTCGCTCTCGGCGGAGGGGTCTCGCGACCACAAGACGCGACCCATCGGTCACGACGGCCGTTGTTGAAAGGTGGCCCAGGTGCGTCAACCTGGGCCACCCAATTACTCGCGGGTGCGCGCCCGTGAGCTTGTTGAGATCAAAGCCCTATGGAGGCTGTAATGACCCAACCGGTCAATTGTATACCGTGGATGACTGCGCTCGCGTTCCGTCGCCAGTGTGGGCTCTCGACCCTGGGCGCAGAGGTGGCGCGTCATGGCCGCGAAGCCGCGGCGCGCTGCAAGGAGCTGGGCATCGAGCCCCGCAGGATCTTCGACGAGCGGTGGGGCCAGGTGAACACGTACCCGTGGTACATGCTGGTCTATGCCGTGGCCAAGTAGCCGAGGCGAGGGAGTGACGTCCTGTCCCGTGCCGGCGCGGGACAGGGCCACCGCTCGGAGTTATCCACAGATCGCGGAAAGGTCTGGTGGCCTCGGTCTGGGTGTGCCAGTGTCGAGGTCTGGAGCACACCCCGCGGCTTCGACCGCTGCAGCCCGCCGAGCCCGTCCCCGCCCGCTGGCTCGATGCGAACCAAGTCCTGCTCGCCCTCGCGCTCGCCGAGTTCGACTGCGACCCGACCGAGCGAGCTGGACTCGTTCGTGCGCGGCGCGAGGTGCGGCAGTTCAAAGGAGGCGAGGCGGAGCCGCGCTTCGAGGGGTGAAGCGCAGCTCCGCTCGACTGCGCGGCTAGAGCAACTTGACCGCGTGATCGAGAACATTGGGCGGGTAGGTGCCGACGGTGCCGTACCGCCGGTCCCTCACTTGGCCAGGCGTGATGCCGCGCTGCCGACAAAGCGCACTGGCGGTCCGGCCCAACCGGCTCACGTAGTCGCGGTTAGTCGGCAGGTTGGACGCCAGGGCGTAGCCGAGGGCAGTCATCCACACCGTCGTGCTGGTGTGCGGAGTGATTGCGCTCTCGGCGTCCGCCGCACGCACTATCACGCGAATCGCCTGCTCGGCCCAGCGGGGAAGTGCACCCAGATTGAGTGAGTCGCCCTTGCGCTCGTCCGCGGACCTACTATTGTCATTTGTGTAAGGTTCGTAGCTTTCCACATGGTCTCCAACCGTGGTTTGGCAGCGTGCCTACTGCCAGGCAGCCACCTGGCAGGTTTCCGTTGAGCGGCCCAGGATTCGCGGTCCTGGGCCGTTCTTACGGGCTGAGTCTTCCTGCACGAGGTTGCTCGCGCAAGCGACCCGAACGAGTGGGCCCGCGTGGGTGACGTGGACCATCGGTTCGCCCGCAAGCGGGGACGCTACAGAAGACAGCGATGTGCCGGAAAGGGCGACACGCCAAGAAGCCCCCGGTCGGGGCGGGGCATCGGGGGTTGGTGTGGGGGTTATGGTGCCCTGCCCTTGACCGTAGAGTGCGAAGCGTAGAAGCCCCACTACAACGAGTCGTCGATCAAGGTGCGTGCTCTTCTTCCGTTCGCTCAGGTTGTTCACCACGACCCGATGTGAGGCTGTCCGTCGGCTTGCGGGTTCCTCGGCGCGGAGCCGACCCACGACGACCGGTCGTAGGCTGCCGGGAAGTACACCCGCTGTTCTGACCACGCCAGGAACGGCGCGCCCTTCGGCTCGCCGGCCCAGTCGTTGAACTCGACATCGAGCACGGCTTCCTCCGGCGCGACCGCCACAATCGGTGATTCGTCGCCGGCGGATCACCTCTCCTCGGCGAGCAGCTCCCGCCATGTAGCCATCTCGTGTTCCCCTCTCTGCTGCGCGGATCCCGCGGCCGGCTCAGTCTGCTGGCGGCAGGCCAACGAGTTCGCGTGCATCGTCATCGCAGTCAGTGGCCCAGTCGCCCAGGACCTGCGCGAGGCTGGCCGGGAGGCCAGCGGGTGCGGGGGGCAGCGGCGCCGCCTCGTCGTCGAACTCGATGCTGTCGATGAAGACCCACTTGTCCTCGGTGTCGCGTTCCTCGACCAGCTTCTCGAAGTCGTCCAGTGTGCCGCGGCTACTGAAGATCAGCTGGTCCGTACGCCAGTCGCGCACCTCGAACGGCGTCGTTCCCTTCTCGTCGTAGCCGCCCGTCTGTCCGCCAGTAACGATCCTGTGGCCTTCGACTTCGAGCTTCTCGATGGCCTCGTGTTCGCGTCGGTCGGCCGCTTCGTTGACGGCGATGACGTCGGCGATGTAGCGGAGGATGAGTTCGCCGGCAGTGGTGCTCTCGGCCATGTTGTCTCCCAAGTTGGCGGTCCTAAGCGACGAGCTGCAGCGGTGGACGTGTCGGACGGCCTCGGCCTGCCGGGGCGTGCTTGATCGTGGCGCGGGGATGCCGTCGAGTGGCAGTACATACTGCCCCGCGCCAACCCAACGACGGCCGACCTTGACCGGCGTGTCGAGCGCAACCGGCTGCCGCCACACCTCGCGCTGCTCGACCTTCCGCCGGGCTCGGGCACGGCGCTCCCGCTCGTAGATGGTGTGCGCCTCCCGACACTCCGTGCAGGTGCGGTTCCACTTCGCGTACCGCCAGTTCGTGCCGTGCTCGGGCACGACGGCCGGTCGCGGGAACCCGTGCTCGCGGGCGACGGCGGTGCGGTCCTTGCGGTCGAGGCCACCCCAGATGCCCCACGGCTCGCCGCGGCGCAGCGCATCCTCGGCGCACAGCATGCGGACAGGGCAGGCGGCGCAGATCACGCGGCACGCGGTCTCGGCGGCGGCACGCTGCCGCGGGGTCGGCTTCTCGCCGCCCGGCGCGATCCAGTCAAGCTCGGGGAAGAGCTGGCACGCGCCGCGCTCGTGCCAGTCGGGAACCTCGCGGGGGAGCCGCGGCGGCTCGGCGACGACGGTCAACGGTTCCTCCAGGAGACATGACGAGCATCGCGACCAGGGCGAGGGCGACGAGGACGAGGCCGGGGATCGCGATGGCGAGCGGGATCTCGCTGACGCTACTGGTGACGGGCAGGGTGATGAGGGTCTGCTCGATCTCCACGGACCAGACCAGCCGTGCCTACCGCCAGCGCAAACATGCGGAGTTCAGCCCCGGCGCTGTCCGCTGCCGACGAGGCCGAATGACGTCCCGCCGCCCTCTGGGCAAGCCGACACGCCGAACGATTTTCGCGTGTCTCAGCGGACGCCGGCTGTATGCTGTGCGGCTCGCGCCTGACCGAGTGCTCGGCGAGCAGGACGTCGACGGCGAGGTCCTTCGTCGCCCTGCGGCCCGATGCCTGGCACAGGCCCGAGCGGGTCACCGTCGTCGGCTGGCTGAGCACCTTCGCCGAGATGACGGCCGTTCGCGAGGCGATCGATCATGGTCGGCACCGAGTTCGAGCCGCCCGCCCGCGGCTGGCTCGCACGCGCACTCAGGAGGCTCTTCGCATGAACAAGCGGAACGTCCACATTGAGCACGCAGGCGGACGCGGCAAGCTCGTCGTCGACGGCCACGACATCAGCCGCGCGGTGATTTCCTACGAACTGCACGCCCGCGCACGCCACCTCCCGCAGCTCTGGCTCACCCCTGCACGCGCCCGAAAACGAGATCGACGGCGAGATGGACGTCCGGCTCACCGGAGCCGGTCCGCACCGCGCTCGTCGCACTCGGCTGGACACTACCCGAGGAGGAGGGTGAGCGAACCGGCGCGAACAGCGACGGCCAACGGATGGCTTTCCCGCTTGCCGGACTGGCTATTCCCATGAGCTGGGGGATCAGCTGTCTACGGGAACGTTCCAGCTTCACACATCTCGCCAGCGTGATACCACGCATCGGCCACGACCATGTGGGCGTAGCCGGCCATCTTGTGATCCGCCTCGAATTCGGTCGTCGCGGCCTGGTACTCCAGCGCCGCAGACACGTAGTAACCCGCGCAACTCGGAGCATCTTTGGTGCCCTGCCCACGCGACGCGGCGCTGCTGAGCGCCGCCAGCGCCGCGCGCTTCGCCGCCGTCGCCTGCTCTCGTGGATCCGCCGGATCCTCCATCGGCTCGCCTCCCGACGCTCGCCATGCGCATCGCCTGCTACGACCAGTCGCGGCATCCGACCTGGCCGTTACAGTCAGGCACGCCAAGCCGCTGAAGAGCGGCGACTAACCGTTTCTTGCGCGGGTCGGTTATGAGCTGGCGGGCCCGGGCGTGCGCGGCCTCGGGGCCGGCGGCCGCGGTGAGTTCCTCGATCCGGGCGGCGGTGGTCTCGGCGAGCTGCCGCCGCTCGACCTTCCAGCTGCTCCAGGCGCTCCTTCAGTCGCCGGATCTCGCCCTCGGCGGTGAGCCGGACGGCGATGGCGCCGCTGGGCCTGGGCCCGGTCGGCGGCGCCGCGCCGGTCCGCATCGGCGCGCTTGGGCCTGCGCGGTCTCGGCCCGGTCGGCGCTGCCAGGAATTGCCGAGGGCGTATGTGAGGTGCGCACGAAGCTCGCGTCAGCCTGGCCCAGCTGCAGCTTGGGGAGGTTCGGGAGCACGCGCCGGACGAATAGCCGCAACTAGCGACCGAGACGTCCGCGCACCGACGCGTAGTTGTTTTCGGAGCGTCTCCGCGGAGATGGGTCGCCGGAATCGTTCCCAGTGATCAGCGTCTGCTCGCCGAGCTCGTTCAACAAGCTCTTCGTCGAGCTCACGGATCGGGCGGGTGTGTATGTCGACCCGCTCGTCAGGTAGCGGCGCTTCAGCGCGTATCCGCTGCTCAGAGCTATCCCCGTCAGCCGGCTGCCTCGCGTCGGAGCAGACGTCCGCCTCGCTCAGCGCGCGGAGGAGACCGGGGCCTGCCTCGGCCCAGCCGATCAACAGGAGCGGACCAACCGAGTCGAACGCTGCCTTGCCCCACTGGCCTGCGCACACCGGGTCAGCGACGTTTAGCAGCAGGGTCACCACGCTCGCAGCAAGCAGCAAGTGCCGTGCCGGCCGCAGCACCGCATCGCTGGCGCCGCACAGCGCCAGGTGTCGAGTTCCGACGAGCAGCCCGAGCACCGTCAAGTCGACAGCCGGTGCCACCAGCGGCGCCACGAGCACCGGAACCTGCAGCTTCAACGCGAGGTTCAGCACGTTGCCGAACCCGAACAGGAAAGTCAGCCCGATGACAAGCCCCATCGTGACCGTGACGAACTGAGCGACTGCACGCGAGTTCGCGGTCATGAGTGGCCGCCAATCGCGCCCGCGAGGCTAAAACTCGCCTCGACCACCAACGTGCCGGTGAAAGTCCCCTGGTCAGCCCCGTTCCCATCCTTTGGTAGTCCCGCCATGGACGCGAACCTGCGCGGCAAGCGAAGCGTGCGCGACCTGCGGCCCAGTTCGAGTGGGCGGATGTAGAGCGACAGGTAGACGCGTGCTGCGGTGTTCCTCAACGCCCCGTGACCGCCCTACTGTGTGCAGGAGATCTCTGTTCCCGCAGTTCAGGGGGCTGGACGGGGATGCGCTGGGGGCAAGGAGTCGCAGGTCAGGCCCGTGTCAACCTCACGCTGATGGAGCTGGTTCTGGCGATGCCCGACCTCACTTGATTTACGACCGCAAGGAACGTGACGTCGACAACCGGCGACATCGCAGTACTTTCGGTATCTCAATTGGTGGGCGAAGGACGTGACAGCGCCGGATCTTGTTAATAGAGTTCATGATCGCGGCAAGGTGCGTTGAACTGCGGCTTTGCGCGTCGGTCAAGCTGGGGGAGGTAGGGGTGCCGGGTGGTCAGGCGTTCGGCGACCTGACGAGTTTCGTGGGCCGGGACGAGTTGGTGTCCTCGCTGGTGCAGCGCGTTCGCGACGGACAGCGGTTGCTCACGCTGACCGGGCCGGGAGGGGTGGGGAAGACACGGCTCGGCACGGTCCTGGCCCGCCGGCTCGGTGACGGCGAGTTCGACGCGGTGGCGATCGTGCGGCTGGCCGACCTCGAACTGGGCGGCCGGAACGCCGACGGACTCAAGGACGCCATCGTGGGGATGGTCATCGAGGCCCTCGGTGTCATCGACCACCAGGCACGCCGCCAGCTGACCGAGGTCCTGGTCGAGCACCTTCGCCACCGCCGCACCCTGGTCGTCCTCGACAACGTCGACCACCTTCTCGATCCGGTGGCCGACGTGATCACCGAGCTGCTGGACGAAGCATCCCGGCTGCAAGTGGTCGCGACGAGCCGCCAGCACTTGGGCATCTTCGGCGAGCATGTTCAGCAGGTCCCGCCGGTCGGGGTACCCGACGCGCACGACAACCTCGAGGCCGCGTTGGGTACCGAGGCGGTCATCCTGCTGCAGGACCGCACCCGTGCCGCTGGGCGCACCCTCACACTCGGGGATGACTGGACGAGCATCATCGACCTTGTCCGCTGGTCCGGCGGGCTGCCGCTGGTCCTCGAGTTGATCGCGGCTCAGCTGGGCGGCGGGATGCGCCCGCAGGTCATCCTGGAGCGCCTGGACGGTGGTCGCTTGCTGCGGAACTTCGCACGGCGCATCCCACCCCACCACCGGTCGCTCACCCAGGCGCTCGACGTCTCGTGGGACCTGTGCGAGCCGGGGCAGCGCCGCTTGTGGGCTCGGCTCTCGGTTTTCTCCGGTGGTTTCGACCTCGATGCCGCCGAGGAGGTGTGTGGCGGTGATGACCTGATCGCGACCGAGGACGTCATGGACCTACTGTCGGGGTTGGTTCGCCACTCGCTGCTCGCGAGCAGCCCGGAAGGACGGTTCCGGCAGCTTCAGCCGCTTCGCGAGTATGGGTTGCGCCGGCTACGCGAGTTCGGTGAGGAGGAGCACGTCCGCTCTCGCCACGCCGCATGGCTGCTCAAACTGACCGGATCCGCAGCGGAGAAGTGGCTCGGGCCGGACGAGCCGCAATGGCTCTACCGTGCCTACGACGAGCTCGCGAACGTCCGGTCCGCGGTCAGTTGGTGCCGGACGCTGGAACGCGCTGAGGTCGGCCTGCAAATCGTGACGAACCTGCTGCGTGCCCGCGTGCCGTTCATCTTCGCGTTCCAGTCGACCGCTGCGGGGCTGATGGACGATCTGCTCGCGGTGGCGCCGCCGGGACCGAGCCGCGTGCGGCTGGACGCTCTGGTCATGCTGGGGTGGACGCGGATCGTCCTCGGCGATCTCGAGCGCAACGAGCGGCACCGGCCCGAATGCCACGAGCTGGCTCGGGAGCTTGGCATGGCGGATTCGCCGCAGGTTCTTTTCCTGGAAGGGACCTACTGGCTGTTCAGCCGCGGGGACCGCCGTGGTCTTGACCTGCTGGCCCGGGCGCGTGACGGTTTCCTCCAGGCCGGGGCGGCCGGCGATGCACACATGGCTCTCTTGATGCTCGCGCTGGGCGCTGGGTTGCTCGGCCCGTCTGACGTCGCGGACGCAGCCACGGAAGAGTGTCTGGCGGAGGCTCGGGCACACGAGGCGGAATGGGCGATTACCTGGGGGATGTGGACGCTCGGGCTGCCCGCGCGCACGGAGCCGCTTGATGTGCTGGGGGAGTGCTTGCCCCGCCAGCTTGAGCTGGGGGACAAGTGGGGATCGACGTGGTGCGTCGAGTTCGCGGCCTGGCAGCGCGCGGCCGCTGGTCAGCCCGCCGAGGCGGAAGCCGCTGCTCGGCTCATGGGCGCCTGTCGTGGTCTGCAGGAACGAAATGGTGTTGCGCTCGCCGGCCTCATCCCCTTCGACCGGCAGCGGAAGCAGGCAGCGGACCGCATCATCGCGACGATCGGCCCGCTGGCTTTCCAAGCCGCGTACGACGACGGCGCGAAGCTCAGCACCGACGAGGTCTACAAACTTGTGCTGGCCCCGCAGGACAAAGTAGCTACCAGCCATACCGGCGAGAAGCTTGTTCTGGCTGATCTCACGCCGGCGCGTCAGAAGGTCGCGCTGCTTGTTGCCCAGGGACTGTCCAACAAGGAGATCGCCGACCGGACGCACTCCTCGCCCCGGACGATCGAGACGCACCTCACGCATCTCTACCGGGTGCTGGGTATGAACCGGACCGAACTCGCGGTGTGGGTAGCCGAGCAGAATCGCTGAGGTGCAGCGTCATCTCGGCTGGGTTCTCGGCCAGAGCGCGAACTCCAGCCGAGAACCCGATGCCGACTTCCGTGAGCGCGGACGGCCCTGACCGTCAACGGGCTGTGTTGGACCGTGTCCGGTCGTCACGAGCATGGTCCCGGTGCGCTGGGGTGCGGCCAGATGTGGCTGGCTCGGCGACGAAGGTGCCGAGGCTTCGGATGGTCACGACGAGACCGCGCTTCCGCAGCAAGTGGGTGGCGTGTCGTGCGGTGCCCAACGACACGCCATACTCCTCGGCCAGGCGGCGTTCGGCGGGCAAGGGCTTGCCCGGTGCCAGGTCGCCGCTCGCGATGCGCTTGGCAAGGTGGTCCGCCATCTTCTCGTAGATGTAGCCGGGGGCGTCGTCGAGCTGGTAGTTCGTCATCGTCTTTCGTCAGGTAGGCAGGATGGTGTGCGGTACCCGGTTGCTGGGCGCCGTGCCGGGGCGGCGATCGCGGTCAGGGCTCGGCGTCAAGCCCTGGCCGCGGTGGCGGCGGCTCGAGGTCGGCATGCTGCCGAACGAGGGTCCCCAGTTCGATGAGGAGCGAGCCGAGTGCGCGCTGACGGTCGGGTGGCACCTCGCCTTCGCGCAACTGCAGGATGGCGATGGGGAGGTTGCCCGCCATGGTGCTGAGGGTCTTGACCAGGGCTTCGGTTTCGGCGGCGGCTTCGGGCATGGTCAGAAGCCCTCCCGCAACCGGTAGGCTCGTCGAACCGGTTCGCACGGCCACGCATCGGTACAGGCCTGGCAACGATCGCCGACCGTGGCGGGTCCGTGCAGGCCCAAGGTCAAGGCCAAGAGCGCGTAGAGCTGGAGTGGTTCCGGAACGCGCGCTGTCGTCGGGGCATCGAGAGCGCTGGGGCGCCGCTGCCAAGCTGCCGGAATGGTCGTGTTAGTGCGGTGATCCAGCGGTGTTGTCATGACGGTACCTCTTCCCGGTTGGTTGCTTTCCGCGATTCCACCGGGTCGCGACCGGGCGCTCCAGAGCGCGAAACACGCGTAAACCCGGCACGAATATCGCATCCAGAGCACTGGCCTGCGGTAACGTGTCGGTCTCAGAAGGTGACAGGGGAGGAAGATCATGGCGGCCAAGCGAACCGGGCTGGCCCGTGCCCGCAGGGCGGCCGGGCACACCCAGGAGCGTCTGGCCCAGCTCCTCGGCATCGACACCAGCACCGTGGCTCGCTGGGAGTCCGGCTTGTCCGAACCTTCCCCACACCGACGGCCGCGACTGGCCCGGCTGCTAATGGTGTCACGTGAGAAGCTGGAGGAGCTGCTGTGCGAAGGCACAGCGGTCTCGACTGCACTCCCGACGGACACCGGGCCGTGGGACGCGACGCGAAGCGTCGACCTCGTGACCGTTGCCGCGTTACGGGAGCGAACACTCCAGTTCGAAACCGAGTACGACATCTCGCCCTCGACGGGCCTGCTCGCCGCAGCCACTCAGCACCTTGCCCGTGTGGCCCACCTCCGGGCGGAGGCGCGGAGCAACCGGGTGCGGCGGGAGCTGTGGGCGCTGGAGGCCGAGACCGCCACTCTGATGGGCCAGTTCGTCTGGGACGCGTCGCAGCGGCGCGACGACGAGGCGCCGCGTGCCTACTTCGATCAAGCGATTCATGCGGCGAGACAGGTCGGTGCGACCGCGGCCGAGTCGTACGCGACTTTGCGTAAGAGCTACCTGGCGCTCTACGGGGAGAAGCAGCCCAAGGTCGGCCTGGCAGCTGCGCACGAAGCGGCGGTCATCGCGAAACCGGTCAGCCCGGCTCTGACCGGGCTGGCTCTTCTCCACGTTGCCGAAGCCAACGCCATGCTCCGTGAACGACGGGCATGCGAGACGGCGCTTGGTGCGGCGCAGGAACAGCTGGATCTGGTTGGTGAGGCCGACACCGCTGGTGAGTACTTCTCGTCGCCTGAAATCGATCGTATGGCCGGCTCGTGCTACCTCTTCCTGGGCCTCGCTGAACGTGCGGAGGTCCCGCTGCTCCGGGCGGCCCGGACTCTGGCGACTAGGAAGAAGTTGCAGGCGATCGTGCTCGGTAACCTGTCGCTCGCCCGTCTGCGGCAGGGTGAGATCGACGGCGCGGTCCAGGCGCTCCATGGCGCAATCGACGCTTTGCAGACGACGCGAGGGGGCGGTGGTTTGAATGTCGCCTTCGCCGCCGGGAAGGAGCTGCGCCCCTGGCGACAGCACGGTGCAGTGCAGGAGGTCGGTGAGCGGCTGTTCGCCCTGATGGCCGGTGCCTGAGGCACAGGCTGACGCGGTACAACTGCACAGGTGAACATGGACGACGCGAAGCAGGCAGTCCGCCAACAGGTGTGGAAGGCGCTCGACGACGCAGGTGCTGTCGACCCTCCCGGCGCTGCCGGACACATCCCGAGTTTCGTCGGAGCAGATGAAGCGGCACGGCAGTTGAGTCAGCTCGAGGTCTGGCAGGAAGCGCGGGTCGTCAAGGCCAATCCGGACCGAGCGCAACTTCCCGTCCGGGAGGCCGCCCTACGGGACGGCAAGCTCGTGTACATGGCGGTGCCCGCAATGGCGAACCCTCGCCCGTTCTACCAGCTCGACCCGGCTCGCGTCGGCCCGGAGGCTGCTGACAGCAAGGAGGCCGCCCGGGTGGCTCCGATCGTCGCGCCTGACGAGATGTACCCCATTGACCTGGTCGTCTGCGGCACCGTCGCGGTGAACCGCAGCGGCGCCCGAATCGGCAAAGGAGCCGGTTACTCCGACATCGAGGTGGCGCTCCTGACCGAAGCCGGACTGGTGGGCCCGCAGACGATCATCGTCACCACGGTGCACCAGCTGCAGGTGATCGACGAGGACATTCCGGAGACGGAGCACGACTTCAGTGTCGACTTCATCGTGACGCCGGAGGCGGTGATCGAATGCCAACCGCCTCGTCGTCCGGCCGGTATCATTTGGGAGCACCTGAGCCAGGAAAAGATCGACGCGATTCCGGCGCTGGCTCGGCATCATCGACGGAGCACTCAGGCCTGACCTGGGTGCGGTGAGGCCACCAGTTTCCCGCGTCGTGGCCGAAGGCGTAGTGGTTCTAGGTATTGCAGTTCTTCACGACAGCCGCCACGACGTGATCGGTTGTGAGGGCCTGGTTGACCATCGCCAGGTGCTCGATCTCGCCGGGCAGGTTGCGCGGGTCGGTGGCGGGCACGGCGATCCGTTGGTCGGTCGGTGTGCGCGTTCGATCTTGGAATCTGACGAGGGCAGTCGCAAGGACCGCGGCTTCGATGATGGCGGAGCGCTGCGCTGTCGGTAGGTCACGTCCGCGCATTTCGCTTCGCGCGTGCTCGGGTGCGTCGGGGTGGGTGTAGGACGTCAGCAGCATCTGAGCGTCGCGGATGCGGATGATCTTGCGATAGGGCCCGAGGAGTCCGTGATGGTGGTCCAGTTCGGGTGAGCGAAGCTGTTGCGCCGCGGGGCCGAGCGCCCGCTCGAGGAAGGCCAGAAGCTGGCTGATGCGTGGGATCGCGGCTCGAAGATCGTGGGCAGGTCGCTTGACCACCGGGGCGGATCTCATCAGCAGTATGGTCGTGAGGACTTCGGCTTGGCGGTCGTGTGCGCGGTCGCCGTCCCCGGCGAAGGATCCTGTCGTGAACTGGCCGAGGTCGCGATGGTGTCCCAGCAGGGCGTGGGATATCTGTCTGCCGATCACGTGGTTGCGGTGGAGTTCGGTGGTGTAGCTGGGGAAGCGGATGACGTCGCATCCGGCGGTGGCGATGAGCATGCCGGCGGGTAGACCGTCGGTCGGTGGTGCCGGCAGCAGGGTGAGCGGCCGGCCGCGCTTATCCGCGACGGCTTGGAGGAGATCCGGGAGCTGGAATCCCACGGGCATGCCCAACTGGCGGAGGTGCTGGTGGCAGGCCACCCGCAGGGCCGGATCGATGGTGTCCACGGTCGAGGTGCTCCACGGTTCCCACCAGTAGCGCGCGGACGCACGGGCGCGCGCAGCTACTGTTCGTGATCGGTAACCGGCGGGGCCGCTTCAGTGACAGGGCACCGACGAGATCGTGACGCTTAGTCATAGTTCTGCCGAGGTGTTGAGCTGAAAGTAGCAGGACCAGGGGGAACTGTCCACGAATTCGACACGCAGAGTGTTGATAGTTGGCCCGCGGCTCGCCATACTCACTGATCATCACCGGGCCTGAGCCTGGTGACCGATAGTGAGGGGGTCGGGTGTGAGCGGGGGAGCTGTCGACCGGCACATGAAGCGTCTGGCGCATCCGCATCGTGATCGCTGGGTCCTGTTCGACTCACGCATGGCGCTGCTTGCGGTGGGGAACGAGCTGCGTCACGGAACGTCGCCGCGGTCACGTCTCGATCCGACGGCTCGTGACCTGCTGTTGCCGCGTGTCCGGGAAGTCCTGCGCACGGCGCGAGCCTCAGTCGGCGCCGCCTACCACTCGGGCAGGCGGTGGCTGGTCGAAGTGCACCCGGTGATCGGGGCTGGGACGGGCGGCGTGCTCGGTGCCCAGGCGATCTACGGCAACCAGTTGCCTGCGCGGCCACGGGTAAGCGGCTGCGAGTGGCGCGTCCCTGCTCTGGGCTCCGGTGACACGGTGCGCACCTACTGGTCGCCGGAGGTGTTCGAGTTCGGCGACGAGGCGTCGCGCCGGTGTTGGGAAGGTGCGCACTTCTTGGATGAAGTCTTGTTGGGCTCGTGTCGCGTCCGGATGCGCGAGCTGCTGGCCAAGGCGATGCGTGTGGGGTCCGACTTCCAGGTGATCGAGGAGTTCGCCGCCCGCGATGTCACGACGGGCGCTGTCATGTCGTTGCGGATGTCAGGTCGTGCTGAACCGGCGGATGGCAGTGGAGTGCGGTGGATCCGCGGGTTGGCACAACGGGTTGCGGGTCCGCATCGCGGCCGCGACGAGCGGGCTGACCTGCTTGCCGCGGTGTTTGCCGACCCGGGGGCTGCGCTCGGGGTCATCGACCCCGCTCATCGGCAGATCTGGATGACGTCGGCGAACTTCGGTCGCCTCCTCGGCGTGCGGATGTCGAGTACCCGGTCTCTTGTGGACTTCTGTCATGACGATGATGTGCCTGCCGTGCAGGATCTGCTCGACCGCGTCGCGCAGCGAAGTCCGGCGACCTTGCACCGGGCGCGGTTCGCGACACCGGATGGTTCCTGGCGGGCACTGGAAGTCTCGGCCACTCCGACGAGGATCGACGAGGAGACTCACGTGCTGGCGCGCTTCACCGCGTTGCCGCGGTGAGGTCAACGTGGCTGGAACGTGGCTGCGCCGGCGTCCGACAGGCCAGTGCGGGCGTTGCGTACCGTGCGTGCGAGGTCGAGGAGGTCTCCGGCGACGTCCGGGGTGACACAGCGGTGGATGTGCACGCCTCGCACGCCGGCGCGCTTGAGGTCACGTAGCGCGGACAGGAGTTCTCGCTCGGCGTCGTTGATCGCGTCGTCCGAGCCGGTCAGGAAGCCGAGGGGCTTGCGGAGGACGTGCGCGAGCGCACGCAGATTCGCCTTGCTGACCGGCGCTTGCAGATCGTCCTTCTCCAATTTGGAGATATACTGCCGGCTACGAACGGCTCCGGTGTACTCGGTGATCGCGGCGGCGAGTTCTGACTGTGTCATGCTGCGGTGCCGTCGCAGGAGCCACACGCGCTGGCCAAGCGTGAGGCCCGCGAGGAGCGACTCGGGCGCGGTCCGGTACAGCTCGGCCAGAGCGTCCACGAACTCCAAGTTGAGCCGGCGGAGGCTTCCTTCCTCGACGCTGGTCAACTCACCGCGTGTCAGCGTCTGGCCGGTGTGCTTCCGGACGTGCGCGGCCGCCTCCCGGACGGACAGTCCGCGGTCTTCGCGGAGTGCTCGAAGACGCCGGCCCAGCTCTCGCGCGGCGATCTCCGGCGGCCCCTGACTGTTCGACATGGACGTTCCCCCACTTGTGACTTGGCGCTCCCGCAACGGAAAAGCAGCCGAATGTTACGTCGATTGAGCATGGCGCCTCCGCTTCCTATGGTCAAGACCATCAGATCACAAGACGCCGCGTGGCGGATCCCGGTCAGGTGAGGGACTGGCGGGGACGACGCCCGCGGTGGTGCCGGGGCGATCCCCGGTACCGCAGGAGGGGGAGCTTCGATGCGAGCGCACCAGGGGAGCACATGCACCGGAGATCGTCCGGTGCATGGTGGTTGCGCTCGCATCGAAGCCAGTGCGATGACCCCCGCGCGAGGCGCCGGGCGACTGGCAAGGGAGGTGCCGTCGGCCCGGTCGGTGGCCACGGCCCCTGCGATCAAGGGGGCAGCGGGCCGGGCCGGGAAGGGCTGGCGCGCGCTCCGTTCACGCGCCCGGGCGCTGCGCCAGCCCGAACCCCTGCTAGGGCGGAACGTTGCAACGGGGTTCCCGAAAGGTTGGCCGACGGTCGAGAGCGTGTCCGCACTCGCCTCGCTGGCCGGGGCCGGCCGACCGCTCCTGGTTGCCGGAGCGGAAGGAGGCTGTGGTGCGACCACGGTCGCGGCGCTCCTCGCCGAGACCTGCGCTGCGGCGCGCGTCGGCAGCGTCCTGGCCGTCGATCAGTCCCGCCTGCCGTGCAGCGGCGGATTGGGGCTCCGGCTTCTCGGTGAACCGGTCGACTTCCCCGCACCGTCGCTCGCGACAGCGGTCCACAATGGCCAACCGCTCCCGATGTCACCGGCAGGCGCGGTCGTGGTCACCGACGTCCAGGGCTACACGCCGCTCGCGCGATTGCTGTCGGAAGTTCCGGGACAGGTCTCCGTCACGGTGACCGATTTCGGTCACGTCGACCTCGCCGTGGCGGCGCAGCTGGCGGAAACTCCATACCGGCCTGTTCTGGTCGGCCGGGCAGATGTTGCGGGCGCGCAGGCAGTCTGCGCCGCGTTGGATTTCCTTCGAGCGCGGCCCGTGGTCGTGCTGTCGTCGACGGCGCCGTCGAACCGTCGTCGCGTCCGCGCGGCGCTCACGTTGGTGCGGTCCGCCGGCGTTCAAGCTTTGGTCCACCTCCCGTTCGACGCCGCTCTGGCTTCCGGCAAGGCGGTGCGCCTGGACCAGATCGGCAGGACGACCGTTCGTGTCTGCCTGCAGTTGGCCGCGCGCGTGGGAACCCCAGGGGAGGTGGGGCACCATGTCCATCTACTACGAAATGGCCCACCAGGTGGGCCTGGCCCTGGCGCAGCAGCCGCCGCCTGGTGGCCCGGATTTCAGCAACATCGCCCCGGACAGTAAGGGCGTCCCGAAGTCGGGCGTGATGTACACGATCGCCCAGGTGCTGTTGTTCTTCGGGTTGGGCATCTGCTTCGTCGTGCTGATCGGCGGGATCGTCGTGTGGGTCGGCGGGCACATGGCCGGTGGCATGCACCTGAGCCAGAACGCGAAAACGAACATGGTGCGCGCGGCGCTCGGCGGGATCCTGCTGACGTCCGCGGGCGCGGTGTGGACCTGGATCGTCGCGGTGAACTGACAGCGAGGGGGATGGGTGTGAAGCGGGTCAAGACCGTCGGTTACTCGGCAGCCCGCGCGGGGCGAGGCTGGGTCCTCCTGGTCGCAGTGATCGTCGGATTCGTCGTCGGGGGCGCCGTCGAGTATGTGGTGATCAACCACGTGGTGTCGCCGGAGCCTCGGACGGCAGCAGGGGGCGGAGATGTTCCTGGCGGCACAAGAGTTCCGGTGTCGCAACGGCGGACGCCGGCGGGAGCGGCCAGCGCGGCGCAGAACTTCCAGATCGCTGGTTTCCGTGTCGCGGCAGGCACTCTCGACTCGCGTCACGCCGTCGCTGCTCTGCTCGATCCCGCCGCGACGCCGACCGCCGCCGCCGTCCTGGCAGCACCGACACAGCCGCAGGACCAGCTCGCCCGGCAGCGGTTGACCTACGCGCCGCTGTCCACCGTCATCGAGGCCTTCGATCCGGACAGGGCGCAGGTGTCGGTGTGGGGCGTGGCCGCGCAGAGTTCACGGATGGCCCCGCAGCCTGGCGGCACGGAGGATTGGGGCCGGTCGACGATCAGCCTGCGCTGGGACGGCGCGCAGTGGCGGGTGACCGATCAGCGGTTCGAGAGCGGCCCGTGGCCGGTGCGCACCGAGGACCGCCTGACCAACGCCGACGGCGACTTCGCTTTCCGGTTCCGGGAATCAGCGCAGGGCTGGGCGTATGTGCCGGATGCGTGACACGCATGCACTCCGGCGCGCGGCGGTGGTGCTCGGATTGCTGCTGGCGTTGCTGAGCGCGGCGACGGCCACGGCGAGCGCGGAGCCGGTTGACCCCGGCACCATCCCGGACAACCTGCGCAAGTACGTCGTGGACAGCCCGCAATGGGTCACGGCTCCCTGGATGACCGATCCGGCGTGCAAGGACCACGGCGGCGACTTCTCCCGCTACGCGCGCAGCGTCATCGACGACGCCGCGGACCTGTACGCATTCTTCCAGCCCGATGTGATCAAGGACGACCACGTCAACGGGCTGGAGCGCAGCCAGGCCGTCCTGCAGGCGTACCGCGATGCCGCCGCGGTCACGGTGCCGGCCGGCTACTGCGTCGACATGGTGCGCACGTGGGCGCCGGCGGCCCCGGACTTCAAGCCGTTCGGGTTCCGCTGGGGCGACGGGACCAACACCGGGGGAGAACGGCACGCCACGGACGTGACCTGCAGCAACACCATCGGCGCCGACAACGCCCCGTGCGGCGGCTTCTACGTCAGCTGCGCTGGCGCAGTCACCCAGCAGCAGCACCAGCAGTGCCAGGCGTGGAACGCCTTCTCCGACGACTACGTGCAGCGGGTCCAGCGCGGCCGGGCGGCCGCGCTGGCCAAGTTCCCCGACCTCGGTGAGGACGACCCGATCTGGGGCACGCCGAGCGAGATCGCGCAGGACATCATGGACTGGACCGTCGAGACCGGCATCGCGGGGTTCGTGCAGTTCGTCGTCCAGGGCGTCACGCAGCTGTGGGCGATGTTCCTGACGATCGTGGTGACCGGCCTGGCACCGAACCTCGCGGGTGGCTCGTTCGCCGCCGTCTACAACCTGGTCTCGGGTGTCGCGCTCGCGGTCGCGTTCCTGGGGTGGCTGGTCACCGTCGCCACGGCCTGGAAGCAGGGGCGCCTGCAGTACGCGCTGGTGGGCGGGGTGAAAGCGGCGACCGCGGCGACACTGGCGGGGGTCGGCGCGATCCTGATGCAGCAGCTGGCCACCGAGTGCACCGAGTCGCTGCTGCTGGCGGGCGGGGACCTGGGCAAGCAGGCCGACTTCACCCAGAGCCTGGCGAAGACCAATCCCCTCGTCGGGTTGCTGGTCGGGCTGGTGATGGCGCTGTGCCTGATCTTCGCCCTGGTGTTCATGGTCATCAACGGTGCGCTGACCTTGATGTGGGCCCTGCTGGGCGGTATCGCCGCCGCAGGGCAGGTTCATCCGGCGTCCTCGGGCTGGTTGTTGAAGTGGGCCGGCCGCGGCACCGCCCTGGCGTGGTCGCCGTTCGTGATGGTCGCGGTCATGTTGCTCGCGCAGTCGCTGATGCTGCCGCTGGAGGCGTCGGAGTCGCTGCTGAAGCAGATCGTCGACGTGGTGCAGGGGCTGGCGCTGGTCCTCGCCCTGGTCGCCTCGCCGATGATCCTGTGGGAGCTGGTGGAGTTCGTGTCCGACCGGGCCGGGGGAGCGGCCGCGGTGGGTGGCCGGGCGACCGGACGGGCCGCAGCGATGACCGACAGGGCCGCCGCTGCCGGCCGCAGCGCCGTCGGGAGAGCGGTGCAGGGATTGCAGGCGGGGGCGGAGCACCTCGCTCAGCGGTTCTCCGGAGCGCGGGGTGGCGGCAGTGGCGCGCCCGCGTCCCCGGCGAGCCTGCCACGTAGCGAAGGGGGACCGGTGAAGCCACCGGCCCGGCGCGCCAGCAAACCGGCTGGTGAGGCGGCAAGCGACGACTCCCGGAGCGGAACCGGTACGAAGGAACCGGACACCCCACCGCCGTCAGGTTCCGCCTCGTCCTTTCGGGACCGGCCGTCGGCCAACCGGGGGCGGGTCGTGGCGCGCAATTTCGTGCCGCCGGAACCGGCGGAACCACCACCCGCAGGCGACGGGGGAGAAACGCCACCACCGCCGGCATGACCCGGGCGGATCACACCACAGCACATCAAGGGGGAGCAGTTCGTGGAAGAGCAGGAGTTCGTCTTTCCGCCGCGCCGGCTCAACGGCGTGTTCGGACGCGTGGGACTGGGCCAGGCGGTCGCGGTCGTCGTCGGCATCGCGCTGCCATGGGTGGGAATCCGCACCGGATCGCCGGTGGCGTTCGCCGCGCTGGCCGCGGCGGGGGTTGCTGCGGTCGCGCTGGCGTTCACCCGGATCGGCGGCCGTTCCCTGACGCAGTGGATGCGCCCGGTGCTCGGCGCGGCGTGGTCGCACCTTCGCGGGGCGCACGTGTACCGGGGCGCGGTGTTCGGGCCGGACTCGCTGGCGCACCGCATGGACCTGCCCGGTGACCTCGCGAGCCTGCGGATGCTGTCGGCCCCCGGCCCGGACGGGCGGCAGCGCATCGGCCTCGTCGTCGACGAGGCGAACCGGACGGTGACCGCGGCGCTGCTGACCGAGGGAACGCCGATCATCCTCGAAGAGTCGGCCGAGCAGTCGTCCCGCCTGAGCGAGTGGGAAGCGGTGATGGAATCCACCACCGACGAGGACGGCGCGATCGCCCGCTGGCAGTTGCTGTTCCGGTCGATGCCGGACGCGACCAACCTCGCCCAGCGCTACTACCTCGACCGCGTCGGCGATCGCGGCACGGCGGCCGCGGAAGCGTTGCGTGAGCTGGTGTCGCAGGCCGCTCCAGCGGGTCAGCGGCACGAGGTGTTCTTCGTCGTCGCGTTCGACCTGTCCCGGCTCGCCGGTGAGATCAAGGCGGCCGGCGGTGACGACGAGGCGCTCGGGATCGTGGTGGTCGAACGGCTGGCTGAGCTGAGGCGACAGCTGGGCGAGGCCCGGATCCCGGTGAAGGGCTGGTTGTCGCCGGGCCACTACGCGGCTGTCATCCACTCGCAGTTCGATCCGGAGTCGTTGCCGCTGTACGACCTGCAGGCCGGTGAGGAGGGCGAACTGGACCCGCGGGCGGCGGGGCCGTCGGCGGCGGAGCGGCAGTGGCGGGCGTTCCTGCACGACTCTGCGGTGTCCAGCACGATCTGGGTGCACGAGATGCCGCGCCGCCCGGTCCAGCGGAACTGGTTGACGCCGTTGCTGCAGCAGAGCGATGTCCGCCGCGCCGTGACCCTGGTGGCCGAGCCGCTCGGGGTGTCGCGGGCGGAGCGGTCGATCAACAACCAGCGCCTCGCCGCGGGCGGCAGCATCTACGCCAAAGCCCGGCACGGTCTCGTGGTCGACGCCCGGACGCGCCGCGAGCTGGCCGCCGCCGAGCGGCTGGACGAAGAGATCGCCGAGGGCGCCGGCTACTTCCGGTACTCGATGTTCGTCACCTGCACCGCGCCCGACATGGCGTCGCTGCGCACCGCGGTGACGTCGGTACGCCGCCGCCTGACCCGGATCCGCTGCGCCTCGATGGTGCTCTACGGCGAGCAGGACCAGGGCTTCTACGCGGCCGCGCTGCCGCTGGCGAGGGGCCTGTCGCCGATGTGGTCACTCACCGGGTCCTGACAGGAGGCACGCACATGCGCACCATCGTCACTCGCTCCGGGCCTCGCCGGGACCGGCTGGGCGCGCACCGGCCCGCCTCGGGCCGGCTGGCCCACCGGATGCGGCTGCCCGCGCACACCGCGACCAGCAGCGTGCTGAAGTCCTGGTACCCGTGGGTGATGGATCCCGGTCTCGGGGTCCCCGGCATCTACCTCGGGATGGACCTCTACAGCCGGGCGAGTTTCCTGTGGGATCCGTGGGAGCTGTACCGGGCCGGGGTGATCACCAGCCCGAACGGGCTCCTCGTCGGCGAGATCGGCAGCGGCAAGTCCGCACTGCTCAAGTGCATGATCATGCGGTTCGCCGCGGTCGGGATCCCGTTCAGCTGGGTGGATGTGAAGGACGAGTACACGGCCCTCGCGCACTGTCTCGGCGTCGAGCCGCTGCGCCTCGGACCCGGGCTGGGGGTGCGGCTCAACCCGCTCGCCGCGCACGGCCGCTACCCGGGGCAGAGCGAGCAGGCGTGGCGCGCCGACCTCGCCGCCCGCCGCATGGCGCTGCTCGAGGGGCTGGTGCACGTGCGGCTCGACCGGCCGCTGACCATGACCGAACGCACCGCGCTGGAACTCGCCCTCGCGTCCTGCACCGGAGAACTACCCGGCGCCGCGCGCGACCAACTGGCGCCGGCGTCGCTGCCGGCCGTGGTCGCCAAACTCACCGCCACCGACGAGTGGCAGGACGCGTTGCGCGAGCGCGGCATCACCGCGCAGCAGCTGCTCGACGATTCCCGCGACGCGCGCCTGGCCCTGCACGGCCTGGTGGACGGGCCGCTCAAGGGCATGTTCGACGCCACGGACGACACCCAGCGCTACCTCGACTTCGACGCTCCCGGCACCGTGCTCAACCTGCACGCCGTCCGTGCCGACCAGGCCGTGACCGTGATGTCGATGGTGTGCGCCCAGTCGGCGATGGAGGCGGCGCTGATGCGCCCCAACGCGCGGCCGCGTCTGGTCGGCTATGACGAAAGCTGGCTGGCCATGCGGTACGTGCCGTTGCTGCGGCGTCTCCAGGAGGCGGCGAAGCTGGCGCGGATGTTCGGCATCACGAACCTGCTGGCGGCGCACCGGCTCACCGATTACGCGCCAGGTGCGGAAGGTTCGGAAGCCGCGCGGCTGGCTCGCGGCCTGATCGAGGACACCGGCTTCCGCATCGTCTACCGCCAGGTCGACGCGAGTCTGCCGCTGACCAGGGATCTGCTCGGCCTGACCGACGTGCAGACCGCGCTGCTGAAGTACCTGCGCAAAGGCACCGGCATGTGGCTGCTGGGAAACCGGGCCTTCGTCGTCCAGCACCTGCTGTCGTCGGTGGAGCACCCGCTGGTGCAGACCGATTCCCGCATGCAGGCCGCCCCGACGGTCGCGGGCGAGATCACCGACGAGGACTGGGAGTCCCTTCTGGACTCTTCGGCCGCGGAGGCGAGCTGACATGCGGCGCCATCACACAGACAGGCCGGTCGTGCGCCGCCGCCGCGGCCAGGATGTCGTCTCCGCCATCGTCTTGGGTGGCCTGGCCGGACTCGGGCTGCTGACGTGGTCGGCGGGCCAGCTCACCGCCTTCGTCACCGACCGCGGCTGGCCCAGCTGGGCGGGACACCGCCGAAACCTCCTCGGCCCGATCCTTGGCGTCTACTCCCACCCCACGGACCCGATGCGCGACTGGCCGGGCCTCGGCGCGGCCGGAGTGCCGCCGGGCGCGATCTTCTGGTTCGTCTACACCGGAATCCTCGCGATCGCGATCTACCTGACCGTCGCGGTCGTGCGGGAGGTGCGGGGCGGTTCGCGGCCCGGGTTCGCGACCCGCCGGGAAGTGGCCCGCGAGCTCGGTGAAACCGCATTGATCAAGCAAGCACCGCGGCTGCGGCCCACCCTGGCCCGGACCCGGGACCGGATCCGTCCGGAGCAGATGGGCAGCTACCTCGGCCGCGACGTCAACACCGGGGTGCGGTGCTGGGCCTCGGTCCGCAAGTCCAAGTTCGTCGTCGGACCGGCCGAGTCGGGTAAGACCGCGTGCGTGGTGATCCCGGAGGCGCTCGACCACGATGGGCCGTTGATCGTCTCCTCCAGCCGCGCCGATGTCCTGGCCGCCACGTGGAAGCCGCGCTCCGAGCGCGGCCGGGTGCTGCTGTTCGACCCGCTGCTGACCACACCGGCGCTCCCGCAGGTCGAGTGGGACCCGGTGGCAGGCTGCGCCGACCCCGCCGTGGCGATCCGCCGCGCGCAAAAACTGACGAGCACCGTGGACATGAGCACGGTGTCGGGCGCCGACACGTGGCGGAACCGCGGCGAAGCGGTGCTGCGCAACCTGCTGCACGCGGCCGCCCTGTCGCACGGCGACATCCGGTCGGTGCTGCGGTGGGCCTACGACCAAACCAGCGTCGAGCCGGGCGCGATCCTGTCCCGCAGCTCGGTGACGCCGGACAGCTGGGCCGAGATGCAGTACAACACCGCCCGCCTGCCCGACCGGCAGCGAGCCGGCTACTACATGAGCGTCGAGGCCGCGGTCAAATGCTTCGAGCACCCCCGCGTGCTCGCGACCTGCCTGCCGCGGCCCGGCCACGGGTTCGACGCCGGCTCGTTGCTCGACGCCGACGGCCACACCACCCTGTACGTGCTCTCCCACGAGGACGAGCCGACCGGTGTCGCCGACCTGCTCGGCGCACTGATCGACGAAATCCTGACCCTGGCGCGGGAACGCGGGCAACGTTCGGTGAACAACCGCCTCGACCCGAGCCTGCGCCTCATCGCCGACGAGGGCCGCAACACAGCCACCCTCGACCGGCTGCCGAACCTCCTGTCGGCCGGAGGCGGAGACGGCATCCCGACCACGTTGACCGTGCAGGACCGGGCCCAGGCCGACCACCGCTGGGGCGAACACGAAGCACGGGCCATGTGGGGGTCGGCGACGATCCGGATGGTGCTGCCGGGCCTGTCCGACGAAGCCGAGCTGCGCACGATCGCCGGCTACGCCGGAGAGTTCGACGAGGAGCTCCCCAGCCTCACCACCGGGGAGCAGGGCCGCTCCACCTCCTACAGCATCCGCACCCGGCCGTCCCTGCAGCCAGACGAGGTCCGCGCGCTGAAGAAGTTCCACTCCCTCGTACTCGCCGCGGGCGGCCTCCGGCCGGTGCTGACCGAGCTGCAGCCCTACTTCCGCCGCGACGATCACGCCCTGACCGCGCGCAGCGAGGCCGAGTTCAGCGCCGCGCTCAACGACGGCCGGAGCCTGCTGTGACCGGGCAGATGCCGCAGCCTGCGTCGATCGAGGAACGCCTCGACGTGGCCCTGGACACCCTGGAACAACTCCTTGACGAGGCGCTCCCGGCACTGGTTGAGCGTGTCGAAGCGCTCGAGACCGCGGCCGGCACCCGGGCGACGACCGAACGGCGCGCCGAGTTCCGCTTCGGCTTCCCGCCCACACCAGGCAAACCGGTAGACCCCGAGCGCAGCCTGCAGGCGTGGAACCGGCTCCACGAGTGGGTCCGGTGGCTGGCGGGCCAGTTCCGGCTGACAGCGCTCCTGCCGCCCTGCTGGCCGCAGCACCCCGTCCTGGTTGAAGAGCTGACCGCGCTCTACCTCGCGTGGGACGGCGCGTGGAAGTCGAGCGCACCGCCGGAGGCGCCCTCGGCGTTCCTCGAACGGCTCGACCGCGCCCGCGTCCGGTGGGCGGACACGAACTGGGGGATCCCGCGCTGCGACGGCTCTCACGAGCCCGGCGGGCTGGACGCCGCTGAGCTGTACCGGGCCTGGAACGACGACGACCGGCAGCGGTCGGCGCTCCTCGCCGCGCGGGACGCGACACTGGCCCGGCTGCGGCAGCAGGACGGTGAGGCCGCGTGAGCCGCGACCATAAGGATCTCCTGCGCCAGCAACGCCAGCTCGAGATGCTCCTCCGATCGCTCACCGCTTCGGCGAGCGCCGAGCAGGAGGCGCACCGGCAGGCGGCGGAACGAGCGCGGGAGCTTCGGTATCGCGAGCAGAGCGCCGGAAACGGGCCCGAGGTGGGGGTGTAGCCGTGCCTCCACTCGTCGCTCAGCTCGCCGCCAGCCCAGCAGGACGACGCGTCCTGCGACGAGCCCTGCTGGTCGTCGTCGGGTTACCGCTGGCGGCTGTGTGCCTGCTGGCGCTGAGCCTGCTGAGCGAGCCCGACGCCGACGCCCACTCACTCGCGGGCGTCACCTGCGCTCCGGCCGGTGCGAGCCCCGGCCGGGTGGGGCAGTGGGACGAGGAGCAGATGGGCAACGCCGCGACGATCGTCTCGGTCGGACGGCAGCAGCAGGTGCCGGAGCAGGCGCTGGTGGTGGCGCTGATGGCAGCCATGACCGAATCCCGGCTGCGTAACCTCTCCTACGGCGACCGGGACAGCGTCGGGCTGTTCCAGATGCGCCCGTCGCAGGGCTGGGGCAGTCGCGAGCAGCTTACCGATCCGGTCTACGCCGCGGGCAAGTTCTATTCGGTGCTGCTCGCGGTGCCGAACTGGCTGGGCATGCCGCCGGGCAACGCCGCCCAAGCGGTGGAGCGCAGCGCCTTTCCCGACCGCTACGCCACTTTCGAGGACGACGCCCGCCACGTGCTCGGCGCGCTCGCGGGGGTGAGCTGCGACGACTGGATGCGGGGCAACGACCGCGCCGAGCCGGTGGTCTCGGCTGCGCTGAGCCAGCTCGGCGTGCCCTACGCGTGGGGCGGCGGCACCGCCCAAGGCCCGTCGCCGGGCATCGGGGCGGATGCCGGCGTCACCGGGTTCGACTGCTCCGGGTTGGCGCTCTACGCCTACGCCCAAGTCGGCGTCGCAGTACCGCACCAGACACAGGCGATCTGGGCGGCCTTCCAGCCTGCGATCAGCGATCCGTCGCGCGTGGAGCGCGGAGACCTGGTTCTGCTGTCGGCCAACAGCGAACCCGGCGGGATCCACCACGTCGGCATCTACCTGGGGGACGGACGCGTGGTGCACGCGCCGGAAAGCGGCGGGGTGGTGAGCGTCGTCGACGACATCTGGAAACCAGGTTCCTACTGGGCTCGGCAGTTCGTCGGCGCCGTCCGGCCAGGAACTTGACCACGACAGAGGGGGAGTGATGAAGGCGTATCGACCGGAATTGAGCTGGCAGCATGCCGAATCCGGGCTGGTGCTGCGCAGCGACGACCGGCGGATCGACGTCCCAGCCGCGCTGGCCACCCATCTGGCCGCCGCGATCGACGATCCACGTGATCCTGCCCAGGATCTGCTCATCGCGGACGATCTGCTGCGGCGGCGCGCCAACTCGTTGCGCGCTTGCGCCCGCCGGCTGACCAGCGAGATCAGCACGTGTGGAGATCGCGTCTCCGACCTCGCCCGGCAGGGGATCGAACACCGGTGGCGCGGGCGCCGCAACGTCCGGCACCAGCTCGCTGATGCGAAGGCAGAGTTCCGGCGCCTGCTTGCCGAGGCCGAGCACACCAGCGACGAGCTGCACCGCACGTCCGGGTTGATAGACGCGGTGCGGCGCCTAGTCCTCGACCTCGACCACGACGAGGGATTGCTGGGCGAAGCAGCCCGTGGCTGGCGACGACCGTCCACACAACCGGCCTGGGTCACCACCTTCAACAGTGAGGAAGAGTTCCTGGCCGCCGACCCGCGCCGGGCCACCAGAGCGGTATGGGGCGGCACCATCGCCGACGCCGAGTACTTCGGAGACGGATGGCGCCGCGACGACGACGAACCGCTACCGGAGCTGGAGCCTCCCGCGCTCACCGGCCCCTGGCAGCTCAACTATCTCCCGCGCACCGGCGAGATCTATGCCCTCCGCCGATGCGACCACCTCCCGGAGCAGGTGTGGTTGCTCGCCGACCACGCCGACGATCCCAGCCGGACCAGGAGCCTTTTGAGCAGCCTCGGAAACCGGCGACGGGAACCCAACTCGCTGCTGTTGGTCGCCACCACCATGCACGCCGCGTTCTGCCCAGCCAGTCGGCGCGATTGACCCCGGGCCCGCTGCCCAGTGGAGAGGAGGTGATGCCGCCATGTCCCGTGACCAGCGCGACCGCTCAGGCTAGGAGATCTCCGCCGGTGGCCGGCCTTGGTGTCGCCGCGGCCCGGTGACCCCAGCGGGCGCGTGGCACGCGCAGGACGTGCCACTCCACGGTGACCGCCGTTCCACCGCGTGATCTCGAGGTCGCGCTGGTCACAACTGAACCATCGAGCAAATCGCTCCGCTCAACCACTTTTGGCGCTCTCTCGCGTGCGTGTGCCTCCCCACGCGCCGTCCACACCCGCTTCCTGGGAGGCCCCATGCCCACGTTCACCCGCCTATGCCGAGCTGCTGCGGCCTGCGCCCTGGCGCTCGCCACACTCGCCGCGCCCGCCCACGCCTCACCGGCACCGACCTCCCCCTGCCGCGAGGTCACCCTGCCGGTCTCACTCACTGATGGCTCACCCGCCCAGCTCGCCGGAACTCTGTGCGTCCCCGAGGGCGCCGACCGTGTCGCGGTTCTCATCCCGGGCATCACCTACGACCGCCACTACTGGGATTTCCCTTACCAGACCGACATCTACTCCTTCACCCGCCACGCCAACGAGGCCGGACTCGCGACCCTGGCCCTGGACAAGCTCGGCACCGGACGATCCACCCATCCACCGTCCACACAGGTCACCCTGCCGAACCAGATCGCCACGGTGCACCAGACGGTGCAGGCCCTACGCACCGGTGCGCTCGGCCCGATCTTCACCAAGGTCGCGCTGGTCGGGCACTCCTACGGCAGCATCATCGCCTACGCCCTTGCCGGCACCCATCCCCGTGACGTCGACGCCCTGGTCACCACCGGTGTCACGCACACCCCGAACCTGGTCACCATCGTCGCGCAGGTCTTCCTGCACCCGCAACCCGCCATGCTCGACCCCAAGTTCGCCCCGCTCGGCCTCGACGCCGGCTACATCACCACCCAACGGGGGCGCAAAGCCATCTTCTACGACCCTCGAACCTCCGATCCCGCCGTGATCGCCCGCGACAACGAGCTACGCGACCTCTACACCCTCGGCGACCTGGCCACCTACCTCAAGGAACTGGCCCTGACCTCGTCGCGCGGCTACAACGGCCCCGTCTACGTCGTCAATGGTGGCGCCGACCAGCTCATGTGCGGGGCAGTCCCGCCGATGGGTGCGCCCTGCAGCAGCGGAAACGAGCTCGCCGACCACGAGAAGCCGCTCTACGGCCCGGAAGCCACCGTCGACGGCGCGATCATCCCGGACACCGGGCACGACCTGACGTTGTCCACCACCGCACCCGACACGGCGCAGAACATCCTCGACTGGCTCAACCGCCACTGAGAAGACCCCGGTCTGACCGGGCCGTGATCTGACGACGAAAGGAGCAACCGCAAGGAAAAGTCAGCGAACACCTTTGCACACCTTGATTATCTACATTGGAGGAAAAAGTGACTTTGACACGAAGCAGAAAAGCCGCTGTGGCGACGCTTCTGGCCACCTCGGCAGTACTGGGCGGCGCCGCCACCGCCACGGCCGCTGCGCCGGATCACACCAGCAGCGACACCACCCGCATCGCCGCCTGCGCAGCCCGGCCCGGACCGGCCTACGTCGCCGGGGACCGGGTAAACCTGCGCAGCGGACCGGGCACCGGGTACCGGATCCTCGGCACCTACAACTGCGGCCAGCAGGTCAGCCTGCTCTGCTGGGCCACCCCGGGTCAGCACCCGGGCTGGTGGTACCTGCAGATCTGGGATGGCCCGACGGGCTACATGCGCGCCGACTACGTCGCCAACACCGGGCTCGGCCCCGGCCCCTGCCCGGCCTGACCACCACCCGGACCGCTTCCCTCATCGCGGTCCCGCACATCCCGGTGCGCCAGCTCCCCGCGCACCGGCCCCAGCCCGAGATACGACAGGGGAGCGCCCGTGTCACCATCCACCACCGCTACGCAAGCCGTCTCCCGCCGGATCCACCTGGTCGGCAGCCTGCCGCCCGAGGTCGCACCCGATCCGTATGCGGCGATGCGCTGGCAACTCGACCACGCGGACCTGGCTCTCCTCACCGCTCTGCCGGCCGACCGCGATCCGAACTGGATCATCAGCTATCTGCGCAGACTCAATACGGTGCCGGGATTGCAGCAGGTCCTGCATGGAGAATTCGCGCGGTACGACGAGTCCATCGCGTATCGCACAGTCCCGGGACAGGGGCTGGATGCTCGCGACCTCGCGCTCGGTCGCCTCGCTGAGGTCGAGGAGGCGATGGCTGCTCGGCGCAGGCTCGCCCAGGAGTGCGGACGCACGCTGCCACCGCACCAGGTCAGCATTCCCGCTCCATTGGACCTGGCGATGTTCGTCTTCGGCGTCCCGGCCGCTGCGATGGGCCTGTTACCTGCTCGAGCATCCTTGGCAGCCTTTCGCGCGGCGCTCACCCACCTGCCGCTCTTCGCGGCGGCGGTCGCCGAGGAGATCCAGCAGATCCACCGCTGCTGGGGGCATGAAGTCGCGTTCCAGATCGAGTCACCGGCCGTCTGCGTCGCCTATGACCGATCGCCAAGGGGGTTCCGGCCACTCGTCACGCGCTACCTCGTGCGCGCCACCACCCGGTTGCTGGCGGCGATCCCAGCCGACGCGGCCTTGACCTTCCACATCTGGTGCCACGGCGACCTGAACAACGAGCCCATCGCCGATCCGGGCAGCCTCGTCCCGATGGTCACCTTCGTCAACCGGCTGTCGAGCACTCTTCGGGCGGCCGGACGCGCTATCGCCATCCCACCGTTCCACGCGGCGCTGGCAGACGGCGCCAGCCCGCCACCGTTAGATCCAGGTTTCTACGAACCGCTTCGCGAACTGGACAAGGACGTGCCACTCATCGTGGGCCTGATCGACGAACAGCACCCGTCGCGAGCTTCGGTCGCGCTACGTCTGGTTGAGCGGGCACTCGCCCGGCCGGTCGTCGCCGTTTCCGCACCCTGCGGCTTGGGCCGGCGAAGCCCAGCGCGCGCCGAGGCCAACATGCACCTTGCACGGAGGCTGGCGGAAAGCGAGTTCCGTTCGCCCAGAATCACCCCGCTCGACGGGGTCGCTGAGGACGTGTAGGCACGGCGAGCGTTCACAGCCGTCGCCCCGTGGCTTACAGCGCCTCGTCCTACCATGGTGGTGCCGGTGACGTGGCGGGACTTGTCGGAGGCCAGGTAGAGGACGGCGTTGCTGATGTCCGCCACATCGAGCCATGGGATCGGCAGCGCGTTGAGCGCCTTCATGCCGACGGCGGCCTGCTCCCGGGTCGCGCCGTCGATGCCGCCGAGGAACAGCTTCCAGGACGCCTCGTTCACCACCATCGGGGTGTCCACAGTGGCCGGATGGACGGAGTTGACGCGGATGTGGTGCGGCGCCAGCTCGATCGCGAGCACCCGCATCAGCCCGGTGACGCCGTGTTTGGCGGCGGTGTAGTGGGCCAGGTTGGGGAAGCCGATCAGGCCGGCGATCAAGCTGGTCAGGATGATCGAGCCGCCGCGGCCGCGTTCCACCATGGACGGTGCCGTTGCCCGGACCGTCTTCCACACGCCGGTGAGGTTGATGTCGAGGACGTCGTGCCACATCTGCTCGGTGAGCTCCAAGGCGGATCCGAAGCTCGCGATGCCGGCGTTGGCGCAGACGACGTCGATGCCGCCGAAGCGGGACAGCCCTTCCTCGACAACCCGTTCCAGGGCGCCAAGATCCCGGACGTCGGCCTGCCGCGCCAGCACCCGCCCGCCGAGTTCCTCGACGCGCTTGCCGGTTTCGGCCAGGTCCGCGTCGGTCGCCCCGTCGTAGGGCGTGGTGCCGACGCTCTCACACAGGTCGACGGCGATGATGTCCGCGCCTTCCCCGGCCAGGCGCAGCGCGTGCGCGCGTCCCTGGCCGCGGGCGGCTCCGGTGATGAAGGCGACTTTGCCTTCGGCTCGCTTCATGGATGTCCTCCACGGATCGGGGTGACCGTCAGCGTGCCCGCGACGCCGCGCGGTGTCTTCGGTCAACCGGTCAACCGCGGGGCGCCCGGTTGACCATCTGGCGGATACGCTGAGGCCATGTCCGCGGCGACCGACGACGCGATCCGCGCGGCCACCAGGCATGTGGCGGCGGCGATGCTGCCCGACCTGACCGCGATCGCCGACGGCACGGTCGCCCACATCGCGGCGGGCATGCCCGAGCTGGCCGAGCGCGACGCGCTGGACCTGGCCCGCGCGACCGCCTTCGCCAACAGCGAGGCGCTGCTGCACGCCCTCGTCCGCGGTGACCAGCCGAAGGACGTGACCACCTCGCCCGAGGTGGTGCGCTCGACACGGTCGATGGTGCAGCACGGGCTCAGCCACGACGCGGTGATGCGCGGCTACCGGCTCGGCATCACCTACTGGTGCACGCGTTGGGGGCGGGCGGTCGAGGCGCACTGTCCCGACGTGGCGCTGGCGGTGCCGGTCGTCAACCAGGGCACGACGTTCCTGTTGTCCTGGCTGGAACTGGTCAGCGACCGGCTCAGCGCCGAGTACCGTGACGAGGCCGAGCGGCTGGCCAGGGACGGTTCGCTGGAACGCGCCGAGTTCGTGCGCCGCGTCCTCGCGGGGGAGACCGACGTCGCGGAGGTCCGGCTGCGGCTGGGGTACGACCTCACCGGCAGCCACGTCGCGCTGGTCCTGAAGAATCCGCGGGAGGGCAAGCGCCATCCGCTGGAATCGACCGCACGGACGCTGGCCGCCTCATTGACCGCCGCGGCGCCGCTGGTGGTGCGGGTGGATGTGGACACCACGTGGTGCTGGGTGCCGACGCGCGACGCCGCACGGCTGCCGTCGGCGGGCGCGCCGGTGCTGGCCGGGCAGGGGTTGCCGGCGGCGGGGCCGGAGGGGTTCCGGCGCAGCCACCGGCAGGCCCGCGAAGCGCTGCGGGTCGCGCAGCTCGCGGGCCGTCCGGCGGGCACTGTCACCCACTTCGCGGACATCGACGTGGCGGCGCTGTGCAGCACCGATCCCGGCGTCTGCCGCACGTTCGTGACCGAGACGCTGGGGCCGCTTGCCGTCGGCACCGAGGACGCCCGCCGCCTGCGCACCACGCTCGCGGTGTTCTTCGACGCCGGCGGCAATTTCCGGGCGGCGGGCGCGCGGCTCGGCGTGCACCACAACACCGTGCGGTACCGGGTGGACCAGGCGGCCGCCCTGCTCGGTCAGGCGCCAGGGGAGCACCGCCTGCGACTCGAACTCGCGCTCCACCTGGTCGACCGGCTCGGGCTGGTCAGCTGACCGCGTCGGATGCCGCGGTCAGCCGCTTGTGCTGCTCGGGGGGACAGGTCCAGGGTGGCCGAGGCGAGCAGCGCGCCGAGCTGGGCGACCGCGCTGACGCTCTCGCCCGGTGTGTGCTGACGCGCCGCGGCCTGGGCGACGCCTTGCGCCTGGCGCCGGGCCTGGACCGCGCCCAGCTGGCCGGCACCTACCAGGCGACGAGCGGCCTTCCGCAAGCCGAAGGGCCTCAACGCCGCGCGCACGATGACGGCGATGGGCGCGTTGTCGATCGCGATGTTCAGCGGCATCACCCTGGCCCTGATCGCGCAGGTCAGGATCGCCGAGAACCCGTGCGACCTGGCCGGCTGCGGCGATCGGGCCTGTGACTTCGGCAAGCAACGCGACCTTGTGTGCGCCAGGGATATCGAGTTGCAGTTCGCTCGATGCGGCAGCACCGCTCCCGGATTGGTGCCCAGCGCTGAGTGGTTGAGCAGATCGCCCTGCTTCACGGTTTCCGCCGCGTCCGCAACGGCTGTGAAGTCCGCGACGAAAACCGGGAAGCCTGCCTCAGCATCGGCTGCAACACTATCGGGCGGCGTCGGCCTGGGAATCGCCGAGTCAGTGCTCGACTAGCTTGGTGATGGTTCGGGAAGGCGGCGGTTGCTGCTCGTGGACAGGGAACTGGCTCAGACTCTGGGCGTGCCCGTCAGTGTTCGGAGGCGTTGTCCTTGTCGTGGTCGCCCGGGATGATCGCGTCGGTGAGGGCTTGTGATGGCGCCTTCGCCCGGCCGGTGAAAGTGATCTCACCCTCGGTGTGCAGCCGTTCGACCATGTGCGGGTAGTGCAGCTCGAACGCCGGGCGCTCGGACCGGATCCGGGGCAGCTCGGTGAAGTTGTGCCGCGGCGGCGGGCACGAGGTGGCCCACTCCAGCGAGTTGCCGTAGCCCCACGGGTCGTCCACCGTGACGAGCTCGCCGTAGCGGTAGCTCTTGAACACGTTGTAGATGAACGGCAGGGTCGACGCACCCAGGATGTAGGCGCCGATGGTCGAGATCGTGTTCAGCGTGGTGAAGCCGTCGCTGGCCAGGTAGTCGGCGTAGCGGCGCGGCATGCCCTCGGCGCCCAGCCAGTGCTGCACCAGGAACGTGGCGTGGAAGCCGAGGAACGTGGTCCAGAAGTGGAGCTTGCCCAGCTTCTCGTCCAGCATCCGCCCGGTGATCTTCGGGAACCAGAAGTAGATGCCGGCGAACGTCGCGAAAGCCACGGTCCCGTACAGGACGTAGTGGAAGTGCGCCACCACGAAGTAGCTGTCCGACACGTGGAAGTCGATGGCCGGGGCGGCCAGCAGGATGCCGGTCAGACCACCGAACAGGAACGTCACCATGAACCCGACCGAGAACAGCATCGGTGACTCGAACGTGAGACGTCCCTTCCACATGGTGCCGATCCAGTTGAAGAACTTCACCCCGGTGGGCACCGCGATCAGGAAGGTCATGAAGGAGAAGAACGGCAGCAGCACGGCGCCGGTGGCGTACATGTGGTGCGCCCACACCGCGACCGACAACGCCGCGATGCCCATGGTCGCGAACACCATGCCCTTGTAGCCGAACAACGGTTTGCGGCTGAACACGGGCACGATCTCCGACACGATCCCGACGAACGGCAGCATCACGATGTAGACCTCGGGGTGGCCGAAGAACCAGAACATGTGCTGCCAGAGGATCACGCCGCCGTTGGCCGGGTCGAACACGTGCGCCCCGATGTGCCGGTCGGCCGCCAGGCCGAGCAGTGCGGCGGTCAGGATCGGGAACGCGATCAGGGTCATCACGCTCGTCACCAGGACGTTCCACGTGAAGATCGGCATCCGGAACATCGTCATGCCCGGCGCCCGCAGGCACACGATTGTGGTGATCATGTTGACCGCGCCGAGGATGGTGCCCAGGCCGGACACGGTCAGCCCGGCGATCCACAGGTCGCCGCCCGCGCCGGGCGAATAGATCGCGCTCGACAGGGGCGTGTAGGCGAACCAGCCGAAGTCGGCGGCGCCGCCCGGGGTCAGGAAGCCGGAGACGGTGATGACGCCGCCGAACAGGAACAGCCAGTAGGACAGCGCGTTGAGGCGAGGGAACGCGACGTCCGGTGCGCCGATCTGCAGCGGCAGCACGAAGTTGGCGAACCCGAACAGGATCGGCGTCGCGTACAGCAGCAGCATCACTGTGCCGTGCATGGTGAACAGCTGGTTGTACTGCTCCTGCGACAGGAACTGCTGTCCCGGGCGCGCCAGCTCGGTGCGGATCAGCATCGCCATCGCGCCGCCCGCCATGAAGAAGGCGAACGACGTGACCAGGTACATGATGCCGATCTGCTTGTGGTCCGTCGTGCGCAACAACCGCAGCAGCACCGAACCCTTGGGCGAGCGGCGCGCGACCGGCCGGGCGGGCGCCGAGGTGGAGGCAGTCACGAAGGCGAGGTTATCTCGCTCGCGAGCGAACTATCTACCCGTGGGGCCGTGCGGGTGTCCGGAAACACACGAGGTATTACTTCACGACATGGATGGTGATGTCGTCGGCCGGTCGGTGGCGCTGTGGGCCGAGCAGATGCCCGGCCTGGACGTCTCGGCGTCGGAGGTGCTGGCCCGGATCCTGCGGATCGCGCAGCACGTGGAGGGCGCGGAGAACGGCCGACTGCGCCGCCGGCGTGGACGGATGGTGGCCAACGTGGGTGACTTCGAGGTGCTGCGGGCGCTGCGCCGCATCGGCCCGCCGTACGCGATGACACCGTCCCAGCTGCGCGCGGAGATGCTGATCTCGTCCTCCGGGCTGACCGGCCGCCTGCACCGGCTGGAGCGCGACGGCTGGATCACCAGGGAAGCCTCGGCGGACGACCAGCGCAGCGTCCTGGTCACCCTGACTCCGGACGCGGTGTCCGACCTGGACGACGACATCGCCGAGCACTTCGCCTTCGAGGACGACCTGCTCGCTCCCCTGACCCGGCAGCAGCGCACCGACTTGGCCGCTCTGCTCACGCTGCTGCTCCGGCGCTTCGAAGACGGCTGAACGTGCTGGCCGAGATCTCAGCCCAGAAACTTGACCGCGCTGCGGTAGCCGGTTCCCAGCGGTTCCTGCAAAGTCACGTGGAGGAAGCCCAGCGCTTCGAGTTCGCGTGATCGTCGCAGGGGCCCGGCGTCAACAGGCCGCATACCGGCTGCCTCGACCAGGCCGCTGACCATACGCTTGGCCTCGACGTCGTCGCCGGCTAGCAGCACGTCCAGCGGCTGCCCGTCCACTTGTCCCGTGTGCAGTGTCGCGGCGAACGTCGTGTTGAAGCCCTTTACGACCGAAACCTGACGGGTGAGTCGGGCGGCGATCTCCTCCGCGGCCGACGATCCCGGCGGGGTGACCAGCCGGTCGAACGTCACCCAATCGACCGGGTTGGTGATGTCGACGACCACCCGTCCGTCCAGTTCGGTCCCGTGGCCGGAGGCCCACTCCAGGGCCGCTTCGTACGGGGTGGCGAGTACGACGATCTCGCCGGTGACCGGATGCTGGTCGACCGCGCCGCCTCTGGCCGGGGCGTCGTCGCCGGCGATGTCCGATGCCAGTGTGGTCGCCTTCTCCGCGGAGGGCGCCAGGATCTGGAGCTCCGCGCCGCCGGCGAGCACCCGGATGCCGATTCCCCGGGCCATGTTGCCCGCGCCGATGATCGTCACTGTCGTCATCGCAGACTCCTTGGTGTCGGCCGGGTCCGTTACCGGCTACCCCGGCGGTACGTTGGCAAACGGCCCCGGGAGGGGGCTGCCCCATGCGTCCGGACGCTAAAAAGTGGGCGGCTCCTCATCCGCCCTCTCCTCGTCCTCGGCGCAGAGAGTGCGACGGCGACGTGAACAACACGGAAACCGCGAGGTCGCGCTCCGGCGCGGTCGTGTCTCAGGCCGCCAGCCAGGCGAGCGCGGCCACGGCCATTGCGGTGACACCGGTGTCCAGCGTGGGCTGGATGACGGGGGCGAACCGGGGGTTGTGGTTGACCGGAATGTCGCGGGCGAGGGTGCCGCGCTTGTCCGCTTCGGCGTATTCGGCGGGATCGGTTCCACCGAAACCCCAGTAGGTGAACGGCGCGCCGAAGGCCTGCGGGATCAGGCTCATGTCCTCGCTCGCGGTCTGCAGGTCGATCGTGTGCGTCTCGCCGAAGTGGTCGGCGAACGCCGCCGCGACGCGCCGGGTGGGTTCCTCGTCGTTGACGGTGGGCGGGAACGACGCGATCCGCCGGATCACCGGTGCCTGCCGGGCCCCGGACGCGGCGCATTCCGCCCGGACGATCCGGTCGATCGCCTCCAGCACGTGTGCGCGCGTGGCGTCGTCGTAGGTGCGCACGTTGAGCTGGATCACGGCCCGGTCCGGGATGATGTTGGGGCCGGAACCGGCGTGGATGCTGCCAACGGTGAGCACCGCCGGGGTGGTGGCGGCCAGCTCGCGCGCGACGACGGTCTGCAGGCGCACGACGATCATCGCCGCCATCACCACCGGGTCCACGGCCGACTCGGGCTTCGACCCGTGCGCGCCGCGGCCGTGGACGGTTACTTCGAGACTGTCCGCAGCAGACAGGAACGGGCCCGCGCGGATTCCGACGTACCCCGCGGGGTAGGGCAGGACGTGCTGGGCCAGCACGACATCCGGGGTGGGCACCCTGCCGGTCAGCCCGTCGTCGATCATCGCGTCGGCGCCGTCGCCGTTCTCCTCCGACGGCTGGAAGAGTGCCACGAACGTGCCCTGCCAGGATTCCCTGGCCCGCGCGAGCAGCCGCGCGCACCCGGTCAATGCCGTCACGTGCACGTCGTGCCCGCAGGCGTGCATGACCGGCTGGTCGCCGTCGGTGACCGTGGACGCGTAGGGCAGCCCGGTTTGTTCCCGCACAGGCAGGGCGTCCATGTCCGCTCGCGCCATCACCACCGGCCCCGGCCCGTTGGCGAGGACCGCGGTCACCCCGGTGCCCCCGATGCCCTCGGTGACGTCGTACCCGTCCTCCCGCATCGCCTGCGCGACCTTGGCGGCGGTGCGGTGTTCCCGCAGGCCCAGCTCCGGGTGCCGGTGCAGGTCCCGATAGAACTCTTCCAGGTCGGCCCGGACCGCATCCAGACCGGTGAGGACCCGATGAACGCTCATCGTCGCCGACCTCCTCGGCCTGGCGCGGGAGCGGTACGTCTCCCGTCCGGGATCAGGCCACTTCAGCCGAGTGTAGGAGCGCAACGCTGAGCGCGCCGGGCGGCAGTCATCGCCGGTAGCGAGGATCCAGCGCCCCGTCGGCCGGGGCCCAGCCGATTCTCCCGGCGTCCCACCCGGCGGTCAGGGGGACCCACCAGAAGAAGGTGACCTTGCGCTCGGTGAACAGCCACCTCCCGTCCTGGCGCACCAGCGAATCGGTGTAGCGGCCCGCGGCGACCTGTGCCTCGCCGTCGACCACGCAGGGCTGGTAGAGCCAGGTTTCCCCGGAGGCGGCGTCACCGTCGACCGTCACCGTCTCGTTGGCGCTGAAGTGCCACCACGCGGTGAGCGGACCGCGCTGCAGACCGGCGAAGAATGTCCGCAGTTCACTACGCCCGCTGGCGGTGGACAGGCCGACGAACCGGCCCTCCTCGGTGAACAGGCCGGCGAGCTCGTCCCAGCGCCCGTCGTCGAGGTACTGGCAGTACCGCGCACGCAGCTGGCCGATCTCCTGGACGTCTTCGAGCCGCCGGATCCTGGCCTCCAGGTCACCCATGCCCGCCTCCCCGCTCTCTGCCTCAGTACGAACGATCGTTCAGACCATAAGCGGGAGCGGAGCCGGTTGGCAAGGCGTGCCTGCGGTCAGTCGCGAGTTTCGAGCAGGGCGAGCGCGTACCGGGCGTGCTGCTCAGCGAGGGCCTTCCGGGAGAGGCGCCCCCCGGCGCGGTACCAGGTGGAGATCGCCGAGCACATCGACACGATGTTCCGTGCGGCGCCGTCGGGGTAGGGGGTGGTGAACCGGCCCTGGGCGACGCCCTCGGCGATGATCTCCCCGAAGATGGCCTGGGTGCTGTCGCGGGCGCGGACGATCCGTTCCCGATGCTCGCCGTGGAGGTAGCGGATCTCGCTGATGGCGACCAGCGCTGCCGTCTGGTGGTCCACGACGAACCCGACGTAGGCCTTGACCGCTTCCCGCATCCGGTCGGCCGGGTCGTCCCCGGCGGCCTGGACCGCGGCGCTGGTGCGGTTCAGCAGCTCGTCGTTGGCTCGCTGGAGCAGTTCGGCGAGCAGGTGTGACTTCGACGGGAAGTAGTTGTAGAGGTTGGACAGGCTGGTTCCGGCGCCGGCGGCCACATCGCGTGTCGAGGCGCCGTTGAAGCCCTTTTCGCCGAACGCGGCCAGGGCTGCGTTGAGGATCGCCGCCTTGGTGCCCCGGCCGGTTTCGCTGATCAGCGCGGCAGCAGCAGAACGACTGTTCATCCGGCGAGGTTACACGTTCTTGACGGACCTCGGAGCGACTGGTTCCCTGGAGTAAGAACGTTCGTTCAGGCCCGAGGAGGCGTGAGCATGGCGAGTGCGCACACGCCGCCGACCCTGGGCTGGCACGGTCCCGCCGGCCGCGGACCGCCGTGTCACCCGCGTTCGTGTCCCAGCTCGCCGCTGATCGCCTTCGCGGTCTCGAGCAGCACGGGGACCACCTCCTCGCGCATCCGGTCCGGCGTGGTGCGCCCGGTCGAGGTGGAGGAGGCGACCGCGGCGATGACCCGGCCGTGGTGGTCGCGCACGGGTGCCGACAGCGAGATGAGCCCTTCCTCGCGTTCGTTCGCCACCAGCGACCAGCCCTGTTCCCGGACGCGTGCCAGGATCTCGCGGAACTCCGCCGGGTCCGTGACGGTGTATGGGGTGAGGCGGGGGAGCCCGCATTCGGCGATCACCTCGTCGACCCGCTCGTCCGGTTCCCACGCCAGCAGCACCCGGCCCAGGGACGTCGCGTGCACGGGGACGCGCGTGCCGGGGGACACGGTCACGCTCAACACCCGGCGTACCGGCACCCGCGCGATGTAGACGACTTCGTTGCCGTCCATCACCGCGAGGGTGGCCGACTCCCCGGTCCGCTCGGCCTGTCGCATCAGGTGCGGTTGAGCCAGTTCGGTGAGGGCGTGCGTCGCCGTGTAGTGCTGGCCGATGGACAGCACCCGCGGTGTCAACGTCCAGTGTGGACCGGACGCGGCCACGTAACCCAGTCGTTGCAAGGTCAACAGGACTCGGCGCACGACCGGGCGGGACAGCCCGGTCGCCGTCGCGAGCTCGGCCACTGTCGGGTTCGGACGGTCGGCGTCGAACGCGGTGAGCACCGCGAGGCCGCGTTCCAGGCCCTGGATGTGGTTCTGACTCGTCTTCTCGTCGTCCATCGGCTCCATTTTCCTCAGTTCTCTTGACAGTCCGCGGGAAGTGTCACACGATCTGCCAGACGTACACTATCCGTTCATTGCGTACACATAGTGTACAGGAGGTGTGGAGCATGCCGGTCGATCCGCGAGCACTGCGGCGGTGCCTGGGCCACTTCGCCACCGGGGTCACGGTGGTCACCTGTGACGGCGACGGAAAGCCACACGGGGCGACCGTCAACGCATTCAGCGCGGTGTCGCTGGATCCCGCACTGGTGCTGGTGTCGCTCGACCGCCGGTCGAAGATCAGCAAATACCTCGAGGGCGCGCCCTTCACCGTCAACGTGCTGAGCGAACCGCAAAGCGAGGTCGCGCTGCACTTCGCCGGCAAGCCGATGGCCGGTGCGCCGGACTGGCGCCGTCCCGATCCGCAGCTGGCACCGCAGCTGGGCGGTGCGCTCGCCACGATCTCGTGCACTCCGTGGTGCTGCTACGACGGCGGCGACCACGTGCTCTACCTCGGTGAGGTCGCCGGCTTCGAGGTCGACGGCGGCGACCCGCTGGTGTTCTACCTCGGCGGCTTCCGTCACCTCGGTCCCGTCTACCAGGCGGCGCCGTGGCTGCAGTCCGGGGACAGCCCGGGCGTGTCGTGGTTCGCCGCCTCCATCTGACGTACGTCGTCCGCTATTGCAAAGGAGCAAAAGCATGACCGCACAGGAGTCCACGCCCGGCCCGGACAGTGCCGCGGACGCGCGGACCACCCGCCCGTTCACCGGTGAGGAGTACGTCGAGTCGCTGCAGGACGGCCGGGAGGTGTTCCTCTACGGCGAGAAGGTCAAGGACATCACCGCCCACCCGGCCTTCCGCAATCCCGTTCGGATGACGGCGCGCCTGTACGACGCGCTGCACGACCCGGCCAAGAAGGACGTCCTGACGGTGCCGACGGACACCGGCAGCAACGGGTTCACGTTCCCGTTCTTCCGCAGCCCCCGCACACGCGAGGACCTCCTCGCCGACCGCAACGCGATCGCCGAGTGGGCGCGGATGACCTACGGCTGGATGGGCCGCAGTCCCGACTACAAGGCCTCCTTCCTCGGCACACTGGGCGCGAACTCCGAGTTCTACGAACCCTTCTCCGGCAACGCGCGCCGGTGGTACGCCGAATCGCAGGAAAAGGTGCTGTACTGGAACCACGCGATCGTCCACCCGCCCGTCGACCGCAACAAGAAGCCCGACGAGGTCAAGGACGTGTTCGTCCACGTCGAGAAGGAGACCGACGACGGCCTCGTCGTCTCCGGGGCGAAGGTCGTGGCGACCGGATCGGCACTCACGCACTTCAACTTCATCGCCCACTACGGCCTGCCGTTCAAGGACCGCGAGTTCGCCCTGGTGTGCACGGTGCCGATGAACACGCCCGGCATGAAGCTGATCTGCCGCAACTCCTACACCAGCATGGCTGCCCAGATGGGCTCGCCGTTCGACTACCCGTTGTCGAGCCGGCTCGACGAGAACGACACGATCTTCATCCTGGACAAGGTGAAGATCCCGTGGGAGAACGTGTTCATCTACGGCGACGCCGACAAGGTGAGCAGTTTCGTCCCCGGCTCCGGGTTCCTGGAGCGGTTCACCTTCCAGGGCGTCACCCGCCTCGCGGTCAAGCTCGACTTCATCGCCGGCCTGCTGCTCAAGGGCGTGGAAGCGACCGGCACCAAGGACTTCCGCGGCATCCAGACCCGCATCGGCGAGGTCATCAGCTGGCGCAACCTGTTCTGGGCGCTCTCCGACGCGATGGCCGCGAGCCCCAGCGAGTGGAAGAACGGCACCCTGCTGCCGAACCTGAACTACGGCCTGGCCTACCGGTGGTTCATGACCGTCGGCTACCCGCGCATCCGCGAGATCATCATGCAGGACCTCGGCAGCGCCCTGATCTACCTGCCCTCGCACGCATCGGATTTCTCCTCGCCCGAGGTCCGGCCCTACCTCGACCGGTACGTGCGCGGCTCCAACGGCTACGACTCGGTCGAGCGGGTCAAGCTGATGAAGCTGATCTGGGACTCCATCGGCACCGAGTTCGGCGGCCGTCACGAGCTCTACGAGCGCAACTACGCAGGCAACCACGAGGGCGTGCGCTTCGAGCAGCTCATCGCCATGGAGCAGTCCGGTCAGGCCGATGCCATGCGCGGCTTCGCCGAACAATGCATGGCCGAGTACGACCTCGACGGCTGGACGGTGCCCGACCTGATCAACAACGACGACGTATCGCTGCTGGGCAAGCGGTGAGCACGGAGAGGAACTCCACGATGGACACGACACACCCATCGCCGACGGCCGCCGGTTCCGGCGCTTCGGCCACCCAGGCATTCCTCGCGCGCCAGGAGGGTGGCGCCGGCGAGGTGAGCCGGGAACGCGTGGCGACCGTCGTCCAGGCGATGCTGGACGGGGTGCACGAGGCCATCCGCACCCACGAGGTCACCTACCCCGAGTTCACCGCCGCCAAGCAGTGGCTGATCGAGGTCGGCGAGAGCGGCGAATGGCCGTTGCTGCTCGACGTGTTCGTCGAGCACGAGGTCGAAGAAGTGGCCGCCCGCAAGCAGCACGGCACCAAGGGCAGCATCCTGGGCCCGTACTACCTGCCCGGCGCGCCCAAGCTGCCGTCGGTGACCACGTTGCCGATGCGCGAGGACGAACCGGGCACCCGGCTCGTGTTCGCCGGGCAGGTCAGCGACACGACCGGCAGGCCGGTCCCCGGCGCCGAACTCGACATCTGGCACGCCGACCACGCCGGCTACTACTCGGGATTCGCCCCGCACATCCCCGAGGGCAACCTGCGCGGTGTCGTGGTCGCCGACGGCCAGGGCCGGTTCGAGATCAGCACCGTCCAGCCCGCGCCCTACCAGATCCCCACCGACGGCCCGACCGGCAAGCTGATCGAGGCGGCGGGCTGGCACCCGTGGCGGCCGGCGCACCTGCACCTGATCGTGCGGGCGCCCGGCTGCCGGCCGATCACCACGCAGCTGTATTTCGCCGGCGGGGACTGGCTCGACTCCGACGTCGCGCAGGCGACCAAGCCGGAACTCGTGCTCGACCCGCAACCGGTCTCCGACGGGTGCGTGCGTGCCGAGTACGACTTCGTGCTCGAACCGGCCTGAACCCCCGCGCCCCGGGCCCGCGGGCCCGGGGCGCTGCCCGTCGCAGACCAGAGGAGCTTCGTGATGAGCGATCTTCGCATCGACCGCGTCGAAACGGTCGTGCTCGACGTGCCGCTGCGGCGACCGCACCGGTTCGCCCGCGTCGGGATGGACGTCCAGCCCGTCCTGCTGGTGTACCTGCGGACCGCGGGTGGCGTCACCGGCGTGGGTGAGGGCGTCGTGCCCGGGGGCCCGTGGTGGGGTGGCGAGTCGGTGGAGACCATGCAGCTCGTCATCGAGCGCTACCTGGCGCCGATCCTGCTCGGCCGCGACGTGGACGACATCGCGGGGATCGGGCGCGACATCGGCGACGTGGTGGCGGCCAACCTGCACGCCAAGGCGGCCGTGGACATCGCGCTGCACGACGCGTGGGCCCGGTGCCTGGGCGTACCGGCGCACGCCCTCCTCGGCGGGGTCGTCCGCCGGTCGGTCCCGGTCACCTGGGCGCTGGGCACCGAACCAGCCCCGGTCGTCGTCGAGGAGGCGCTCGCCAAGCTCGACGCCGGGACCCACCGCACCTTCAAGCTGAAAATGGGCGCCCAGGACCCGGCCGACGACGTCCGGCGCGTCACCGCCATCGCGGACAAGCTGGCCGGCGCGGCGGGGCTGCGCGTGGACGTCAACGCGCGGTGGGATCGCGGCACGGCGCTGGCCCACCTGCCCCGCCTCGCGGACGGCGGCATCGAGCTCGTCGAGCAACCCGTGCCCGGCGCCGACGTCGAGGCTCTCGCCGAGATCAACCGGGCGCTGCCGATCCCCGTCATGGCCGACGAAAGCCTCCGCACCCCGGGCGACGCGCTCCGCCTCGCCAGGCTCGCCGCTGCCGACGTGTACTCGCTCAAGATCAGCAAGTCCGGCGGCCTCAGGGCCACCAGGTCCATCGCGGAAGTCGCGGCGGCCGCCGGGATCCCCGCCCACATGGGCACGTCCATCGACGGTCCGGTCGGCACCGCGGCCTCGCTGCATCTGGCGTGCGCACTGCCCGCGGTGACCTGGGGGAGCGAGCTGTTCGGGCCCCTGCTGATGCGTGCCGAGCACCTCGCCACCCCGCTGCGCTACGAGGGTGGGGAGCTGCACCTGCCCGACGGGACCGGCTTCGGGGTCGAGCTCGACCCGGACGCGGTGCGCGCGTTCGCCCGGAGCTGACCAGGCCGGCCGCGCTCGCAGTTGAGGTCCGCCCCTCGTCGGAAGAACGCGTGTTGTGGCGGGCTCGGCGAGGTGCCCGCCCGGTTCGGCCCGTCCGTGGTTACGGCGTGGCCGAGGCCGGCATCCGGTGCTTCTCGACCCACGTCCGGGCCTGTCCGAGGCGCGGAGACGTGCGCGGGCGGCGCGAGCACTCGGCCGTCCGCACCACGTCGAGCGGGCGTTCCGGCCGGGCGGGCACGGGCAGGACCGAGCTCGTCGTCGCGTCCGGTCGCTACCGGGGGCGCCTCGACGGCCTGGGGCCGGTCCCGGTGTGGGCAGCGGCGAGCATCGGGTGATCGTGCCCGTCGCGCCAGCACGGCTGGGACCGGGCGGTATCGCCTTCGTGGCCTGACGCGGCGGATCCAGTGTCCACTGTCGACTCCGTGTGCGTGGTGCGGGCAGGCGCGGGCGGGGCTTGACCCAGGGCGGACCGCCTGCTTGACTGGCCTGAACGGTCGTTCGTTCTGAGCGGCCGTGGTGGACGATCGATGAGGAGGTCCCCCCGGTGTCTACGGACCGTGACGTGTCCCCGTCCGCCCGAGCCGATGCGGCTCACGGCGGTCTCGCGGTGGACGAGCGCAGGATGCGGAAGCTGGCCTTCGCCTCCATCGCGTCGACCGTGCTCGAGTGGTTCGACTTCCTGGTGTATTCGACGGCGGCGGCGTTGGTGTTCGGTCCGTTGTTCTTCCCCACGCTGGGCGGCGTGCAGGGCACGCTCGCGTCGTTCGCGACGCTGGCGGTGGGATTCGTCGCGCGGCCGCTCGGCGGGGTGCTCGCCGGGCATGTGGGGGACCGCTACGGACGGAAGGTCCCGCTGGTCGGCTCGATGCTGTTGATGGGTGTGGCGACGTTCGTGGTGGGACTGCTGCCGACCTATGACACCGCCGGGATGTGGGCGCCGGTCCTGCTCGTGGTCGCGCGGATCGTGCAGGGGCTGGGTGTCGGTGCGCAGTGGGGTGGTGCGGCGATGCTGCTGGTGGAGCACGCCCCGGTGGCGAAGCGCGGCTTCTACGGCTCGCTGGTCAACACCGGCACGATCCTCGGCGCGGTCCTCGGCAACGGGTTCTTCCTGCTGCTCACCGCGCTGGTGCCGGCGGATTCGTTCGAGGCGTGGGGCTGGCGGATCCCGTTCCTGTCCGGGCTGCTGCTGGTGGTCGTGGGGATCTACGTGCAGCTCAAGATCGAGGAGAGCCCGGTGTTCACCGAGCTCCGGCACGCCTCCTCGGCGGCCGCGCAGCGGGCCGGCGTGCGCAAGGCGCCGGTCGGGCAGGCGATCCGCCTGTACTGGCGGCAGATCCTGCAGGCGGTCGCGGCGTTCTTCGTGGTCAACGGAACCTTCTACATCTTCATCTCCGGGATTCTCGACTACGGGACGAAGACACTCGGGCTGGACCGCACGCCGATGCTGCTCGTGGTGATGCTCGCGGGGCTGACGCAGGTGGTGACCATCCCGGTGTTCGGCGCGTTGTCCGACCGGCTCGGGCGCAAGCGGATCTACCTGACGGGCGCGGTGGCCATGGCGGTCGCGGGGTTCCCGATGTTCTGGCTGATCGACACCGGCAGCCTGCTGTGGCTGGGGGTCGCGCTGGTCATCGGGTTCACGATCCACGCGTCGATGTTCGGGTGCCAGACCGCGATGTACGCCGAGATGTTCCCGGCCGATGTCCGGCTCTCCGGAGCGTCACTGGGTTTCCAGGTGGCGTCCGTGCTGGCAGGCGGACTGGCGCCGATGATCACCACGGCCCTGGTCGCCGCCTCCGGCGGATCGTGGGCGGTGTCGCTGTACATCATCGCGATGGCCGTGGTGACCTTCGCCGGGGTGAGCACCATCAGGGAACGGTTCCAGCGCGACCTGTACGCGGTTTCGTCCGAGCGGACGGACGGTGCGGCGTGACCGGCGGAGGTGGGATGTACTTCGAGGACTTCCGGGTCGGGCAGCGGTTCACGGCGGGACCGAGGGTGGTGACCGAGGAGGACCTGGCGCGGTTCACCGCCCTCAGCGGCGACGATCACCCCCTGCACACCAGCGTCGAGTACGCCCGGGGCACGTCGTTCGGGAAACCGGTCCTGCAGGGCTCCTTCGGTGCGGCGGTGGCGGCCGGGCTGTGGACCCGGCTGGGGCTGGTGAGCGCGTCGATCGTGGCGGCGACCGAGGAGAGCTGGACCTACCACCGGCCGATCAAGGTGGGGGACGAGCTCTCGCTCGCGGTGACGATCGTCCGCCTGACGGACAGCCGTGGGGGTGGCCAGGGACTGGTGTCCCGGTACAACGAGCTGCGCGACGGTGCCGGCACCGTGATCCAGTCGGGCACGGCCACCGCGCTCGTGCGGGCGGGTGACGGAGGGCCGCGGCCCGTGAACCGGGACGTGGGCACGGTGGCGTGGGGGAAGGTGCTTGCCGAGGCACTGACGGCGAACCCGGCGTTCGTGTCCGCGGTGGCGTCCTGGGACGGCACCATCGGACTGCGCGGTGGCGAGCACGAAGTCCACCTGCGCGTCTACCGGGGCCGGATCATCGACGTGACCCGCCGTTCGCCGCACGGCGCCACGTTCACCTTCGGTGCGCCCGACCGGATCTGGGCGGATCTGCTGACCGCGGAGGACAGCCGGTTCGGTGCCCGGTTGATGACCGGGGAGTTCATCTCCAGCGGTGATCCGTACGAGTACCTCCGGCTGACCAAGGCCCTGGAGATCATCGTGGACGTCGCCCGCGACCTCGCCCGGACCGAGCACACCGAGGTGGTCGCATGACGGTCCACACCGTGACAGCACACCACCTGGTGCTGCACGACCGCATCGGGTTCGTGCAGGAGGCCGCGCCGCGGGATCCGAACGGAACCACGTTGGTGCTGGTTCACACCGCAGGGCAAAGCGGTGTGCAGTGGCGGCACGCGCTGCGGTCGCTGAGCGAACTGGGATACCGCGTGCTCGTGCCCGATCTGCCGGGGCACGGGCATTCCGAGCCTGCGCCCGGGGGCGCGGTGCGGGACCTGCGTGAGTACGCGGACTGGCTCGTGCGGCTGCTGGAGGTCCTGGAGGTGACGCGGCCGGTGGTGGTCGGCTGCTCGATCGGCGGCAAGATCGCCCAGGACCTCGCGGCGCGGTACGGCGACCGGCTGGACGCGGCGGTGTCGATGTGCGCCGAGTCCGGACCGGGACGGGTCCAGCTGCACGCGCTGGAACGGGAACTGGAGGACAGCGCCGCCGCCGCGCGTGCCGATCGCACTCACCTGGGTACCCGCGCGGTCGTCGGCCGCCGGGTGGCCCGTGGGCGCGCCGAGCTGATCGCGCGCATGCACTGCCGGGAAGACCCGCTGGTGTCCACCAGCGACCTCATCGGGTGGGGCACGCATGACGTGCGCCCGCTGCTGCCGGGCATTCCGTGCCCGATCACGTTCGTGGCCGGCGAGGACGACCTGTGGGTCGATGCCCGATCGGTGGCCGAGTCCGCCCGGCAGGCGCCGGACGGCCGGTTCGTGCTCCTGCCGGGATACGGGCACTACCCGATGGAGGAGATGGACGACTTCGCGAAGGTCCTGGACGGTTGGCTGGGCGAGATGAAGGAGGGACGACCGTGACCCCGCGTCTGCTCGATGTGTTCGCCGGACTCGCCGACGCCGAACCCGACGCCGTGGTGCTGTACGACGCCGACGCCGGCCGGTCTCCGGCGCGGCCGGTCAGCCGGCGGCAGTTGCGTGACCTGGCCGCCGGAATGGCCGAGGATCTGCGCGCGCACGGGATCGGCGCGGGGGACTGCGTCGGTGTCTGGCTGCCGAACTGGTCGCACGCCGTCGCCGCGCAGTTCGCCGCACTGGCGGTGGGAGCGCACGTCATCGGGATCAACACCCGGTACAACGTGGACGAGGTCGCGCACGTCCTGCGCATGGCCCGGCCCCGGGCGGTGGTGATCGCCCACGACTTCATGAACCTCGACCTCCGCCGGGTCCTGCACGCGGCGCACGAGGCGGCCGCGGCCGAGCCGCCGGTGTGCCTGGTGACTACCGCGCCCGGGGCGGCACCGGCGTCCCCGGACGAGGTGGCGGCCTACGACGTGGGCGGTGGGGCGTCGGCGTTCCCCGAGGCGTCCGGCGGTGGTGAGCTGCGGCCGTGCCCGGTTCCGGGCCTGGCCACGGCGTTCACCACCTCGGGCTCGACCGGCCGCCCGAAACTGGCCGCCCACGGCGAATCCGGCATGGCCGAGCACCTCGTCGCCGCCGGCGAGCGCATCGGCCTGGGGCCCGGGGACGTCATGCTGGGCGCGCTCCCGTTGTCCGGGGTCTTCGGGTTCGTCGCGGCGATGGCCGCGGTCTTCTCCGGCGCCGCGGTGGCCCTGGAGCCGGTGTTCGACGCCGAGGGCGTCCTCACCGACATGGTGCGCCACCGGGTCACCCACGTCATCGGCGCGGACGACCTCCTCGGCCGCATCGAGCGGGCCTGGCAGGACCACCCCGCGCCCCTGCCGTTGCGGTGGATCGGGATCGCGGACTTCGAGGGCCGGTCCCGGCAGCTCGCGGCCTGGGCGGAGCGGGAGTTCGGCACCACCGTCGCCGGCGTGTACGGATCGTCGGAGCTGTTCGCGCTGACCGCGTTCTGGCCCCGGCGGTATCCGGCGGAGCTGCGGTGGTCCGGGGGCGGCCAGGTGGTCACGGAGGCGATCGAGGTGCGGGTGGCCGACCCGGTCACCGGGGAAACCGTGCCGGACGGCGCCGAGGGCGAGATGCAGTTCCGCGGTCCGAACGTCGTCGACGCCTACCTCGGTGATCCCGCGGTCGCCGGCGAGGTGTTCACCGAGGACGGCTGGTTCCGCAGCGGCGACCTCGGCCGGCTGGTCGCCCCCGGAACCGTGCAGTACCTCTGCCGGATCGGTGACGTGCTGCGGTTGCGGGGATTCCTGGTCGACCCGGCCGAGATCGAAACCCGGCTGGCGGCGCACCCCGCGGTCGCGATGGCCAAAGTCGTCGGCGTGCCCGGTGGCGACGGCGGCACCATCGCTGTGGCCTTCGTGGTGCCCTACGGCCCGGACCGGCCCGGCGAAGACGAGCTCAAGCAGTGGTGCGCCCAGACCCTGGCCAAGTTCAAGGTGCCGTCCCGGGTCCGCCTGATCGACGAAATGCCCACCACCTCCGGCACGAACGGAACCAAGATCCGCGCCGCCGCACTGCGCGAGCTGGCACTGCGAGAGGGAGTCTGACCATGAACCACGAGGTCGTCATCTGCCACCCCCTGCGCACCCCCGTCGGCCGCTACGGCGGCGCGTTCCGGACGCTGTCGGCGACCGAGCTCGCCGCGCAGACCCTGCGGCAGCTGATCGAGCGGACCGGCCTGCCGGTGGACCGGGTCGACGACGTGCGTCTCGGGCAGTGCTATCCCAGCGGGGAGAGCCCGGCGATCGGCCGGGTCGCCGCGCTCGACGCCGGCCTGCCGGTGACCGTGCCCGGCGCGCAGATCGACCGCCGCTGCGGATCCGGACTGCAAGCCGTCATCGACGCCACCATGAGCGTCGCCACCGGCGCCGCCGAGGTCGTCATCGCCGGGGGCGCCGAGTCGATGAGCAACGTCGAGTTCTACACCGACGAGATCCGCTGGGGCGTCAAGGGCGACGGGCCCCGGCTGCACGACAGGCTCGCGCGGGCCCGGGTGACCGCCGGCGGGAAGGACCACCCGGTGCCGGGCGGGATGCTCGAGACGGCCGAGAACCTGCGGCGCGAGTACTCGATCTCCCGGCGGGAACAGGACGAGTGGGCGTTGCGCTCCCACGAGCGTGCGGTGAAGGCCGCCGCCGACGGCTGCTTCGCCGAGGAGATCCTGCCGGTCACCGTGCCCGGCCGTCGCGGAGCGCCCGCCACCGTCGTCGACACCGACGAGCACCCGAGGCCCGGCGTCTCGCTCGACGCGCTGAGCACACTGCGGCCCGTCATGGTGAACAGCGACCCGGAGGCGACCGTCACCGCGGGCAACGCCAGCGGCCAGAACGACGGCGCGGCCGCGTGCATCGTCACCACCCGGGACGCCGCGGCGGAGCTGGGCCTCACGCCGATCCTGCGCCTGGTCAGCTGGGCGGTGGCCGGGGTGCCGCCGCGCACCATGGGCCTCGGTCCGGTGCCGGCGGTCGCGAAGGCACTGGACCGCGCCGGCCTCGCACTGTCCGACATCGAACTGGTGGAGATCAACGAGGCGTTCGCCGCCCAGGTGATCGCCTGCTTCCGGGAATGGGACCTCACCGATCGCGACCTGGAGCGGGTCAACGTCAGTGGATCGGGCATCTCGCTGGGCCATCCAGTCGGAGCCACGGGCGCCCGGATCCTGGCCACGCTGGCTCACGAGATGCGCCGCCGCGGGGCGCGCTACGGCCTGGAGACGATGTGCATCGGCGGCGGCCAGGGCCTCGCGGCCGTCCTGGAGCTGGTCGAATGACCGCTCCGCTGCGTGGGCTGCGGGTCGTGGAGGCCACGAGTTTCGTCGCCGGTCCGCTGGCCGGCATGACGCTCGCGCAGATGGGGGCGCAGGTGCTGCGGCTGGACCCGGTCACCGGGCCGGTGGACGCGGGCCGGTGGCCGTTGAGCGGGACCGGCCGGAGCCTGTTCTGGGCCGGGATGAACAAGGGCGTGAAGTCTGTCGCCGTCGACTTCCGCGTGCCGGAAGGGCAGGAACTCGCGGCCGCGTTGATCACCGCGCCCGGCCCGCACGCCGGATTGTTCGTCGACAACACCATCGGCCGGGACTTCCTGTCCCACAACCGGTTGCGTGCTCGCCGAGCCGACCTCGTGCACGTCCACATCCAGGGCTATCCCGACGGCCGGGCCGCCATGGACTACGCGGTCAACCCGCGCTACGGCGTGCCGGCGCTGACCGGTCCGGCCGATTCGCGCCGTCCGGTCAACCACGTCCTGCCCGCCTGGGACATCGCCACCGGGCTGCTCGCGGTGTCCGGGCTGCTGGCCGGATGGCGCCGGCGGGCGGTGCACGGTGACGGGTGCCTGGTCGAGCTGGCCCTGGCCGACGTGGCCGCGGCGCACGTGGCGCATCTGGGCTGGTTCGCCGAGGTGGCCGAGGCCGGCCAGGACCGGCCCCGGCTCGGCAACCACTTGTTCGGCGCGTTCGGAGTGGATTTCGCGTGCGCCGACGGTCGCCGGGTGGTCGCGGTGGCGATCACCCGCGCCCAGTGGCGGGACCTGATGCGGATGACCGGGACGGAAGCGGTGTTCGCTGCCCTGTCGTCGGTGCACGGCACCGATTTCGACGTCGAGGGGGAGCGGTACCGGCACCGCGGCCTGATCGAGGCGGTCCTCGCACCGTGGTTCGCCGCCCGCACCGTGGGAGAGGTGCTCGAGGCGGCGCGCGGCACCCGGGTGATGGCCGGCGAGTTCCGTTCGCCCTCGGAGGTCGTGGCGGCCTGGCGGCGGGGTGCGGAGTCGCCGGTGCTCACCGAGGTCGAGCAGGCCGGGGTGGGCCCGATGGTCACCGCCACCTCCCCGCTGCGCTGGAACTCGCGCTACCGCGAGGCCGAGCCGGCGCCGGAGTTCGGTGCGGACACGGAGTGGGCCCTGGCCGAGGTGCTCGGGATGTCCGGCCGGGAGATCGGGAGGCTCGCCGACAACGGGCTGATCATGACGAGGAGAGATGACAGCGATGGCGCGTGAACTGTGCCGTACCGAAGGATTGACCGACGTCCAGGACGACATCCTCAAGACCGTCCGCGCGTTCGTGGACAACCGGATCATCCCGGTCGCGACCGAACTCGAACACGCCGACGCCTACCCCGCCGATATCGTCGAAGGGATGCGGGAACTTGGCCTGTTCGGGTTGACGATTCCCGAGGAGTACGGCGGGATCGGCGAGTCGCTGCTGACCTACGCGCTGGTGGCCGAGGAGATCGCCCGCGGCTGGATGAGCGTGTCGGGCATCATCAACACCCACTTCATCGTGGCTCACCTGCTCATGCATCACGGCACCGAGGAGCAGAAACGCCACTACCTGCCGAAGATGGCCACCGGCGAGATCCGCGGCGCGTTCTCCATGTCCGAGCCCGGCTGCGGCTCCGACGTGTCCGCCATCCGCACCCGCGCCACCCCGCACGACGGTGGGTACCTGATCAACGGCCAGAAGATGTGGCTGACGAACGGGGGATCGTCGACCCTGGTCGCGGTGCTGGTGAAGACCGGTGCCGCCGCCGGGCCTGCGCACCGGAACCTGACCACGTTCCTGGTGGACAAGCCCGCCGGCTTCGGTGAGGTGGCGCCGGGTCTGACGGTTCCGGGCAGGATCGAGAAGATGGGTTACAAGGGTGTCGACACCACCGAACTCGTCTTCGACGACTACGGGATCGCCGCCTCGCAGATCCTCGGCGGCGAGCCCGGTCGCGGGTTCTACCAGATGATGGACGGCGTCGAGGTCGGGCGGGTCAACGTCGCGGCCCGCGGGTGCGGGGTGGCCTGGCGCGCGTTCGAACTCGGCGTCGCCTACGCGCAACAGCGGGAGACCTTCGGCCGGCCGATCGCCGAGCACCAGGCGGTGCTCTTCCGCCTGGCCGAAATGGGCACCAAGGTCGAGGCGGCGCACCAGATGATGGTGCGGGCGGCGCGGAAGAAGGACTCGGGCGAGCGCAACGACCTGGAGGCCGGGATGGCGAAGTACCTGGCCTCGGAGTACTGCGCGCAGGTGGTGGAGGACGCCTTCCGCATCCACGGCGGTTACGGGTACTCCAAGGAGTACGAGATCGAACGGCTCTACCGCGAGGCGCCGATGCTGCTGATCGGCGAAGGCACCGCCGACATCCAGCGAATGATCATCGGGCGCCGGCTGCTGGAGGACTACAAGCTGCGGTGATCAAAGTCGGTTTCTCGGTTGCTGATGGCAATATCCAGGGCGTTCGCGACGAGTTTGTGTTCTGGGGTGCTGTCAATGGACCAGTCCACAGTTCTGAGGCTTACACCAAGAAAACCGCTCTGCGGCTGACCATGATGCCCAGGCACGGCCGCAGCCCCGTCCGTACCCGGGGTGCACCCGCCAATCGTAGAACCCATAGTGACTTCCAGCAGCTGGCAGGCCAGTTTTCACCGACAGTCCCCGCTCCGCGAGGCTTGGGACCTCCAGCCCGGTCTCCAGTTGGCGGATCCGCCGCTTCACCGCTGCCAGCTCCGCGTGCTCGGTGCTGACTCAGGTGTGCAAACACGACTCCCTGATCCTGAGCTCCCGCGTGGCCTCTCGCACTGGCTTGCCCACTCGAACCGGTGCGACAGCGCGAGCGGGAACTCGGGAGGATACGCCTTCGGCAGCCTTCCAGATGACAAGCCGCGGGCTCTGGGCGTCGGCGGCATTCGGTTAGGCGGCGGCCCGGTCCCCAACCGCGGTACGCGGCCGGGGGCCGGGTGCGGCTGCAGTCGCGCAAGCCGCTCGGGAAGTGCCTCGGGCGTCATCGCTGCACGGCGAAGGCCAGCAGTTCGTTGACTTCGTCGCAGGGGGCGATGATGTCCTCAACAATCGCCGTCGCCTCGGCAGTGCCGTGCGCGACGTGGACGGCGGGTCGGCCGATGAGGTCGGCGGGCCAGCGGTTCGCCTGCACGACGAGATCGGTCAGGATCGCCGTCCGACCGTGCGCGACGGCTTGCCGGGCGTGGATCCGCGCACCTCTGTGCACTCCCGCCGCCACAACTCTGGTTGCGCGCCCGTACCCGGACATCACGGCGTTGCGCATCGGGAAGCTGTGCTTGCGAGGTGGGGCATCCGACCAGAACTGCGACAGCACAAGCCCGGTTTGGGCGATGCGGGACTGCAGGTCCCGGTCCTCCGGCGGACAGGACCTGAGGATGCCGGTGCCGCTGACCGCGACTGTGTCCGGGAGCATCGAGCGCCTGGGGGTGCGCTGCGGTGTCGATGCCCCTCGCCAGGCCGGAGATCACCGTGATGCCGCAATCGATCAGTCGTTGAGCAAATCGCACGTGCGATGCCCAGGCCGCGGCCTGAGGCCTGACGCGAGCCGATCACCGATCTGCCGATCTCGCCGGGTACGAGGCTGCCAAGGTGGAAGAGCACCGCTGGGATCTCGCGGATCTCCCGTGGCTGGGCGGAATATTCCGTGTCGAGGAAGGTCAGGAACCCAACTTCGACTCTCGCCACGCGGCGAGGTCCTGCCTGGCTGGTCAGCCGGTTCCGGCAGTGCGAACGGGTGGCCGGGTTGTGCTCGTGCCACACCGCTGGAGCGCTCCCGCGGACGCTGACCTCCTCGGTGATGTCGCGCCAGATCATCTAGGCCGAGCGGCACAGCAGCGCGACCAGCGCAGCACGCTCTGCCTCGCCCCATTCTCCCGGCACGGCAGACAGCGTAAAGCCCCGATCGGCACGCCGTGCTGCCCGTGCCGCGAGCAGAGCATCGCCGCTGCATCAGGTCGGCGGCCGTTGGCTGCTGTCTCCCCCTCGGCCGCTGCATCCGTGAGAGGAGCACTGAAACCATCATGTCCCACTGGCTGTTCGAGCCTGGAAACGTCGGCCATTTCGCCACGTCCAGCGATCTCGACGACGAGCTGCTGGAACCGACGCCGCTGTACGAGGCGGTCGTCGACGCCGTGACCACACCCGCGATGCCCGAAGCCCATCCGCCTCTCGTCGCACCCGAACCTCCGTCGTTCCCCCCATCCGCCCGCGCGGCTGCGCCGGTCGAGTTCCAGGCCGAACAGACCCAATGCGATCTTCGACTGGCTGTAGGCGCGCGTCCCGTCGTAGGTGCGTTCCCAGTTCAGGTCGGCCCAGTTGATCGAGCCTTGGTTCGCGGCGACGCTCAGTTGCGAGGTCATCCGCGCGCGACCGGCCCGCAGGAGCGGCATCAGGTGCGCGACGAGCGCGAAGTGACCCAGGTGGTTCGTGCCGAACTGCAGTTCGAACCCGTCGGCCGTGGTTTGCCGGTCCGGTGGGGTCATGACACCCGCGTTGTTGATCAGGAGATGAATCGGCCGCCCTTCTTCGCGCAACGTGTCACCGAGTGCGGCAACGGAATTGAGCGACGACAGGTCGAGCTCTCGCAGCGAAACCTTCGCAGCGGGCACAGAATCCCGGATCATGGTGATCGCTGTTTCCCCCTTGCGTGGGTTGCGCACGGGCATGATCACTTCTGCTCCTGCCTACGCGAGGCGTGCGGCCATACCCAAGCCCATGCCGTCGCTCGCCCCGGTGACGACGGCGAGCTTTCCTGACAGGTCCGGGATAATGATGTCGATGGGTGCGCGTGACATGGTCGGCTCCTCGATGTCGGGTTCTCGGTTCCACTGTCGCGGAAGCGGACCGCGTTATTCAGGGCCTGACGATCCACCTCTAACCGCAGGGTTCTCTGCCGCCGCAGCTCCGATCAGCCGCCGTGAGGTCCACAATGGCCGGCACCTCCGCGGCTTCATGATGGGATCGACAGGCCGTGGCTGTGGGCCCGGGAGGTGGCTTGAATGACGTGATGTCCACTTCGGTGTCTTCACCTCGCCCGACGCGACCCCGGACACGCAGGACAACGTCCGCAACCTCTGGCCCGGACTTTGGCGCTACGTCGGCGAAGACCAGCGCAACGGTTGCGGGTTCAAGCTTGGGCGGTTCCGTGCCGACGGTGATACTGACCGCGCGCAACGGGCTCGGGACCTGCTCCACTGCAACGGCACTTGATTGTGGTGTGGTGGATCGTCGTCCGTGGTGGTCGATGAGCGGATCGCGGGCCGGTTCGCTCGGTCGGAACCGCGGGGGCGGGCGTGGGAGTATGTGTCCGGGCTGGTGACGGGCTGGAGCGGAAGAACGGCTGGACGTGGGCCGAGCAGGCCGGGGAGGTGTCCCCTCACGCTGTCCATGCCCGCCCGCGCCTGGCTCGCCGTGTCCCGATCCCTTGCCGCGAAAGGGGAACCAGCGCCAACAGGGCGAGTGTGGTGAGCAGGCTCCGGATCTCCGGTGACGCGAAGTCGATCATGCCTGGTTCAGTGTGTCGTCAACAGCTCCGACCACATCTGGTCCTGGTTGCGCTACGCCGCGGCCACCCACTCGCCTAACTGCCGTAGCAGCGTTTTTCCGAGACGGATTGGGTGGCGGCGCTACTACGGGCGATCTCGTTGGTCGGGCCGAAGGGGCTGGTCACGGAGCGCCGGGCGGCGCTGCGCGAGGCCGGGGTCACCACCCTCCAGGTGACGTTCCTCGAACCCGGCCCCGCGCGCCGCGTCGGGGTAGTGAGCGGCTGCCTCAGCTTGCCGAACCGAGGCGTGCGAGCGCCGCGGCGACCGTCTCGTGGAACCGGTCGACGTTGCGAAGTTTCACGTGCTCGTAGCCGCGTACCTCGAAGGCGGCATCGAGCACGGTCCGTACGTCGTCGGTGTTGTCGGCGGTCACCGTCGTGATCGCGGCCGACGCGGCTGCGCGGTATTCCTGGATCAGGGAGCGCTCTATCCGGCGAACTTTCGCATAGCCGAACAGGTCGAGGCGGGTGCCGCGCACCCGCTTCAGGTGGGCGAGGACGAACAGCGCGGGTAGGAACCACGGGCCGAGCCGGATCTTGTGTTTGAGTCCGAGCGCACGCAGCAGCGGTGGGTGCAGCATGATGCTCGCCTTGGCGTTCGGCCCGAACTCACGTCGTATCCGTTCGCGCTCGGACGGCAGCAGATGCAGTCGTGCCACCTCGTACTCGTCCTTGTACGCCATCAGGTGGTGCAGGCCGCGAGCGTAGGCGGCGGTGAGGTCACTGGCATCCGCGCCGGGAGTTCGCGTCTCCGCCCGGTTGAACTCGGCGACCGAGTCGACGAACGATTGGGCGTACGAGGTGCTCTGATAGTCGACGAGGTCGTCGGCGAGACGGGCGACCACTTCGCGCACAGCATCGCTGATGTTCGCGTCGGCGATCATCTTTCGCGATGCATCGCGCACTGGGATCGGATCGGTGGGCCTGAGACCGGCTGCTTCCAGCACTGTGTGTTCGTCGATGACGAGGGCGCGGCCCCAGTTGAACGCGGCAGCGTTGTTGGATGCGCCGGTCCCGTTCATCTCGATGGCCTTCATGATCGATTGTTCGCTGACCGGGAGGCAGCCGTGCTGGTAGGCGGCGCCGAGGAGGACGAGGTTGGCGGGCATGTGGTCGCCGAACAGAGCCTCGGAGAGGTGCAATGCGTCAACGTAGACGTTAGCGTCGCCGAGGGTGCCGGCGTCGACCGTCGCGCGTACGTCCTCCCTGCGGAGCGGGGGAGTGGCGGTGTCGACCGCCATTGAGGCTGTGGTCAGCGCGCCGGTGTTGACCACCGCGATCGTGCGGGCCGGTGAGCAGGTCTCGAGTGTCGTCGGTGAGGCGGCGCCGATCGGGTCGAGCCCGAGCAGCACCGCGACGGACCCGCTCGAAGCGCGTACGCCGGCGTCGATGGGCTGATGGGCGATCCGGACGTCGGAGACGACGGGGCCGCCCTTCTGTGCCAGCCCGGTCTGGTCGAGGCCAGCCGCGTATCTGCCGTCGAGCATGGCGGCCATTTGCACGATCGCGGAGGTCGTCACCACGCCGGTTCCGCCCACGCCAGGCATCCGGATGAGGAAGTCGGAAGTGTCGAAACGTGGCTGGGGAGATGTCAGGGTCACCGGCAGCTTCGGCGGTTTGCGTTTCACCGGCTTGTCCGGAACGTCGACCATCACGAACGAGGGGCAGTCGCCGTGCAGGCAGGACATGTCCGAGTTGCACGACGCCTGGTGGATCTGTGTCTTGCGACCGAACTCCGTCTCCACGGGAGCGACGGACAAGCAGGACGATTTCTCACCGCAATCGCCGCAGCCTTCGCAGACGCGCTCGTTGATCCATACGCGTTCGGTGACGATGGGCAGTAGATCGCGCTTGCGCATTCGTCGTTCCTCGGTGGCGCAGCGGTCGTCGTGGATGATGACGGTGACGCCGTCGACTTTTGCCAGGTCGGCCGCGACCTCGTCGAAGTCGTCCCGGTGCCGCACTGTCGTGTTCGGGCCGAGTGAGGACCGCGCGTAGCCGCGCGGTTCGGGGGTGGTGATGACGACACGCTGCACGCCTTCGAGTTCCAGCCAGCGTGCCAGGTCCGGGACGCTGAGCCTGCCGCTCGCGCTCTGGCCGCCGGTCATGGCAACGGCGTCGTTGTACAGAACCTTGAACGTCATCGTCACGCCGGCCGCGACGGCGGCCCGGACTGCGAGCGATCCCGAATGGTGGAAGGTTCCGTCGCCGATGTTCTGCGAGAAGTGCCGGTCGGTGGTGAACGGCGCGATGCCGAACCAGTGGGCGCCCTCACCGCCCATCTGGGGTGCGCCGAGGATGTTCCCACGCGCTTGGGCGGGATCGACCATCACCAATGCGTGGCAGCCGATACCGGCACCGACAAGTTCGTCGGACCCGGCCTTCGTCGAGATGTTGTGCGGGCAGCCGGAGCAGAAGAACGCGGTGCGAGCGGGCAGAACCGTCAGCGGTACCGGCAGCGCCCGCCGATCGGGCGTCACCGCGGGTGTGGCCGGGGCGGGGATGAGCTCTCCGGGCAGAACTCTGTGCAGGGCCTTCTTGATGTCGTCGGCGGTGAGCGCCCCGAACGCGTCCAGCAGCAACTCACCATCGGCATCGGCCTTGCCGAGGATGACCGGCGCGTCTACGGCGCCATAGAGCAGTTCCTTCAGCTGGGTCTCGACGAACGGGGTCTTGTCTTCGATCACGAACACGCGCTGGGCATCCGCGAACAGCTGCTCGGCGTCGTGCGCGGTGAGGGGCCACGGCATCCGCAGTTGAACCAGGCGGACGTTCGCGGCAGCCAGGTCATCGAGGGAGGCGTCGAGTTCGATGAGGGCGCGACGCAGCGTGGAGTACGCGCCTCCAGCGGACACGATGACCAGTTCGGGGTTCTGGACGTCGTTGACGGCGCGGTTCAGTCCCACGTTCCGGCTGTAGGCCGCCACCTTCGCCCAGCGGGTGGTGACCAGGTCGGCTTCGGCCTTGACCGAGTTCGTGGCGAGCAGGACAGGTGACTTGCCGCGGGAGGCGGTGGGGGCGGGCGGGACGGCGTCGAACGTGTCCTTGAACGTGGTGACCGCGGAGGAGTCGGCCAGGTCGGACACCACCTTGAGGGCCGTCCAGAGCCCGGTGGTTCGTGACATCGCGACCGCGTGCAGGCCGAGTTCCACGATCTCGGCCAGGTTGGACGGCGCGAACAACGGCATCATCAGGCTTCGGCAGATCGATTCGGATGCGCCGGGGATCGTGGACGATTTCGACATCGGGTCGTCACCGACCAGTGCGACTGCCCCACCGAGGTGGCTGGTTCCGGCGGTGTTGGCGTGTCGGATCGCGTCGGTCGCCCGGTCCAGACCGGGCGTCTTGCCGTACCAGAAGCCGGTGACGCCGTCGACACGCCGCCCTGGTGTCTGTTCGATGAGTTGTGTCCCCGCGACCGCGGTCGCGGCCAACTCCTCGTTGACCGCGGGCTGGAACACGAAGTCGTCGTCGAAGTGCTTCTTGCTGCGTGCGATTTCGAGGTCGAGCCCGCCTAGAGGTGAACCGGGGTAGCCGCTGACGTACATGCCGGTACGCAAGCCACGGGAACGGTCGAGCCGTCGCTGAGTGAGCAGCATCCGTACAAGCGCTTGCGTCCCGTTGAGAATGACATCGCCCTCGTCGACCTCGTACCGGTCGCTGAGAGTGACATTCGTTCGGCTCAAGGCTTGGGTCATCGATCTTGGTCCGTTCGTCCGCTGGACACGTGCACCGCACATGCAACGGGGCGCCTTCGAGCACGGCAACAACCAACTGACATGGTCGGGCATCGACGCAGGAAATCTGCGTCATGCAGCGCCTTCACGCAGCGTGTATGCGTCGACTGCGCCCCGGCGTTGTGGGTGCCGGCCATGGATCAGGTACGTCGAAAGTATCGACAGCTACCGATACGGATATTGGACCGTGAGGCCGGTCACTACTTAGTGTCTGCCTACCAGCGCATGCCGCCTCGACGACGAGTACTCAACGACGAGTAAGGGAGTATCCCCGTGACCGCTGCCGCCACGCAGGCTTCCCCCGCGCCCGACCACGTGGACGCGCTCGTCCAGCTTTCCGACATCACTGTCCGGTTCGCCGGCATCACGGCGCTGGACGGGGTCGACTTCGACCTCGGCGTCGGTGAGGTGCGCGCCCTTCTCGGTGAGAACGGTGCAGGTAAAAGCACCCTGGGCAAGGTACTGGCCGGTGCGATCCGGCCCAGCAGCGGCAAGGTCTCGGTCGCGGGCGAGGAACTCGACTTCACACCGATGACCGCGATCCGGGCGGGCGTACGCATCATCTCCCAGGAGATGTCCCTGTATCCGCCGCTGACGGTCGCCGAGAATCTCGTCACCGGCGGATTCGGGCACTCCGAACGCATCGTCCGGTGGCGACGTGCCCGCACCATCGCGCAGGAACACCTGGACCGGCTGGGGCTTTCCATCGACGCTCGCGCCAAGATCGCCGATCTGTCGATCGCCGAACAGCAGATGATCGAGATCGCTCGTGCCCTGTTCTCGGGCGGGCGGATCGTTGTCCTCGATGAACCGACCTCAGCCCTCGGCGTAGCCGAGGCCGACCGCCTGTTCGACTTCGTGTCGCGAATGTGCGACGACGGCACCTCCTTCGTGCTGATCACGCACTTCCTCGACGACGTCATGGCCCACAGCCATACGGCGACCGTCCTACGCAACGGCAAGGTCGCGGGCCATCGCATCACGGCCGAGACGACCAAGGAGAGTCTCGTCCAGCTCATGGTCGGGGACAGTCGACGACGATCAACCACCACCGGAGCCGAATGTCGGCTCAAGCCCGTCCCCGCCGGCCGCCCGTATCTGACGATCACGAACTGCGGCGCCCTTCCCCGAGTGAAGGACATGAGCCTCGAAGTTCACCCCGGCGAAGTCGTCGGTCTGTTCGGAGACATGGGCTCCGGCAGCGTCGAGCTCGCCGAGATCGCGTTCGGAATCCGTAACCACCGAACCGGAGCCGTCTTCGTGGCCGGCCAGGCGGTGCGATCCGCCGAGCATTCCGTCCGGCACCTCGGTTCGGCCTACATCCCCCAGGACCGGCGCGACGCGCTGGCGCTGGGCCAGTCGGCCGCCGCGAACGTGACCCTCGCCCAACTGCACAACCTCGTGGGCCTGCGGCTGTCCAAGAGCCGGGAGACGTCGATCACGAACGACCAGATCGCCCAGCTGTCGGTGAAGAGTTGCCGCCCGAAGACGCTGCCCGGCACCCTGTCCGGCGGCAACCAGCAGAAGCTGCTGTTCGCCCGCTGCCTGGTGCGAGCACCGCGGCTGATGATCCTCGTCGAACCGACCCGCGGCATGGACGTCGGCGCCAAGGACGAGGTCGCCCGTCTCATTCGACAGACCGCAGACACCTCTGGCACAGCGATCCTCGTCGTGTCCGCTGAACCCGAGAGCGTCCTGGCTGTAGCCGACCGTGTCTACGTCGCCCAACAAGGGCGCATCCGTGCCCATCTTCACGACATGTCAGCCAGCAGCTCGGCGCTCATGAGCGCGGCGCACCTCGGCGAAACGGAGATCACCGCGTGACCAGCCGACCTTCCTTCCGCAGCCGGGTCCTGCGAAGCTTGCCGACAATCGCCCCGCTGACCGCGCTCGTCGCGGTGATCATCATCTTCTCCGTGATCGCGCCCGATACCTTCCCGACCACCGCCAACCTCAAGAACATAGCTATCCAGGCATCCGTGCTGGCGATCCTCGCGACCGGCCTGACATTCGTCGTCATCCTCGGAGAAATCGATCTCTCCTTCGCAGCCGTCGCCTCGGTGAGCGGACTGTCCGCATCGATCGTCGTCTCCGGCACCGCGTTCCCCATTCCCTGGGTCGGCCAGATCATCGTCGGCGGCGGCCAGGTCGCCGGCCTCGTTCTCGCGATCGCGATCGGTCTGCTGTTCGGCCTGATCAACGGCCTCGTCGTCACCCGCATCGGCGTCCCGAGCTTCGTCGCGACCCTGTCGGTCCTGCTCGTCGCTCAGGGCCTGGCCTACTACTTCGCGCAAGGCAACTCGGTCGCCGCCAGCACCGGGCTGGCCACCCACATCGCGCAAGGTACCTGGGGACCCGTACCCCTCATCGCCGTCTTCGCCGCGGCGATCATGGCTGTCAGTTACCTCGTTCTCGCCAAGACCCGGATCGGTCGCTACGTCTACATGGCCGGCGCCAACCGCCAGGCGGCGATCCTCAGCGGGGTTCCGGCCACCCGCATCGTCATCTACGTGTTCGTCGGTGCCGGTGTCCTGTACTCGATCGGCGGTCTCGTCAACGTCGGCTACCTCGGGTCCGCTCAGGCGGATACCGGGCTGAACAACCTGCTCCCGGTCTTCGCCTGCGTCGTGCTCGGCGGCAACAGCTTGTTCGGTGGCATCGGCGGAATCCGGCAGACCCTCGTGGGTGTCCTGCTGTACACGATCCTGCAGAACGGGCTGGATCAGAGCGACCTCAACATCTACATGAAGCCGCTGGTCGGCGGCATCATCCTCGTGTGCGCGGTCATCCTCAACGTCTGCACGGCCAATATCGCCGCCAGGGCCGCCGCCACCGTCTCTGACGACCCCGAACCACCTGACTTACCCAAACCGATAGTTCAAGCAGATGCGAAGTTAGTCGCAGGGAGGCGGACGCCATGACGATCGAGATCCACCCCGAGGCCCGCAAGCTCCTGGAATCGCCGGTCAACGCCCATGTCGTGACCATTCGCGCGAACGGCCGGCCCCACGTTTCCTTTGTCTGGCTGGACATCACCCCGGATGGCGTGATCCAGATCGGCACGCCACCCTGGCGAATCAAGACGAAGAACGTGCAGCGCGACCCGCACGTCGTCATCTCGATCATGGACGACGTGATCGCCGACAACGGCCTGCATCGCCACCTGCTCATCGAGGGAAACGCGACCGTGGACCTCGACCCGGTGAAGGCCAGGCGATTCATGGACAACCTCGCGCTCAAGTACACCGGCAAGTGGGGACTCGACCTCGGCGAGGACGACTTCTGCCTGATCAACGTCGAGCCAACGCGCATCACCGGGCACGGCCCGTGGCACACCGGCAAGACGACCTCATACGGCACCCCGATCTGATCGACGCCCAGCGCGCTCCCGACACCCATCCGCGAACGACGAAACAGAGGAAGCACGGAATGGACTACCAGCTCAGAAACAAGGTCGTCGTCGTCACTGGCGCCGGCTCGGGAATCGGTCTCGCCACTGCCAGGGCCTTCATCTCCGAGGGCGCCAATGTGGTGGGCGTCGACCTGAACCCTGGCGAGTCGGAAAGCCTCGCCAGGGAGCAGTTCGTGTTCTTGAAGAAGGACCTCACCGAGGCGGCGGTCGGCACCGAAACGCTCCAGTCAGCGCGCGACGCCTTCGGCACGCCGACCATCCTGGTCAACTGCGCCGGTATCGCCCCGGTCCGCGAAAGCGCCCTCGACGGGACGGACGACGACTGGCGGCGCTCGATCGACGTCAACTTCCTCAGCGTCGTCCGGATGTGTCGCGCACTCGTCCCCGCGATGGTCGAAGCCGGGGGAGGGTCCCTCGTCAGCGTGGCCTCCGACGCCGCGCGCATGCCCGATCCGTTCTTCGCCGAGTACAACGTCACCAAGGCATCGATCCTGATGTTCATGAAGACGCTGTCCGTCGAGTTCGGTCCGAAGAACATCCGCTCCAACACCGTGAGTCCCGGCCCGACCCGTACCCCGATGTGGGATCGCCCCGGCGGGTTCGCCGATGCCCTGGCGTCCCAGCTGGACATGACGCCCGAACAGGCGATCCACCACTTCGCCACGGAAATGCGCCGGCTGCCGCTCGCCCGGCTCGCGTCGGTCGACGAGGTCGCTGCCGTGAACGTCTTCCTCTCGAGCCCGCTCGCGAGCTTCGTCACCGGGGCCGAGTACGCGGTCAACGGCGGCAGTATCCCGACCGTCTGACGGACCCGCCGGCTCAACCGGCGTAGCGAATCCCGACGATCAAGAGACAAAGGACAGAGAATGAGCGACAACGCGACACCGACGTTCGACACCAGCGAGTTCACCGCCGAGCTGACCGAAGCACCCACCAACTTCGCGGTCGGCAACACCGTGCTGTTCGAGAACGAGTCCGTTCGCGTCTGGGGTTCCACCATCGAGCCCGGGACGCGGGTTCCGTTCCACAACCACACCATCGACTATTTCTGGATCTGTGTTCGCGCCAGCTCCGCCTACCAGCGCTTCGAAGACGGAACGGCCCGCTACATCGAGCCCGCGCCGGGACAGGTGTCCTTCCAGCGCTATGGGCCCGGTGAGAACCTCATCCACGACCTCGAGAACGTCGGAGACGGTCCGCTGGAGATCATCACGGTAGAGCTTCTCGATACCGGCGCTCCCACCCACTCGCACAGCGCGCACCACCGCGGCTGAGCGAACGGCCGAAGCAGCACACCCTTTCACCCACGACCGACTGGGTGTCCACCTGGGACACGCAGGGGAGTTTCTCATGCCTGAAACCCGCACCACGGGAATACCGACCGCCACCAACGTTGACCACGTCGCGTGGACCGTCGCGGACCTCGACGCCGCCGTCCGCTTCTTCGTCGAGGTCCTCGGCGGCGAGGAATTGTTCCGCGCCGGGCCGTTCAGTGACCCGGCCGGTAGCTGGATGAGCGACCAGTTCGACGTGCCGGCCCGGGCCTCCGGTGTGCTGGCGATGGTGCGGCTCGGCCCCTCGCAGGTCGTCGAGCTGCTCGAATGGGACAGCACGGATCAAAACCCGGCGTGGCCGCACAACCACCACCTCGGCGCGACCCACATCGCGATCCAGGTCGAAGACATCGCCGCCGCCGGCGACTACCTCCGCTCGCACGGCTGCACACCGTGCGGAGAACCCGTCCACCTGGAAAACATGCCGCATGCCGGAATCACCATCCAGTACGTGCGCACCCCGATAGGCCTCTACCTCGAGCTGGTGAACACACCGAGCACCAGCCTGCCGTACGAGGCGACGAGCGCCGCCCGGCTGCTGACGCCGGCATCCGCGTGGACCAACTCCTGACGCCGCGTCCTACCGGCCGACTTTCGAAAGGACTCACCATGACCGCGGTTACCGCAACCGGAACGAACGGCGTCGTGTCCCTGGAGCGTCAGCTCATCAAGGACGCCCAGATGATGATCATCGCGTACAGGCCGGCGAACGCCGACGCCGTGCGGGACGTCCTTCCGGACGAGCTGGAACCTCACGACGAGGGTTATGTCTTGCTCAATCTGTGGGTCGCTCCGCACCCCGGCACGTCGTCCGGGTTCGGTGAGTACTCCCAGCTGTCATGCGGTTACATCGCTCCCGAGGTCGACGGCTGGGACAGCGTGTTCCCCGGCGACGCGGGAACCGGACACGGCCGGTACTTCGCGCATCATTGGCTCGGACACGACGGGATGCGCGCCTACGCCAAGGAGTCCTGTGGCAATGTCGCCAGCGTCGGCTACGTGACCTACACCGAACCGGAGCCCGGCCGGCTCATCATCGAGCTGCATGCCGACGACCGGGTGCTCATCCGCGTCCATGCCTCCGTCGGTATGGACAAGCTCGACACCGTCGGCGGGCACCTGAACTACTTCACCAGCCGCGAGTCGGCCTCAGCCGGCGGCACCGAGATCGCGCGCGTCCGTGTGCCGTTCGTCGCTGACATCCTCGCCTCGCAGGTCGACGACATCGAATGGCTCTTCCCGGCAGACCACCCGGCCGCCGCGCTGGCACCCGCCTCGCCCATCGACATCCGCGACGTCCTCTACGGCTTCATCTCCTGGGTTCCGTTCACCGTCGCCGAGGTTCTCTGATGGGCACGCGGCTCGCCGGCAAGGTCGCGCTGATCTCGGGCGCCGCCCGCGGCCAGGGACGATCACACGCGGTCGCGATGGCGGCTGAAGGTGCCGACATCATCGCGTTCGACGTCTGCGGGCCGGTGGACGCGCAAGGAGCTCCAGCCGCGTCCACCGCCGACCTCGAGGAGACGATCGCACTCGTCGAGAAGCGGGGCCGGCGGATCATCAGCGCCGAACTCGATGTCCGTGACCGCACCGCCCTCAGCACGTTCGTCGAGTCCTCGGCCGACGAGCTAGGCGGCCTTGACATCGTGGTCGCCAACGCCGGCATCAACGGCCCGGGCGTCAAGATCGCAGACACCCGACACGAAGACTGGGACACCGTCCTGGACGTGAACCTGACGGGGGTGTTCAACACAGTGATGGCTGCTCTGCCCATTCTCGCCGCAGGGCAGAACGGGGGATCGATCGTGCTCATCTCGTCATCGTTGGCGATGCGGCCCGCCATGCACTTCGGTGCGTACACCACGGCCAAGCACGGCATCGTCGGCCTGATGCAGACCCTCGCGGTGGAACTCGGGCCCGCTTCGGTCCGGGTGAACTCAGTACATCCCACCGGCGTGGGAACCGACTTGCTTCTCAACGAAGCGACCTACCGGTTGTTCCGCCCAGACCTCGAGAACCCCACCCTCTCCGACGCCATGTCGGCGTTCTACGGCCTCAACTTGTTGCCGGTGCCCTATGTCGAGGCCGAGGACGTGTCCAACGTGGTCGTGTTCCTCGCCAGCGATGAGGCCCGTTACATCACCGGAGCATCGATCCCGGTCGATGCCGGCCACCACATTCACTGACCACGAACGGACCCGCTTCGCAGCACTCACCCATCACCCGACGCTGACGCCGGAGGTTCATCATGACCGACTCCAAGCACCACCGGACCGACACCAGACCCGGTGTTTCCCGACGTTCGTTCGCGCAGGCGGGTGCCGGCGTCGCCGGGGTCGGCCTGCTGGGATCTCTGCTGGCAGCCTGCACGAAGGTAAGCACACCAAGCGACAACAAGGACAGCGGCAACAGCGATTCAAAGACCCTCAACGTGCTGTCCTCGTCCTACGGCAACGTCATCCCCTGGACCACCCAGGGCTACGCTTCGCAGAAGTACTGGGCCAACCAGTTCAACGTGAATCTGACTCAGCTCGACCCCGGCGGGGATCCGGGCAAGCAGCTGAGTCAGATCCAGGATGCCGCGGCGAAGAAGTGGGATCTGGTCGTCCTCAACGGCATCATCCAGGGAAACCTGTCGACGGCGGCGCAGAAGTTCATCGACGCCGGGACGCCGGTGATCAGCTACCTCAGTGACGTGGCGCTGGAGACCAAACCGGTGGACGGCCTCCTCACGACCATCGAGGCCGACCACTACCAGATGGGGTTCGACATGACCACGAAGCTGTGCAATGCGCTCAAGGGCAAGGGCAAGGGCAAGATCATCGAGACGCAGGGCATCGCCGGTGGCAGCAACGTCATCGACCGGCACCGCGGATTCGCCGACGCCGTAAAGGCGTTCCCGGACATCGAGGTTTTCGCCTCGGACTACGGCAACTTCACCACCGACAAGTCACAGGCACTGTGGCAATCCTACGTGACGAAGTATCCGGTCATCGACGGCGCGTTCTGCCAGAACGAGGACATGGCCTTCGGCGCGTTCAACGCGCTGAAGGCGGCGAACCGGCAGGACAAGACCTTGCTGACCGGCGTGGACGGAACAGTGCGTGGCTGCCAGGCGGTGTTGAACGGTCAACTGTTCGCGACGGTGCGTCACGCGGCGTCCCAGATCTACGCCTGGCCGGTGATCGTCGGAGCCATGCACGTCCGCAAGCTCGTCGGCGAGATCCCGTCCAAGGTCATCGTGAACTCGCCCATCGTCGACAAGACGAACGCCGACTCAGTGATCTTCCTGCAGGGCGCGAACGTCGACCTGCTGTAACATCCCGGTCAACGTGGACCGAGCAGAGCTGCACAACACAACCCCGCAAGATCCGGAGGGCGAGCGAGGTGTCCAGCCAAGTTGTCGTCGACGACATCGACCGGCGACTGATCGACGCCCTGACGGTCGACGGGCGGGCGAGCGCGAGCGTCCTGGCGACCAAGGTCGGCCTGTCTCAAACTGCGGTGACTCGCCGCCTCAAGCGCCTCGAAGCGAATGGCGTCATCGGGGGATACACCGTTCGCGTCGACCAGCGAAAGCTCGGTTTCCCGGTCGAGGCGCTGATCGAGCTGCGGTTCGCCGGCCGGACCCGCCCGAAGTCCATGGACGACGCGGCGTCGGCGATGGGGGAAGTCCTCGCGGTGTTCACGGTCTCCGGCAACTACGACGCACTCGTCTGGGTGCGACTGCGTGACGTGGCCCATCTCACCGAGATCATCGACGCGCTCAGGCAGACGGCCGGCGTGGTCGACACCCGCTCACACGTGATCCTCGCATCTCATGTCGTGCGGATCCCGTCATGACCGCCAAACGCCCGGCCGACGGTGCGGCCACGACAAGATCGGCCGCCGGAGGCATGGAACTTCACCATCTGCGGTACTTCCTGGCGGTCGCCGAGGAACTCAGCTTCAACCGGGCGGCCGCCCGGCTCCACATGGCGCAACCTCCGCTGAGCGTGCAGATCAGGGCGCTCGAGAAGGATCTCGGCGTTACGCTCTTCCTTCGCCAGAGCCGGGCCATCAGGCTCACCAAGGAAGGTGAAGCCTTCGTCGCCGAGGCTCGACGAATCCTGGACCTGGCCGACCTGGCGCGGCAACGGGTGCACCGGGCATCTCTCGGGCACAGCGGCACGTTGCACGTCGCGGGAATCGCCCATGCCTTCTGGCAGATTCTGCCCGCTACGATCTCGGCGTTTTCAGCCGCCTACCCGGACGTCACCATAGATCTGACTGAAACCGACACCGCCGCGGCACTGCTGCATCTGCGCGAACGCATCATCGACATCGCGTTCGTCCGCGCAGGCATCACTGATGACGACCTGGTGCTCAGACCGCTCAAAAGCGAACTTCTCGCTGTCGTCGTCCCGTCGGCCCACCGGCTTGCCACCCGCGCACGGGTCGACATCGCGGAGCTCGCAGGCGAACCGTTCGTGCTCCCGAACCGCTCGGTGTCCCCGTACTATCACGACCAGGTCGTCGGCGCGCTGCATTCGGCTGGAGTCACGGCTCGCACCGCGTTCGAAGGCTCGACGATCCAGTCCCAGGTCGGGTTCGTCGCCTGCGGCCTGGGAGTCACGCTCGCGCCGACTTCGGCGCGCATGCTGGGCACATCCGGGGCCGTCTGGGTGCCGCTTGCGCAACCCGTTTCGCTCACCGAAATCGCGGCGGTCTGGCTTCGTGACGACCCGCCGGCGCTGGTGCGCAACGTCCTTGAGGTCATCACCGGTATCTACGGCAACGGCGGCGCCGAAGACGAAACCAAGGGAACCGCGCAATAAGCGATCAGTTCAGAATGGACTGATATGTCGGTTTTGCCGGTCGCAGGACGTTTCAAGATCACGATCTGGGTGAGGAGGTTCTGACCGAGCGGTGGGCACGTCTCGAACCGTGGCTGGCATCGGCTGCCTAGTGCCTTGTTCGGCGCCTCGGTCGCCATCTGCCGGCGACGGATGACTCCGGTCGCACGAAGCAGGCGGGATCATGTCGGGCCCAGTCCGATCGCCGACGCGCACGGCACACCGCTCGGCTCGATGATCTACCTGGGCAAGCTCATTCTGAACTGACACCAAGGCCGAAAGTATCGGCTGGGCATCTTATGAGTATTGGACATCGCGCCGGGCCGGTTCCAAGATTCAACTACACGGGTTGGTCGGAGGGCTATGTCGAATCGAACTAGTCGCCCGGCCCGTGTCGTGACACAGAAAGAGGGTAGTCGGATTGACTACGATCGCACATGCCGACGTTCTTGAGCAGCTTGCGCGCTACGACACTTGCGCCGTGTCCGACGCGCTCGACTTCCTCGGCCGGCCTGGCGCCGTCCACGGCGTTCGACCCTTGTGGGACTGCGAGAAAATCGTGGGTCGCGCACGAACCGTGACGGTCGCCGATCGTGCCCAGTCCGAGACCGGCACCAATCACCTTGCTACCGAAGCCATCGCCACCGCTGCCCCAGACGACATCATGGTGATGGCGAACAAGGGGCGTCTGGATGTCTCGTGTTGGGGCGACATCGTCACTCACGCGGCGAAGAAGCGTGGAATCGCCGGCGTGGTCATCGACGGAGCATGCCGCGACATCGGGGCGAGCAGGTCCCTTGGCTTCCCGGTGTACGGCCGGGCGGTGGTTCCTATCAGCGCCCGTGGCCGCATCGTGCAGGAGGCGTTCAACGAGCCGGTGGAGTTCGCCGGGGTGACGGTGAACGCCGGCGATTACATCCTCGCGGACGCGTGCGGAGTCACGTTCATCTCTGCGGGCGTGATCGGCGAGGTTCTGCGGCTGTGCGAGCTGATCCTCGAACGGGAGCGTCAAATGATCGAGGCAGTCGAGTCCGGGGCGTCGGTGGTGGAGGTCATGCACGACACTCAGTTCACGAGCATCGTGGGGCGGCTGGCCTGATGACGACGAATGGGATCGCCGCCGGTCGAACCAGTCGGCTCGCCGCGCTCGGTACGGCGAACGTGTCAGATGCGCTCGACAAGCTCGGCGCCGCCGGGGCAGCCCTGGGCATCACGCCGCTCGATCACGACTTCCGGCTCGTCGGGCGCGCCTTCACCGTGCGCTACGTCCCGGTAGGTCCTCGCACCGCGAACTCCGGCGACTGGCTCGACGATGTCCCGGCCGGCGAAGTTCCGGTGATCGACAACGGCGGCCGCACGGACTGCACCGTCTGGGGCGACATCATGACCAGTGTCGCCGCCGCCAAGCAACTCCCCGGAACCGTGATCGACGGAGTGTGCCGCGACAGCGCGAAATCCGTCGAGATCGGCTACCCCCTCTTCACGCGTGGCCGGTTCATGCGTACCGCGAAGGACCGCGTCGAACTGGCCGAGACCGGAGGCGTTGTCAATATAGGCGGCGTGCGGGTCCGGCCTGGCGACTGGGTGGTCGGTGACGCCGACGGCCTCGTGATCGTCGCCGCCGACCTCATCGACGACGTACTGAGAATCGGTCAGGAAATCGTCGAACGGGAAGCGATGATCCTTCGGTTCGCGCTTGACAACATGTCGCTGCGCGCCGCCCGGGAAAAGTACCACTACCACACCCTGCAGCGGCCGGCGGAATGACTGAACCCGGCCTGTATTCAAGGTTCGTCGATTTCGACACCGCCACGGTCTACGAGGCGTCGGGACTCGACTGCGCAGTCGACAGCCGGATCGCGGCAGCCTGGCGCGGGGCACGGGTCTGCGGGCCCGCGCTCACCGTGGCCGGCCATCCGGGTGACAACCTTGCGCTGCACGACGCCGTGGCTGCGCAAGCGCCTCCCGGCGCGGTCATCGTCGCCGACGTCGGCGGGCACCTCGCCGGCTACTGGGGCGAGATGCTGGCCGAATCGGCGCTCGCCCGTGGATTCCAGGGGCTGGTCATCGACGGCGGAGTCCGCGACATCACCGAACTCGAACGGCTCGGCTTCCCTGTCTTCAGCCGCGGGCTGAGCATCAAGCGCACGGGTAAGCACCACCGAGGCCGACTGAACGTCCCGCTCGTCCTCGGGGGAGTTCCGGTCAATCCCGGTGACCTGGTCCTCGGTGATGCCGACGGTCTCGTCGTTCTGCCGGCAGAGTCGCTGGATTCTGTCCTGCTCGAAGCCCACAAGCGGCGGGATCGAGAACGTGCAGCGCTGCCCCGGCTCCGCGAAGGTGAAACGACGCTCGCGGTGTTCGGCATCCACTAGCTGGTCGGGTCCATCGAAGAGTGACCGGGTTCGGAACCCGCATACTGCGCCATCATCCCGATAGGAACACGTGTATTCGTATGACCTACACGCTGAAAGACAAGCGCGTCCTGTTGATCGGTAGCGGGTCGGGCATTGGCTCGGCCGTTGCCGCTGCTCTGCGATCTGAGGGTGCAGCTGTCGTGCTCGCCGGGCGAAATCCCGACAAGTTCGCCGACACGATGAAGCGCCTCGACATCACCGAGCCGGCCGTGCACATCGATCTCAGCAAGGAGGACACCTTGCGAGCCCTGGCCGGACAGGTTCAAGGGCGCGGCGAATTCGACCACGTCATCAGCCTCGCTTCAGCGCCGCCGAATGTGCCGGTGGCCGACCTTGACCGTGAAGAGATCATCGCCGCTTTCGACGCGAAGGTTGTCGGTCCGCTACTGCTGGCCAAACACCTGTCGCCCCTCATCAACGAACAGGGCTCCTTGCTGTTCTTCTCCGGCGTCGCGGCGTGGCGCCCGTCCAGTGGCTTGACTGTCATGGCCACCACGAATGGCGCGGTCAGTTTTCTGGTTTCGGCGCTCGCCGTCGAGCTCGCGCCCGTGCGTGTCAACGCGATATCGCCAGGAATCGTTGATTCCGGAGCGTGGGATGGAGCGCTTGGCGAAGGGAAGGCGAGGTTTTTCGACCAGGTTCGGGCCAGCAACCCCGCCCGGCGGGTCGGCGCCACGGAGGACATTGCCGCTGCGGCGGTGGCGCTGTTGACCAACCCGTTCATTACGGGCGAGACGTTGCACGTTGATGGCGGCGGGCGCTTCGCGTAGGTCTTCCTGCTGAGCCGGTCATGGGCATCGTGTAACCGATGGCCGTGACCAGCAGTACGCGTTTGGCGTCCCAGAGATCAGAAGTCTGCGGGAATCGCGACAGCGGGTGACCGCGGTCGCGATCACACCCAAACACACCCGGCCCCACCGTCCGCAGCCAAACGAACGCTTCAACCGCACCTTGCTCGAAGAGCCGGCCTACGCCCAGCCCTGCCACACCGACACCGAACGACGACGCCGCGCCTTGCCTTGCCACACTGGCTGCACACCTGCAACCAGCACCGCGGACTCACTGCACTCGCAGGCCAGTCGCCCGCCATCCGCGTCCCCAACTCACAGGTCAGTCACGGCTGGTACTGCAACGGCAGTTGAGCTTGTCCCCGTGGCTCGGACACCGGTCTTGAGGTGGCCTTGGGTCACCAGGAAGGATGTTGCGGTGCCTGCACCACACCCGCCTGAGTTTCGTCGTCGTGCCATCGGGTTGGCCCGTCAGGGCTCCAAACCGGTCTCTGAGCTGGCCAAAGAGTTGGGCATCAGCGAGTCATGCTTGCGCAACTGGATGGCCCAGGCCGAGACCGACGAGAACGGCTCAGCGAGCCGGTTGACGAGCGCGGAGAAGAAAGAACTTGCCGAGCTGCAGAAGAAAACCCGCCAGCTTGAGATGGAGAATGAGATTCTCAAACGCGCGGCTGCCTACTTCGCACGGGAGAACATCCTCCCAAAGTAATTTACCCGCTGGTCCGTGAACTCGCCGTGGACGGTATCGACGTCGCGGTGGCCTGTCGGGTATTGAAGGTGTCACGGTCGGGCTATTACGACTGGCGTGACCGGCCGCCCTCATCTCGAGAGCAGGACAACACGTTGCTGCTCAAGCGCATCGAGGCCATTCACGCCGAATCTCGCGGCACTTATGGTTGGCCGCGAGTGCATGCCGAACTTGTCCTCGGGATGGGCGTCGGCGTCAACCATAAACGGGTGGCCCGGCTCATGCGCGAGGCCGGCATCCAGGGTCTCTACCGACGTCGCCGCCGTGGCTGCACCGTCCGCAACCCCGCCGAGGAAACCGCCGAGGACCTGGTCAACCGCACGTTCACCAGCAAGGGCCCGAATCGGCTGTGGCTGACTGACATCGCCGAACATCCCACGAAAGAAGGGAAATTGTACTGCGCTGCCGTTATGGACGCCTATTCACGACGCATCATCGGATGGTCCATCGACAACCACATGCGCACCGAGCTGGTGATCGACGCACTCGGCATGGCCATGCTCCGCCGCAAACCCGAACCTGGCAACACTATCCTCCATTCTGGCCGCGGATCCCAATTCACCTCCTGGGCATTCGGGCAACGACTCCGCGCCACCGAACTCCTGCCCTCCAGGGGCAGCGTCGGCGATTGTTACGACAACTCCATGATGGAATCCTTCTGGGGCACACTCCAACTCGAAGTACTCGACACGCAAACGCGGGAAACACCCGACGAGCTTGCCGCCGCGATCTTCGAATGGATAGAATGCTGGTATAATCTGCAACGGCGGCACTCCAGCCTGGGAATGCTCAGCCCTGTCCAGTTCGAAGCCCACACCCCCGAGCGACCGTCACCACAACACGATCGCTGACACCACACCCCACGTGTCCGACGAACGGGGACAAGCTCAGTTCGCGGTCGATCTGGATCGGCCCCCGTCGACACAGCTCCTGGATCTCGGGTCCGTCGACGTACTGTGAGGTCGTCACGGGATGGCCACATGGCGCGTCAGGAGGCCATCCCGTGAAGCTGATGTCGCTGTCAGGCAGAACGGCCGGAGCGGTAGGCACGTGGGCTCACGCCGAAGCGTGACGTGAATTCCCGGCTGAAGAACGAGGCGTTCGTGAATCCGTAGTGGGACGCGATTTCGGTGATGTTCAGGTGCTGTGCCGCGGGGGAGTCCAGCGCACGGCGGCAGGCGTCCAGCCTCCGCTGTTTGATCCAGCAGGCCACGGTGAAACCGTGGCGGGCGAACAGCCGGTGCAGGGTCCTCGCTGACATGAAGAACTCGCCGGCGATGCGCTGGGGAGTCAGCTCCGTGTCGGCGAGGTTCTCTTCGATGAAGACCTGGATCTTCTGCAGTTGATCATGCTCGGCGCTGTCGCACAGGGCTTCCCGGCCGGCTTCCCACGCCGTGGTGATGGTCAGTTCCGCCACCTCGGCCGCCAGCCGCACCCCTGTCAGGGGCGACAGCACCGCGTCGGATTTGGCCAGGGCGGCGAGCAGCGGTGACAAGAAGCTCCCGGCTCCCGCGGTCCCCGAGATCGCCCGGGCCGTGATGCGCTCGGAATCGGCATCGCTGAGGGTGACCGCGGAGAGTGGCCAGGTGTACACCCGGAGCGTCCAGTCCCCGGTCAGCGACCACGTGAACGGGCGGGAGGTGTCGTAGACTGCGAGGTCGCCCCCGGCGACGGTGCAGCGGCGGCCGTCCTGTTCGAGGTGCCCGACGCCGCGGTCGACGACACCGACCGCCAGCAGGTTGCGGTCGTCGGTGCCCGCGAGGCGCTTCGTCCGGCTGAAGGTCTGCGGGATCGAGCGGACCACCGACGCCTGGAGGTGGCCGACCTGGCGCGAACGAACCGAACCGGCGAGGTCCGACGCGTCGTCCTGCGTGATGCGCAGAGGCACGAACCGGTGATGGATGACGTCCGTCCATGCGCGCAGCGACCGCGCCGTCTCCACGACGGCCTCCGGCTGTCCCGTGGGCGTCATGCCTGACCACGGTAGGCCAGAAGCGCTGCGGCCACCAGCACACACCCGGAAAGCGCCGATGCTCGGCCGAAGCTGTCACGCAGCGCAAAGGCGGCGACGCGGACAGGACATTCCCGCGGTGGAGACGGTCTTAGCGTCGGGAACCACCTTGAACGTGCTCAATGAGGAGGACGCAATGACAACGCTGGATGCGCGGCAGATCCACGTCGGGAGCCGGAATCTCAACCCGTCCGAGGGATGGGTTCCCTTCGAGTGGGTCGAGCCGGTCCACGGTCCGCAGGTCAAGGGGGAGGTGCTGGTCATCCGTCCCGCGGGTACCTCTGGCGACCTCAAGGCCGGGCTCTGGCGCACCGGGCCTGGCATCGCCGGCTGTGCACAGGACGGTTCCTGCCACGTGAAGTACTCGGCGCCGGACGCGGACGAGACCGTCGTCATCCTGGAGGGCTCGGCTGAGCTGACCGTGACCTCCACCGGCAAGCGGTATCACCTGGAGGCCGGGTCGATCATGAGCCACCCGAAGGGGCTCGACATCACCTGGGAGATCAGCTCCCCGTTCCTGAAGAAGTTCTGGGTACTGTGGGACAGCCCGCACCCGGGCACGTCCGGCACTGACCTGCACGTGTCGCACATCAGCGCCGACCCGGAGAACTGGACTCCGTACAAGTGGGTCGAGCCCGCGCACGGCCCGCAGGTGTGCGGGGAACTGTTCACGATCCGGGAGACCGGGGCGACCGGGACGTTGCTGTGCGGCTTGTGGCGCACGGGCGTGGGGATCGCCGGCTGCGAGGCCGACGGGTCGTCCACGGTTGCTTACACGGCTCCGCTCGGCGACGAGACGATGCTGCTGCTCGAAGGGCGCGCGCACCTGGTGAACGAGGAAACCGGCGAGGAGTACGACTTCGTCGCCGGCGACGTGATCTGCCTGCCCTCCGGACTCCCGGTCCGCTGGACCTCGCAGGCCCCGTTCGTGAAGAAGTTCTGGGTGATCACCAACGAAGCACCACCGGCGGCCTGAGCCGGCCGCGTACCGGAAACCTGCTCGTCAGGGCCGCTGAACGAACCGGAGATCACCGACGATGACGTTTGTCCGTCAACCTTCCTGTGTGCTGTCCGACGCCATCCACCACTTCGTCGCGGCGAGGCGGCCCCGTCCGCGGCCGACGGCGGAGCGGGAGTGGCTGGAGCACCCGACGGGGGTGCTCCAGCCACTGCCCGGGCCGTCGGGATACCGAGGTCAGCGGTGTCAGGACCGTGACTTGGCGCGGTAGGTGCTGGGAGACATTCCGTACGCCTCCCGAAATGCGCGGCTGAACACGGCGGGATGTGTGAAGCCCCAACGGAAGCAGATCTCCGCGAGGGTGGCGCCGCTCTCCCGGGGGTTGGCGAGGTCGCGCCGGCAGCGCTCTAGCCGTCGCCGCCGGATGACGTCGGAGACCCTGTGCCCGCGGTGGGCGAACAGGCGCTGGAGCTGCCGGGCCGACATGAAGTGCGCTTGCGCGACCGTGTCGGTTGACAGGTCCGGATCCGGCAGGTGCTCGTCCAGGTAGGTGTCGATCCGGCGGAGCAGATCCGCATGCCGGCCGTCCTCGGCGTCGGCGCCGCAAGCGTCGCCCGCGACGGTCGTCACGAGTCGGCCGATCTCGTCGGCGAGCCGGATCGCCCCGGACTCGCCCACGGACGGCCGTGTTCGGAGCAGGTCGGCGAGCATACGGCTCAGCACCCCGGTCATGCCCTGGTCACCGCGCAACGGCCGGCCGGTGAGGGACGCCGTGTCGCGCGCGTGAAGGTCGATCGTGTGGCGAGGCCAGGTGAACACGGCGAGGTCCCATTCCGGCGACCGGCGCCCGGACCGCAGGGACCAGCGGAACGGACGCTCGGTCTCGTAGATCACGAAGTCGCCGGGCCGCAGCACCGCCTCGTGCCCGTCCTGGGCGACGAAGGCCTCGCCCCGCTGGACGAGCCCGACCTGGAAGTAGTGCCGGCGATCGTGGCGCAGCAGCCGTGGGGTACGGCTGATGTCCTGGTTGACCGAGCGGACCGTGGAGACCTGAAGGTGGCCCAGGTGACTGCTGTGGACGGTGCCGCCGAACGCTGGAGAGTCCTCCTCGACAGCGATGTCGAGGTTGACGAACTGGTCCCGCAGCAGGTCGCACCAGTCGTCGTGCCGGCGGCTGACGATCTCGCCCGGCGCTGTCGCCATGGTCGCACCTCGCTCGGCTCCGGCAACCTGGGCGGCTGCCGCTCCGGGGGAGTGTCGGCGACGTTGTCGCCATCGGTCAAGAACCTGTCGCCTCGTGCTCGGTGTCGCCGCGGCGTCCCGGTCACCATGTACGGCATGTTCGCGGAGGCGCGGGTGCGGGGCCCGCCCGGTAGGTTACGCTGGATCGCGTCATCATCTACTGACATGTTGAGAGGCGACGATCGGTGGCAACCGGGCCGGCCTTTGACGCGCTTGCGGACCCTGTGCGGCGGGAGATCCTGAGCGTGCTCGCCGAACGCGACGAGTGCAGCGTGAACGAGTTGGCCGAAAGCATCGGCAGCGTGGGCCGGACCGCCGTGTCCAACCATCTCCGGATCCTGCGCACCGCGGGGCTCGTGGTCGAGCGCCGCGCCGGGCGGTATCGCTACTACTCGATCGACCCCGCTGGTTCGGCCCGCGAAGTCATCGCGATGTTGCAGAAGCTGTTTCAGAGCGCGCTGGCCGACGCCGGGCGCGCCGCCAGCGCTGCGTCCGACCCTGACTCCGATTCTCGTTCAGCTTAGACACAGGGGAGGGCCCTGTGCCCGAACTCGCGCTCCGTGCGGAGCAGTGGGTCTCCAGCCCGCCCGAGGTCGTGTTCTCCCTGTTCGGCGCGAGTGCGGGCGCGGGATGGGTGTTCGACGCGCAGTGCGACCGGGTCGTGCCCGGTGAGCCGGTCAGCCTGTCGGCGCCGTTCGCGGGTGGCGATCCGGTAGAGGTCATCGGTCACATCCGGGCGGTCCGGCGGTGCGCGCTCATCGAGATCTCCCATGACCAGCCATGGCGCGGGCGGGTCAGGCTGCGGTTCGTTCCCGAGCGTGGCGGGACGCGGGTGCGCCTGGTGGCCGAGCTCGACGAGTCCGGGCTCGAATGGCTCATGCGACGCAACGGTCTGCCGACCGGCCATGGCGCCTCGGGCAATCCGCGCCTGGGCCTGCTGACCACCAAATCCGGCCCGGGAAGCCTGTTCGCGGCGGCCACGGACAACCTCGCGACGCTGGCGATCGACGAGATCAACGCCGAGGGAGGAGTGGGCGGGCGCCCGGTCGAACTGCTCGTCGGCGATGACGCGACCGATCCGGCCGTCGGGGTCGCCGAGGCCCGCCGCCTGGTGCGGGCCGGCTGCCGGACGATCCTGGTGGCGACCATTTCCGCGACCTTCGTGGCCGTGTCCCGGGCACTGGCTTCCGAGGAGGTCCTGCTCGTCCAGACGCTGATGAACGAGGGCGGCGAGTCGGGGGCGCTGCGCCTGCAGTACGGCGAACGTCCGGGCGCCCAGCTGGTCGCGTCGGCGGCCACGCTGATGCGAGCCGCGGGCGGACGACGGTGGTTTCTGGCGGGAAACGACTACTGCTGGCCCCGCAGCACGCACGCCGCCGCTCGCCGGATCCTGCCCCGGCTGGGAGCCGAACTGGTCGGGGAGCGCTTCGCGGCGTTGGGCACCCGTGACTTCTCCCCGGTGATCGAAGCGATCCAGGCCTCCCCGGCCGACATCGTGCTGTCCACTTTCGTGGGGGCCGATGCGGCGGCCTTTGAGCGGCAGGCGCACGCGATGGGCCTGCGGGACCGGTGCCTCACCCTCGCGCCCGCGATGGACGAATCGACGCTGCGGCGGGTGGGACCCACCGCGTCGGCCGGGCTGTACGCGGTGTCCGGCTACTTCGAGCAACTCCCGACCGCAGGCAACGAGGAGCTGGTCGAACGGTACCGGGCGACGTACGGCCGATGGGCGCCTCCGCTGTCGACACTGAGCGAGTCGGTGTTCGAAGCGGTCCGGATGTGGTGGCTGGTGGCGAGCCGGGTCGGCGCCGCGGAACCACGCCGGATCGCCGAGGAAATCCGGCGCACCCGCTTCGAGCTTCCCCGGGGCGTCGTGACTCTTGACGGTGGCGAGCAGGCCACGCAGCGGCTGCACCTCGTCGAAGCGCACGAGACCGGGTTCAGGTTCACACGACTGTAACAAGTCATCATGTCAGCACTTATTGACATGATAGGTCGTCTCTCCTACTTTCATGCTTGTCCGCATGCCCGAAGACGGGTTCGAAGTCCCGCTGAGGAGGCCCTGATGACTGCCCTTCCCGCACAGCCCGCCACGTCCACGCCGGTGGTGGCGCCGGTGGCCGCGTCCGCACTGTGGCTCGCCGGCACGGTGTTCCTGGCTGTTGCCCTGTACTACTTCGTCGGCATCGACCAGGGAGCCGTGTCCGTGTTCGGCAGTGACAGCCACGTGCACGAGTTCGTGCACGACGCCCGGCACCTGCTCGGGTTCCCCTGTCACTGAGGGCGGGGCAGACATGAACAAGACCTTAGTACTGCGCGGAATGGCCGCGGGCGGCATCGCCGGTCTGCTGGCGTTCGTGTTCGCACGGATCTTCGCCGAGCCGCGCATCGAGGCCGCGATCGACTACGAGACCGGGCGGGAGGCCGCTCAGTCGGTTGTGGACAGCGGCATGCACGTCCACGACCCGGTGCACGCGGCACATGAGGCGGGCGCCGAAGTGTTCACGCGCACCGTCCAGGCCGGCGTCGGCTCGGCCGTGGCCCTGATCGTGTTCGGCATCGCGCTGGGAACGGTGTTCGCCGCCGTTTTCACCGTCGCGTTCGGCCGGATGGGTGGGTTGCGTGCTCGTTCGCTCGCCCTGGTCCTCGCCGGAGCGGGTCTGCTGGTGGTGTACCTCGTGCCGTTCCTGAAGTACCCGGCGAACCCGCCCGCCGTCGGGGCGTCGGACACCATCGGCACCCGGACCTCGTTCTACCTCGTCGCGGTTCTGGCGTCCGCCGCGGTCCTGGGCGGTGCCGTGTGGCTGGGCCGCGCGCTCCGGTCACGGCTGGGCACCTGGAACGCGGGCCTTGCGGCCACAGCGGCCTTCGTCCTGGGGGCGGGCGTGGTGCTCGCGGTGCTGCCCGGCTTCGACGAGACGCCTGGCCCACTGCTCGCCCCGGACGGTGCGATGGTCTACCCGGGGTTCCCCGCCGATGTGCTCGCGGAGTTCCGTCTGTACTCGGTGCTCACCCAGGTCGTGCTGTGGGCGGCCATCGGACTGGTGTTCGGGCCTCTGGCAGAGCGGGTGCTCCGGAACGGCGATCGTCCAGCGGCCCGCGTGACGGTGGGGCTGTGACGTGTCCGTCCCCGAGCCGACCGCGGCGCTCGGGCCGCACTTCGCCGTCGACACCCACCCGGCCGCCGCGGTCGCTGACCGGCCGTGGCAGCCGCTGGGCGACCTGCTCGGGCGCCCGGGCGTCCTCCGGGGCTGGGTGCGCGAGATCCGGGGCCTGCTGGCCGTCGCGGCCGGTGTGCCCGAGGGCCGGGTCGACCCCAGGGCGGCCGCGTCACTCGCTCATCTCGGTCTGGTCGCCCGGCTCGTCGCGCCCGCGCTCGCGGAAGCAGCACACACCGGCCGGTTGCTCGACTTGAGCCTGGCCACGACGTGGTGGCAACCCGTGCCGGGCAGGCCGCTGCCGTTGTCCGTCATGGCCGAGACCGTGCTGTACCCGTCCCGCCGCGCCTCCGGTCATCTGCTCGCCGAACTGGTGGTGGAGGGCCCGGTGCGCAAGCTCACGACCGCCGTGGCCGAGCTGAACGTCTCACCCCGAGTGCTGTGGGGCAACGTCGCTTCGGCCGTGCACGGCGCGGCCCAGGTCCTCACGACCGCCCTGCCGCACCGCGAGCCGGTCGTGCGGGAGCTGTCCACCACGCTGCTGAGATCCGGCGCCCTGGCCGCGACCGGATCCGTTGCGGCGGGCCGCTTCCGGCGGCGCAGCTGCTGCTTGCTCTACCGCGCCGTGCCCCGGCAGCCGGGGCCGGTGTGCGCCGACTGCGTCCACGGCACCTCCTGACACCGCACGTCATCCGATCCGAGGAGTTCACATGTCCTCCCTGCCCGCACCCGATCCCGCGCGGATCTCCGAGCTCGACCGCCATTACGGTTTCGGGCTCTCACGCGCGGAGATCGAGGAGTTCACCCCGGCTGTTGCCGCCACTTTGGACTCCCCGCGCGTCGTCGAGCGGCTCTACGAGGCAAGTGCCCCGGCCGCCCCGGACCGCGCGTGGGCGCCGCCGCCGGACAACCCTTACGGGGCCTGGTACGTGACCACCTCGATCACCGAGTCCGAGAGCGGGCCGTTGGCCGGCCGCACTGTCGCCGTGAAGGACAACGTGTCCGTCGCGGGTGTGCCGGTGATGAACGGCTCACGCACGGTCGAGGGTTTCGTGCCGCGGCGGGATGCGACCGTGGTGCGCCGGCTGCTCGACGCGGGCGCCACGATCACCGGGAAGGCGGTCTGTGAAGACCTGTGCTTCTCCGGCGCCAGCTTCACGTCGCAACCCGGCCCGGTGCGCAACCCGTGGGACACCTCCCGCAACGCCGGCGGGTCCTCCAGCGGGAGCGGTGCCCTCGTCGCCGCCGGGGCGGCCGATCTGGCTGTCGGCGGCGACCAGGGCGGGTCGATCCGCATTCCCGCGGCGTTTTGCGGGATCGTCGGCCACAAGCCGACCCACGGCCTGGTGCCCTACACCGGCGGGTTCCCCATCGAGCGCACGATCGACCACCTCGGACCGATGGCCCGCACCGTCGCGGACACCGCGGCGATGCTGACCGTGCTCGCAGGGGTGGACGGGCTGGACGCCCGCCAGCCCAGCACCCTCGAACACGTCGACTACCTGGCCGCGCTGGCCATCCCGGCGACCGGGCTCCGGATCGGTGTGGTGTCCGAAGGGTTCGGCACCGCCGTGTCCGACCCGGCGATCGACGAATCCGTGCTCGCCGCGGTCGACGGGCTGCGTTCGGCGGGCCTGGCCGCCGAGCGGGTGTCGATCCCGTGGCATACCAACGCCATGCACGTGTGGAACGTGATCGCCACCGAGGGCGCCGCCTACCAGATGATCGACGGGAACGCGTTCGGCATGAACGTCGAGGACTTCTACGACCCCGAGCTCATCACCCACTTCGCACGACAGCGCGGGAGCCACGCCGCCCAACTGTCCAGCACTGTCAAGCTGGTCGGGCTGTCCGGCCGGTACACGTTCGAAGTGGGCGGTGGCAAGTACTACGCGATGGCCCGGCACCTCGCCCGCGAACTCCGCGACGCCTACGACGCGGCGCTGAGCCGGCACGACGTGCTGATCATGCCCACGCTTCCCTACACCGCGAAGGAGATCCCGCCGGCTGACGTCTCCCTGGGGGAGTACCTGCACACCGCGCTGTCGATGGTCGGCAACTGCGCGCCCTTCGACGTCACCGGGCACCCCGCGTGCTCGGTGCCCGCCGGCCTCGTCGCCGGGCTGCCCGCAGGGCTGATGATCATCGGCCGGCGCTTCGACGACGCCACCGTCCTGCGCGTGGCGCACACCCATGAACAGGTGACCGGCGGCTTTCCCGCGCCGCCGGTCACCGCGACCTCGAGGAGCAACGCATGAACGGAGTCTTCGACCTGGGCGGGACCGACGGTCTCGGGCCCGTCGTCACCCAGGAGGACGAGCCCGTGTTCCGGGCCGAATGGGAGAAGGCGGCGTTCGCCCTCTTCGCCACCTGCTTCCGGGCGGGACTGTTCAACGTGGACATGTTCCGGCACGGCATCGAGCAGATGGATCCCGCCGAGTACCTGCTGTCCAACTACTACGAGCACTGGGTCCACACCGCCGAGCACTTCGGCGCGAAGGCCGGCGTGATCGACCTCGCCGAGCTCGATGAGCGAACCCGGTTCTACCTGGAGAACCCGGACGCGCCACTGCCCGGCCGCACGGACCCGGAGCTGCTCGCCTTCGTCGACGCCGCGGTCATGGGCGGTGCGCCCGCCGCCCGGGAGTCCGACAAGGCGGCGGCGTTCCAGGTTGGCGACATCGTCACGGTGAACGCCGACAGCCCGGCCGGGCACACCCGCCGGGCCCGCTACGTCCGCGGCCGCACCGGCGAGATCACCGGTGCGCACGGCACCTTCATCTACCCCGACAGCGCCGGAAACAGCGGCCCGGACGCCCCCGAGCACGTCTACACCGTGCGGTTCACCGCCACCGAACTGTGGGGGAGCGACACCGCCGACCCCCATGGCGTCGTCTACTTCGACGTCTGGGAGCCCTACCTCACCCTCTCCGAAAACCGAGGAGCAGCCTGACATGGCACCGACCGACACCCGCCTGCGCAGCCAGGAGGAGATCACCGCCCGCGTGAAGGCGCTGGAAGCCCTGCTCATCGAGAAGGGCATCATGACGACCGAGGCCGTCGACCGTCTCGCCGACATCTACGAGAACGAAGTCGGCCCCCAGCTCGGCGCCAAGGTCGTCGCGAAGGCCTGGACCGATCCCGCCTTCAAGTCACGGTTGCTCGACAACGCCACGGCCGCCTGTGCCGAACTCGGCATCGGCGGGCTGCAGGGCGAGGACATGGTGGTCGTCGAGAACACCGGCGAGGTGCACAACGTCATCGTCTGCACCCTGTGCTCGTGCTACCCGTGGCCGGTCCTCGGGCTGCCGCCGAACTGGTACAAGGCGCCCGCCTACCGCGCCCGCATCGTCCGCGAGCCACGCAAGGTGCTCGCCGAGGACTTCGGCTTCCCGGTCCCCGGCGACGTCGAGATCAGGGTCTGGGACTCCAGTTCCGAGCTGCGCTACTGGGTGCTGCCCACCCGGCCCGCCGGCACCGAAGGGCTGAGCGTGGAACAGCTCGAAGCGCTCGTCACCCGTGACTCGATGATCGGCGTCGGTCCCGCCGCCGCCCCGGCCGCATGAGCGCCCGGGCACGGCCGGACGCCACCGAACTCGGTGACGCCCGCCGCCGCGTGGAGGCCCTCGTCTGCGACTTGCCCGGCTCCGGGGAGAAGGGCTTCGACCAGCCGTGGGAGCTGCGGGCCTTCGCCCTCGCCGTCGCGGCCTACCACAACGGGCACTACGAGTGGAGCGAGTTCCAGCTCTCGCTCATCGAGGCGATCCGGGAGTGGGAACGCGGCGGCGGGGACGAGCCGTGGAGGTACTACGAGCACTGGCTGACGGCCCTGGAGGCGGTTCTGTCGGGCAAGGGACTGCTGTCGGAGGCGGTGCTCGACGAACAGACCCGGACCATGCTGGCCACCCCGCGCAACGCCAATCACCACCAGGCCCACCGCGACCCGGTCGCGATCTCGCCCCGGACCGCCTGAACAACCCGGTGGTGCCGCCCGCCCGGACGGTGCGGCACCACCGGTCCTCTGCCCCTCTCAAGCCCAGGAGACAACACATGGAATCCGCAGTCGACAAGCACCTGCAGTGCCCGCGCACCCGGTCGCGCCGGGTCGCCGACGACTACCGGCCCCCGTTCCCGATGTTCGTCGCTCGCGCCGCCGAGGACCTCACCCACGTCGTCATGGGTTACTTCGGTGTCCAGTACCAGGGACCTGAACACCGCGCCGAGGCCCTCGCCGCGCTGCGGGAGATCGTCGGGCACTTCGGACTCGATGACGGCCCCGGGGAGTACGACACGACGCACCACCAGGACCGTGAAGGCGCCGACAATCTGATCGCGGTCGGCTACTGGCGCGACGCCGGCCGCTACCAGCGCTGGCTCTCCCGCCCGGAGGTGGCAGGCTGGTGGAACTCCGCCGACCGCGAACGCGCCGGCGTCGGGTTCTTCCGCGAGATCGTTTCACCGCGAGCCGACCAGTTCGAGACGCTCTACGCGTTCACCGACGGTTTCCCCGGCGTGGGCGCCATCATGGACGGCGTCAGCGGGGAGATCGAAGAGCACGGCTACTGGGGCTCGATGCGGGACCGGTTGCCCATATCGCAGACCGACTGGCTCCCCGCGCGGGGCCAGACCGTGGCCGTGACCGACGCCGCGACGCCTGGCCGGGTGATCGTGCGCGGCCACGACAACATCGCACTCATCCGGTCCGGCCAGGACTGGGCCGACGCCGGCGACGACGAGCGTTCGCTCTACCTCGACGAGATCGAGCCCGTGCTGCGGGCCGGCATGGACTTCGTACGCGACCACGGCCAGGACGTCGGCTGCTACAGCAACCGGTACGTGCGCTACATCGATCTCGACGGCAACCCGATTGACAAGTCGTACAACATCGGGCACTGGCGCTCACTCGACCTCCTGGAACGCTGGTCCGAGTCCCACCCGACGCACCTGCGGATCTTCACCACGTTCTTCCGCGTGGTCGAGCAACTGGACAAACTGCGCCTGTACCACGAGGTCTCCGTCTTCGACGCGAAAGACCAGTACTACGAATACATCAACTGTCACCCGGCGACCGGCATGCTGCGGGACGCGGCGGTGCCGTCGGTCGCCTGAGCGGGTCGCAGGCCGAGGTCGGCCTGCGGTGCGGGCAGCCCCAGGAAGGCCGTGGATCACCTGGCTTCGTCGAACGACGGCACCGGGAGGTCGATGAGCAGGAGTTGCCGTGCCCCGGTTCGGAGGTCACGGTAGGCGTTACCGGCATCGGCCGCGCGATCCGATCGCCGGCCGGCGCCGAGGGGATCAGTAGACGCCGAGGGGATCAGTAGACCGGCGTCCGCTATCTGAGATCGTCACCCGAGCGCGCGCCGGCGACCTACTCTCGGGCGTCATGACACCCCCACTGCCGTTGATCGACATCTCGCGTTTCCGTGACCCCGCAGCCGATCGGGAGGAGTTCCTGGCGCAGCTCCGGCACGCCGCGCACGAGGTGGGTTTCTTCTACGTCGTCGGGCACGGGGTCCCCGGCGAGCTGAGCGCCGGGATCTTCGACGTGGCGCGGAAGTTCTTCGCACTGCCCGAGCAGCAGCGGCTGGAGATCGGCAACATCCACTCCCCGCAGTTCCGCGGGTACACCGCCACCGGCCACGAGTACACCGCGGGCGCGCCGGACTGGCGGGAGCAGATCGACATCGGCCCGGAGCGGGAAGCGCTCGAACTCGCGCCCGGCGACCCGGCCTGGAAGCGGTTGATCGGTCCGAACCTGTGGCCAGCGGCGTTGCCGGAGCTGCGCGAGACGACGCTGGCGTGGCAGGCCGAGGCGCTGCGCGTGAGCCGCGAAGTGCTGCGGGCGCTGGCGGCCTCGCTCGGCCAGGACGAGGGCTATTTCGACGAGTGGTTCGACGCCGAAGCCGCCACCCACGTCAAGATCATCCGCTACCCCGGCCGCGTTCGCGACGACGCCGACCAGGGGGTGGGCGCCCACAAGGACTACGGCTACCTCGCGCTGTTGCAGCAGGACGAGGTCGGCGGGCTGCAGGTGCAGGCGGCGGACGGCAGCTGGATCGACGCCACCCCGATCCCGGGCAGCTTCGTGTTCAACATCGGCGAGATGCTGGAGATCGCGACCCAGGGCTACCTGACCGCGACGCGGCACCGCGTGGTCAGCCCGCCCCCGGGCGTGGAACGGTTCTCGGTGCCGTTCTTCCTCGGGCCACGCCTGGACGCGGTCGTCGAGCCGCTGACCTTGCCCGCCGAGCTGGCCAAGCAGGCCCGCGGCGTCAGCGAGGACGCCGACAACCCGCTGCTGGCCGCCTACGGCGAGAACGCGCTCGTGGGCTGGCTGCGGTCGCACCCCGAGGTCGCCCGGCGCTGGTGGTCCGACGTGCTGGCGGAGCAGGCGTGACCGGCTCCTGGTCGTTCGACACCCGGCAGATCCACGCCGGCGCGAACCCGGACCCGGCCACCGGATCCCGCGCCACGCCGATCTACCAGACCAGCTCCTACGTCTTCGACGGCGCCGACCACGCCGCCCGCGCGTTCGCCCTGCAGGACCTGGAAACCCACGCCTACACGCGCCTGTCGAACCCGACCACCGCCGTCGCCGAGGCGCGCCTCGCCGACCTCGAATCCGGCGTCGCCGCGGTCGCGGTGGCCAGCGGTCAGGCGGCGGCGTCGCTGGCGCTGCTGAACCTCGCCCGCGCCGGCGACCACATCGTGTCCGCGGCGAGCCTGTACGGCGGGACCTACAACCTGCTCGCCCACACCTTCGCCGACCTCGGGATCGCTGTCACCTTCGTCGACGACCCGGACGACCTCGGCCGGTGGCGCGCCGCGGTGCGGCCGGAGACCAAGGCGTTCTTCGCCGAATCGATCGGCAACCCGCGCGGCAACGTGCTGGACGTCTCGGCCGTGGCCGCCGTCGCGCACGACGCCGGGGTGCCGCTCGTGGTGGACAACACCGTGCCCACCCCGTACCTGGCCCGGCCGCTCGAGCACGGCGCCGACATCGTGGTGCACTCGACGACGAAGTTCCTGTCCGGGCACGGCACCGGGATCGGCGGCGTCGTGGTGGACCGCGGCCGGTTCGACTACGCGGCCGACCCGGAGCGCTGGCCGCAGTTCACCCGGCCCGACCCGAGCTACCACGGCCTCGTGTTCGCCGACGAGTTCGGCGAGCTCGGCTACACCCTGCGGCTGCGCACCAAACTGGTGCGGGATCTCGGCCCCGCCGTGGCGCCGTTCACCAGTTTCCTGCTGCTGCAGGGGATCGAGACGCTGTCGCTGCGGATGTCCCGGCACAGCCGCAACGCCAAGGCAGTCGCGGAATGGCTGGCGGCGCAACCCGAGGTGGCCGAGGTGCACTACGCCGGACTGCCGACCAGCCCGTGGTTCGATGTGGGAAAGCGCTATCTCGGCGGCGGCGCGGGCGGGGTCCTCGCGTTCGACCTGGCCGGCGGGCTGCCCGCGGGCCGCCGGTTCGTCGACGGCCTGACCCTGTTCAGCCACCTGGCCAATATCGGCGACGTGCGGAGCCTGGTCATCCACCCGGCCTCGACCACGCACGCGCAACTGGACCCGGACCAGCAGCTCGCCAGCGGCGTGACGCCAGGGCAGGTGCGGCTGTCGGTCGGCCTGGAGGGCCTCGACGACCTGCTCGCCGACCTCCGGCGCGGGCTCGACGCGACCCACGGGAGGCACTGATGGCCGAGTTCGCCGGCGTCCGCGGCACCATCCACCACCGGCACTGGACCCCGGAGCACCCGCGGGCGCTGGTGGTGTTCTTCCACGGCCTCGGTGAGCACACCGGCAGCTACGAGCCGCTCGCGGCGGCACTGACCGGCGCCGGGTTCGCGCTGTGGGCGCACGACCACGCCGGTCACGGCCGCAGCGACGGCGAACGCGTGCTGATCACCGTGATCGACGACCTGCTCGACGACGCCGCGACTCTCCTCGGGCTCGCCCGCGCGGCCCACCCGGACCTCCCGCTGGTCGTAGCCGGGCACTCGCTCGGCGCCACCGTCGCCACGTTGCTCACCGCGGAACGGCTGCTGCCGTCGGGCACCCGCCCGGCCGCCGTCGTGCTGGCCGGCTCCTCGATCGTCCCGGCGCCCGATGCGGGTGGCGGGCTGGCCGAACTCCTGGCCAGCGGCATCGACCCGCTTGACCTGCGCAAGGACCCGGGCGAGCTCACCCGCCACCCCGGGTACGCCCAGCAGATCCGCGAAGATCCGCTGACCTGGCAGGGCGGCATCCGCGTCGAGACCCTGGCCGCCCTCGCCGCCGCGGCTGAGCGCCTGCCGGCGGCGGTGTCCGCACTGGACGTCCCGGTGCTGCTGCTGCACGGCGAGAAGGACGACCTCGCCCCGGCCGAAGGTGCGCGGCGGGCGGCGGAACTGCTGCCCGACGCCGAAGCGGTGATCTTCCCCGACGACCTCCACAACATCCTCAACGAACTCGACCGCGACGAAGTCCACGCCACCTTCGTGGACTTCGTGCGGCGCCACCTCCAGGGAGAACGATGAGACGCCTCCTGCCTGCCGCGCTGACCGCGGTGGCCCTGCTCCTCACCGCGTGCGGCACCGGCGGCACACCCCAGGCCGGGACCGCCGTCCAGGCCGCCACACCGCCCGACGACCAGTTGGACACCGCCGCCACCGTCGACGTCCGGCTGGTGCTGGAACCCACCAGCCTCAACATCTTCGGCACCTCGGGCGCCGCGCTCGACCAGATCCTCCTCGACAACGTCTACCAGGGCCTGGTCACCATCGACACGAACGCCAACGACAAGATCGTGCCCGCGCTCGCCACTTCCTGGGAGACCTCGCCCGACGGCCTCACCTACACCTTCCACCTGGTGCGGGGCGCGAAATTCCACGACGGCTCGCCGCTGACCTCCGCCGACGTCGTGTGGTCGCTGCAGCAGCAGATCGCGCCGGACTCGAAGGCCGTCTACAGCGCCAACTTCGCCACCATCGACACCGTGACCGCGCCGGACCCGGCCACCGTGCAGGTCAGGCTCAAGCAGCGGGACAGCTTCCTGCTGTGGAACCTGACCCAGCGCGGCGGCATCGTCTACAAGCAGGGCACCGACTTCGCCACGCTCGACGGCGCCGAGAACGGCAGCGGCCCGTTCACCGTCGCGCAGTGGAACCGCGGATCGAGCATCACCCTGGCCCGCGACGAGAACTACTGGGGCGCCAAGCCCAAGGTCGCCAAGGTGGTGTTCCACTACATCACCGAGCAGAACGCCGCCAACAACGCACAGCTGACCGGGCAGACCGACATCCAGACCGCGGTCGACCCGACGCTGCTGTCCGCGTTCGCAGGCAACAGCGGGTTCGCCGTCCTCAAGGGCACCACGACCGACAAGTTCACGCTCGCCTTCAACGGCACCCAGGCGCCGTTCACCGACCCCGCCGTGCGGCACGCGATCCGGCAGGCCATCAACAAGCAGGACGTCATCCGCGCCTACGGCGCCGGCCTGGCCATCGGCAGCGCGGTTCCGCCACAGGACCCGTGGTACGAGGACCTCACCGGGATCGACGCCTACAACCCGGACAACGCGCGGAAGCTGCTCGCCGACGCCGGGTTCCCGAACGGACTGTCCCTGACGCTGACCGTCCCGAGCATCTACCCGGCCGCGATCAGCGACGTGCTGGTGTCCAACCTCAAGCAGGCCGGCATCACCCTCACCGTGCAGCCGGTGGAGTTCCAGACCTGGCTGACCAAGGTGTTCCAGCAGCACGACTTCCAGCTCAGCCTCGTCGACCACGCCGAGCCGCGCGACCTGGCCAACTACACCAAGCCGGGCTACTACTTCGGCTACGACGACAAGCAGGTGCAGGACTGGTACGCCCAGGCGCGGCTGGCGGCCACCGACGCCGAGCGGGACGCGCTGCTCAAGCGGGTCGGCAGGCAGATCTCCGAGGACGCGGCGACCGACTGGCTGCTGCTCGGCCAGGCCAGCACCGTGGTGCGCACCGGTGTGTACGGCGTGCCGCAGAACGAAACCAGCAACCGCTTCAACCTGAGCACGGTCGCGGTCGCCAAGTGACGCTGTTCGTGCTGCGCCGCGCCGGGCTGCTGGTGGTGTCGCTGCTCGTCGCCAGCCTGCTCGTGTTCGTGTTGTTGCGGCTGCTCCCTGGCGACGTCGCCGCCACCATCGGCGGTATCCAGGCGAGCCCGGAGCAGCTGGCCGCGATCCGCGCCGGTCTCGGCCTGGACCGCTCGCTCGCCGTCCAGTACGGCGACTGGCTGACCGGGGTGCTGCGCGGCGACTTCGGCCGCTCGCAGCTCAACGGCACCTCGGTCAGCGCCGAACTCGCCGCCAAGCTGGAGGTGACCGCGCCGCTGATCGCCGGGGCGATCGCCGTCGCCGTCGCGGTCGCGGTGCCGCTGGGCACCTGGGCGGCGGTGCGGCACCGCGGCTGGGCCGGCGGCGGCATCAGCGCGCTGGCCCAGATCGGCATCGCGGTGCCGGCGCTGTGGCTCGCGCTGGTGCTCGTGCTGGTGTTCTCGGTGACCCTGGGCTGGCTGCCGGCTCAGGGCTTCCCCGTCGACGGGTGGGCCGAACCCGGAGCGGCACTGGAAAGCCTGGTGCTGCCGTGGATCGCGCTCGGCCTCACCGAAGGCGCCGTGCTGCTGCGGTTCGTGCGGTCCGCCGTGCTGGGTGTGCTGCACTCGGACTACCTGCGCACCGCGCGCGCCAAGGGCCTGACCCGCACCCGGGCGCTGCTGCGGCACGGGTTCCGCAACGCCGCCGTGCCGGTGGTGTCGGTGCTCGGGTTGCAGCTGGCCACCCTGGTCGTCGGCACGATCGTGATCGAGCGGGTGTTCACGCTGCCCGGCGTGGGCAGCATGCTCGTCACCGACGTCGGCAACCGCGACCTGGTCAAGGTGCAGGGCGAGGTGTTCGCCGTCGTCGCCGCGGTGATGCTGATCGGCTTCGCCGTCGACCTCGTGCACCGGATCGTCGACCCGCGGCTGCAGGAGGCGCGATGAGCCGCGCCGCCGCGACGCGCCGCCGCCGCGCGCTGCGCACCGTGCTGACGGCGCTCGTCCGCCGCCCGGCCGGCGTGTTCGGGCTGGCCGTGTTCGCCCTGCTCGTGCTGGGTGCCGTGGTGTCGCTGTTCTGGACCCCGTTCGACCCACAGGCCACCGATCCCGGCCGGGCGTGGCTGCTGCCGTTGCAGGACGGGCACCTGCTGGGCACCGACCGGATCGGGCACGACCAGTTCAGCCAGCTGCTCGCGGGCAGCCGCGAAACGCTGGTCGCCGCGGTGGCGTCGGCCGCGCTGGCGACCGTGCTCGGGCTCGCGCTCGCCCTGCCCGCGGCGCTCGCGCCGCGCTGGATCAGCGCGCCGGTGATCCAGTTGATCGACATCCTCGTCGCGTTCCCCGTGCTGCTGCTGGCGATGGTGCTCGCCGCGGTGTACGGCAGCTCGCTGGCCACCGTCGTCGCGGCGATCGGCATCGGGTTCGGCGTCGCGGTCGCCCGCGTCGCGCGGGCCGAGCTGGCCGCGGCGCGCGGCAGCGACTACGTGCTCGCCGCCCGCGCCGCCGGCGCCCGCACCGGGCGGATCATCCGCAAGCACCTGCTGCCCGCGCTCGCCCCGACGCTCATCGTGCAGCTGTCACTGGTGATGGCGCTGGCCGTGCTCGCCGAGGCGGCGCTGACCTACCTGGGCTACGGCAGCTCACCGTCCACCCCGTCCTGGGGCGGCATGCTGCACGAGCAGCAGGCCTACATCAGCGCCCGTCCGTTGCTGGTGATCTGGCCGGGACTGGCGGTGGCGCTGACCGTGCTGGGGTTCAACCTGCTCGGCGACGCGCTGCGCGACGCGACCGACCCACGCCTGCGGAGCAGCCGATGACCTTGCTGGAAGTGTCCGGATTGACCGTCCACATCGGAGGGAAACGCGTGCTGGACGGGGTCGGCCTGTCACTGGCGGCGGGGGACAGCCTCGGGCTCATCGGGGAGTCCGGCTCGGGCAAGTCGCTGACCGCCCTGGCGGTGCTCGGCCTGCTGCCCGAGGATGCCCGCGTCGAGGGCAGCGTGCGGCTCGACGGCGCCGAGCTGGTCGGGCTCGGCGACCGCGCGTTGTCGCGCATCCGCGGCGAACGGGTCGCGATGGTGTTCCAGGAACCGCTGACCGCGCTCAACCCGCTGATGCGGGTGGGCAAGCAGATCGCCGAACCGCTGCGCCTGCACCGCGGCCTGTCGCGGCGGCAGGCCCGTGCGGAGGCGGTGCGGCTGGCGGCCGAGGTGGGACTGCCCGATCCCGAGCACGCCGTGCGGGCGTTCCCGCACCAGCTCTCCGGCGGGCAGCGGCAACGCGTCGGTATCGCGATGGCGTTGGCTTGCCGCCCTGCGCTACTGATCGCCGACGAGCCGACCACCGCGCTGGACGTGACCGTACAGGCGGAGATCCTGCGGCTGATCCGCGGGCTCGCCGAGGAGCAGGGCAGCGCGCTGCTGTTCATCACCCACGACCTGGCCGTGCTGGCCCAGGTGGCGCGGCGGGTCCTGGTCCTCGGCGGCGGGCGGGTGCTGGAGGAGGGCTCGCTGCGGGAGATCCTGCACGCGCCCGCACACCCCTACACCCGCACTCTCCTGGACGTGGCGCGGGCGGAGTCGGTGGAGGTGACGCGGTGACGGTCCTGCTGTCGGCCGAGGGGCTGCACCGGTCCTTCCGCCTGCCCCGGCGCTCGCTGTTCGGCCCACGCGGCGAGCGGCACGCCGTGCGCGACGTGTCCCTGTCCGTCGAAGCCGGGCGGCACCTGGGCATCGTCGGTGAGTCCGGGGCAGGCAAGTCCACCCTGCTGCGGCTGCTGCTCGCGCTCGACCGGCCCGACTCGGGCGCCGTCCACTACCGCGGCCGCCCCGTCGAGGGCGGGCGGCTGACCTGGTTCCGGGAAGCCGTGCAGGTCGTGCTGCAGGACCCGATGAGCTCGCTGGACCCGCGCAGCGTCGTCCGCGACATCGTCGCCGAACCGCTGGAGTGCCTGCGGGTGCCCGGCGACCACGACGAGCGCGTGGCCGAGGTGCTCACCGATGTCGGCCTGGAACCGGACGCCGCCTGGCGCTACCCGCACGAGTTCTCCGGCGGACAGCGCCAGCGGATCGCGATCGCCCGCGCGCTCGCGCCCCGTCCCGAGGTGCTCGTCGGCGACGAACCGTTCTCCGCGCTGGACGCGTCCGTGCGTGCCCAGGTCATCGCGCTGGTCCGCGACCTCGCCACCCGGTTCGGGCTCACCCTCGTGCTGGTCTCGCACGACCTCGGGGTCGTGCGGCAGCTGTGCGACGAGGTGATCGTCCTGCGGGACGGCGCGGTCGCCGAGCGTGGCGACACCGCCGACGTCCTGCAGGCGCCCCGCCATCCCTACACCCGGGCCCTGCTGGCCGCGGTCCCGCGGCTGCCCGAGGAGGTGCCATGACCGCGTTCAAGCTCGGTTTCCTCACCCACGTCCACGGTCCGGGCAAGGACCGCGCGACCGTGCTGCGGGATCTGCTGGAGGTGTTCACGGCCGCCGAGGAGCTCGGGTTCGACCGGGGGGTGGGTGGCCCAGCACGACGTCCGCGGCGACTACGGGCGTCTGCCCTCACCGCTGGTGTTCTTCGGCGCCGTGGCGGCGCGCACGTCCCGCCTGCGGCTGGGCACCGCTGTCACGGTGCTGCCGCTGGAGGACCCGGTACGCCTGGCCGAGGATGCCGCCGTGCTCGACGCGCTCTCCGGCGGCAGGCTGGAGCTCGGCCTCGGCACCGGAGGCGCGAACCAGGAAGCCTTCGCTGTGTTCGGGCACGATGCCGCGCGGCGCCGCGAGCTGTTCGACGACCGGCTCGCCACCTTGCGCCCGGCGCTGCGCGGCGACCTGCTGCCGGGCGGGTCGCACGTGCTGCAGCCGCCGGCTCCAGGGCTCGCCGGCAGGCTGTGGCAGTCCACTTCGGACACCGGTCGGGCCGCCGCGATCGGCCGCGCCGGTGACGGGCTGCTGCTGGGCACCGCGGTGCACGACCCGCGCACCGTGCAACGCCCGCTCGCCGAGGCCTACCGGACGGCCGCGGTGAACCCGCGGTACGCCATCGTGCACGCCGTCTTCCCCGCCAAGGACCGGCAGACCGCCCGCGACGACCTCGCCCCGGCCCTGGACGTCCACCGCGCGAACTTCGCCGAGCTGGCCGGGCTGTCGGCCGAGGAGCACCTGGCGCGGATCAACGTCCACCACGGCGCGACGGAGGAGGTCGTGGACAGCCTGCGCGCCGACCCGGCCCTGCTCGGCTACCTCGGTCCGGACAGCTGGTTCCTGCCGGTCGTCCAGCACGAGGTGTCCCAGGTGGACGCCGACATCGAACGGTTGCGGATCATCGCCACCGAGATCGCGCCGGCCCTGGGGTGGCAGCCGTGCGCCCTGCGCTGGGGTTCCTGACCCACGTCCACGGTGCGGGTGCCGAGCCGGGGCGGCTCTACCGCGACCTGGTCGAGCTGTTCGTCGCGGCCGAGGAGCTGGGCTATGAGTCCGGCTGGGTGGCGCAGCACCACTTCCAGCCCGAGCACGGACGCCTGCCCGCACCGCTGGTGCTGCGCGCCGCCGCCGCGGAACGCACCAGCCGCATCCGGCTCGGCACCGCCGTCACCGTGCTGCCGCTGGAGGACCCGCTGCGCCTCGCGGAGGACGTGCTCGTGCTCGACGACCTGTCCGGTGGCCGGGTCGAGCTGGGTCTGGGCAGCGGGGCGGCGTCGGCGGGGGAGTTCGCCGTGTTCGGTCGCAACGCCGACCGGCGCCACGGTGACTACGACCGCAACCTCGGCGTGCTCACGCAAGCGCTGGCCAGTCACCCAGTCGCCGGCCGCCTGTGGGAGTCCACGCTGCGGCCCGATGCGCTGGTGCGCGGCGCTCACGCCGGGCGGGGGCTGCTGCTCGGCGCCGGCCCGGCGGACCCGGTGCAGGTGAAGCTCGCCGACACCCACGTCGCCGCGCGGCGGGGCCGGACCCGGATCGCTACCGTGCGGGGTGTCTTCCCCGGCCCGGACGCCGCCACCGCCGCCGCCGAGCTCGCTCCGGGTGTCGCCCGCTACCTGCCGCTGCACGTCCAGGCCGGGTGGGCGCCGCACGCCCGCGTCGGCGTGCACGAACTGCTCCGGCTGATGAACGTCCAGTACGGTCCGCCTGCGCGGATCACCGAAACGCTGCGAGCCGATCCGGTGCTGTCCGGCCACGGCACCCACCTCATCGCCGCGGTGCAGGCCGAGTTCGACGCTCGACCAGGCACTGCGGCGGCTCGAGGTACTGGCCCGCGAGATCGCCCCGCACCTGGGAGGTGACAGATGACCACCGCGGTCGGGAAGGGCAACGTCGGTGCCGGGACGGGGGCGATCGCGGCCGAGATGAAAGGCGGCGTGGGCACCGCGAGCACTGTCCTGCCCGACGGCACCGTGGTCGCCACCTCGGCGGCGCTCACCGTGCCCGAGGCGTACCCCTTCGCAGGCGGGGGCCAGGACGGGCTGGCGCTGAGCGTGCGCCCGTCCCACGGCCTCGGCGATGGCGACACCGTGTTTTCGGTCGTCACCGGCGCCACGGCGGCCGGGTTCTGTGGGATCCCCGCCGCCGAGGCGCCGTGGGCTCTCTACTTGACCGTCGCCTTGTCGAGGATCAGGTACTTGTAGGTGTTCCAGTCCACGCCGCGCACCGAGCCGGTGTAGACGTTGGTGACCGTCGTCGACACCAGGTTGATGACGAACTGCTCGTCGCTGAGGAGCTGGGTGTAGGCGTCGTACGCGGCGTGTGCCGCCGCGCTGTCCGGGTCCGGCTGCTCCCAGACCCTCTCGACGAGCGCGGCGTAGTCGGCGGACCGGTAGCCCGACAGGTTGCCCTCCGGCTTGAACGGCGCGGCGCCGGTCGCCAGGGTGGCCGGGCTGTTCTGGCCGAAGCCGTGCGGGTTGATCCACAGCTGGGACCTGCCGCTGTTGAGGGTCTGGGTCAACGCGGCCCCGTCCAGCGGTTCGAGTTCGACCTTGATGCCGATATCGGCCAGGTTGTTCTGCACGATCGCGGCGACCGACTTGGCCGGTGCCAGTGCCGTGTTGTACGAAAGGCGCAGTGGCTGCGCCGGCGCGCCGCCTGCCTGGGTGAGCAGGTCCCTGGCCTTGGTGAGGTCACGGGTGTAGCGCGTGGCGAGTTCCTGGTTGTAGGCCGGTGAGTCGGGTGACCACGGCGCGCTGTTGACCGACCCGGTGTCACCGAACACCTCGTGCAGGATGCGTTCACGGTCCACGGCGTAGGCGATGGCCTGGCGCACAGCGCGGTGGGACAGCGCCGGGTCGGTCACGTTGGCGCCGATGTAGTAGTTGACGTCCCAGATGTTCTCGGGCTCGACGGTGTAGGCGTCGTCGCCGCGGAACGGGGTGAGCGCCTGCACGCTGGCGTCCACCACTACGTTGGTCTGGCCCGAGCGTACCGAGTTCAGCAGGGCGGTCTCGTCGGGAATGACCTTCAGGTCCACCTCGTCGACCTTCGGCGCGCCGTTCCAGTAGTCGTCGTTGCGGACCAGCCGCACCTGCTGGCCGCGCTGCCAGCCGGCGAACTTGAACGGGCCGGTCCCGATGAACTGCTCGCCGGCCTTGAGCTGGTCCGGGGTCTCCCGGTCGGTCAGCAGGACGAACTCGAGCAGGTCGAAGAGGTTCACCAGCGGGTGCGCCAGGTGCAGGACCGCGACGTGGGGGTCGGCGGTGTCGACCGCGGTGACGGCGGCCGCCGCGGGGCGCAGCTGCGACGCCGCGGCGGCCGAGGCGTAGGTCTTCAGCGAGTAGGCGACGTCCTCGGAGGTCAGCGGGCGTCCGTTGTGGAATTTCACGTCGTCCCGCAGGGCCAGGGTCACGGTCCGGCCGTCGGGGGAGACGGTCCAGGACTTCGCGACGGCGGGCTGCGGTGTGCCGGTGGCCCGGTCGTAACGGATCAGCGTGTCGTAGAGCAGCCTGCCGATCGTCATCGACGTGGTGCTCTGGCTGTAGATCGCCGACGGGGTGAGGTCCGACAGGGTGCCGACGACGAGTGTGCCGCCGGCCGCGCCGGAGGCTTGCTTCGCCTGGTCGACCGCGGACGAGCAACCGGCCGCGACGGTGACCGCGGTGAGCGCGGCGGCCAGGCGCAGCAGCCAGGTCCGTGGACGGGAGGGGGTCATGGAGTCTCCTTCTCGGATGGGGAGTGGCGGCGACGCTGGATCGCCGGGTCGGGGACCGGCACGGCCGCGACGAGGGTTCGGGTGTAGTCCTGGGCCGGGGAGCCGAACACCGTGCGCGCGGGCCCGGTCTCCACGATCCGGCCGGACTCGAGGACCGCCACCCGGTCGGCGATTTCGCTGACCACGGCGAGGTCGTGGCTGATGAACAGCGCGGCGAAACCGAACTCGGCGCGCAGCTGCGTGAACAGCTCCAGGATGCGGGACTGGACCGAGACGTCGAGGGCGCTGGTCGGTTCGTCGGCGACGACGAGCCGCGGGGACAGGGCGAGGGCGCGGGCGAGGGCGGCGCGCTGGCGCTGGCCGCCGGAGAGTTCGCCCGGACGGCGCCGGCCGGCCGCGGCGGGCAGGTGCACCGCGTCGAGCAGCTCGGCCACCCGCCGCCGGATCCGGGCGCGGTCGCCGGCTCCGTGCACGACGAGCGGTTCGGCGACGCAGTCGTCGATCGTCCACAGCGGATCGAGGGAGGCGGCCGGGTCCTGCGGCACCAGGGCGAGGTCGCGGCGCAGCGCCCGCAGCTCGGCGCGGCGGAGCGTGCGCGGGTCCCGTCCGAGCAGTCGCACCGTGCCGCTGGTGGGCGGCGTGACGGCCAGGGCGACGCGCCCGATGGTCGTCTTGCCGGAGCCGGATTCGCCGACCAGGCCGAGCACCTCACCCGCCCGCAGCTGCAGGGACACGCCCTCGAGCGCGGTGAAGGCCGGCGCCCGGCCCCGGCCCGGGTGGACGACGGACACGCCCTCCAGGTCGACCACCCGGTCCCCGGCAGGCGTCGCGGCCTCCCGCGAGTCCGTCGTGCTCAGTCGCGGCACGGCGGCCAGCAGCTCCTTGGTGTAGGAGGCCTGGGGCGTGCGGAACAACTCGGCCACACCGGCTTCCTCGACCACGTTGCCGTCGCGGAGGACGACGACGCGATCCGCGAGGTCGGCGACCACCCCCAGGTTGTGGGTGATCAGGAGGATCGCGGTGCCGGTCTCGTCCCGCAGCCGGCGCAGCAGGTCCAGGATCCCGGCCTGCACGGTGACGTCGAGGGCGGTGGTCGGTTCGTCGGCGATGATCAGCCGGGGGCGCCCGGACAGGGCGAGCGCGATGACCACGCGCTGCTTCTGGCCGCCGGAGAGCTGGTGCGGGTACCAGTCCAGGCGCCGCTCCGGATCGGGGATCTCGACGGTGCTGAGCAGTTCCACGGCCCGGTCCCGAGCGGTGGCCTTGTCGAAGCCCGGGCGCAGCCGCAGCGCTTCGATCAGCTGGCGGCCGATCGTCTGCACCGGGTTCAGCGCCGTCTGCGGTTCCTGGAACACCATCGCGGCCACCCCGCCGCGGAGCCGGTTGAGGGTGCGTTCGTCCGCGCCGACCACCTGGGTTCCGGCGAGCACGATCGACCCCTCCGCGCGGGCTCCGTCCGGCAGCAGCCCGAGAACCGCGCGCGCGGTGAGGGACTTGCCGGAACCGGACTCGCCGACGAGGGCGACGATCTCGCCCGGTGCGACGTCGAGGTCGATGCCGTCGACCGCGCGGGCCCGGTCGGAGCGGGTGCCGAAGCTGACTGCCAGGTTCTCGATGCGCAGCAGCGAGGCGTCGGTGTCAGTCACGGCCTGCCTTCCCGAGTGCCTGGGCGATGAGGTAGAAGCCGACGCTGAGGGCGACCACGACGGCGAGCGGCGCGACCGCGAACCACGGCCGGATCTCGATGTAGAGCAGGGAATCCGCGATCACGCCGCCCAGCGACGGCGCCGGGGGCCGCACGCCGATGCCGAGGAAGCTCATCGCGCTCTCGGCGAAGATCGCCCCCGAGAACGCCAGCGCGACGTGGACCGCGACCGGTTCCAGCGAGTTCGGCAGCACGTGCCGCCGCAGCACCCACCCGCCGGGCGCGCCGATGACCCTGGCGGACTCGACGAACGGCAGTTCCCGCACACGCAGCACCTGGGACCGGATCAGTCGGCCCACGATGGGCGCTTCGGTCACCACGATCACGGTGATCACCGTCGGCGTGCCCGGGCCGGCGACGAGCGCGAGCAGGACGCCGAGGATCAGGGCGGGGAACGCGAGGACGACGTCGAACACCCGCTGTGTGATCAGGTCCGCCAGCGGGCGCGTGGTGGCCAGGAGACCGATGAGGATCCCCAGGACGGTGCCCGCCGGAACGGCGATCACGGCCACCAGCAGGCTGGTCCGGGCGCCGTGGAACACGCGGGCGGCGATGTCGCGGCTGAGCTGGTCGGTGCCGAACAGATGACCCGCGCCCGGCGGCAGCAGCTGCGAGCCCGCGACCTGCCGGACCGGGTCCCAGGAGGTCAGCAGCGGCGCGAACAGGCCGGCCAGGCAGACCATCGCGACCAGCACCACGCCGGCCAGACCCGCCCCGCGGGTCAATGACGCGGCGAACCGGTGCCGGCTGCGCCAGGAATCCCGCGCGGCGGGCCCGGGCGGCGCCGGTGGTGCGGCCGGTTCGAGCTGGTGGGACAGTTCGCTCATGGCCGGCCCTCCAGGCGGACGCGCGGATCGAGGAACGCGTGGGCGACGTCGGTGACGATCTGAATCACGACGAACACCGCGACCGACAGCAGCACCAGCGCCTGGACCACCGGGTAGTCCCGGGCTCCGACGCTCTGCGTCAGCAGTTGACCGAGCCCCGGCCAGGCGAAGATCGCCTCGACCAGCACCGCACCGCTGAGCAGGGCGCCGGTCTGCAGGCCGAGCACCGTCAGGAACGTCGGCAGCGCGTTGCGCAGCGCCCCCCGGGTAAGGATGCGCCGGGCCGGGGTGCCCAGGGCGCGGGCGGTGAGTACGTAGGGCTGGCGCCATTCCCGCCGCAGCGCCTCCGACAGGAACCGGGTCAGCGCCGCCGCCACCGGCAGGGCCAGGCACGTCGCGGGGAGCACCAGGTACTGGGCGGTGATGTCCAGGCTGGCGAAGTAGCCCTCGGGTGGGATGCCGCTCGCGGGCAGGACGGGCAGCAGCACGGCGAACACCAGCACGAGCAGGACACCGCTGACGAACGGCGGCACCGCGATCGACACCGTCACGAGCGTGCCGAGCACGGTGTCCAGCCACCGCCGCGGGCGCACCACCCAGGCGATCGAAGCCACCAGGCTGAGTGCGACGGCGACGACGACCGCGGTCACGGTCAGCACGAGCGTGTTGGCCACTCCGTGACCGATGAGCGAGCCGATCGGTCCGCCGATCACGTACGAGGTGCCGAAGTCCAGCCGCAGCACGTTACCCAGCCAGTGCCAGTACTGGTAGACCAGCGAGTGGTCCAGGCCCAGCTGGGCGCGGACGGCCGCGATCGTGTCCGGAGCAGCGTCGGTGCCGGCGATGACGCGGGCAGGGTCGCCGGGCACCAGGCGCAGCGCGACGAACACCACCATCGAGGCGAGCAGCAGCACCAGCACACCGGAGCCGATGCGGGTGAGCAGGTGGCGGCGCATCAGGCCACGCCCTCTTCCAGCCGGGCCAGGTACGCCGCGGTGTTCTTCTCGGCGACGGCGCTGCCCTCGGTGTCGGAGGGCAGGTGGTCGCCGGTGTCCCGGCGCCACTGGTGCAGCAGCTCGGCCAGCTCTGCTTGGACCGCGGCGTACTCGGGCCGCCCGGCGACGTTCACGGTTTCGCCCGGATCGGCCACGAGGTCGTAGAGTTCCACGGCCGGCCGCGGTCCGGCGTAGCGTCCGGCGACCGCGGCGCCGGACGGGCTGCCCGCGATGTCCAACGGCAGCACCAGTTCCGGCCGTGCGGCGTAGTTCTCCAGGTAGCTGAAGCGTTTGGTGCGCACGGCGCGGATGGGGTCGTAGCTGTCGTGGTAGGTCTTCTCGGTGAAGACCTCTGTGCGGGCGTCGGCCGTCTCGGTGCCGAGCACCTGCCCGGCATGGGAGACGCCCTGCACCGCGGCGGGGACCTCGACGCCGAGCAGTTCCAGCAGCGTCGGGACCAGGTCGACCCCGCTGAAGAGACCGTCGAGGCGCCGCGGTGCGATGCCGCGGCCGCGCGGCGGCCGGATCATGAAGGCGATGCCGGTGCCCGCCGCGTACAGGGTGGACTTCGCGCGGGGGAACGCCGCGCCGTGGTCGGTGTGGAAGACGACCCACGTGTTCCCGGACAGGCCGTGCCGGTCGAGGGCGTCCAGCAAGCGGCCCAGTGCGGCGTCGGCCTTCGCGATCGCGCCGTGGAAGCCGGCGAGGTCGGCGCGGACCTGCGGGGTGTCGGGCAGGTGGTCCGGCACCGGCACCGTCGCCGGGTCCGGGTGGGTGTAGCGGTCCTCGGGATAGGGCCGGTGTGTTTCGAAGAAGCCGGCGTTGAGCAGGAAGGGCCGGTCCCCGATCCGGCCGAGGAAGTCCTCGGCGAGCGCGACGACGTGGTCGCAGAACGAGTTCGAGACGTCGTATTCGGCGTACCCGAGGCGGCCGGGGTCGGAGCTCTCGTGCTGCATCCCGAACAGCGCGGTGTGCCAGCCCTGTGCCGCGAGCACGGCGGGCAGCGTTTCGACGTCGTCGTGGTACTCCCAGCCGTGGTGCGCCAGGCCGACCAGCCCGTTGTGGTGGGGGTAGCGCCCGGTCAGGATCGACCCCCGGGCGGGGGAGCACAGGGGCGCGGTGGCGTGGGCGTCGGTGAGGACGATGCTGTCGGCGGCCAGCCGCCGGGTGTGCGGGCTGACGACTCCTTCGGCGCCGTAGCTGGGCAGGTGCCGGCCCAGGTCGTGCCAGTGGACGAGCACGACGTTGTCGGGGGTGTCGGGCACGGGTGTGCTCTCTTCCTTCTCTCTCAGGCGGCCACGCGAAAGCCGGCGTGGCCGGTCGAGGTGTCCGGGGTGTTGGCCGTGCGCGCCGAGGTGCGGTACCGGCGGCAGTAGGACGCATGACACAGGTAGGAACCGCCACGCAGCACCGGGCGGGGATCCCCGGCGCGGAATGTGTCCGCGGTCCACTCCCACACGTTGCCGGTGGTGTTCAGGAGTCCGAACCCGTTGGGCTCGAAGGAATCCACCGGGACCGTCCCCACCGGCCCTTCGGGCCGGTGCGGGAATTCGCCGCGCCAGACGTTCATCCGGTGGTCGTCGAACTCGGCACCCCAGGGGAACGGCTGCTGCACCAGACCGCCGCGGGCGGCGAACTCCCACTCGGCCTCGGTCGGCAGCCGGACCCCCGCCCAGCGGCAGTAGGCGAGGGCGTCGGAGTGGGAGACGTGGACGACCGGGTGCGTGGCACGGTCCTCGATGGCCGACCGTGGGCCTTCCGGGTGCCGCCAGTCGGCGCCGGGCACGACACGCCACCACGGTGCGGCCGCGACAGCCGGTGTAGGCGGGGCGTCCGGCGGCAGGAGCCCGGCGAAGACCAGCGAGTCGCCGTACTGCTCGGCGCTGGTGCGGTAGCCGGTGTCGGCGACGAAGGCCGCGAACTCGGCGTTGGTGACGGCGTGCGGTGCGATGGCGAACGCGGCCACCTCGACCTCGCGCACCGGTCCCTCCCCGTCGCCGGGATGGGCGCGGGAGTCGTCACTGCCCATGAGGAAGCGCGCCGCTTGCAGGTCGATCAGGCCGGTGGAACGGGACCGCGTCGCGTTCGGCGGTGTTCCGGCGTGTTTGCCGGGCGGACGGCCGGGGGTGCAGCAGGTCATGATCCCGCTCCCTGAGCGGTGAAGGCGAATCGCTCCCAGAGGAAGACGGGAGACTGGGGCGTGTAGGTGCCCTCGATTTGGAACAGCAGGTAGCGGCCCGCGCCGCGCACGTACTCGTGGTCGTCGTCGGCCGCCGCGGCCACGGTGTCTCGGAAGGGCCGCACATGCTCGGGTGGCAGGGCGGTGAGCGCGTTGAGCGCCTCCAGGCGGACCGGGGCGGGCTGCGCGGCGGCCGAGAGTCCGGAAAGGACCGCCACGGCGTTCTCGTCGCCGGCGAAACGGGCGAGGGACTCGGCCGCGGGAATCACGACGAAGGGGTCGGGATCGTCGCCGACGACGGCGCGCAGCCGCGCCGCCTGCTCGGTCGCCGCGGCGCCGAGCGCGAGGATCCCGATCGCGCCCCAGCGGCGGACCGTCGCGTCGGGGTCGTCCAGGGCGCGGAGAAAACGGGGCAGTTCCGCGGGATCCTGGCGGGTCACCGCGTCGGCGACGTCGAGGACGCGCTCCAGCGGGTACCGGCCCGGCTCGCGGCTGCGCTCGTAACCCTCCACGGGGGAGCCTTCGGGCAGGAAACCGTTGTCGTGCACCGCGAGCAGGTGGGCGCGCAGCGCGCGGGCCAGGCGCTCCTCGACCGCGGCGTGGTGCGGATCGCCCGCCAGGTTGACGACCTGGTCGGGGTCGCGGACGGTGTCGTAGAGCTCGACACCGGGCTTGGGGCGCCAGAACGCGTCCTGGACGGGGTCCAGCCGGCCGGCCCGGTGCTCCTCCTCCCACGACTGGTAGGCCGCGGCGAGCCAGGCGAACCCGAGGTGCCGGCCGTGGGGGCGGTGCGGGTGGTAGTTGCGGATGTAGCGGTACCGGCCGTCGCGCACCGTGCGGATGACGTCCGGGCGTTCGTCCATGCGGTTGCGCATGCCGAAAGCGAGCCCGGCCGCCGGGTCGAAGGCCGGCTGCGCGAGGCTGAGTCCCGCCATGTGGCCGGGGATCCCCCCGCCGGCGAGGTCCACCAGGGTGGGCGGGATGCGGATCGTGCTCACCGCGGCTTCGATCCGCGTGCCGCGCGCGGGGAAGCGAGCGGCGAAGCGGTCCGGCGCCGCGATGATCAGCGGCACCTGGAGCCCCTCGTCGTAAAGGAACCGTTTGGAGCGCGGGTGGACGCCGCCGTGGTCGGAGGTGTGGATGACGATCGTGTCGCCGGCCAGCCCGTCCGCGGTCAGCTGGGCGAGGAGTTCGCCGACGAAGGCGTCCAGGTTCGCGATGTGCCGGTAGTGGCGCGCGAGGTCGCCGCGCACGGCCGGCGTGTCCGGCAGGTAGGCGGGCACGCGGACCGCCGCGGGTGCGACCTCCGGGGTCTCCGGTGTGAACACCGAGCTTTCGTGTGTGCCGTCGAAGTTGAACACGGCGAGAAACGGGGCACCGGCCGGACGGTTGCGCCAGTGCGCGTCCGGTGAGCTCTCGTGCCAGATCGCGGCCGGGTCGAGGGTGGCGTTGTAGTCGGTTTTGGCGTTGTTGGTGCAGTAGTAGCCGAGATCGCGCAGAATCTCCGGGTACGTCCGCATCCAGCCGGGGATCTTGGCGCGGGCGCGCTGGTGGTTGGCCGGCGCGTTGCTCTCCGGGGCCACGCCGGTGAGCAGCGCGAACCGGGAGGGCGCGCACACCGGGGCGGCACTGAAGGCGTGCTCGAAGACAACTCCGCGCCGGGCCAGGGCGTCCAGGTGGGGAGTCCGGGCGTGCGGGTCGCCGTAGCAGCCGAACCGGGGCGGACAGTCCTCGCCGACGATCCACAGGATGTTCGGACGCTGGTCCGGCGGCATGCGCTGCTCCTTGCACTGCGTTGCACCGAGGCTTGTTACACGTGTAACTTGGTTGCCGCAGAGTTACACGTGTCATCAGCTGGGGCAAGTGATCCCAGAATGTGGAGGGCCGCGCGTGACCAGTGGTTCCGGGTCTCGCCCGACCAGCGCCGACGTGGCGCGGCTGGCCGGGGTCTCCAGGGCGACGGTGTCCTATGTGCTCAACGGTAAGGACGGCCACCGGGTCAGCGAGGCGACGCGCGACAAGGTGCTCGCCGCGGTGCGGACCCTGGACTACGCGCCGAACGCGGCGGCGCGGACGTTGCGCGCCGGGCACGGCGACGTGGTGCTGATGCCGCTGCCCAGCCTGCCGCTGAGCCCGCCGATCGACGCGAACATCCAGCACCTGGACCGCGAGCTCGCCGAGCGGGGCCTGCGCCTGTTGCTGCACGGTGACCGCTCCGGCGCCGGCGCGGCCGGTGTGCGGTCCTTCGCCGAGCTGCGTCCGGCGGCGGTGTTGCTGGACGCGCACCGGTGCACCCCGTCGGCGGTGCGCCTGCTCACGGGGGCCGGTGCGGTGGTGCTGGCGATCGGCAAGCCGCGCAGCGCGCGTGTGCCGTACCTGCCGATGGACTCCGTCGCGGTCGCCCGCCTGGCGACGCGCTACCTCCTCGACCAGGGGCACCGGCGCCTGGCGTGCCTGGTGCCCGGACCGCCGCTCGTGCCGCTGTCCGAGCCGCGGTTCGCCGCGGTGGCCGGCCTGGCGGCGGACGCCGGGGTGCCGGTGGAACGGGTGGACTGCCGCATGGACGTGGACAGCCTGCGGCCGGCGGTGGCCCGCTGGCGCGGGTCGGCTCGTCGCCGGCCGACGGCCGTGTACGCCTACAACGACGAATTCGCGCTGCTGCTGATCGAGGCATTGCGCGGGGCCGGTCTGCGGGTTCCCGGGGACATCGCGGTGATCGGCTCGGGGAGCTTCCCCATGGGAGCCGTGCTGCGCCCGACGCTGACGACGACGCACATCCCGGCCGGGCAGATCGCGCGGGCGCAGGCGTCGACGGTGCGGCGCCTGCTGGACGGGGAGCCGCTGAACCACGAGGAGATGGCCGCGGCGATGCAGCCGGTCCTCACGGTGCGCGAGTCGGCCTGATCGTCCCTGCCGCCGGGCGGCGAGCGAAGCTCCCGCCGACCACGACGGCCTGACGGGAACCCCCTGCGCGCCGGTCTCCTCGCGGCACTGCTCGCGGCTCGGGCCCGCGCCCACCGGAGCGGCGTGATGGGGATCAAGCGCCGCACCACGCCGCGGACCGGGCTCGCGCCGGGCGCCGCGGCCGCCCGCGACCGCGCTGCCGGAAGGCCGTCGTGTGCGTGAACGGCGCGTCGGGAGAGCGTGATGTAGAACGTCACCTTGACCGACGACGTCAGTCCCGCGCTGTCCCGGCCGACGACATCGCCGCCGTGCTGTTCGCGAGCTGACCCGTTCCACCCAGTGGCCGCCTGGTGGGATTGGTGGTCGATCCTTGCGCGGTCAACTACTGTCGCGATCATGTCGAAGGCAGTCGCCTTGGCCGGCAGGCGATACGTCGACCTGTGCCGGCTCTTCGGTTCACTCTGTCGCTGATCCCCTCCAGCACGGGCGGCCACGCACCCGTGGCCGGCTCGATTCTGTTCGTCCCCCGCGATTCCTGTCCCGGGATGCTTCGTCGTGCCCGGCGAATCCCCTGGGGTCCCCGTTTTCCGGTTTTCGGTACCGAGAGGTTCGGTCTCCCGCCATGACTGCAGAAAGTTCCACCCCGGCCGGCGCGCCCGCGGTTCTCGACCCGCCAGACGGCGAACTGCGCACCGGCGCCGTGTCCGGACTGGGGGTTTTCGCCCAGGGCCTGGCCGCCGCGGCACCCAGTGTCGCGATCGCCAGCGTCCCGGGCTCGCTGTTCCTCGTCAGCGGCAAAGGTGCGCTATGGGCGGCGATCATCGGCGGGGTGCTCGTGTACCTGGTCGCCAGGGTGATCGCGTTACAGGCACGGCGGACGGTCTCGTCCGGTTCACTCGGCACGTACGCGGGTAACGGTCTCGGCCCGGTCGCCGCGTTCGTGACCGGGTGGGCACTGATCCTCGGGTACATCGGGTTCGCGGCGGGCGGTGTGCTCGGGGCGGTCCTGTACTTCAATTCGTTCCTGCAGGAGATCGGTCTGCACACCGATCACCTGGTGGTCAAGATCGTGCTCCTGGTGCTGGCGACCGCCGCGGCGCTCTACATCCCCTTCCGCGGCGTGAGCGTGTCGGTGAAGCTGGGGCTGGGGTTCGAAATCGTGTCCCTGGTGGCGATCGCGGTCATCCTGGTGGCCTCCTACGTCGCCTACGGGGCGCGCATCGACGGTGCGCAGTTCGACCTGTCCCACCTGGGACACAGCACCACGCTGATCGCCGCCGTCACAGCGGTCGGGTCCTACGCCGGGTTCGAGAGCGCTGCCTCACTCGGGCACGAAGCGCGCGACGCGCACCGCAATGTGCCCCGCGCGATCCTGCGGCTTGTCATCGGACTGGCGGTGCTGTACCTGCTGGCCACCTATCCGGAAGTCCTCGGTTTCCAAGGGCCCGAACCACTCGGCACGGACAGCACGCCGCTGCCGGTGGTGGCCCAGAACGCCGGGGTCGGCTGGGTGACCTACGTCGTCGACCTGTCGCTGGGCACCGCGATGATCGTGTTCTCCTCGGCGGTCATCAACTCCGGCGCCCGCAGCCTGTTCACCCTCGCCCGCGAGGGCGCGCTCCCTGGCCCACTGGGTCGCGTGCACCCGCGCTTCCGCACACCGCATCCGGCGATCGCGCTCGTCGGGCTGGTCGGGTTCGTGATCGGGCTGATCGGCACCGTCACCTCGGTCGGCCGCTTCCAGTGGGACGTCTACGTGGGCATCGTCTCCAGCTACGCGTACCTGTTCGCCTACCTGCTGGTGACGATCGCGACGCCGCTGTGGCTGCGCAGGATCAAGGCGCTCACGCCGGGCGGCCTCGTGGTGTCGGTGCTCGCGGCCGTGGGCATCTTGTACGTGATCTACAAGAACCTCGTGCCGGCGCCGGAGGGCGCATACCGGTACCTGCCCTACGTGTTCCTCGTGCTGCTGCTGGCCGGGCTGGCCCGCTTCCTCCGGCTGCGCGCCGTGCGCCCCGAGGCCGCGGCCAGGGTGGGTTCGATCCAGACCCTGTCCGAATCGGAGCAGGTGCGCCTGGCCGAACTCGGCATCCTCGACACCATCCGCCGCCGCGACCTCCGTTGACGAGCCGCACCACCCACTACTTCGCCGGCCTCGTCGCGGACGGCGGGAACGGAGGAATCCGGTGACAGAGCACATCCGGACGTTGACCACCGCGGACGAGATCAACGCCGGCTTCCGCGTGTTCCTGCGCGCCATGGTCGGGCTGCCGATCCACGACGTGGACGCCGTGGAGGTGACCGACCCGGGACGCTACCTCGGCGCGCTCGACGGGACCGAGATCGTCGGCAGCACCGACTCCTACGGGAGCTGGCTGGCCGTGCCGGGTGGCGCGCGCGTGCCGCACGCGGCGGTCACGCACGTCGGCGTGCTGCCGACGCACCGGCGCCGTGGCATCGTCAGCAGGCTCATCGCGCGGCAGCTCGAGGACATCGCTGCGCGAGGCGAGGTGGTCGCGTCGCTGCGGGCTTCGGAAGCGGTGATCTACGAGCGGTTCGGGTACGGGGTCGCCAGTTCCGCGCGATCCGCGCGCGTGAACCTGCGCCGCGCCGGGCTCCGTCCGGAAGTGCCCGCGGGCGGCCGGGTCCGGCTCCTCGACGGCGCGGTGACGACGGAGGCCCTCGCCGGCATCGCCGACCGGGCGGCGTGGCCGGGCGCGATCGGCCGTCCCGCGGGCTGGTGGCGGCTGCGGGAGATCCTTCGCGCGGCGGACCCGGTCACGCACTACGTCGTGGTGCACAGCACCGACGGCGTCGACGACGGCTACGCGGTCTACCGGCCCCTGGACACCGGCGGCTGGTTCGCCAGCCAGGAGAAGACCGTCACCGTCACCGATTTCGTCGCCCTCACCGACTCGGCGCGGGCGGGGCTGTGGCGCCACCTGCTGTCCCTGGACCTGGTGGACGTGATCGCGTTCGAGTCGCTGCCGCTGGACGATCCGCTGCCGCTCGCCGTCGTCGACCGCAGGGCGGTCGAGCTGGGTCCCGAGCGCGACGAAACCTGGCTTCGTCTGGTCGACGTCGAGGCCGCGTTGCGCGAGCGCGCCTGGGGTGAGGAGGACCCGGTCGCGCTCCGCGTCAACGACCCCCTCCTGGATAGCAACAACGGCACCTTCGAAGTGGGCCCGAAATCCGTGGCGCGCACGAACGCCGCCCCGCACCTGAGCGCCGACGTCGCGACGCTGGCCGCCGCCTACCTGGGCGGTACCCGGTGGCGCCACCTGGCCGCGGCCGGCCGGGTCGCGGTCCACGATCCGGACGCCCTGCGGCGTGCGGACGCCCTGTTCGCCACACCGTCGGCGCCGTTCTCCGGCACCGTGTTCTGACCCGACAGGAGATTCTTCGATGACCCGTCAGCTCCACCTGCTGCTCCTGGGCAATCCGCGGTTCGGCAGTTCCTGGCGCTACCCCGGGGTGGTGAACGGTCCCGCCGCCGTCCTGGAATCCGTGATCGAGGCGGCGAAAACGGCCGAACGCGGAACGTTCGACGCGATCTTCTTCGCCGACACCCTCAACTACGGCCCCGACGCCGCCTGGCCGCACAAGTCCACCGAGGACTTCGAGCCGTTCACGACAACGGCGGCGCTGTCCCGGGAGACCGAACGCCTGGGGCTGGTCGTCACCGGATCGGCCACCCTGCAGGCGCCCTACCACCTCGCGCGGCAGCTGATCTCGCTCGACCACCTCAGCGGTGGACGCGCGGGCTGGAACGTGGTGACGAGCTTCGCGCAGGCGGCCGCGGACAACTTCGGCGACGCCGGCGTGCTCGCCCACGACGAGCGGTACCGCGTCGCGGGGGAGACCCTGGAAGTGGTGCTGAAGCTGTGGAACTCGTGGGGCCCGGACACGATCGTCGAGGACCGCGACGCCGGTGTCTACAACGATCCGGCCCGGATCCGCGTCCCCGCGCACAAGGGCGAGTTCCACAGCGTCCGCGGACCGCTGGGCGCTTCGCCGTCGCCACAGGGGCATCCGGTGATCTTCCAAGCGGGATCCTCGCCGGCAGGACGAGCCTTCGCCGCGCGCAACGCCGAAGTCGTCTTCACCGGCCAGGGCGATCTCGATCGCGGGCGGGGATTCGTCGAGCAGATCCACGGGCAGGCACGCTCGTCCGCCGCGACGCGGCACCCCTGGTGACACCGTCGCTGGGGTTCGTCATCGACTCCACCGAGGCGGAGGCGAAGGCGGTCGAGCGGACGCTCTTCGAGCAGTTCATCCCGGAGTACCAGATCGGGTGGCTCCAGGAGGTCGACATCGACCTCACCGGCGCGGACCTCGACGGGCCCGTACCGCTGGACGCCTTCGCCGACACGACCGAGACCCACCAGACCGCACTGGCCGGCTACCGCGCACTGGCCACGCAGGGAACCCCCACGGTGCGCGAGTTCCTGTTCCGCACGGTGACGGCGTTCGGCGCTCGGGTCGTGGGTTCCCCGGAACGGATCGCGGACGAGATCGAGCGGTGGTTCACCGCGGGCGCCGCCGACGGCTTCATCCTCGGCCCGTCCGGCATTCCCGGGCAGCTGGACGCCTTCGTCGACCACGTCGTCCCGATCCTGCGCCGTCGCGGTCTGTTCCGGCACGAGTACGAGGGCGAGACACTGCGATCACACCTCGGGATCCCGAACCTGTTTCCCACTTCGTGAGCAGGCTCAGGAAAAACCCGCGAACGTATTACATTCGGACGAGTGAACCGAGGTCCGTTGTGGACCGACCTCTCCCCAGCCTTCTCCCCGAGGAAAGAAACCCCACCCACCATGCCCTCATCCAAGCGCACACTGCTCGCGTGGACGGCCGTGGTCACGAGCCTCGTACTGACGCTCGCCGGCTGCGGTTCGGACACCGGCGCGGTCGCGGGTTCCCAGCCCCGCGACGGCGGCACGCTGATCATCGGCCAGTACCAGGAAGTGACGCAGTTCGACCCCAACCGCCAGTACTCCTGGGAGACCTGGCGGATCGACCGCAACATCTACGAAACGCTCGTCGACGAGGACCTGTCCGCGCCCACGGGCGTGCCGAAGATCGTGCCCAGGCTGGCGACGTCGTGGACGGTGAGCCCGGACGCGACGACCTACACGTTCCAGCTGCGCCAGGGCGTGAAGTTCAGTGACGGCACACCGTTCGACGCCGAGGCCGTGCGGTTCAACGTGCGGCGGTTCACCGATCCGTCGTTCGAGTACTACGACAAGGTGAGCGCGGCGACGATGTCACTGGTGTACGGGGACCTGGCGTCCTTCGAAGTGGTCGACGACCACACGGTGCGGTACACGTTCAAGCACCCGTTCCTCGACTTCCTCCGCCAGATCCCGAACAGTGGCAACGCCGCGTCAGGCATCTTCAGCCCGGAAGCGCTCAAGAAGTACGGCCAGGACGGGCTCGCGGACCACCCGGTCGGCACCGGGCCGTTCGTCTTCACCGAGCGCGTCCGCGGTGACCACACCACGCTGGAACGCAATCCGGAGTACTGGGGGCAGCGCCCGCACCTGGACAAGGTGATCTTCAAGCCCATCGGTGACGACCAGAGCCGGGTCGCCGCGCTGCAGACCGGCACCGTCGACGTCATCAGCCGGGTGCCACCCGATTCGGTGTCCACTTTGGAGAGCGGCGGATTCTCGGTGCCCGAGAACAAGGGTGTTCCGCAGATCATCTACTACAGCTTCAACTTCGACAACCCGTACCTGCGGGACCAGCGGGTGCGGCAGGCGATCATCCAGGCGGTGGACCGCAAGCAGCTCGCCGCGAACATCTACAAGGGCCACGCCGAAGCGGCCACCTCGATCGTCAACCAGGGCAACGAGGCCTACGACGCCTCGGCCGTCGACTACCCCTTCGACCCGGGGGCGGCGAAGAAGCTGCTGGCCGACGCGGGGTACCAGCCGGGCCAGGTGAAGTTCACGATCCTGTCGGACACCACCGGTCAGCCGACGGCGGAATACCTGCAGCAGTCCTTGACCGCGGTGGGCATCGACGCCTCGGTGCAGTCGTTCGAATGGATCACCTACGGCACCCGCACCGCCAACCTCCAGCCGCAGGACGGTCTGTACCTGGGCGAGTGGGGCTACGTCGCGCCCAGCTGGGTCAAGATCGCCCACAACAACAGCGTCGTCAAGCACGGCGGGGACGCGTACTCCGCCACCAGCGCGGCGACGGTGCAGGCGATCGACGCGGCCGCGTACAACCCCGACCCGGCCAGGTCGGCCGAGTTGTGGCAGGCGGCGGCCCGGTCCTGGGCGAAGGACGCGACGATCTTCCCGCTGCTGTCGTTCAACCGGTACTACGCCGTCGCGCCGCGGGTCGGCGGATTCGTCTGGCCGCAGCAGAACCACTACGACCTGTCCCGGGTCTGGGTGGCGGACTGATCATGGTGCGCCGGATCCTGTGGCGGCTGGCCGGTCTGGTCCCGCTGCTGTTCGTGATCAGCCTGCTGGTGTTCTTCATCGCGCAGGCCGGTCCCGCCGACCCGGTCAAGGACGTGCTGAGCCAGAAGATGTCGGCCGAGCAGATCCAGCAGATCCGCGAGGCCTACGGCCTGGACCGTCCGGCGTGGGAGCAGTACCTGACCTGGCTGAAGGAGATCTTCACCAACGGTGGCGGGCTGTCGCTCAGCGTCCGCAGCCCCGTGTCGGGAATCGTGTTCCCGGCGTTTCTCAACACGCTGATCCTCGGGGCCGCAGCCACCGTGGTGAGTGTGGTCCTCGGCGTCGCGATCGGCTTCGTGTCAGGGATCCGGCACGGCAGGACGGCGGACCGGGTCGTGATGCTGTTCGTCCAGATCGGCAGCAACCTGCCGGTGTACTGGTTCGGGCTCGTGGTCATCTGGCTCACCGCGGTGCGCTGGAAATGGTTGCCACCAGGGGGAATGCACGATCTGCGCGGCGACGGCGGGTTCGGTGACCTGCTGCTGCACCTGATCGCGCCCGCCTTCGCGGCCTCGCTGGTGTCGATGCTGATCATCGCCCGGTTCGTCCGCGCGGCCGTCATCGAGAGCGAGCAGTCCGACTACGTCCGGACCTACCGGTCACAGGGGTTCGGCCGGGCGGCGATCCTCGGCAAGCACATCGGGCGCAACATCCTGTCCCCGATCGTGAACACCACCGGGCTGACGGTCGGCTCGGTGATCACCGGGGTGGTGTTCGTCGAGACGATCTTCTCCTGGCCGGGGATCGGCAGCGTGCTGCTCAACGCGATCGGTGGTTCGGACTACCCGGTGATCCAGTCGGGCATCCTCCTGGTCGCCACCACGTTCGTGGTGGTCAACCTGGTCACCGACGTGCTGCTCGACCTCCTGAACCCACGACTCCGGCACGGTGGCGCATGAGCACGAGCACCCACGCGGTGGTCCCGCCGCGGCTGAGGCGGTCCTTCCCCGCCCGCTTCGTCCGCAATCGCGAGGCGCTCCTCGGTCTCGTCGTGCTCGTCGTCGTGATCGGCGTTTCGGCGCTGGCTCCCTGGCTGGCGCCGGAGGACCCGAACGCGGGTGACGCCGGCAACGTCCTCGCCCCGGTCGGGGCGCCCGGCCACCTGCTGGGCACCGACGACCAGGGCCGGGACGTGCTCAGCCGGGTGATCCACGGCGGCCGCGGCGCGCTGGTGGTTGCGATTTCGTCGGTGACAGTCGCGGTGGTCGTCGGCACCGCGCTGGGGCTGTTCGCCGCGTTCGCCGGCCGCCGCACCTCCGGGGTGCTCATGCGCGTGGTGGACCTGATGTTCGCGTTCCCGGTCATCCTGGTCGCGCTGTCGCTCGCCGCGATCCTCCAGCCGGGGGCGTGGGTGCTGATCGGGACGGTCGTGTTCGCCGCGGTGCCCTACGTGACCCGGATCGTGTTCGCCGAGGCCAGAATCGAGCGGGAGAAGGACTACGTCGAGGCGGCACGCTCGCTGGGCGCTTCGGAGGCGGCCATCGTGCGCACCGAGGTGCTGCCCAACCTGATCTCGTCCGTGGTGATCTACGGAACCAGCCTCGTCGGCGTCAACATCGTGTTCACGGCGAGCCTGAGCGCGCTCGGACTCGGGATCCAGCCGCCCGACGCGGACTGGGGCCGGATGATCTCCGAGGGCGCCAAGGTCCTGGTGACCGGGCACCCCGGCGTGGCCACCTTCCCCGCGGTCGCCATCCTCCTCGTCGCACTGGCCTTCAACTGGCTCGGCGACGGGCTGCGTGACGTCCTCAACCCGTGAGCTTGCAGGTGATGAGATGACAGCGGTACTCACCGTTCGCGACCTCGGCGTCGACTTCGCGCTGCCCGGTGCGGTGGTCCACGCGGTGCGCGGCGCCGACCTCGACGTGGGCCGGGGGGAGGTGCTGGCGCTCGTCGGCGAATCCGGTTCGGGCAAGAGTGTCACCGCCGCGGCCGTGCTCGGCCTGCTGCCCCGGACCGCGCGCATCGCGAGCGGCAGCATCCGGTTCGAGGGCACCGAACTCGTCGGCCTGAAGGACCGGCAGCTCAACACCTTCCGCGGCGCCGGGATCGGGATGATCTTCCAGAATCCGGTGACCTCGCTCGACCCGTCCTTCACGATCGGCAGCCAGCTCGGCGACACCGCGCGGCTGCACCTGCGTGTCTCCCGCGCCGAGGCCCGCGATGTCGCGCACACATGGCTCGACCGGGTGGGTATCCGCGACGCGGACCGGGTGTTGCGCGCCTACCCGCACGAGCTGTCCGGCGGGATGCGCCAGCGGGTCATGATCGCGCTGGCCGGGTTGTCCGGTCCCCGGCTGCTGATCGCCGACGAGCCGACCACCGCGCTCGACGCGGCGGTGCAGAAGCAGATCCTGGATCTGGTGCTGGACCTGGCCGGCGAGACGAAGACGGCGGTGCTGCTCATCACGCACGACTTCGGCGTGGTGTCCCACACCAGTTCCCGTGTCGCGGTGATGCGCGAAGGCGTGATCGTGGAGACGGGCAGCACGGCGCAGGTGCTCAACGCGCCGCAACACCCCTACACGCGCACGCTGATCGACGCCGTCCCGGAGATCGGGCGGCGGTATCCGCGCGCCGACCGGGCCTCGTCCGGCGACAAGCCGGTGCTCGAACTGCGCGCAGTGTCCAAGGAGTTCGTCGCGGGCGGTTTCGGCACCGGGCGGCACCGGTCGGTGGTGCGGGCCGTCGACGACGTCTCGCTCAGCGTGCACCGCGGCGAGATCTTCGGTCTCATCGGCGAGTCCGGCTCGGGGAAGTCGACGCTCGCCCGGCTCGCCGGCGGCCTCCTCCCGCGCACGGCGGGGACGGTCACCTTCGACGGCGCCGACATCGGCGACTCCGGCGCCCGCGATCTGCGGCGGCGGTTCCAGTACGTGTTCCAGGACGCCGCCACGGCGCTCAACCCGCGGATCACCGCGGGTGAACAGATCGCCCGTCCACTGCGGAGGCTCGGCAAAGCCGCCTCCCGCAAGGAAGCGACCGCGCAGGTGCACCGGGCACTGGAGCTCGTGGGTCTGCATCCCGGCCACGCCGACCGCTACCCGCGGGAGTTCTCCGGCGGACAGCGCCAGCGCGTCGGGATCGCGCGGGCGATCGCGCTGGAACCGGAGTTGCTGATCCTCGACGAGCCGACCTCCGCGCTGGACGTCTCCACCCAGGCGGCCATCCTCGACCTGCTGCTGGACCTCAAGGCCGAACTCGACCTGACGTACCTGTTCATCGGGCACAACCTGGCGATCATCGCCTCGCTGTGCGACCGGATCGGCGTCATGCGCGGGGGCTCGCTGGTCGAGACGTTCCCGGCGGGCGACCTGTTCGCCCCGGAGCGGCACCCGGACACCCGTGCACTGCTCGACGCCGTACTTCCCATCGCATCCACCCGAGACAGAGAGGCATCATGACCGCCACCGGCGAACGCACCACCCTGACCTACCTGCGCCCCGCGACGGCATCCGCCGAGGAGCTCTCGGCCCGCTTCCAGCCGGTCTTCGACCGCGTGGCGGAGGGCAACGTCGAGCGCGAGAAGAACCGCGTCTTCCCCCACGAGCAGGTGCGCTGGCTCAAGGAGGCGGGCCTGGGCCGGGTGCGGATCCCGGTCGAACACGGCGGCTTCGGCGCCTCGCTCGAGCAGACCTTCGCCCTGCTCGCCGATCTCGGTGAGGCGGATGCCAACGTCGCGCACATCTGGCGCAACCACCTGGCGTTCGTCGAGGACCGGCTCAACGCCGCGCCCTCGGCCACCAACGACCGGTGGATCCGGCGGTTCCTCGACGGCGACTTCGTCGGAGGCGGCTGGACCGAGGCCAACAACGGCACCTTCGCCACCCTCAAGACCACCGTGCGCGAGGACGGCGGCCGGTGGCGGGTGAACGGCGCCAAGTTCTACGCCACCGGAAGCCTCTACGCCGACTGGCTCGACGTCCTCGGCAAGGGCGAGGGTGACACCGTGCTGACGGCGCTGGTGCGCCGGGACGACCCGGGTGTCGAGCTGATCGACGACTGGACCGGCTTCGGGCAGCGCACCACGGCCAGCGGCACCGCGAACTACCGCGACGTGCCGGCCGAGGACGGCGACGTCTTCCCGGCGGGGGAGCGGTTCGTCTACCAGGGGCACTTCTACCAGACGGCGATGCTGTCGGTGCTGGCCGGGATCACGCGCGCGGTGGTGCGGGACGGTATCGCCGCGCTGAAGGCCCGCGGCCGCAACTACCCGCAGGCGCTGTCGCCCGTGCCCGCCACCGACGCGCAGCTGTTGCAGGTCATCGGAGGGGTCTCGGTGCACGCCTTCACCGCGCGGGCCGCACTGAGCGCGTCGTCGCGCACGCTCGACCTGGTCGCCGCGGCGCACGCGGCCGGCGACGAGGAGGCCCGGAAACAGCGGGTGCTCGAGGCCGAGGTGGCCACGGCACAGGCCCAGCTGGCGATCATCGACGCCGCACTGCAGGCGACGACGACGGTGTTCGACGCGCTCGGCGCCTCCGGCGTGTCGGAGAACCTGTTGCTGGACCGGCACTGGCGCAACGCGCGCACGCTGGCCTCGCACAACCCGCGCGTCTACAAGGCCCGCATCCTGGGCGACTGGCTGGTCAACGAGACCGACCCGGTGCCCAACCTGGCGGCGCTGGGCCGTGGGGGCCAGGGCGACTGATCCATGCCTGCACCGCTGAGAATCGGCTTCGCGCTGAACTTCCGGACCTCCTCGCGGGACATCGATGCCGTGGCTCGCGTCTACGAGGAAGTGCTCGACACGATCGCCTACGCCGACCGGCTCGGGATCGACAGCGTGTGGGTGGGCCAGCACCACTTCGACAACACCGACGGCCCGTTCGCCTCGCCGCTGCCGTTCCTGGTCGCGGCGGCCGCCAGGACGTCGCACATCACGCTCGGCACCGGTATCACCACCGTGCCGTTCGAGGATCCCGTCCGCCTGGCCGAGGACGCCGCGGTCGTCGACGCCCTGACGCACGGGCGGGTCCACCTCGGACTCGGCACCGGCGGCGCGAACCTCGACGGCTTCGCCGCGTTCGGGTTGCGGCCGGAACAGCGGCACGCGCTGTTCGGCGACAAGGTGGCCAAGCTGCACGCCGCCCTCGAGGGGCGTCCGTTGTCCGGTGGCGCGGACGGGCCTCGCCTGTACCCGCCGGGAACCCGGGTGCGCGGGCAGCTGTGGCAGGCGGCCACGAGCCTGGCCGGCGCAACGGCGGCGGGAGCGGCCGGCGACGGGCTGCAGCAGGGCGCCTTCTTCGATCCCGCGGACACCGGTCAGGCGCCCAAGGTGCGCGCCTACCTCGAGGCGTGGCAAGGCGCCCGGCCGGACGAGGCGCCGCGCGTGGCCGTGTTCCGGTTCGTCTACCCCGGACGGGACAAGGAGACCGTGCTCCGCGAGGTCGAGCCGGTGCTCGGGCCGCGTCTGGCTGCGCTGGCCGAACGGGCGGCGCTCAGCGGAAACCCGGCGCTGCGCGGGTTGAGCGTGCGGGAGTACCTCGACCTGGTCCCGTTCCACGGCTCGCCCGACGACATCGCCGAGCGCGTCGCCACCGACCCGGCGATCGCCGCGGGTGCGACGGACTTCGTCGCCAACTTCTCCTACCGCGACGAGTTCGACGTCGCGAACGCACAAGCCCGCGTGCACACGCTGGCGACCGAGATCGGGCCGGCGATCGGGTGGCGGCCCGCGGTCGCCCTCCGATGAGCGTGCCTGACGAAAGGACCCCGATGCCTGCTCCCTACCTCGCACTCGGACTCGCCGGGCCGCACCTCGTCGAGCTGACCAGCAGTCCGGGCCTGCTCGCCCGGTGGGACGCGCTGCCCGCGGCGTTCACCGTTCTCGGGCTCGACCGGGTCGACGGAAGCGCACCGGCCGGGCAGACCCTGGACAGCAGCGCGGTGGGCGCCGCCCTGGCCGGCCGCACGACCCGGGGGCGCTTCCTGATCGTGGCGAGCCCGCAGCGCGATCACCCCTACAACCTGGCCCGGCGCGTCGCCTCCCTCGGGCACCTGTCGCGGGGCCGGAGCGGGCTGCTCGTCGGCGTGCGGGACGCCTACGCGGCTCCCGAGCGGGCCACCCCGGCCAGGGCCAACGACGCGGCTCGCGCGGTCCGGGCGCTGGAACAGAGCTGGCCCTACGACTCGATCGTCGGGGACCGGGAAACCGGGATCCTGGTGCGCTCGAACGAGATCGTGCACGTCGACCTGGGTGGCGAGTTCCCGATCGCGGGACCGCTGAACGCGCCGGAACCGCCCACCGGTGCCTCGGTGATCGCCTGGTACGGACCCGGAGCGGTCAGCCCAGGCCCGGTCGACCTGGTCATCGGGGAGGGCGGGTCCGTCGCCGTCACCCCGCTCGGCGAGACGCCACCGCGCGATGCCGCCGGCGTGCTCCTGCGCGCTGCGCCCGGGCAGACGGCCGACGAGCTGCTGACGGCCGCGGAAGAGCTGCTGGCCGAGGGGTTCCGGCCGGTCGGTGCCGGCCCGTTGCGCGCGGCGCTCGGGTTGGCCGCCCCACCACGGCGGGCGGCCGGGCGTGCCGCGTTCCCCGTTCCCCAGCCGAATCCGTCGCTGTCGACCCCGAGGAGCCGTTCATGACCGACCGCCGCACGGGGCACGTGATCCTGGGCATCAACGTGCTCGTCCTGGGCTACCTCCCGGCCGCCTGGCAGTCACCGCTGCTGAAGAAGGACTCCTTCGTCGATCCCGCGTACTGGGAGACCATCGGTCGGACCGCGGAACGCGGCACGCTCGACGCGATCTTCCTGGCCGACGGCCCGCTGCTGGGCGATCCGGCCCACGACGCGAACCCGATCCGCCTCGAGCCCACCGTGAACTGGGGTCACGTCGCCGCGGCCACCGAGCGGGTCGGGCTCGTGGCGACCGCGTCCACCACCTTCAACGATCCGTTCGAGCTCGCCGAGCGGCTGCTGTCGTGGGACCACCTCTCCGGCGGTCGCGCGGGGTGGAACATCGTGACCACGCGGGGGGCGACCGCGGCGCGGAACTTCGGCCTGCCCGACGTGCCACTGCGCGACGACCGCTACGACCGCGCCGCGGAGTTCGTCGACGTGGTGCGCGCGTTGTGGGACTCGGCGGTCACCGGCGAGGACATCAGCCACCGCGGCGAACTGTTCCAGCTGGACGGGCGGTTGCGGGTACCCCCCTCCCGGCAGGGCAGCCCGGTTCTCCTGCAGGCCGGTGGCTCGCCGAAGGGACGGGAGCTCGCCGGCCGCGTCGCCGAGGGGGTGTTCGCGGCCGAGCTCACCAAGGACAAGGCGATCGAGCACTACCGCCTGGTCAAACGTCTTGCCCGGGCCCACGGCCGGTCGCCTGACGACGTCAAGATCCTGCCCGGTCTGCTCCTGACACTGGGCAGCACCGAGGAGGAGGCCCGCCGGCGCAACGACGAACTCCACGACGCCGGGCCCGCGGCGTACTCGGTGCAGTGGCTCTCGCAGTCGATCGGGTACGACGCCTCGAAGCTCGAACTCGACGAGCCCTTCCCCGAAGAGGTCCTCGCCGCCCCGGCGGATCCGCAGACGTTCCAGGGCAGCATGGGTTTCCGCGAATCGATCGTCGCGCAGATCCGCCGCACCAACCCGACGGTGCGCGAGTACCTGCGGCAGACGCGCTACACCGGCTCCGGGCACGCGGGTTTCGTCGGCACGCCGGAGCAGCTGGCCGACCACATCGAGGACTGGTTCCACTCCGGAGCGATCGACGGGTTCAACCTCCAGCCCGATGTGCTGGTCGACGGGCTGGAGGTGATCGCCGACGAACTGGTGCCCCTCCTGCGCCGGCGGGGGCTCTACCGGCACGACTACGAAACCGACACGCTGCGCGGCCACTTCCGGGCCGCTTCGCCGACCCCGCGCTTCGACTGAGCCGGGCGCCCGGCGCGGATGCTCAACACGATCGCGAGCGCTGAGACCGGACTCCAGCGGTATTCCAGCGCTGCCTGCTTCCCTGGTGGGGTGGCCGAGCGAATTCACGCGGAGATCGTCGCCAAGGTGATCGAGGTTGCCCGGGGCGAAGGGGCCGACCTCGCGGCGGGTGATGCGGTCCTGCTGCTGGAGTCGATGAAGATGGAGATCCCGGTGCTGACCGGGACCGCCGGCCGGCTGAGCCACCTGGCGGTGGGCGTCGGTGACGTCGTCCAGGAGGGCGATCTCCTGGCCGTCATCGAGGTGCCGTGAGGCTGACGATCATCGGTGGTGGCGGGTTCCGCACACCGCTCATCCACCGTGCCGTCGCGGGGTGGGGCGCGGTCCGGGAAATCGCCCTCTACGACAGCGATCCCCGGCGGCTCGCGGCCATCGGCGCGGTCCTCGGAGACCAGAACGTCGTGCCACACACCGATCTCGACGCGGCGCTGGCGGGTGCCGACTTCGTGTTCTGCGCGGTGCGCGTGGGCGGCACGCGGGGGCGTGTGCTCGACGAACGCATCGCCCTCGACTGCGGCGTGCTGGGGCAGGAGACCACGGGCGCGGGCGGGCTCGCCTACGGGCTGCGCGGCGTTCCGGTGCTGACGGCGCTGGCCCGCCGCATCGCGGAGCTGGCGCCCGCGGCGTGGGTCGTCAACTTCACCAATCCGGTGGGCCTGATCACGGAGGCGATGGCGGCGGTGCTGGGGGACCGGGTGATCGGGATCTGCGATTCCCCGGCCGGCCTGTTCCGGCGTGTCGCGTGGCTGCTCGGCGTCCCGGAGGAGCTGGCGTGGTTCGACTACGCCGGACTGAACCACCTGGGCTGGCTGCGCGCGGTCCGCGTCGCCGGCGCTAACCGGCTGCCCGGGCTGCTTGCCGGGGACCGGCTCGGCGGGATCGAGGAGGGCAGGCTCTTCGGCGTGCCGCTGCTGCGTGAGCTGGGCATGATCCCGAACGAGTACCTGCAGTACTACTACGCCACCGCCGGGGCGATCGAGAAGGCGCGGAGAGGTCCCACGCGGGGCGCGTTCCTCCACGAACGCCAGGAAGCGTTCTACCATGCCGCCCGGGCGGAGCCGTCCGCGGCGGCACGGCTCTGGGCCGACACGCTGGCCGAACGGGAAGCGACCTATTCGTCCGCGCCCGCGCCGGCGAGCGGGGAACCCGCGGGCGGCGGCTACGAGGCGATGGCCGTCGCGGTGATGCGGTCCCTGGCCGGCGACGGCGCGGCGACCCCGGTGCTGAACGTGCGCAACCGCGGCGCCCTGCCCGGTCTGCCCGCGGACGCGATCGTCGAGGTCCCGTGCCTGGTGGACACCAACGGCGCGCACCCGATCGCCGGGGACCCGCTGCCGGAGGCGCAGCTCGCCCTGGCCCGCGCCGTGAAGACCGCCGAGCGGACGACGATCACCGCGGCACTGACCGGTTCGCGGGCGCTGGCCGAGGACGCCTTCGCGGCGCACCCGCTGGTGGGCGACCGGTCGGTGGCGCGGCGGCTGGTGGCCGGGTACCGGGCGGCGCATGTGGAGTTGCGGGCGCTGCGCTGAGCGGGGGTTGGGGCTGTCGTCGGAACCGTTCGGCCCGCCCGCGGCGTGCGCGTGATCGGTTCGCGGGCGCTGGCCGAGGACGCCTTCGCGGCGCACCCGCTGGTGGGTGACCGGTCGGTGGCGCGGCGTCTGGTGGCCGGGTACCAGGCGGTGCACCCGGAGTTGCCGGCGCTGCAGTGAGGGCGCTCGTCACCCCCGCTCGCTGACCGCCGCCAGCGTCGCGCTCGCCCGGCGGACCGGGACCAGGCGGTGGCTCGGCAGCAGCCCCGCGACGAACGCGTAATCCTGCCGCAGCTCCTCGTCCGCCTCCCGCCACCAGGTGGCGATGTCGTGCCAGCCCGGCGCCGCCAGCGAGCCCCCGAACTGGCGCACCGACAGCGAAGCGCACAGCGTCGCGAACCGGACCCGTTCGGCCGGTGTCCATCCGGACAACGTGCCCAGCACGAACGCCGCCGCGAACACGTCGCCCGCGCCCGTCGTGTCGATCGCCTCCACCGGTAGCGCCGGGACCGACACCACCTCGCCGCTCGCCCGGTCCGCGGCCACCACACCGTCCGCGCCGCACGTGATCGCCACCAGCGGCACGTGCCGGAGCAGCTCGCGCAGCGCCGCCTCGACCGTTCGCTGCCCGGTCAGCGCCAGCGCCTCGTCCCGGTTCGGCAGGAACACGTCGCAGTGTCGCAGCTGGTCCAGCGCCTGCTCGCGGCACGCCGCCGACAGCTCCCACCCGATGTCGGCGAACACCAGCCCGCCCGATTCGCGCGCGAACCGCAGCCAGTTCTGCTCTTCGGTGCCCAGGTGGACGAAGTAGGCCCGCGCCCGCGGCGGCCGCCCGATCGCGGTGTCCAGCGGCACCGGCCCGTCGTGGGCGTGGGTCACCATCGTCCGTTCCCCGTCCACCACCAGCGACACCGTCACCGGGGAGTGCCAGCCGGGGAACCGCAGGGACCGTTCCAGGTCCACCCCCTCATGCGCGGACAGCACGTCCCAGCAGTAGTCGCCGTAGGCGTCGGTGCCGAACATCGCGGCGAGTGAGGTCGACAGGCCGAGCCGGGACAGGGCCACCGCGAGGTTCGCGATCCCGCCCGGGCTCGACCCCATCCCCGGCGCGCGCACCTCCGTGCCCAGTGCGGGAAACCCGCGCAGCCCGGTCAGGATGACGTCGAAGAACACCGTGCCGGCGCAGAAGACGTCCACCGGCCCGGAAGCCTTGCCCGTCATGGCGGTGTCAGGACGCGCGCCGGGCCGAGGGCACCAGCAGCAAGTCGTCCCGCGTGATCGAGCGCGACTGCGTGAGCAGCTGCCCGTCGCGCACCACCAGGACGTCGTCGACCAGGCACGTGGGCAGCAACGTCACCGAACCGTCCGCGTGCGTGAGGGTCACCAGCGCGTAGTAGGACACCGTCACGGTGTCCTCGCCCGAGGGCTCGATGAGCAGCTTGTCGAACCAGTGCCGGGGCACGACACCCTGGTGCTGGGCGAAGTTCGCCCGCAACGACTCCACGATCGCGGCGCGGCCGCGCACGTCGTCGTCGCGCGACGCGTGGTGCATCCGGCCGTCCTCGGTGAACGTCGCCGCGAACCCTTCGACGTCGGCGGCGTCGAGCAAGCGGATCTGCCGGGCGAAGAAATGCTGCACCTCGGCGTAAACGCGGGCGCGGTCGGTGACATCGATGTGCGGCATGGGCCCTCCTGGCTCGGTGAATCTCCGGCCGAGCCTGGCCGCGCCGCCTGGAGGCTCGCTGGAGGCGTGGTCGATGAGACCATCCGGCGACTGCAGCTTCCTTCGACCGCGATTCGACCACCCGCTGCGAACCTGCCCTGGTGTGGAAGGGATCCACCGGATCGGAGAGTGCCGTGACCGCCACTTCGGAACGTCTCGGGCAGATCGAACAGGTCGCCGAGGGCGTGTACGCCTACGTCCAGCCCGACGGCGGCTGGTGCGTCAACAACGCCGGGGTCGTCGTCTCCGGCGGGGAGTCCGCGGTCATCGACACCGCGGCGACCGAACGGCGCGCGCTGGGACTCAGGGCCGCGGCTTCGGGCGTGGGCGCAGGCAGGCCGTCGGTGCTCGTCAACACCCACCACCACAGCGACCACACCTTCGGCAACGTGTTCTTCGCGCCGGAGACGTTGATCGTGGCGAACGAGCCGACCCGCGCCGGGATCATCGAGAACGGCCTGAACCTGCAACAACTGTGGCGTGACGTGGAGTGGGGCGCGGTCGGCGTGCGGCCCCCGGTCGTCACCTTCGAGGAGTCGCTGACCGTGCGGATCGGCGATCTGCGGCTGGAGCTGATCACCGTCGGCCCGGCGCACACGGTCGCCGACACCGTGGTGTGGATCCCGCAGCGGCGCGTGTTGTTCACCGGGGACGTGGTGATGAGCGAGGTCACCCCGTTCACGCTGATGGGCTCGATCAGCGGGTCGGTCGAGGCACTGGAGGCGTTGCGGCGCCTGGATCCCGCGGTCGTCGTGCCGGGGCACGGCCCGGTCGCCGGACCGGAGGTCATCGACGCGAACCTGGCCTACTTCCACCGGATCCGTGACCTGGTCGCCGGCGCCGCCGGGCGCACGCCCCTGGAGATCGCGGCCGCCGCCGGGGCGGGCCCGTTCGCCGGGTGGCTGGACAGCGAGCGCCTGGTGCCCAACATCCGCCGCGGCCTGGCCGAGGCCCAGGGGCTCCCGCAAGGGGCGCCCCTGGACATCCTCGAAGCCTTCGGTGAGATGGTCACCTTCAACGGGGCGGCGCCTGCGTGCCATGCGTGAGCGGCACCGACTCACGGGCGGCCAGGGTGGCGAAGAAGTCCGGCGCCACCTCGGTCAGCTCCTTCAGCTCGGCGAACCAGCCGAGCACCTCGGGGGAGCGCCGGTCGGCGGCGGCCTGGTGCGCGTCCAGGTCCCGCCACTCGGCGAGCATGCAGTACTTCTCGGGGTGCCGGTGCGACTGGAAGAACCGCAGCCGCACGAACCCGTCCTGCTCGCTCATGTAGGCCGCGATCAGGTCGATGATCTCCCGGAACCGCACCGGGTCCCCGGTGACCGTGATCGGGTTGATCATCGTGGTGGTCGTGAACTCACTCATCGGGCTTCCTCCTCCTCGTCGCGCAGCGCGGCCAGGACCGCCAGCTGGCGGCGGTCCCGTGCGGCGACCCGCTGCTCGTAGCCGTCCGTGCCGTAGGCGGTCTCGGTCTGGGCGATCAGCTCGGCGATGCCCTCGTCGTCCAGATCCGGCGTGCCCAGCTGCGACCAGCCCGCGGCGAGCCCGGCGCCGATGTGGCCGAACCACTGCCGGATGCCGCCCGGCCCGCCGCCGAGGTGCAGCGCCTGGAACGGGCCGACCACGGCCCAGCGCGGCCCGAGCGAACCGGTGATCGCGTCGTCGATGTCGGCCGCGGTGGCCACGCCCTGCTGGACCAGGTGGATGGCCTCCCGCAGCAGGGCGGTCTGCAGCCGGTTCGCGATGAACCCGGCGATCGGCCGCCGCAGCACCACCGGCGTGCGGCCGAGCGCGGTGAGGAACTCGGTGGTGCGCTCGACGAGTTTCGGCTCGGTGTCCGGGCCGCCCAGCACCTCGACCAGCGGGATGACGTGCGGTGGGTTGAACGGGTGCGCGACGAGGACCCGGCCGGGCTGCGCGAGCCGCGCGCCGATCGCGTCCGGCAGCAGCGTCGAGGTGGACGACAGCAGGAGCGCCTCGGCAGGCGCGGCCTGTTCCACCGCCGCGAACAGCTCCTGCTTGTCCGCGAGCCGTTCGCTGATGCTCTCCAGCACCACCTCCGCCCTGGTGACCGCCTCGGCGACGTCCGTCGTCACGGTGAGCCGGGCGAGCAGCGCGTCGGCGTCGGCGGCCAGCGCGGGCGCGTGCAGGCGGATCGCCGCGGTGACCGACTGCGCGGTCTCCGCCCGGCGCACCGCGACCCGGACCCGGTAGCCGGCGTCGGCCAGCAGGGCGGCCCAGCCCGCGCCGATGGTCCCGCCGCCGAGAACGGCGACGGCCGGGGAGTCAGTCGTGCTCATCAACACTCCTTCTGTCGGTGGACTCTTCGAGAAGCTGGAGCCACGCCGCTGACGCCTTGTCGAACCGCAGCGCGACGTGGCTGGAGGCGGTGTGCACGTCCCGCCAGAACCGTTGCAGTGGACGGTCCCGGGACTGCCCCGCGGTACCGGCGGCGGTGACCAGCCGGTCCACGGCACTCACGAGCAAGGACGCGGCGAGCGCGCTGTCGCGCAGGCCGCGTGCCACCTCCGCCGGGCCGGCGCCGCCCCGGTCGGCGGTGACCGCCACGCGGTGCAGCAGCAGGTCCGCGGCGTCGGTCTCGCCGTCGGCGCGGGCCACGCCCGCCGGGGCTGGGGAACCGGGTCGCAGGGTGCGGCGGAAGTCGTCGAAGGCGCCGCGCGCGGCGCCCAGCAGGGGAGCGGTGAACGTGAGCCCGCTGATCGCCCGCAGCGGGACCTCGAAAACCGGGCCCGGGTTGCCTGCGCTGTGGCCCGCGGCGGCGTCGGCGCTGCGGAACACCCGCTGCGGCGGCACGAGCACGTCGTCGAGGATCAGTGTGTGGCTCGCGGTGCCGCGCATGCCGACGGTGTGCCAGCTGTCCGCGGTCGTGAAGTCCGCGCGCGGCACCGCGACGAACACCGGGCCCCCGTCTTCGGGGCGGGTGCAGGCCAGCGTCCAGTCCGCCGTGTCGATCCCGCTGGTGTAGGGCCAGCGCCCGCTGACGCGCCAGCCCTCCGGCGTCGACCTGGCCCGGCCACCCGGCACGAGCGCCGCGGCGACGAGGACGTCCGGCCCCTTGTCCCACAGTTCGGCCTGCCCGTCCTCGGGCAGGTACGCGCCGAGCCTCGCCGAGTAGGCGAACAACGAGGCGAGCCACGCCGCGGAGGTGTCGCCCCGGCCCACTTCGGCGACGGCGCGGGTCAGTTCGGCGAAGCCGCCTTCCCCACCGCCCCAGCGGGCGGGCACGAGGTGGCGGGCGAACCCGGCCGCCACCACGGCTTCCACCGTCTCCGGGCCGACGGCGCGGTGCTCGTCGGCGTGGCCGGCATGCCGCTCGGCGACGGCGCGGGCGTGGCCGGCGTCGAGGACGTGGGGGTCGGCTGCCATCCGCGTCTCCCTGGTGTGATCGGGGGTTCCGCGACGGCGGAACCGGGCACGCCCAGGGTGGCGGTGGTGGCTGGAGATCGGGTCGAGCGGCGATCGCGCTCGGGGTCAGCCCAGCTCTGAGTCAGCTCAGCTCTGAGTCAGCTCAGCTCTGAGTCAACTCAGCTCTGAGTCAACTCAGCTCGGGGGCGTCCCGGAAGACGAGCTCCGGCCAGGTCGCCGCGCCGCCGGTCAGCGTGGTGGCGCCGGGGGCGGCGAGCCCGTCCAGGATCACGTCGAGGAACCGCAGCTGCAGCTCGCCGGCCCGGGCCGCGTCGATGCTCGGCGCCGAGCGCAGCTGCGTCAGCAGCAGGTAGATGTCGGCGGAGGTGACGCCGTCGCGCAGCGCGCCCTGCCGGTGCGCGGCGTCGACCAGCGCGTCCATCTCGGCGCGCAGACCCGCCACCGCCTCGGCGATCTCGCCGCCGTCAACGGAATTGCCGATCAGCACGAACAACGAGCACGAACGCGCCTCGACCATGCAGCGCATGAACCGGCGCAGCGCCGACCAGCCGTCGGGCTCCTCGTCCCGCGCCGCGCGGGCCTCCTCGGTGGCGCGCCGCATCGCGCCGAGGCACATCTCCCGGAGCAGGTCGGTCTTGCTGGGGTAGCGGCGGTAGATGCTGCCCATGCCGACGCCGGCCCGGGCGGCCACCGCGGAGACGGGGGCGTCCCAGCCGTGTTCGATGAACACGTCGCGGGCCGCGGCGAGCACGGTCACGTCGTTGCGTTCCGCCTCGGCGCGCCGGCCACCGGCGGACGGTTTGCGAGCCACGGTTGCCACGCCGCGGAGTCTACAGGAGCGGATCGTTCCGTTCGATCGACAGCGAGGCATACGGAACGGTATGCTCCGTTCCGTTGAATCCTCATCCAAGGAGCTTCCGTGACCTCGGAGACCAGTACGTCGTCCCCGCCCGCACCGGCCCGCCAGGCGACCGGCCTGATCCTCGCCGTGTGCTGCGCGGCGCAGTTCATGGTCGTGCTCGACGTGTCGATCGTGAACGTCGCGCTGCCCACCATCCGCACGAGCCTGGGCTTCGACGCGCCCGGCCTGCAATGGGTGGTCAACGCCTACACGATCGCGTTCGCCGGGTTCCTGCTCCTCGGCGGCAGGCTCGCCGACCTGTTCGGCAGGCGGCGCACGTTCCTCACCGGCATCGCCGTGTTCACCGCGGCCAGCCTCCTGGGCGGGCTCGCGAACTCCGCGACCCTGCTCGTCGTCGCCCGGGCGATCCAGGGCCTCGGCGCGGCCGTGGTCGCGCCGGCGACCCTCACCGTGCTGGCCACGACGTTCACCACCCCGGAGACCCGGGCGCGGGCCTTCGGCATCTGGGGCGGTGTGGTCGGCGCCGGTGGCGCGGTCGGGTCGCTGGCAGGCGGTCTGCTGACGGGTCTGCTGTCGTGGCGGTGGATCCTGTTCATCAACGTGCCGATCGGCGTGGTGCTGCTCGTGCTCGCCGCCCGCGTGGTGTCCGATGTGGACACGGGGCGGCGCGGGCGCACGCTCGACGTGTGGGGCGGCCTGTCCGCGACGGTCGGTGTGATGGCACTGGTCTACGGGATCGTCGGCACCGAGGCCCACGGCTGGGCCTCGGTGCACACGCTCGTCGCGCTCGGCGGCGGTGTGGTGGTCCTCGCCTTCTTCGTGCTCGACCAGGCGCGGCTGGCCAAGGATCCGCTGCTGCCGCTGAGCATCTTCCGGCACCGCAACGTGGTGGCGGCGAACCTCGTCGTGTTCGCCAGCGGGGCGGCGCTGTTCGCGATGTTCTACTTCCTCACGCTGTTCCTTCAGCAGGTGCTCGCGTACGGGCCGGTCGCGGCCGGACTGGCCTACCTGCCGCTCGCCGCGGCTCTCACGGTGTCGGCGCGCGGATCGGCGAAACTGCTGCCGAAATGGGGACCGCGGACCCTGCTGCTGGGCGGGCTCGCGCTGACCGCGATCGGGCTGGGCTGGCTGGCATTGCTGACCACCACGTCGACGTTCGCCGGGGGAGTGCTCGGACCGACGGTCGTCGTCGGCATCGGGCAGGGCGCGGTGATGGCCTCGGCGACGATGGCCGGGACCGCGGGCCTGCCGATGAACCAGGCCGGTCTCGCGTCCGGGCTGATCAACGCCACGCGCCAGCTCGGTGGCGCGATCGGCCTCGCCGCGCTGGCCGCCGTCGCCGCGGGCGCCCGGAGCCCGGAGTCGGGGTATGTGCTGGCACTGGCCATCGCGGCGATCATCGCGGTGGTGGCGCTCGCCGCCGCGGCGGCCGCTCCGGGGAAGCCGCGGTCCGCGGCCGGGTGATGCTGGGGGTCGTGGGGCGCCCCGGCGCCCCACGCACCGCGAAGAAGGAAGGGGTGCCTCGTTCGTCGAACGAGGCACCCCTTCTTGGCAAGCGGCTCAGCGAGCCCAGGCCGACGGCTGCTCCATCCACAGCGGCAGCTGCTCACCGGCCTCGACCGCGACCGGGAGCGTGTTGCCCGGCGGGGGAAGCGCGCACGTGGTGTACGGCGAGAACCCGCACGGCCCGTTGACCGTGCGGTTGAAGTCCAGCTCGAACTCGAACGCGCCGCCGTTCGCGCTCGCCGGCCGCGGCGCGAACACCAGCCGTGCCCCGGCGAACGTGGTGACCCCGCTGGTGCGGTCCCGGAACGGGATGTGCAGCTCGTGCTCCGGTCCGGCGTAGACCTCCAGTGCGTGTTCCCCGTCGGCCAGCTCGAACACCACACGTCCGAAGATGCCCAGGTCCTTGACCTTGTTCTCGACCACCGAGCGCAGCACCACCGGGCGGCGGCCCTCGTAGGGCTCGTACCGCGCCGGGACGATCCACTTCGGATCGAACGGGTAGGTCGGGATCCCCAGCTCGAACCGCCTGCTCGCCACGTACGGGTCGCGCGGCTGGATTCCCAGCTGCGCGGGCTGGGACGTCTGTGCGGGGAACAGCACCGGGCTGATCGCCACGTCGCCGTGGCGCACCGCGCGGATGTCGCGCGGGCGCGCGACGTCGAAGACCTCGGCGACCCCGTCGACCGGCCGCTCGTCGACCACCAGGCCGTCCCCGGCGGCGGCCCGTACCAGGATGCGCCGCGAGTCCTCGACCCACCATGAGCCGGGCACGTCGTCGAAGCTCTCGGGGCGGTCGCCGAGCCAGTACAGGCCGACGGGGGAGAGCAGGCCGTAGGGCTCGCTCAGGAAGTCCAGCCAGGCGCGGCGGAACTCGGTCCACTCGGCGTGCAGGCGCGCGGCGGACCGCGCTGTCCCGGCCGCGGGCAGATCAGACACGGCTCGCCTCCACGTTCTGCTTGGCCAGGTTGAGGGTGGCCAGGCTGTTGGTGCCCAGCGCCTCGCGCACCTTCCGGCGCGCCGACGCGAGCGTGGCCTGCGGTCCCAGTATCTCGGTGACCTTCTCCGGCCGGAGGACGACGGTGTGCCGCGAGGTGGCCTGGACCCCGTCGCCGGTCTCGGTGAACCGCCACCGTCCGGTGTGGGCGGACATGATCGGCGGGACCGTGGTCTGCTTGTAGACGATGCTCTCGCCGGGGAAGCACACGCGGACCGACTTGGTGGTGTGCACCGAACCGTCGGCCGAGCGGGTGTCCATGTCGATCGTCTGCACGCCACCGGTGTCCTCGGTGAACGCGAGCCGGGCGACGTGGGGCAGGCGTTGCTCCCACAGGTCCGCGCGGTACACGAAGTCGTAGACCTCGGCCAGCGATCCGCGCACGGTCACCGAGTCCTCGAACGAGAACACCAGCTCCGCCCGCCGCTCGCCGAGCTCGGCCGCCGCGCGCAGGGCGTCCAGCTCGGCCCCGGTGTTGCGGTCGATCGCCGCGGTGACCCACTCCACGTGGGCGGGGTCGTCGTTCTCGACGGAGAAGTCGTGCCGGAACTCGACCAGCGTCGTGCCGTCGCCGCCGTCGCCGATGAGCCACTCGCCGCCCATGCCCAGCACCGGCGGTGAGCTGACCTCCTGGCGGAAGGCGACGCGCAGCGCGACCGGGTCGAGCTCCCGCCGCGAGGTCCAGTCACGCACCTCGCCGTTGGCGAAGGCCCAGATCCGCAGCAGCTCGGTGCGGTCGTCGCCGCCGAGTTTCTCGACGTGCACGGTGGGGGAGAAGGTGTGCGGCCAGCCGGAGGTGTCCGCGACCAGGTCGTAAACCACCCGTGGTGGCGCCGCGATCGCCACCGTGTGGTGGGTGTGATGGAGTGCTGGTGTCGGCATCGTTGCTCCCTTGGTGTCGTGGTTCAGTAGTTGCCCAGCCCGCCGCACACGTTGAGCGCCTGCGCGGTGATGGAGGCGGCCACGTCGGAGACGAGGTAGCCGACCAGGCCGGCGACCTCGTCGGCCGTGGCGTAGCGGCCGAGCGGGATCTTGGCCTGGAACTTCTCGAGAACGTCGTCTTCGGACACCTCCCAGTGCGCGGCGTAACCCTGCCGGACCCGTTGCGCCAGCGGGGTTTCCACGTAACCGGGGCACACCGCGTTGACCGTGATGCCGGTCTTGGCCAGCTCCAGCCCGACCGCTTTGGTGAACCCCACGACGCCGTGCTTGGACGCGGAGTACGGCGCGCCGAGCACCACGCCCTGTTTGCCGCCGGTCGAGGCGATGTTGACGATGCGGCCGGCCGGCCCCTCCAGCAGCCGCCCGGTGGTCAGGACCTCCTTCGTCACGCGGAACACGCTGGTGAGGTTGGTGTCGATCACGTCGAGCCACAGCTCGTCGGCGATCGTTGCGGTCTCGCCGCCGCCGTTGCGCCCGGCGTTGTTGACCAGCACGTCGATCCGGCCGTACTGCTCCGTGGCGGCGGTGACCGCGCGGTGGATGTCCTCGGCCGAGGTCACGTCCGCGGTGGTGCCGGAGACCTCCAGCCCCTCGCCGCGCAACTTCTCCACCACCGTCGCGACGTTGCCCGCGTCGCGGGCGACTCCGAAGACGGAGACGCCCCGCTCCGCCAGCGTCCGGGTGACGGCGAGGCCGATGCCGCTGGTCGCGCCGGTCACGAACGCCACATTCGGGGAATAGCTCACTGTGGTCCAGCTCCTTCGGTGAGACGACGGTTTCGCCCTCAGCGTGTGCCCGCCGGGTACAGGCTGTCTGGAGTCGCTCTCGAAGCAGTCGCCGCCTTCGGGATCGCATCCAGCAACTCGCGCGTGTAGTCGTGGCCCGGGTTCGTGAACAGGGCTTCGGTGGCGCCGGCCTCGACGATCCGGCCCCGGCGCATCACGGCGACCCGGTCGCACAGCTGGCGCACCACGGCGAGGTCGTGGGAGATGAACAAGTACGCCAGGCCGAACTCGGCGCGCAGCTCGGCCAGCAGGTCGAGGATCGCGCTCTGCACGGTGACGTCCAGCGCGGACACCGGTTCGTCGCACACCAGCAGCCGCGGCTCGAGCGCGAGCGCCCTGGCGATCGCCACCCGCTGCCGCTGCCCACCGGACAATTCGCCGGGTCTGCGGGTGAGCAGGTCGCGCGGCAACCGGACCAGGTCGAACAGCTCGGCCACCCGGGCTCGCTGGGACCGGCGGTCGCCGATCCCGAAGGCTCGCAACGGTTCCGCGACGCTGCGCCCGGCGCTGAACCGTGGATCCAGCGCCGTGTAGGGGCTTTGCTGGATCAGCTGCACCGTCCGGCGCAGCGCCCGCAGACGGCCCCCGCTCGCCGTCGCCGTGTCCGTCCCGTCGAGCACCACCCGGCCCGCCGACGGGCGGTCCAGGCACGCGATCAGGCGCGCCACCGTGGACTTTCCGGACCCGGACTCGCCGACCAGACCGAGCGCCTGGCCCGGAGCGACCGCCAGGGTCACCCCGTCCACCGCGGGGGTCTCCTGGCCGGGGAAGCTGCGGCGCAGCTGCTCCACCTCGACGAGCGGGTGCGAGCGATCCGTGGCGGGCGGTTCGGGCGCCCGCCCACCGGGGACGCTCGCGACCAGCGCCCGCGTGTAGTCGTGCGCGGGACGACTGAGGATCAGTCCCGCCGGGCCGTGCTCCACGATCTCGCCCGCGCGCATCACGAGCACCCGGTCCGCCCGCTCCGCGGCTACGGCGAGGTCGTGGGTGATGAGCAGCACCGCGATGCCCAGCTCCCGGCTCAGGCCGCCCAGGTGGTCGAGGATCACCCGCTGCACCGTCACGTCCAGCGCGCTCGTCGGCTCGTCGGCCACGATCAGTGCGGGCTCGGCGGCCAGGGCGATCGCGATCAGCACGCGCTGCCGCATTCCGCCGGAGAGCTCGTGCGGGTAGCGCCGGGCCAGTTTCGCCGCGTCCGGCAGGCCGGCGGTGGTCAGCAGCTTCACCGCATCCGCCGCGGCCCGTTCCCCCGCCGCGAGGCGGTGGATCCGGCGCACCTCGGCGACCTGTTCACCGATCCGCTTGACCGGGTTGAGATAGGCCAGCGGGTCCTGTGGGACGAGGGCCACCCGGGAGCCGCGCAGCTGCCGCATGCGCGACTCCGCCGCCCGGGTCAGCTCCTCGTCCCCGAGTGAGATGGTCCCGCCGGTGATCCGGCCACCCGGGGGCAGCAACCGCAGCACGGCGTGCGCGACGGTGCTCTTGCCGGAGCCCGATTCGCCCACCAGCGCGACGGTCTCGCCGCGGGCGACGGTGAAGTCCACGCCCCGCACCGCCTCGGCGCCGCCGTAGGCGACGCGCAGACCGTCCACACGCAACAGCGTCACCAGGACTCCCGTCGCCGTCGTTCCAGTGCCCGGGCGACGCGGTTGGTGGACAGCACCACCACAGCGATCACCAGCCCGGGGAAGGTCGTGAGCCACCACGCCGCGCGCAGGTAGTCGCGGCCGCCGGCCACCAGCGCGCCCCACTCCGGGGTCGGCGGCGCGGCGCCGAAGCCGAGGAAGCTCAGCGCCGACACGGTCAGCAGGATCGAACCGATGTCCAGTGCGGCCAGCGACAGCACCGGACCGGCCGAGTTCGGCAGCACGTGCGTCACCAGCACACCGGGGCCGCGCACCCCGCCGCCACGGGCCGCGGTGACGAAGTCGGCGTGGCGCACCGTGAGCACCTCGGCCCGGGTCACCCGCGCGAAGTTCGCCACGCTCACCACACCCACCGCCACCGCGACCTGCAGCACACCGAACCCCAGCGCGGTCACCAGCGCGAGGGCCAGCAGCAGGCCGGGGATCGCGAGCAGCACGTCCATCAACCGCATCAGCGCGCCGTCCAGCCAGCCGCCGGCGTAGCCGGCGAGGGCGCCGATCACCGCGCCCGCGACCAGTGCGACTCCGACCGCGACCACGGTCGCGCTGAGTGAGAGCGCCGCGCCGTGCACGACCCGCGCGTAGAGGTCGCGGCCGAGGTAGTCGGTGCCGAACCAGTGCTCCGCGCTGGGCGGCCGCAGCCGCTGCGCGGCGACGCCCTGGATCGGGTCCTGCGTGGTGAACAGCCGCGGCGCCAGCGCCCATGCGACCACGACCAGCAGCACGAGCACCGACAGGACCAGACCGGGTTGCCGCGCCAGCGCGCGCAGCCGGGACCGGGACCGGGTTGCGGCCAGGGCGGTCACCGCGACCTCACCACCGGGCGGACGCGCGGGTCCAGCAGCGGGTAGATCGCCTCCACCACGAGGCTGACCACGACGTAGACCACCGCCGCGAGCACGACCAGGCCCAGCACGACGGGCAGGTCCTGGTTGGACACCGCGTCCACGGTGACCGCGCCGAGCGCGTGACGCCCGAACACGGTCTCCACCACCACGGCCCCGCCGAGGAGGTTGCCGACCAGGATCCCGGTGATCGTCACCGCGGGCAGGCTCGCGTTGCGCAGCGCGTGGCGGAACAGGATCCACACCCGGCTCGCGCCCTTGGCCTGCGCCAGCTGGACGTAGGGCTGCGCCAGCGTCTCCCGCAGGCTCCGGCCCAGCACCTGCGCGATGATCGCCGCGGTCGGCACCGCGAGCGTGATCGCGGGCAGCACCAGGCTCGCGAACCCGTCCCCGCCGGTCGCCGGGAACAGCGACCAGTGGAACGCCAGCAGCTGCAGCAACAGCAGGCCGAGCCAGAACGACGGGATCGACACACCCGCCGCCGGCACGGACTCCAGGACCTGGCGGAGGAACCCGTTGCGGGTCAGTCCGGCGAGCAGGGCGAGCGCGACACCGGCGCCCAGCGCCAGCAGCAACGCGAACGCGGCCAGGCCCGCGGTCTGCGGCAGGGCGCCCAGGACCAGGCCCCGCACCGGTTCCCCGGTCTGCACCGAGGCACCGAAGTCACCGGTGACCGCCCGGCCCAGCAGCGTCAGGTACTGCTCCCACAGCGGCCGGTCGAAGCCGTAGGCGCTGCGCAGCTGCGCGGCCTGCGCCGGGTCGATCACGGCCGTGTCACCACCGGCCTTCTGCGCGAGCATCAGCGTGACCGGGTCGCTGGGCAGCAGGTACAGCGCGACGAACGCGCCGGTGAACGCCGCCCACACGACGAGCACCGCCTGACCGGCGCGGCGCAGCGCCCGGGACAGAACGCCCGGCATGTCAGGACAGCCAGGCGTCGTAGAACGAGACGCCCGAGGTCGCGGTGAACCCGATCCCGTGCACCTTGTCGCTCACCCCGATGACCAGCGCCTGCTCGTTGACCGGGATGACGTGCGCGTCCTCCACGAGGCTGCGCTGGGCGTCGGCCGCGGCCCGCTGCCGCACCTGCGGGTCCAGCGATCCGGCCTGCGTGGCCAGCGCCGCCTTGAGCGGGTCCGCATCTGTCAGCTGCGCGCGGCCGAACAGCGTGCGCAGCACGTCCGGGTCGGCGCGTGTCGAGTTGAGCAGGAAGAAGTCGAAGTTGCCCGCGGCGAACTGGGACTGCAGCTCGGAGATCTGCAGCTGCCGCAGGGTCAGCTCGATGCCGACGGTCTTCAGCTGTTGCTGGATCAGCTCCAGGCTCTGCGGCCTGCCGAAGATCACGTCCAGGCTCAGCCGGACGCCGTCGCGGACGCGGACACCGTCGGGTCCGGGACGCCAGCCCGCCGCGTCCAGCAGTGCCTTAGCCCCGTCGGGGTCGTAGGCCAGTGCTGTGCCGAGGTCGGTGTAGCCGGGCGTGGTCGAAGACAGCACGCTGGTGGCCGCCCGGTACCGCGGGCTGAGGAACGTGGAGATCACCTCGGGGCGGTTGACCGCCTTCTGCAGCGCCTGCCGCACGGTCTTGTCCTGCAGCACCGGGCGCCGCTCGTTGGGGTAGAGGCTCAGCACCACGCCCGGGTTGTTGTGGCTGAGCAAGGTGAACCCGTTGCCGTCGAACTGCGGCTCGTCCTGGGGCGCGATGTTGCTGCTCACGTCGAGCTGACCGGAGGACAGGCTGCCGGTGCGGGTGGCGGCCTCGGGCAGCACCTTGATCTCGATGCGGTCCAGGTAGGCGTCGCCGGTGTGCTGCCACGAAGGCGGGCCCCACGCGTAGCCCTGGCGCTTGGACAGCACGATCTCCTGCTTGGCGGTGTAGGAGGTCAGCACGAACGGGCCGGTGCCGACGATCTTGCCCGCGCAGCGCTCGGCCGCGGGCACCGCGAGCGAGCCACGCGACAGCACGGCCAGCGCCGGGGTCGAGGTGGCCTGGAGGAACTGCGCGTTGGGCGACGCGAACGTAACGGTGACGGTGCGCGGGTCGGGGGCGGTGACCGCGGTGACGCCGGCGAGGTTGGCGCCGGAGTTGCTCGCGGTGGCGCCCAGTTTCGTGATCCCGTCCAGGTTGTCCTTGACCACGCTCGCGTCCAGCGCGGAGCCGTCGCTGAAGGTCACGCCCTCGCGCAGGTGGAACGTGAAGCTCTTCGCGTCCGGACTGACCTCCCATGACGAGGCCAGTGACGGCACGATGTCGCCCGAGCGCGGGTCCTGGTAGGTCAGCGACTCCAGGACCTCGAGGTTGGGGCCTTCCCCGGCCTGCTGCGGGTCGAGGCACGAGGGCGTGTAGTCCAGTCCGAAGCGGAGCGTCCCGCCCGGACGCGGGGTGCCGGCGTCGCCCGTGCTGCCCGTGGAACTCGCCGAGCACGCGGCCAGGGCCGAGGCCGCGGCGACCGCCAGCGCGAGCGCGCCGGTGCGCCTGTGCGCGATCTTTCGCATGTGTTCTGTCCTTCGCTGAGCGCGGCCTGTCAAGAGCCGGCTGGGTGGTCCTGGCTGCCGAGCCTCGGTTCGGCCGGTCGAAAACCGCTGGAGTCTGGCTGGTGGCGGGGCGCCGGTTCCCACTCCGCGGGCACGGCGGTCAGCTCGGCGACGGCGCACGACCAGCTGAACCCGGCACCGACCCCGGCGAACAGCAGCCGCTGGCCTGGCCGGGCGCGCCCGGAGAGCACGAGCTGTTCCAGCCCGGCGAACTGGTCGCCCGCGCCGAGGTGCCCGATCGTGCGGCCCCACGGCCAGGTGGTGGCGTCCAGGTCGATGTCCCAGGCCTTGAGATACCCGGCGGTCAGGCGGCGCAGGCCGAAGTGCGGCAGCACGAACCAGTCGATGCCGGACAGGTCGGCCTCGGCGTCCTTCAGCGCGGTGGTCAGCGCGTCCCGCTGGCCCTCGACGACCTTGCGCACCGCCGCGCCGACCCCGGCGGAGGCCAGGTAGTCGCGTTTGAGGACCTCGAGATCCATCGGGGCGCGCACGCTGAAAGGCATGCGCCCGAACGGGTCGTCGCCGCGGTGCATCCGTTCCAGGGTCGGGTCGGACACCGTCGCGACGCTGCGCACCACCGCGAATCCGCCGTGGTTGGTCAGGACCGCGGCAGTGCCGCCGTCGCCGTAGACGGTGCCCGGATCGCTGCGCCACCGGTCGAACCCGGGCATCCCGAAGGTGTCGCCGGTGGTCACCAGCGCGGCCGCGGGGGAGTCCTGCCCGCGCAGCACGTGCGCCGCCAGTTCGAGACCGGCCATCCCGCCGTTGGACAGCTGCCGGATCTCCACCGCGGGGCACCGGCTCCCGCCGACGGCGTCCTGCACGTGCGAAGCCGGGGCCCACAGGTCGTGGCCCTGGTAGTGCACGTCGGCGTGCAGCACGATGCGCAGGTCCTCCGGTGGCACGCCGGATCGGCGCATCGCCCGCACCGCGGCCTCGGCGGCCAGCTCGGCGGCCGAAGCGGTTTCGGACACCGACACCGACACGATCCCGGTCTGCTCGGCGACGCGCCGGTCGCACTGCCCGGACGCGAGTGCGTCGGCGGTGCGCACGCGATCCGGCAGCGCGCTCGCCACCGCGGCGATGTGGAGTTCTTCGGTCCGCACGTGCCCTTTCCCGTCTCTCGTGGCGGCAGCCGCCGGCCGCGCTCGTTCGTGGCGAAAACGGCCGGCGGCTCGTGGCGGACCGGGTCGGCCGCCCTGTCCGGCGGTGGCGGATCGCGCGGTGCCGCCGGCCCGACCATGGTCGGGCTGCCCGCTGGAATCGGGGTGGAACGCGCGCTGATCCGTTTCCGGCCCGGACTCCAGCGATTCGCCAGCGGCGCCGGGCAGCATCCGGTCACCGGGAAGGAAAAACGGAGGTGGCCATGACGCGATCGGTCGTCCTGCTGGTACCGGGCCAGGGCGCGCAACATCCGGGGATGGCGGTGGATCTCTACCACACGCACGACGGTTTCCGCGCGGCCGTGGACGAGGTTTTCGCGCTGTGGGGCGGTGAAGGCGCGTGCATCAGGGCGGATTGGCTCGGCACGGACCCGGAGATCGAGCTGGACGACCTGCGCCGCTCGCAGCCGCTGCTCTTCGCGCTCGGCTACGCGCTGGCCACCGCCCTGCGTGGCGAGGGGATCGAGCCAGTGGCACTGGCCGGCCACAGCGTCGGCGAGGTCGTCGCCGCGGTGGTCGCCGGGGTGTTCCGGCTGCACGACGCCGCCGAGGTACTGGCCGAGCGGGTGGCACAGCTCGCGGACGGGCCACCGGGCGGGATGCTCGCCGTCGCCGCGTCGGTCGCCGAGGTCATCCCGTACCTGGACGCCGAGGTGCACGTGGGTGCGGTCAACGCGGCCCGGCAGATCATGCTTGCCGGCCCCTCCGCGCCGCTGGCGAACACCGCGCGTCGGCTGCGTGCGGCCGAGATCACCGTCCGCCCGGTGCGTACGCGCAATCCCTTCCACAGCCCCGTTCTCGAGCCCTACGCCGACCGCGCATTGCCCACGTTGCGGCGGCTTCCGCTCGCCCCGCCGAAGGTGCCGGTCTACTCCGGCTATACCGGGAAGCTCCTGACCGCGGCCGAGGCGACCGATCCCGCGTTCTGGGCCGCCCAGCCCGCGCGCCCGGTGTACTTCGCCGGCGCGCTCACCGCGGCGGCGGAATCCGGCAGGCACCTGTTCGTGGAGACCGGTCCCGGCCAGAGCCTGACGGCGCTGGCCCGACGGCACCCCGCGGTCACCGCGACCGGTTCCCGCGTCCTGGCTCTGCTTCCGCCGCGGGCCGGGGGCGACGCCGCGAAGTTCACCAGCACGGTCGCGGAGATCTTCGCGACCACCACCCCGACCAGTGAGGCACTCCTGCCATGACCAGACGAGCAGTCATCACCGGGATCGGAGCCGTCGCACCCGGCGGCATCGGCGTCCCGGCCTACTGGAAGCAGCTGACCGACGGTGTGTCCGCGACGGCACCGATCTCGTTGTTCGACGCCTCGCCCTACCGGTCGCGGATCGCGGCGGAGGTCGATTTCGACCCGGCCGCCGCGGGGCTCGGGCCGCAGGAGATCCGGCGTCTCGACCGCGCAGCCCAGTTCGCCGTCGTCGCCGCGCGGGAGGCCGTCGAGGACAGCGGGCTGGAGTTCGGCGCGCTGCCCGGCGAGCGGACCGGCGTCGCGCTGGGCACCGCGGTGGGCTGCACCACCGCGATGGAACGCGAGTACGTGGTGCTCTCCGACGGCGGCCGCGACTGGCTGGTCGACCCGGACTACGCCGTGCGCGAGCTCTACGACCACTTCGTGCCCAGCTCGATGGCCGTCGAGCTGGCCCGGCTGACCGGTGCGCGTGGGCCGGTGTCGGTGGTCTCCGACGGCTGCACCTCGGGCCTGGACGCGGTCGGGCACGCGCTCGACCTGATCCGCGAGGGCAGCGCCGACGTCGTGATCACGGGCGGCACCGACGCGCCGATCTCCCCGATCACCCTGGCCTGTTTCGACGCGATCAAGGCGACCTCGCCGCGCAACGACGACGCCGAGCACGCCTCCCGGCCGTTCGACCGCACCCGCAACGGGCTGGTGCTCGGGGAGGGCGCGGCGGTCCTGGTCGTGGAGGAGGCCGAGCACGCCCGTCGCCGCGGCGCGCGGATCTACGCGGAGGTGTCCGGTTTCGCCAGCCGCTGCAACGCTTACCACATGACCGGGCTGCGCACCGACGGTGTGGAGATGGCCGAAGCGATCCGGCTCGCGCTCGACGAGGCCCGGCTCGCTCCGGCCGACGTGCACTACGTCAACGCGCACGGCTCCAGCACCAAGCAGAACGACCGCCACGAGACGGCGGCGTTCAAGCGCAGCCTCGGCGAACACGCGTACCGCGTGCCGGTCAGCTCGATCAAGTCGATGATCGGGCACTCGCTGGGCGCCATCGGCGCCCTCGAACTCGCCGCCTGCGCGCTGGCGATCGAGCACGACGTCGTCCCGCCCACGGCGAACCTGCACGAGCCCGACCCCGACTGCGATCTGGACTACGTACCGCTGGTCGCCCGCGAACAGACCGTCGACTCCGTCCTGAGCGTCGGCAGCGGCTTCGGCGGGTTCCAGAGCGCCGTGGTGCTCACCGCGCCGGAAAGGACGGCGGCATGACCAGCGCGGTGGTCACCGGCATCGGCGTCGTCGCGCCGACCGGCATCGGCGCGGAGGAGTACTGGCGCGCCACGACCGCCGGAGAATCGGCGATCGGCCCGATCACGCGGTTCGACCCGGCGCCCTACCCGGTGCGCCTGGCGGGCGAGGTGCCCGGGTTCGTCCCGGCGGAGCACGTGCCGTCCCGGCTGCTCCCGCAGACCGACCACGGCACCCGGCTGTCCCTGGCCGCCGCGGCGGAAGCGCTGTCCGGCAGCGGCCTCACGGCCGACGAGGCGCCCGAGTTCGGCATCGGCATCGCCACCGCCTCGACGATGGGCGGGTTCGAGTTCGGGCAGCGCGAGCTGCAGCACCTGTGGCAGCTCGGCGGCCAGCACGTGAGCGCCTACCAGTCGTTCGCGTGGTTCTACGCCGTCAACACCGGTCAGATTTCGATCCGCCACGGCCTGCGTGGGCCCGGAGCCACGATCGTCGCCGACCAGGCGGGCGGCCTCGACGCACTCGGCGTGGCCCGGCGGCAGATCCGCAAGGGCACCCCAGCGGTCGTGACCGGGGGAGTGGACAGCGCCCTGTGCCCGCTCGGTCTGGCCGGGCAGCTCAGCACCGGCGACCTCAGCGGCGCGCACGACCCGGAGCGGGCGTACCTGCCGTTCACGCGGGAGGCCGGCGGTCACGTGCCCGCCGAGGGCGGTGCCATCCTCGTGGTGGAGGACGCCGGGTTCGCGCGCGACCGGGGCGCCCCGGTGCTCGGCGAGATCGCCGGGTACGCGGCCACCTTCGATCCGGACCCGCGCGACCCGGCCGCGGACGGGCTGTTGCGGGCGGCGCGGCAGGCCATCGCCGACGCCGGGCTCGAACCCGGCGACGTCGACGTCGTCTTCGCCGACGCTGCCGGCCGCCCGGGAGCCGACCGGCGCGAGGCCGCGGCGATCACCGCGCTGTTCGGTGCCGGCGGAATCCCGGTCACCGCACCGAAAACCGGCACCGGACGGCTCTACGCGGGAGCCGGCGGCCTGGACACCGCCACGGCCCTGCTGAGCCTGCGCGACCAGTCCATCCCGCCCACCGTGCACGTCGGTGCCACCGACCCGGCCCACGAGATCGACCTCGTCGTCGGCCGGGCCCGTCCCGCGGCGCTGACCACGGCGCTCGTGCTGGCCCGCGGGCGCGGCGGCTTCAACGCGGCACTCCTCGTGCGCGCACCCCGGCCCGGAAAACCCAACCACACCAAGGAGTAGCACCATGAGCACACTGACCATCGCCGCCCTGAAGGACATCCTGCGCTCCGCCGCGGGCGAGGACGACGGCGTCGACCTCGACGCCGAGATCCTCGACACCCCCTTCACCGAGCTGGGTTACGACTCACTCGCGCTGCTGGAGACCGCCGCCCGCATCGCCCGCGAGTACGGCGTGAGCCTCAGCGACGACGACGTCGACCAGATCGAAACGCCGCGTGAGCTGCTCGACCGCGTCAACGCGGCGGCGCGCGCGTGAGGCCGCGGCGATGACGGCCGTCGCGGGAACGGAACAGGACGCCCGCGCCCCGCTGGCGCGGATCGGGGCCCTCGCCGACCCGGGCACCGTCGTGCCCCGGGGCGACCGGGACGGCGGGGTGTGGGCCATCGCCCAGCTCCGCGGCGTGGTGTGCGCGGTCTTCGCGCTCGACCCGCGGGTCAGCGCCGGGGCGATGTCGGCGGGCAACTGCGACATCATCGTCGCCGCCTACGAGCACGCGCTGGAGGCCGGGCTGCCCGTGGTCGGGCTGTGGCACTCCGGTGGCGCCCGGCTGCAGGACGGCATCGGCAGCCTGCACGCGGTGTCGCGCGTGTTCGCGGCGATGACGCGGGCCTCGGGCCGGATCCCGCAGGTCTCCGTCGTGCTCGGCGCCGCCGCGGGCGGGGCCGCCTACGGGCCCGCGCTCACCGACGTGGTGATCATGGCGCCGGAGGCGCGCGTGTTCATCACCGGGCCCGGGATCATCCGGGAGGTCACCGGCGAGGAGATCGACGCGGACAGCCTCGGCGGGCCGGGGCAGCACGGGCGCACCAGCGGCGTCACCCACGTCGTCGCGCGATCCGAACCCGACGCGCTGGCGCGGGCGGCGGCGATCGTGGAACTGCTGGCCGCGCCAGGGCGGATCGACCCCGCCCGGGTACCCGACCGCCCCTTCGCCCATCTGCTGCCGGAACGGGCCAGGCGGGCCTACGACGTGCACCCGGTGGTCGAGGCCCTGCTCGACGGGCCGCCGGAGGAGCTGCACGCCGGCTGGGCGCGCAACATCGTCACCGCGCTGGGCAGGCTGGGCGGCGCGACCGTCGGCGTGGTGGCCAGCAACCCGATCCGCAAGGGCGGGTGCCTGGATTCGCAGTCGGCGGAGAAGGCGGCCCGGTTCGTGCGCATGTGCGACGCGTTCGGCATCCCGCTGGTCGTGCTCGTGGATGTGCCCGGCTATCTGCCCGGCGTCAAGGAGGAGTGGGGTGGCGTGGTGCGGCGCGGGGCGAAGCTGCTGCACGCGTTCGCCGAGGCGACCGTTCCGCGGGTGAGCGTGATCCTGCGCAAGGCCTACGGCGGCGCCTACATCGCCATGAACTGCCGTGGGCTCGGTGCGGACCACGTGATCGCGTGGCCGGGCGCGGAGGTGGCCGTCATGGGTGCGACCGCCGCGGTCCGGTTGCTGCGACGTCGTGAGCTGGCGGCGGCGCAGGACCGGGCGGCACTCGAGGAACGGCTGGTGGCTGAGCACGAGCGGGAGACCGGCGGGGTGCGCGCCGCGGTCGAGCTGGGTGTGGTCGACGAGGTCGTGGAACCGGACCGGACCCGCGGCGCGGTCGCGCGGGCGCTGCACGAGCGCGGCCCGGCGCGCGGCGTCCACGGCAACATCCCGTTGTGAGCGGTGTGCCGCCCCGGGGGGCCCGGGGCGGCACACCGTGGTCAGGCGGACGATCCTTCCAGGCACCGGGCGAAGCCCGGCGCCAGATCGGCCAGTTCGCCCCGTCGTTCGGCGAGCAGATCCAGCGACAGCACCGATTCGGGCCATTCCACCGACGCGTCGAGCCGGGCGTCGCACGTCAGCACGGCCTGGTGCAGCTGCTGCATGCGGGCCGATGGTTCCAGGCCCAGCTCCGTGTTGAGCACGGACCGCAGCCGCGCGATGACCTGCAGGGCCTGCGCCTGGCGGCCGCACCGGTAGAGCGCCAGCACCAGCTGCGCGTGGAAGTTCTCGTGGGTGGGATGCGCCGCGACGAGCGCGGTCAGCTCCGCGAGCACCTCGTGGTGCGTGCCGAGCCGCAGGTCCGCCTCGATGCGTTGCTCGAGCGCGCCCAGCCGCCGCTCCTCCAGGCCCGCGACCCAGGCCCGCAGCCGGGGCCCGAGCGCGACGTCGGCGAGTGGTTCACCGTGCCAGACCGACAGCGCCCGGCGGAAGAACAGGGCGGCGCAGCCGTCGTCGCGCCGGGCGAGCGCCGCGCGGCCCTGGGCGGCGAAGGAGTTGAACTCGTCGACGTCGAGCTGGCCGGGCGCCACCCGCAACAGGTAGCCGCGCGATCGCGTCCGCAGGACGTCCTTGGCGCACGGTGCTGACCCGACCGACGGCAGGGATGCGAGCAAACGGCGCAGCTGCAGGACGTAGGTCTGCAGCGTCGACGCCGCGCTGGAGGGCGGGTTGTCCTCCCACAGCTCGGCGATGCACGATTCGATCGACACCACCGTGTTCGCGTTGAGCAGCAGGAATGCCAGCAGCTGCCGCTGCTTGGGCGCCGTGGGTGTGAACGCCTCGCCGTGGTCGTTGACCGCCAGCGGGCCGAGTACCTCGTAACTCATCATTTCTCAGATCCCCCATTTCCGAGAACCGTACCGAGTGTCAGCCGCGATCTTTTTCTCCACATCGTTTCGTACAAGGAAACCTCTCTGCGCGTCGTGGATTCTTCCCGCGGTCCCGTCGACGATCTACCCCTGGATCGAACCGTCGTCGGGTGAGCCCGTGATCGAGTGGACACCGGATCGTCGAGTGGCGATCGCCTCCTCGGGTTGTTGCTGGAAAACCCTTGAGATTCTAGCGTTCGGGAGTAACCCACCGAATGGACCGGAGGATTCCGTTCACCCACTGGGCTGTGAATTAGATCACGGTGACAGGCTGCTGGTGATCAGCTAGCCGGCTCGAACCTGATTTCGAACATGATCGGTCGAAACAGTCCTGAAACGCCAGTGGAACTCCAGCCGCTCTCCAGGGGGTCGGCGCATTGTCTCGAGGATGTTCAGGGAGAAAAGGAGTCGATCGATGGGCACAGTGACGCGACGGGGTTTCGTGGCGGGATCAGCCGCGATCAGTCTGGGGGCCGTCGCCGGCGTGGGCGGCGCGGCCACCGCGGCCGACGCTGCAACCGGTTTCGGCCCGGTCACCATCCGGCCGTCCGACCCGCGGTACGCCAGCCTGACCGGCGGATACAACTACCGGTTCCTCGGCAGCCCCGACTACTACCGGCTGGCCGGTTCGGCGACTCAGATCGAGCAGGCCGTCGGGGAGGCTCTGCGCGCGGGCCGGCGTCTCGCGGTGCGCTCGGGCGGGCACTGCCTCGAGGGATTCGTCAACAACCCCGGCGTCGACGCGGTGATCGACCTCGCCGAGTACAACGGCGTGTACTTCGACGCCACCCGCAACGCCTTCGCCGTCGAGGCGGGGGCGACGCTCGGGCAGGTGTACGACACGCTCTACCGCGGGTGGGGCGTGACCGTGCCGGGCGGGGTGTGCCCGCAGGTCGGCGTGGGTGGGCACATCAGCGGTGGCGGTTACGGCGCCCTGTCCCGGTTGTTCGGCCTCGTGGTGGACCACCTCGCGGCGGTCGAAGTGGTGGTCGTCGGCTCCGACGGCACGCCGCGCACCGTCCTGGCCACCGCCGATCCCGCCGACCCGCGGCACGAGCTGTGGTGGGCCCACACCGGCGGTGGCGGCGGGAACTTCGGCATCGTCACCCGGTACTGGCTGCGCTCGCCCGGCGCGAGCGGCACCGATCCGGCCGCACTGCTGCCCAAGCCGCCGGCCACGATCCTGTTCAGCCAGCTCAGCTGGCCGTGGAGCGCGCTGACCGAGACGGCCTTCACCCGGCTCGTCGGCAACTTCAACCGCTGGCACGAAGCCAACAGTGCGCCCGGCTCACCCTACGCGTCGTTGTTCGCGACCCTGTGGCTCAACCACGTCAAGACCGGCAACCCCGCGCTGACCGTCCAGCTCGACGGCACCCGCTCCGACGCGCAGAAGCTGCTGGCCGACTTCGTCGCGGCGATCACCGACGGCGTCGGGGTCACACCTGTCTCCAGCACCGGTGCGCTGCCGTGGCTGCTCGCCAAGAACCGGCTGGGGTTCGCGGACTTCGGCGCCGGGGTGGGCAAGCGGGTCAAGAACAAGTCGTCGTATCTGCGCCGGGGTTTCGACACCCGTCAGCTCGCGGCGATCCACTCCCACCTGACCAGGACCGACTACGCCGGCACCTCGGCGTCGATCCTGCTGGCCAGCTACGGCGGCGCGATCAACGCCGTGGCCCCCACGGCGAGCGCGATCCCGCAGCGGGACTCGATCATCAAGGCGCAGTACTCGGTGTCCTGGAGCGATCCGGCGGAGGACTCCGTCCACATCGGATGGGTGCGCGAGCTCTACGAGGATCTCTTCGCGGCCACCGGCGGGGCCCCGGTGAGCGGCGACGTGAGCGACGGTGCGTACATCAACTACCCCGACGTCGACCTCGCCGATCCGGACCGCAACACCTCCGGTGTGCCCTGGTACACGCTCTACTACAAGGACAACTACGCGCGGCTGCAGGCGGTGAAGCGAACCTGGGACCCGCTGGACGTGTTCAACCACGACCTCTCGGTGCGGCCGTCCTGATCATCGCGCGTGATGCCACCGGATCGGGATCGCGGTGACCGGCTGGGCGCCACCGGCGGGGGCGTTCGGACCGGTCTGGACCACGCTGTACGCCGCGATCGGGGTCGCCGGGTGGCGGCTGTGGACCCGTCGCGCGGGCGCGACGGTGCTGGGCCTGCACGCCGGCCAGCTCGCGCTGAACGCCTCGTGGCCGCCGGCGTTTTTCACGCTGCGGAAGAAGAAACTCTCCGTGGCGGTCGTCGCGGCGCTCGACGCCGCGGTCGCGGCGGAGATCGCGGCCGCGGCACGCCGGGACCACGCTGCGGCGGGTTTGCTCGCCCCGTACCTGGCGTGGAGCCTCTACGCGACGGCACTCACCGCCGCGCTGGGCGATCCCGGCGGCGCGTCCTGACTCGCGTCCGTCGTCTCGCGGTCGTCGCTCAGGGCACCATCCACCCGAGCACCGCCGTGGACTGGAGGTACACCAGCAGGCACATGACCGCGACGAACACCAGGCTCCAGACCAGCACCCGTCGGAACAGGTCGCCCTCGCGGCCGGTCATCCCGACCGCCGCGGCCGCGATCGCGAGGTTCTGCGGGCTGATCATCTTGCCGAGCACGCCACCGGAGGAGTTCGCCGCGGCCAGCAGCGTCGCCGACAGGCCGGCCTTGTTGGCCGCGACCACCTGCAGCGCCCCGAACAGCGAGTTCGACGAGGTGTCCGAGCCGGTCACGGCGACGCCCAGCCAGCCGAGGATCGGCGAGATCAGCGCGAAGACCCCGCCGGCACCGGCCATCCAGGTGCCCAGCGTGGCGGTCTGGCCGCTGGCGTTCATGACGTAGGCCAGGGCGAGCACGGCCATCACGGTGACGATCGCCGTCGCCAGCTGGCGGTAGGTGGCCAGGTAGGCGCGCAGGGCGCGGGCAGGCCGGATGCCGATCACCGGGATGGTGAGCAACCCCGCGATGATCAGCAGGGTGCCCGCGGCGTCCAGCCAGTCGAACTTGAACTGCGACAGCGTCGAGGGCTTCCCGCTGCTGGACTGGATGTGCAGGCCCGGCCAGTTGAACGTCTTCGTCACGCTCGTCAGGGCGTCCTTGATCGCCGGGATCTGCGCGAGCGCGAACACCGCGATGATGATCAGGTACGGCGCGTAGGCGCGGAAGACTTCGGCCCCGCTGTCCCGCTCACCGCCGTTCCCCGCTCCACGGGTCGGCGGCCGCGCTGGGCGCTCCATGGTGGTGGTGGATCCGCCGGCCCGCTCGGTGCCTGCCGCGCCGGCCGCACCGGCGGTGGTCGTGCGCACCCCGGCCCCCTCCACATAGGACTCGGCGGGGTGCCACACCCGCAGGAACAGCACCATCGCGCCGGCGGAGAGCAGGGCGGCGACGATGTCGGTGAGCGGCGCGCCGACGTAGTTCGAGGTGGCGAACTGGGCGAGCGCGAACACCACGCCGCACACGAGCGCGGCCGGCCAGGTCTGCCGCAGGCCACGCCTGCCGTCGATGATGAACACCAGCGCGAGCGGCACGAACACGCCGAGCACCGGGGTCTGGCGCCCGACCATCGAGGACAGGTCGTGCAGCGGCAGGCCGGTCACGGTCGCCAGCGTGGTGATCGGCACGGCCAGCGCCCCGAAGGCCACCGGCGCGGTGTTGGCGACCAGGGCGACGGCGGCGGCCTTGATCGGCCGGAATCCCAGCGCGATCAGCATGACGCTGGTGATCGCCACCGGCGTGCCGAACCCGGCCAGCGCCTCCAGCAGAGCACCGAAGGAGAACGCGATGATCACGCCCTGGAGCCGCTGGTCGTCGCTGACGCGCGCGAACGAGCGGCGCAGCACGTCGAAGTGCCCGGTCGCCACCGTCATGTTGTAGATCCAGATCGCGTTGATCACGATCCACAGGATCGGGAAGAACCCGAACGCCGCACCCTCGGACGCGGCGAGGAACGCGGGCCCCGCGGGCATCGGGTAGACCACGATCGCGACCACCAGGGCGACCGCCAGCGAGATCAGCGCGGCCAGCCACGCGGTCATGCGCAGGATTCCGAGCAGCACGAACAGGGTGAGCAGCGGGATCGCCGCGACGAGCGACGACCACGCGAGCGACCCGGCGACCGGGTCGAGAACCTGGCGGTACATCGATCACCTCACGGATGTGGAGCGTGCCGGCGCGAACGCGCCCACCCGACCCCGTCGGCCGGGAGTCCCCGGATCGAGGCGTCCAGCACCTCGATCGTGTGGGCGAGCCGCACGGGCTCGCCGAAAGCGTCGAGCGCGGCAGCCACCTGCATCAGGCACCCAGGGTTGGCGGTGACCAGCAGCGGCGCACCGGTGGCCAGCACGTTGCGCGCCTTGCGCTCGCCGAGGTCGCCCCCGGCTCCCGGGTTGAGGATGTTGTAGATCCCCGCGGAACCGCAGCAGATCTCGGGTTCGGGGATCTCGCGCAGCGTCAGGCCGGGGATGTCGCGCAGCAGGCGGCGCGGCTGCGACCGGATGCCCTGGGCGTGGGCGAGGTGGCAGGCGTCGTGGTAGGCGATGGTGACCGGGAGGGGGTGCCGCCGCGCCACCGTCCCCTGCTCGGCGAGCAGTTCGGACACGTCCCGCACGCGGGAGCTGAACTCGTGCGCTCGCTGCGCGTAGGCGGGGTCGTCGGCGAGGAGGTCGCCGTACTCCTTCATGGCCGATCCGCACCCGGCGGCGTTGACCGCGATCCAGTCGGCGCCGGACCCGTCGAAGACGTCGATCAGCTTGCGCGCGAAGGACTGCGCCTCGTCCTCGCGGCCGTTGTGGACGCTGAGCGCACCGCAGCAGCCCTGGACGGCGGGCGCGACGACGTCGAAACCCTCGGCGGCGAGCACGCGCGCGGTGGCCGCGTTCACGCCGGGGAAGAACTCGCGCTGCACGCACCCGAGCAACATGCCCACGGTGCCGCGGCGCGTGCCGCGCGCGCGGATCCGTTCCGGGACGCGCTGGAACCGTCCCAGTGGAGGCGCGAGCGATTCCAGCGCGGCCAGGCGGGGCAACGCGCGGCCCAGCACGCGGCGGACCGGGCCGCCGAGGCCGCTGGCCTGGTAGGCGCGCAACGGTCCGCGCAGGGCATGCAGCCGCCGCGGGTAGGGGAAGACGCTGAAGATCGCGCGGCGCAGCAGGCGGTCGCGGCGCGAGCGCGGGTGACGGCGCTCGACCTGGGCGCGGGTCGCTTCGATCAGCTTGTCGTACTGGACGCCGGAGGGGCAGGCGGTCACGCACGCCATGCAGCCGAGGCAGGCGTCGAAGTGCTGCACCATCTCCGGTGTCATCGGCTCACCCTCGACGCCCAGGCCCATCAGGTAGATCCGGCCGCGCGGCGAGTCCATCTCCTCGCCCCACAGCTGGTAGGTCGGGCAGGTGGGCAGGCAGAACCCGCAGTGCACGCAGTCGTCCAGGAGATCGGCCGAAGGTGGGTGGTGGTCGTCGAACGCGGGCCCGGTCATCTCAGATCCCTCCTGCGAACCGTCCGGGGGCCATCAGCCGAGCCGGGTCGAACTGGTCCTTGACGCGCCGCATCAGGGTGAGCCCGCGGACCGGTCCCCACACGTCCAGCGCGGTCTTGACCCGCGGTGGCGCGTCCAGCACGACGACGTCCCCGCTCCACGACGGCGACAGCTCGCGCAACCGCGCGACGAACGCGGGAACCGCGCCGGGGACCGCGGGGATCCCGGCGTGCAGGACGCCGACCCCGGCCGAGCCGCGCACCGCCGCGCGCAGGCCGCACCGCCGCGCGGTGTCGTCGACGGCGTCGAGCAGCCGGGGCAGCCCGGCGATCTCGTGGGTGAGGCGCAGGGCCACCTCGCCGGCCGCCCACGGTGCGTGGCACCACCACGCCGGGGGCTCGCCGGCGGCCGTCGCGTCACCACCGAGCAGGTCGAGCAGGGTGCGCACGCGGCCGTCGACGCCCTCGGGGATGCCTTCGACGAGGACCGCCAGCGCGGCGGGGTCGCCGGCGGGGCGGTCGAGTTCCAGCGCGCTCGCGACGACCTGGGAGTGCACCACGCGCTGGACCTTGTCGTGCGCGTCGGCCGCGGACGCTACGCCGACGACGACCCACCGCGCCGCCCGCGGCAGCGGGTGCAGCCGGAACACGGCCTCGGTGACCAGCCCGAGCGTTCCCCACGAGCCGGTGAGCAGCTTGCCGAGGTCGTACCCGGCCACGTTCTTGACGACCTTCCCGCCGGCCTTGGCGACCGTCCCGTCGGCGCGCACGAGGGTGATGCCGATGAGCAGGTCGCGGACCGCGCCGTGGGACAGCCGCAGCGGGCCGGTGGCGGCGGTCGCGATCACCCCGCCCGCGGTGCCCGGCCCGGCGCCCGGTGGCAGCACCGGCGAGATGCCCAGCCGCTGCCCGGCCGGCGCGAGGTGTTCCTGCACCGCGTCGAGCCGCGCCCCGGCCTGGACGTGCACGACGAGGTCGCCCGCGCGGTGCTCGACGATCCGGTCCATCCGCCGGGTGTCGAGGACGAGGTCGGCGCGTTCGGGCGGGCGGCCCCAGGTCAGCTTCGTGCCGGTGCCGCGCGGCACGACCGCGAGCCCGTGCTGCGCGGCGATCCGCATCACGGCTGCGGCCTCGTCCGTGGTGGACGGTGCGGCGACCAGGCGGGCGGGCACCCCGTCGACGTGGTCGGCCTCCCCGGCGGGCCACGCGGCGGCGGTCGCCGACAGTTCGCCGAGCACCAGGTCCCCGGCCGCGCGCATCAGAACACCTCGGCGATTCCCGCGTCCTGCAACGGGTGCGCACCCTTGTGCCGTCCCGGCACCTCGCCGCACAGCCGGGGGGTGGGGAAGACCTTGCCGGGGTTGGCCAGCCCGTCCGGGTCGAACGCGCACCGCAGCAGCTGCATCGTGTCGAGGTCGGCCTCGGTGAACATGCGGGGCATGAACTTCGCCTTGTCCGAGCCGACGCCGTGCTCGCCGGTGATCGAGCCGCCGTGCTCGATGCACAGGTCCAGGATCGCGCCGGAGACCTCCTCGGCGCGCTCGGCCTCGCCGGGCACCGAGTCGTCGAACAGCACCAGCGGGTGCAGGTTCCCGTCGCCGGCGTGGAAGACGTTGGCGACCCGGATCCCGGTGTCCCGCGACAGCTCCGCGATGCGGTGCAGGACCTCGGCCAGCACGGTCCGCGGGATGACGCCGTCCTGGACGATGTAGTCCGGGCTGATCCGCCCGACGGCCGCGAACGCCGACTTGCGGCCCCGCCAGAAGCTCGCGCGCTCCGCGTCGTCGGCGGCGATGCGGATCTCGAACGCACCGTGCGCCCGGCAGTGGCGCTCGACCTCGGCGAACTGCGCGTCCACCTCCGCCGCGGGCCCGTCCAGCTCCACGATCAGGACCGCGCCCGCCCCGGCCGGGTACCCGCAGCGCACCGCGGCCTCGGCGGCCTCGATCGCGAGCGCGTCCATCATCTCCATCGCGGCGGGCACCACGCCGGCGCCGATGACGGCGGAGGTCGCGGCGCCGGCGTCGTCGGTGCCCGGGAAGCCGGCCAGCAGCGTCCGCACGGCCTCGGGGAGCCGGACCAGCCGCACGGTCACCTCGGTGACCACCCCGAGCGTTCCTTCCGAGCCGACGATCGCGCCGAGCAGGTCGTACCCCGTCGCGTCGGGCGCCTTGCCGCCGAGCCGCACGACCTCCCCGTCCGGGGCGACGAACTCCGCGCCGGTCACGTGGTTGGTGGTGAACCCGTACTTCAGGCAGTGCGCGCCGCCGGAGTTCTCGGCGAGGTTGCCGCCGATGGAACAGATCTGCTGGCTGGAGGGATCGGGTGCGTAGTAGTAGCCGTCGGCCCCGGCCGCCCTGGTGATGTCGAGGTTGATCACCCCGGGTTCGACGACGGCGCGCTGGTTCGCCGGATCGATCTCGACGATGCGGCGCAACCGGGAGGTGACGATCAGGACGCCGTCGGCGTGCGGGAGGGCGCCGCCGGACAGCCCGGTGCCGGAACCGCGCGCGACGAACGGGACGCCGGCTTCGGCGCAGGCCCGCACGGTCGTCACGACCCCGGTCGCGTCGGCGGGCAGGACCACGAGGGCGGGGGTGACCTTGTAGTGGGCGAGCCCGTCGCATTCGTAGGTGCGCAGCCGCTGGTGGTCGTCGATCACCGCGTCCGGGCCCAGAGCCGTGCGCAACTGCCTGGCCAGCCCGGTGATCGCGGACCGGCGGGCCGGTGCCTGGTCGATTGTCATGCGCGCCCTCCGTGCTGGCTTGCAACGGGTGTGGACGGGCCGATCGACTCGCGGGGACGTCGATGTCCTGGTGAAACCGTAGGATCCGGCTCCGGCGCCGTCAAACCGTGTGTAACAGGTGCTACATTGCTGTCTGTGACAGATGTGAAGCCGGTTCGCTGGCTGGTGCTGGTGGTGCGGGTCCCCGCCTCGCCGTCGCGGCACCGGGTGGCCGTGTGGCGGGAGTTGCGGCGGGTGGGCGCGTTGTCGCTGGGCCAGGGCACGTGGGCGGTCCCCGATGTGCCGGGGTTCGCCGACGGCGTGTCGCGCGTGCGCGAACTGGCCGGGCGCGGCGGCGGCGAGGTGGTCGTGCTCGACGCTGCGGGCCGCGCCGAGGAGGACGGCGCGCGCCTGGAGGCGCTGTTCACGGCCGACCGCGAGGAGGAGTGGGCGGAGTTCCTGGCCGACTGCGGCAAGTTCGAGGCCGAGATCGACAAGGAGATCGCCCACCGCAAGTTCACGATGGCCGAGCTCGAGGAAGAGGAGCAGAGCCTGGAGCGGCTGCGCCGGTGGCACCGGGACCTCAAGGCGCGCGATGTGTTCGGGGCCCCTCGTGCCGCGGAAGCCGCCGAGCGGCTGGAGCGGTGCACGGCGCGGCTGGCGGACTACACGGAGCAGGTCTTCGAGGCGTTGCACCAGATGTGAGGAGGTGGCGGTGAACACCCAGCTCTTCCTCTGGGTCAATGACTTCGCCCGTGGCACGCCCTGGCTGCACGCGGTCGTGGCGGGGTATGCGGCCTACGGGCTGGTCGTGTTCGCGGCGCTGATGGTGGCCGGCTGGTGGTCGGCCCGCGGGCAGGCGGCCGTGCCGCCGATGGCCGCCGCGATCTGGACCCCGCTGGGCATGCTCGCCGCGCTCGGCGTGAACCAGCCGGTCGCCGACCTGGTCGGCGAGGCCCGGCCCTACGCGGCGATGCCGGGTGTTCTCGTGCTGGCGCACCGCAGCACCGACCCGTCCTTCCCGAGCGACCACGCCGTGATGGCGGGCGCGGTGACCGCGGGACTGTTCCTGGTGCGCCGGAGCCTCGGCGTGATCGCCGCGGTGGCCGCGGTCGTGATGGCCTTCTCGCGGGTGTACATCGCCGCGCACTACCCCGGGGACGTGCTCGCCGGGCTCGTCCTGGGCGCCGTGGTGAGCCTGGCCGGCTACCTGGTGGTGCGGCGGCCGCTGGAGTGGCTGCTCCGCCTGGCCGAGCACTCCCCGCTGCGGCCGCTGCTGACGACCGCCCCGCAGAAGGGCTCGGCATGACCGGAACCGGCACCACCACCCACCGGCGCGCGTTGCGGCCCCTGTACGCGGCCGGGTTCGTCACCGCCTTCGGCGCGCACAGCATCGCCGCCGGGCTGGGCGCGTACACGCACGGCCAGCACGCCTCCCTGCTCACGCTCGGGCTGCTGCTCGCCGTCTACGACGGGGCGGAGGTCGTGCTGAAACCCGTCTTCGGGTCGCTGGCCGACCGCATCGGGCCGCGCCCGGTGCTGCTGGGCGGGTTGCTGGCGTTCGCGGTCGCGTCCGCCGCGTTCGTGGTGGCGGGCAACCCGGCGCTGGTCGGGCTGACGCGCCTGGGACAGGGCGCCGCCGCCGCGGCGTTCTCGCCCGCGGCAGGGGCCTTGGTCGCCCGGCTCTCCCCGGCGAAGCGGCAGGGCCGGGCGTTCGGGGGTTACGGCGCGTGGAAGGGCCTCGGCTACACGCTCGGACCGGTGCTGGGCGGCGTGCTGATCACGGTCGGCGGGTTCACGCTGCTGTTCGCCGTTCTCGCGGGGCTGGCGATGCTGGCCGCGCTGTGGGCGGCGCTGGCCGTCCCGGCGGTGCCGCCGTTGCCCCGCGCCCGCCAGACGGTGCTCGACCTGGCCCGCCGGCTGGGACAGGCGAACTTCCTCCGTCCCACGGCGACCCTCGCCGCGGCGACCGGGGCATTGGCCGTCGGCGTCGGGTTCCTCCCCGTGACCGGCGCGGCCGCCGGGCTCGGTCCGCTGGCGACCGGGGCGGCGGTCTCGGTGCTGGCGGTGTGCTCCTCGCTGGTCCAGCCCTGGGCCGGACGCGCCCGCGACGCGGGCCGGCTGCGAGCGGGCACGGGCATGGCCCTCGGGCTCGCCGCGGCCGCGGCGGGGCTCGCGGTCGCGGCGCTGGTGCCCGGGATCGGCGGGGTCCTCGGCGCGGCGGTGGCCGTCGGCGCCGGGGTCGGTCTCGCCACCCCGCTCGGGTTCGCCCACCTGGCCGCGACGTCGCCCCCGGAACGCCTCGGCCAGACCATGGGCGCCGCCGAGGTCGGCCGCGAACTCGGCGACGCCGGGGCTCCGCTGCTGGTGGGCGCGGTGGCCGTGACGTCGTCGCTGGACGCCGGGCTGGTCACGCTGGCCGCGGTGATGGCGGTCGCCGCCGTGGCGACCGGTCTGGAGCGGCGGTCGTGAAGCCCGGCCGGCTCGCCTGCGCCCTCGCCGTGCTGGCGCTGCTCGTGCCGGCCTGCACCGCACCCACGCCTGCGCCGCCAGTCGCGCCCACACCCGCGCCGCCCGCTCCGGGAGCCGAGCGGGGCACGCCGGGCTGGGAGATCACCCATCCCGGTCCGGAGCACGCGATCGAGGGCTACGCCGACCGCACGAGTGCGCTGCCCGGGGACACCGTGCGGTTGTTCGTGAGCACCACGGCCGCGCGGTTCACCGTGACCGCGTTCCGCATGGGCGCCTACGCCGGCTCGGACGCGCTCCGCGTGTGGCAGTCCGCCCCGGTGCCGGGCCGTGTGCAGGCTCCGGCTGTGGTGCAGGCGCCGACGAGCACGGTGGTGGCGCCGTGGCAGCCGTCGCTGGAGGTGCCGACGCGGGGCTGGGCGCCGGGGGACTACCTGCTGCGCCTGGACGGCGACAACCAGGCCCAGCAGTATGTGCCGCTCACCGTGCGCACCCCGTCCAACGCCGGCCGGATCGTCCTCGTCAACGCGGTCACGACCTGGCAGGCCTACAACCGCTGGGGCGGCTACAGCCTCTACGACTCCCCGGGCGGCCGGAAGGCGCAACGGTCCCGCGCCGTCTCGTTCGACCGGCCCTACCAGGCGCGGGACATGCGGGGCGCGGGCGATTTCCTGTACTTCGAGCTGCCGATGGTGCGGTTCGCCGAGAGCCTGGGGCTGCCGCTGGGCTACGCGACCGACGTGGACCTGCACGCCGATCCGCACCTGCTCGACGACGCCCGCGCCGTGATCACCCTGGGCCACGACGAGTACTGGTCGAGCGCGATGCGCGCGAACGTCACCGCGGCCCGCGACCGCGGCGTGAACCTGGCGTTCCTGGGCGGCAACGAGATCTACCGGCACATCCGGTTCGCGCCGTCGGCCACCGGCCCGGACCGCGTCGAGATCGACTACAAGTCGTTCGGCGAGGATCCGGCCCGGCTGACCGATCCGCTGGAGGCCACCCCGGAGTGGCGCTCGCCGCCGTACCCGAGGCCGGAAAGCGTGCTGCTCGGCAACTTCTACCAGTGCAACCCGGTGCACGCCGACCTGGTGGCCGCCGCCGAGCAGAACTGGCTGCTGGCCGGCATCGTCCACACCGGACAGCACCTGCGCGGTCTGGTGGGCGATGAGTACGAGCGGGTGGACCTCGCGGTGCCGACGCCACGCCCGATCGAGGTCCTGTTCCACTCGCCTGTCACGTGCGGCGGGAAACCGGACTTCGCGGACACAACGTACTACACGACCTCGTCCGGGGCGGCCGTGTTCTCCGCGGGCACCCAGTACTGGATCTGCGGCCTCGACCCGGGCTGCCCGCAGTCCTGCGGCGACGCGGCCGCGGGCGCGGCCATCCGCGCGATCACGGAACGGCTGTTGCGGGCCTACGCCGCCGGCCCCACGGGAGCCGCGCACCCGGCGGCCGACAACCTGGCCGCCCTCGGCATCCACTAGGCCGACGCCGGTCCGGTGGCGGGCCGCTGAGAGGACGCTGAGCGCGGGGGCATCGTGAGCCCGTGCGCCGCGGCGGTGCGGGGCCTAGATTGGCGCCTCGTGACCGTTCTCGCGGAGACGCCGCTGACCGGCTGGTGGCCGGTCCGCGTCTTGCTGCTGGTCGCGCTCGTGGGCGCCGGGCTGCTCGCCTGGTGGCTGCGGCGGCGCTGGGCGCGCGTCACCCTGGCCGCCGTCGCGTTCGGACTGGCCGTCGCGAACGTGCTCGCCGCGGTCAACGCCTCCTACGGCTACTACCTCACGGTGGTGCAGGTGATCGGGCTGCCCGGGCGGGACGCCGCGTCACTGCGGCAGCTCGGGCAGTCCGGCGTGCCCGGTTCGGGCAGGCTCGTCACGATCACGATCCCCGGACCGGCGTCGCACTTCGACACGCGCCCGGCCCAGGTGTACCTCCCGCCCGCGTGGTTCGCCCGTCCCCGCCCGAAGCTGCCCGTCGTGGTGCTGCTCCACGGCACGCCCGGGGCGCCGGGGGACTGGACCGGCGGCGGCGACGCGACGACCACTCTGGACAGCTGGGCCGCCGGCCACGGTGGCAGCGCGCCGATCGTGGTGATGCCCGACATCAACGGGGAGTTCGACGCCGACAGCGAGTGCGTCGACGGCCCGGCCGGGCGGGCCGAGACCTACCTGGCCCGGGACGTGCCCGCGTTCGTCACCAGCCGGTTCTTCACCCAGCCGCCGGGCGCGCACTGGGCGGTCGCCGGGCTGTCCGAAGGCGGCTCGTGCGCGCTCACGCTCGCCTTGCGGCATCCGGAGACCTTCGCCGCCTTCGCCGACTTCAGCGGCCTGGCCGGGCCCCGCTCCGGGGACGGCAACGACCTCGGCGACACGGTCCCCGCGCTCTTCGCCGGCTCCACAGTGGACTTCGAGGCGCACGAACCGGCGTGGCTGCTGGCCCACCGGCGCTACCCCGGGCTCGGCGGGTGGTTCGAGGTCGGTGACGCCGACGACGACCCGCTCACCGCCGCCCGGGCCTTGGAGCCGGCGGCCGCCCGGGCGGGGATCACGACGCGGCTGGTGGTGGTGCCCGGCGGCGGGCACGACTTCGTCCTGTGGCGCCAGGCCTTCGCCGACGCGCTGCCGTGGCTGGTGTCCCGGGTGAGCGGCTGATCCTCACCCGGCGCGGAAGGTGTCGCCGGCGAACACCAGCAGGTACGGCAGGGTCGCCCGTGCCGTCCGCCAGGTGTGGCTCAGGCCGGGTTCGACGTGCACGACGGCCCGCTGCCCGTCGGCGGTGAGCTGGCCGGCGAGGTGCCGGGCCCGGTCCAGGTCGCCGCCGTCGTGCGACCCGGCGGCGAGGAACACCGCGACCGGATCGGGGAAGACCATGCCGGGCAGGTAGTCCCGTGGCGTGTTCCGCTCGATCGCCGCGCGGTCGCCGTGGAATTCGGCCCGGATGTCGCCGGGCGTGTCGTAGGGCAGGGTCAGCAGCAGCACCCCGAACTCGCCGGTGTGGTGCAGGCCGGTGTTCAGCGCGGCGAACGCGCCGCCGGACATGCCACCCAGTGCGCGGTCCGCGCGGTCCCGGATCGTGCGGTAGCGGCTGTCGACCGCGGGCACCACGACACCGGCCAGGTAGGTCTCCAGCCGCGGACCGCCCGGGACGTCCAGCCCTTCCCAGTCGCGCTCGGGCTGCCCGGCGGTCAGGTCGACGCTCACGACGATCATCGGCGGGATCGCGGCATCCCGGTACAGCCGGTCCAGCGCGCCGGGTGCGTCGCCCGCGGTCAGCCAGTCCTGCGCGGACCCGAACGGATACCCGTGCACGAGGTAGACCACCGGGTACGACCGCCCCGAGTTCGCGTATCCCGGCGGCAGCAGCACGTACGTGCGGCCGCTGGGGATGCCGTCGGCCGGGTCGGCGAGGTCGAACGAGTCGAGCAGGGGAGCGCTCTGGCCGGCGGGGATGGCCCGGCCGCCGGCCGCCGAGCTGCCGCCGCCGTCGTCGAGCAGCCGGCCAAGGGCGCGGCCGGGCGCGCCGCCGCGATCGAGGAGCACGGCCAGGTCGTGCCCGCTGCGGATGTACCCGACGTAGGTGTTGAGCCCGGTCAGGCCCGCCAGCAGCGCGCAGCACACCGCTGCGATCACGGCCCGGCGGCGCGCCCGGCGCGACCGGACGGCGAGGCCGGCCAGGACGAGTGCCGCCGCCGCGAAGCCGAGCCAGATCAGCGGCGACTCCAGCGGCCCCGTGGCGCGGCAGTAGCGGGCCACGTCGGCCGGGACGACCACATCGGTGGTCATGGCGCCGACATCCGGTAGCCGACACCCCGCAGGGTGTGGATGAGGTCCGGTCCGAGTTTGCGGCGCAGGTAGCCGATGTAGACCTCGACGATGTTCTCGTCGCCGTCGTAGTGGGCGTCCCACACATGGGTGAGGATTTCCCGTTTGCTCAGCGCCTCCCCGCGCCGCCGCAGCAGGAACTCCAGCAGCCCGAACTCGCGCGCGGTCAGCTCGACCTCCCGGTCCCCGCGGTGCACGGTCCGGGCCGCCGGGTCCAGCCGCAGGTCGCCCAGGGTGAGCACGGCAGGCCGTTCCGGTGCGCCGCGCCGCAGCAGGGCCCGCAACCGGGCGAGCAGGACGACGTAGGAGAACGGCTTGGTGAGGTAGTCGTCGGCGCCGAGGTCGAACGCGTCGGCCTCGTCGTACTCGCCGTCCTTCGCGGTCAGCACCAGCACCGGCGTCCAGATCTCGTTCTGCCGCAGGCGCTTGAGGACCTCGTACCCGGACATCCCGGGCAGCATGAGGTCCAGGACGATGACGTCGAAGCGCTGCTCCCGCGCCAGCCACAGCCCGTCCGGCCCGCTGTGCGCGACCTCGGCCGAGAACCCCTCCGCGGTCAGTCCTTTGCGGAGGGTCTCGGCGAACGCCCGCTCGTCCTCGACGACCAGCACGCGCATCAGGGTTGCCTCCTTCGCGGCAGTCGGAGGCGGAACTCGGCGCCAGGATAGGCCGGATCGGTGCTGTCCACGCACTCCGCGCAGCCGCCGTGCCGGCCGGCGATCCCTGCCACGATGGCCAGCCCGAGCCCGGCCGATCCGCCGCTGCCGGGGGCGCCGTGGTGCCGGGCGTCGTCGCGCCGCACGAACCGCTCGAAGATCCGCTCCCGATCCCGCTCGGGCACGCCGGGCCCGTCATCGCTGACCACCACCACGGCGGTGTCGCCGTCGGTGGCGGTGCGCACCCTGATCCGGCCGGCCGCGTGCTCGCACGCGTTGTCGACGAGGTTGCGCACCGCGCGGCGCAACTGGGCGGCGTTGCCGGTGACCTTCACCGGCTCGGTGCGGATCTCCACGCGCACACCGGCGGTGGCGCGGGCCCGTTCGGCCTCGGCGCGGGCGAGGTCGTCCAGGTCGACCTCGCCGGAGGGCGGGTTGTCCGTCGCGTCGTCGGTGCGCGCCAGCAGCAACAGGTCGTCCACCAGTTCGCGCAGCCGGCTGGTCTCCCGCGACACCAGGGTGACCAGCTCGTCCTTGCTCATCGCGGCGGGGTGGTGCTCGGCGACCTCGAGCGCGGTGGCCATGGTGTTGACCGGGGACCGCAGCTCGTGGCTGGCGTCGGCGACGAACCGGCGCTGTGCTCCCTGGGCCGAGGCCAGCCGGTCCAGCATCGAGTTCAGTGTCACCGCGAGCCGGTGCACCTCGTCGCGGCCGGGCGGCAGCTCCACCCGGCGTTCCAGGTCCCGGGTGGTGATCTCCGAGACCGTGCGGCGCATCCGCTCCACCGGACGCAACGCCGAGCCCACCGCGCGGTGCACGGTGAACGCCGAGATCGCCAGCAACGGCAGCGCCGCCGCCGCGAAGAGCAACGACAGGCGCGTCAGCGCCTCGGTCACCGGCGCCAGCGAGCGCGCCGACACCACGGTGTAGGGGCCGCCGGGACCGGCCACCCCGGTCGACACGAGCCGGTAGTCCTCGCCGGTCCCGTTCACCGTCACGCTCACGGTCTCCACGATCTCGTGCCCCGGCGCCGGCCGCACCGGCGTCAGGGGCGGCAGCCCGGCCAGGGCCGGGTCCGCCGTGACCACCTGTCCCTGCGCGTCGAGGACCTGCAGCACCGAGGCCGAATCCCCGCTGCCCGCGACGTCGGCGCCGGTCAGGTCACGGGTCCCTTCCCGCGCGATCTCGTGCACGACCTGGTGTCCCGCGCTGCGGGCGTCCTCGGTCGTGGACTTCTCCAGGGACCAGCCCAGCAGCAGCACGACTCCGGCTCCCGCCACCACGATCGCCGCGGCGACGACGGCCACCGCCACCACCGTGGTCCGGGTGCGGACACCGAGACGGGACAGGAGGTGCGCCATGCCAGCAGGGTAGGGAAAGCCGGTCACCACCGCGCCCCGCCACGGGCGGCGCGCAGCCGTTCCCGCCGCAGCTCGTCCACCTCGGGCAGCGGCAGGTCCGCCGGCGGCGAACCGGTCACCCAGCCGATGAGCAGATCGGCCAGCGCGGGATTGCGCGCCAGGGCCGGGCCGTGCAGGTAGGTCGCCAGGACGTGACCGGTGACCGCGCCGTCGGTGCCGTCCCCGTTCCCGGTCCCCGTGCGCACCCGGCCCAGTGGCCGGCTGCCGGGGCCCACCGTCGTGACCCCGAGGTGGTTCTCGAACCCGGTCAGCGGTCCCACGGGGGTTTGCACGACGATCTCCCCGACCGCGCGCCGCTTCCCCGGGTCGGTCACCACGTCGAGCAGGCCGAGCCCGTCGTGGCGGCGGCCGTCGCCGGTGCGGAACGACGTGCCCAGCACCTGCAGCCCGGCGCAGACCGCGAACACCACCGCACCCCGCGCGGCCGCCCGCCGCAGGCCCGCGTGCTCGCGCAGATGGTCGGCCGCCAGCTCCTGCCCCTCGTCCTCCCCGCCGCCGAGCAGGTACACGTCGAGGCTGTCCGGCACCGGGTCGCCGTAGTGGATCTCCACGACGTCGGCCGGCACGCCGCGCCACCGCAGCCGCTGGCGCAGGACCACCGCGTTGCCCGAATCGCCGTAGGTGCCCAGCACGTCCGGCAGGACGAGCCCGATCCGCACCGGGTCAGCCATCGGCGCTCCGCGGTGCCAGCTGCCGGAAGGCGGTGTAGTTCGCGACCAGCTCGACCGGGCCGGGATCGAGCGCGGCCACGGCGCGCACCGGGTCGGGACACCGGAGGTGCGCCACACCGGCGTAGGTCAGGCGCACCGCCAGGTCCGCCGAGCGTTCCCCGGCCGCCACCACCGGGCGGCCGCGCAACCGCTCGAACGGCACGTCCCACAGCCACGACAGGTCGCGCCCGTCCGCCTCGCGCCCGTTGACGGCGATGACGACCGGCGCCCGGTCGTCCAGCAGCGGCAGGGTTTCGCGCCACCCGGCGGGGTTTTTCGCGAGCAGCAGCCGCACCGGGTGCCCGCTGAGGACGGTGCGCCGGTACCGCCCCGCGACCTCGGTGATCGTGGTCAGGCGGGCACCGGCCGCGCCGGGATCCACGCCCAGCAGTGCGGCCGCCGCGACGGCCATGACCGCGTTCGACGCGTTGGCCCGGCCCGGCAGCCGGAGCTCCAGCGGAACCGTCCGGCCCCCGGCGTCCACGGCCTGGTCGCCGGCGAGCACCCAGTCCGGGCGCGGCCGCGCGAGCCCGCACCGGCAGCGCCAGGCGGGACCGTCGTGGTGGATCGGCCGTCCGCACCGTCCGCACGCGAGCGCGTCCGCGGTCCAGCAACCGCCCGTGCTCACCCAGACCGGCCGGGCCGAGGCCGTCGCGGCGGAGGTGGCCAGCGGGTCGTCGCAGTTGGCCACCACGGCGGTGCCCGGCAGCGCCCCGATGGCCTCTCGCAGGCCGCGCTCGACCGTCCGCACCTCGCCGACGCGGTCGAGCTGGTCGCGGCTGAGGTTGAGCAGCACCAGGCACGCCGGCCGCAGCCGCTGCGCCACCTCGGCCACGTAGTTCTCGTCGACCTCCAGGACCGCGAGCGGCGCGTCCGGACGGTCCACCAGGGCCGTGATCACCCCGTCCGGCATGTTCGCGCCGTCGCGGTTCGCCGCGACCGCGCCCAGCGGCTCCAGGATCCGGGTCAGCATCGACGCGGTGGTGGTCTTGCCGTTCGTGCCGGTCACCAGGACGACGGTGCGGTGACGGCCGAGATGGCGCAGCACGTCCGGGTCCAGCGCTGCGGCGATCCGGCCGCCGACGACTCCGCCCGCTCCCAGCCCGAGGCGGCGGGATCCGCCAGCTGCCGTCCGTCCGAGTGCGACCGCCACCCGGGTGCGCCGGGGCAGCCGAGGCGCGGTCCGGGCTCGCCGTTCGTCCAGGACCGGGGAACCCAGGGGCACGGGCGATCTCCTTCGAGGCGGGGTCGGCTCGGCCCCACTGTGCGCCGCGGATGCTGTGCAGACTCTGAGAACGGGGTCCGCGCGTGCCGCGGCCAGACCGCTTCCGGGTCACTCTAGGCCCGGCTTCCTGAGTGGACGCTGAACGCTGTCTTGCCTGGTAGGGGCGTCGGAACCCGGGTGGAACGCGGTTAGATTGAGCGCGTGCACGCCTCCACGATCCGCATCGACACGCTCCCGTTCGTCCTCGTCGTGGCGGTCGTGGCGCTCGGCTGCGCCGCCGCGGTGCCGTGGGCCTGGGACCGCTGGCGCCGTCGCGTCGCCGGCCGGGTCGCCACCACCGTCGTGGCGGTGGTGGCGGTGGTGCTCGCGTGCGGATCGGCCGTGAACGCGGCGGGCAGCTTCTACCCGACGCTCGGGTCGTTGCTGGGCACCTCGCCGGACCCGGCCGAGGGCACGGTCGCCGAGGCCGGGCCGGACGGGCGCGACCTCGGGCGCGCACTGGGCACGGCGAGCGCTCGCGCGGGCAACGCGCTCGGGTCGCTGGTGCACCTCACCGTGACCGGCAAGCGCACCGGACTGACCCGGGACGTCGACGTCTACCTGCCCGCGGTGTACACCGCGCCGGACTGGGCGGGCTTCCGGTTCCCCGTCGTCGAGTGGATCCCGCACTTCCCGGGCGAGCCCCGCCAGGTCGCCACCCTCTACGGCCTGCCCGGGCAGCTCGACGACGCGATCGCCGCCCACCGGCTGCCGCCGGTCGTGGTGATCGTGCCCGACCCCAACGGAGAACCGCGGCTGACCCACGACTCGGAGTGCGTGGACGCGGCGGGCGGGCCGGCCGACGACACCTACCTGTCGGCCGACCTGCGGTCGTGGGCGGTCGACCACCTGCGGGTCCGCGGCGACCGCGAGGGCTGGGCCACGGCCGGGTGGTCCTCGGGCGGCTACTGCGCGCTGGACCTCGCGGCCCGGCACCCGCAGTGGTACGCGAGCGCGGTCAGCATGAACGGCTACGACGCCACCCCGCACGACGCCGAGACCGGCGACCTGTTCCACGGGCGCGAGGACCTGCGCCGCGCCAACGACGTCTCCGCGGTGCTGCGCGACCACCCGGCCCCGCTGCGGCTGCTCGTCACTGCGGACGCCGCCGCGGGCGACGAGTGCGCCGCCCTGCGGCGCCTGCAGGCCGCCGCGACGCCACCGGCGGAACTGACCCCCTGGGTGCTGCCGATCGCCGGCCACAACCTCGCCGCCGTTCGCGCCGAGCTGCCCGCCGTGCTGGACTGGCTCGACACCCAGCTGGGCAACCCCGTCGCAGCGTCCGTCCCGGGTGACGTCCAGCAGTACGCGGGCGGCATCCCGGCATGGCCCCTGCCCGACACCGGAACTCCCGGAGCGCTCCATGGCACCGACACCAGTCTCTGACCCCGCGATCCGACGGCCCGTGCCGCGGTGGCGGTCCAAGGCGGGCGGTGTGGTCGCCACCGTCGTCCAGCTCGGCGCGGTGGCGTCGGTGGCGCTGCTGGTGTCCGGCGGGAACCACGACTTCTACCGCTGGACCGTCGGGCTGTTCTCCCTGATCAACATCCCGGCCGACGCGAACATCTTCATCGCGCTCGTCCTCGCCGTGCTGGGGGCGGCACTGCGGCGGCGCAAGCGCGCCGCGCTGAACACGCTCATCCTGTTCCAGGTCGCCGGGCTGCTCATGGACGTGGCGTTCCAGATGGTTCTGCTGTGGGCGCCGCATGTGCTGGTGCTGCCGCGCCGCGCGCCCGAGCACCTGCCGGCCACCCTGTGGGCGCTGACCGGCGCCGAGATCGCCGCGGTCGCCCTGATCGCCCTGCTGCTGGCGCTGCGCCCGGCCTTCCCGGCCCGGCTGGCGCCGGGCGCGTGGAAGCACGCGCTGGGAGTCGCGCTGGCCGGGTTCGGCGCGACGATCCTGCTCGGCTGGGGCCTGCTCGCCGTCTTCCCCGGCACCCTGACCGGTCTCGGCGACGCCTTCGCCTGGGCGGTCAACCACGCGACCGGCGAGCTCCTCCAGCTCAGGCGGCTCGGCGTGCGGGAAGGACCGGCCTGGATCGACGCCCTCCTCGACGTCGGCGCCACGCTGTCCGCGGTCGCGACCCTGTGGGTGTTCTTCCGCGGCGTGCGCGGGCAGCAGCGCCGCACCGACGACGACGAGCTGCGCCTGCGCGCCCTGCTGGCCGAGCACGGCGAGGACGACTCGCTCGGCTACTTCGCCACCCGACGGGACAAGTCGGTCGTCTTCGACCCGAGCGGCCGGGCGGCGGTGACCTACCGCGTGCTGGGCGGGACCAGCATCGCCAGCGCCGACCCGGTCGGCGATCCGGACGCCTGGCCGCAGGCCATCGGCGCCTGGCTCGCCGAGTCGCGCACCTACGGCTGGGCCACCGGGGTGCTGGGCGCGAGCGAACGCGGCGCCCGGGCCTACGTGCGCGCGGGCCTGAAGGCGCTGGAACTCGGCGACGAGGCGGTCCTCGACGTCCGCGACTTCAGCCTCGCCGGCCCGCAGCGCCGGTCGGTGCGTCAGGCCGCGCGCCGCATCGAGCGCGCCGGGTACACCGCGCGGATCCGCCGCCACGCCGACATTCCGCGGTTCGAAATGGACGACCTCCTCGCGCACGCCCAGCGGTGGCGGGACGCGCGGACCGAACGCGGCTTCTCGATGGCGCTGTCCCGGCTCGGCGACCCCGCGGACGGCCGGTGCGTGATGGTGGAGGCGTTCGACGCGCAGGGGAACCTGCGCGGCCTGCTGTCGTTCGTGCCGTGGGGACGGCGCGGGCTGTCGCTGGACCTGATGCGCCGCGACCGCGAGGCCGAGAACGGGCTCAACGAATACCTGATCGTGCAACTCGTCCGGGCCGCCGGGGAGCTGGGCGTGCAGCGCATCTCGCTGAACTTCGCCATGTTCCGCGCCGTGTTCGCCGCCGGTGAGCGGATCGGCGCCGGGCCGGTGCTGCGCGCCTGGCGGGCGCTGCTGGGCCTGGCGTCCCGGTTCTTCCAGCTCGAATCGCTGTACCGGTCCAACGCCAAGTACGGACCGGACTGGGAACCGCGCTTCCTCTGCTACAGCTCGGCGCGGCGGCTCGGCCGCATCGGCCTGGTCGCCGGCGCGCTGGAGGGTTTCCTGCCCGCGGGTGTGGGAGCGGGGCGCCGCGCCATCTCCTCCGACGCCGTCGACGAGGCGTTCCTGGCGCGCCTGCGCGAGATCGAGGCGGTCCGCCCGCAGCCGCGCCTGGTGCGCCGCCCCGAGCAGGTGCGCGTCCGGATCGCCAAGCTCGGCCGCCTGCGCGAGTCGGGGATCGACCCCTACCCGGCCTGCTTCGACCGCGACACCTCCCTCGCCGCGGTGCGCGGCGAGTTCGGCGGCCTGCCGCCGGACACCCACACCGGCCGCAAGGTGCGCGTCGCGGGACGGGTGACGGCGATCCGGGACCTCGGCGGGGTCTGCTTCGCGCGAATCCAGGACGGCGATTCCCACCTCCAGCTGGTCCTCGGCGACGATCCACTGTGGCGGGACGGGGTCGATCTGGGCGACCACGTCGGCGCGACGGGCGAGGTGATGACCTCGCGGCGGGGCGAGCTGTCGGTGATGGTGTCGGACTGGACGGTGACGGCGAAGTGCCTGCATCCGTTGCCGGACAAGCGGAAGGGTCTCACCGACCCGGAGACGCGGGTGCGGCAGCGGTACCTGGACCTGATCGTCAACCCGGCCGCGGCGGACATGCTGCGGTTGCGCAGCGCGGTGGTGCGCTCGGTGCGTGACGGGTTGCAGGCAGGCGGTTTTCTCGAGGTCGAGACCCCGATGCTCCAGGCAGTGCACGGCGGGGCGAACGCGCGGCCGTTCGTCACCCACATCAACGCCTACGACCAGCGCATGTACCTGCGGATCGCGCCGGAGCTCTACCTGAAACGGCTGTGCGTGGCCGGTGTGGAGAAGGTGTTCGAGCTCAACCGCAACTTCCGCAACGAGGGGGTGGACGCCACCCACAACCCCGAGTTCACGATGCTGGAGGCCTACCAGGCCTATGCCGACTACGAGACGATGCGGGGGCTCGCGCGGTCGCTGATCCAGGACGCGGCCGTCGCCGCCTACGGCGCGCCGGTGGCGCGCCGTCCGGACCTGGGCGAGGTCGACCTCTCCGGCGACTGGCCGGTCGTCGGCGTGTACGAGGCGGTGTCCCGTGCGCTCGGCGAGACCGTCACTCCTGGCACCTCGGCGGACGATCTGCGCCGCTGGTGCCGGGCGGCCGGGGTGCCGGCCGACGACGGGGCGGGGCACGGCGACCTCGTCGGGAAGGCGTTCGAGCACCTGGTCGAGCCGGCCACGGTCGAGCCGACGTTCTACACCGACTACCCGGCCGAGACCTCGCCGCTGACGCGCGCCCACCGCCGCGATCCCCGCCTCGCCGAACGGTGGGACCTGATCGCCTTCGGCGCGGAGATCGGCACCGCCTACACCGAGCTGACCGATCCGCTGGAGCAGCGCCGGCGCCTGGAGGCGCAGTCGCTGCGGGCTGCCAGCGGCGACATCGAGGCGATGGAACTCGACGAGGATTTCCTGCTGGCGCTCGAGTACGGGATGCCGCCCACCGGGGGGCTCGGCATCGGGATCGACCGCCTGGTCATGATGCTGACCGGGGCCTCGATCCGGCAGAGCCTGGCGTTCCCGTTCGCCCGGCCGGGCCCTCGTCCGTGAGGTGGCTGGGGTCAGGGCAGGAACAGGGTGGAGTCGCCGAATTCGTGCCACAGGTAGTGGTGTTCGAGCGCCGCGTCGTAGGCCGCTGTGACCAGGGGGCGTCCGGCGACCGCGGCGAGCAGTCCGAGGTGGCTGGCCTCGGGCGCGTGCAGGCCGGTGACCAGCCCGGTCACCACCCGCGGTGGCCGGGCGGGCCCGAGCACCAGCTCGGTCCACCCGGTCGCCGCGTGCATTGCGCCGCTGGTTTCGGCGGCGCTCTCCAGCGCCCGGACGACGGTGGTGCCGACCGCGATCACCCGCCGGCCCGCGGAGCGCGTCAGCTCGACCAGTCGCGCGGTCGCCTCGGGCACGGTGAACCGTTCGGCGGCCGGTGGTTCGTGCAGTTCCGGGCTGGAGACCCCGGCGTGCAGGACGATCGGGGCGACGATGACGCCGCTGGCGATCAGGCGCACCAGCAGCGGCGCGGTGAACGGGCGCCCGGCGCTGGCCATCTCGGCGCTGCCCGGCTCGGTCGCGTACACGTTCTGGTAGTCCCGCAGCGGGAACCGCCCGGCGAGGTAGCCGTAGCCGATCGGGCGGCCGTGCCGGGCCAGGTAGTCCCGTACGGGCACCTCGGGCGTGACCGCCGCGCGCCAGAGCCGTGCGCTGGTGAACGGCTCGGCGAGCGTCAGGGTGACCCCGCCGGGCAGGCGCATCCGCTCGCCCGGGTGCACCGAGAGGTCCGGGCCGCTGCCGTCCGCGAGCCGCACCTCGACCACCCAGCCGCCGTCGTCCAGGGTCGTCGAGAGGTGCACGGGCGTCGGCTTTCCGTTGCCGCGCACCGCATCCAGGGCGGCCGGCACCGTGGCGGAGGTGTTGACCACGACGAGGTCACCCGGCTCGACGAGGTCCGGCAGGTCGCGGAACCGGTGGTGCTCGATCCGGCCCGGCCGGGCGACCAGCAGCCGCACCGCGTCGCGCGGCACGCCCCGGCGTTCCGGCGGCGCCGTCGCCTCGCTGTCCGGCGGCAGCGTGAAGGGGATGGTCACGGCAGGATGTCCCGTGCCACGTAGCGCCCGCTCGGCAGGTCGCCCTCGGCGAGCCGCAGCAGCGCGGGCACGACCGTCTCCGGCGATGGCCGGTCGGAGACGTCCTCGCCGGGGAACGCCTGCTGCTGCAGGTCGGTGTTCATGTCGCCCGGGTCGCAGGCGTAGACCCGGACGTCCGGCTCCTCGGCGGCGAGGACGGCGGTGAGCTGGTCCAGGGCGGCTTTGGCCGAGCCGTAGCCGCCCCAGCCCGCGTACGGTTCGACGGCGGCGTCCGAGCTGATGTCGATGATGCGGCCGCGGCGGCGGCGCAGACCCGGCAGCAGCAGCTGGATCAGTGCCAGGGGAGCGATCGTGTCGATCGCGTAGACGCGTTCCAGTTCGGCGAGCGGGTAGTCGGCCAGCGGCGGCTGTGGGCTGGGGCCGAGCGCGCTCGCGTTGTTGACCAGTAGGTCCACCCCGTCCGGAGCGGCCTCGGCGAGGGTCGCCCGGTGCCCGGGGTCGGCGACGTCGCCCGCGATCGCGGTGACGCCGGAAACGCCGGCGAGCGCGCGCTCGAGCCGGTCCCCGTCGCGCGCGTCCGCGATCACCCGCCAGCCGCGCCGCGCGAGCGCTCCGGTCAGGGCGAGTCCGAGCCCGCGGGAGGCCCCGGTGACGACCGCGGTTCTGTCGTGTGCCATGTCGTCAGCATGAAACCTCCAGTTACCTGGAGGTCAAGAGAAAACTCCGCGCGTATCGCGGGGCGCTGACCAGGTTTTCGCGCGCGTCGTGAGAACACGGTCTGTTCGAACGGTACAGCCCGTGGAAGACCGCGCATGCACGGTCGCGGTCGTGGGACCGTGGATGGCGCCCGGCGGAAGATCCGGAACGAGGTGATCCAAGCTGAGGTTGAGTGGGGCATCTCGGTCGTTTCCAGGGTGGTGCGAACACCTCGGTATCCTGCTGGGGCTCGGAAAATGGGGCGCACGCCCGCGGCCGACAGCTACCGGGTCGAACTCACAACGCCAAGTTGCACTGGTTCAGACGCGTGGAGGCAGGGCGCCCTGCGGATCAGGAAACACCGGCAGCGTGCCCGCCGTCCCGCCTACCTCGAGAACCTGACGAGGTGCGCCAGTGGCGACGATCCGAAACGAATGCAGTCCCGCATCGCTGGTGCGCGCGGACCATCTCCGGCAGCTCCGGCTTCTTCAATTCGTCCCGCCGAAAGGATGATCGGCTGCGTCCCCAGCTTGTTCACCGCCGGGGTCAGCGACGCCGACGCGTCCACCGGCGCGACTTCCTCGATCACGAGGCACGCCGCGATCGCATCCGCGCCCTGACCCTCGTGCTCGTCGGGGATGTGCACCGCGTTGAAACCCGCGCTGTGGAGTGCTTTCAGGGCTTCGTAGAGGAAGCGCTCGTACTCATCGACGTCGGCGGCGTGGGGTGCGATTGCCCGCGCGGCCAGGGCGCGTACGGCGGCGCGGAGTTCTTCGTGCTCCTCAGGCAGTACATCAGGCGTCCTTGCGGTAGTCGTAGAAACCGCGGCCGGACTTGCGGCCGAGCAGGCCCGCGTCGACCATGCGCAGCAGCAGCGGCGGGGGAGCGTAGAGCGGCTCCTTGAACTCCGCGTACATCGACTCGGCGACGGCCTTCGTGGTGTCGAGCCCGATGAGGTCGGCCAGGCGCAGCGGCCCCATGGGGTGGGCGCAGCCGTGGACCATGCCGTTGTCGATGTCCTCGGCCGCGGCGAACCCGGACTCCAGCATGCGGATCGCCGACAGCAGGTAGGGGACCAGCAGTGCGTTGACCACGAACCCGGACCGGTCCTGCGCGTGCACCACCGTCTTGCCCAGCGTCTCCGATGCGAACTCCGCCGCGCGTTCGCGTGTCCGGTCCGCGGTCAGGAGCGAAGGGATGAGCTCGACCAGCGGCAGCACCGGAACCGGGTTGAAGAAGTGGATGCCCACCACCTGGGCGGCCCGTTCGGTGGCCACCGCCAGTTTCATGATCGGGATCGACGACGTGTTCGACGCGAGGATCGCGTCCGGCCGCTGGACGATCTTGTCCAGCCGCTCGAACACGTCGATCTTGATGTGCTCGTCCTCGGCGACCGCCTCGATCACCAGGTCCCGGTCGGCGAAGTCGTCGAGATCCGCGGTGTAGGACACGCGGCCGTCCACGGTCGCGCGGCCCTCCGCGGAGAGTTTGCCCGCGCGGGTCGCGCGGTCCAGCGACGTGCTGATCCGCTCCCGCGCTGCCGCCAGCGCCGCCTCGCCCGCTTCCGCGACGACCACGTCCAGCCCTGCCCGGGCACACACCTCGGCGATGCCGGACCCCATCAGCCCGCCGCCGACCACGCCCACCTTCGCGATGTCCATGACGACCGAGAGTAGTAGGATGACCGACTATTGGGCATATGAGTATCTGCGATCCAGCTCACGCTGCTCGTGGGTCGCATCCCCGGGTCTGAACGAGCGTTTCCCATGCGTGGTGAATCCCGGACGGAGGACCGCACGGAACACCGGTGGCGCTGCGACGTGTGTGTGACGATGTCCCGGTGCGAGGACTTCTTCCCCTGGCGGGTATGCGCCTGCGCGTGCCCGGCGCCGGGGCGGCGGCATGGCATGCGGCGCGGATGCTGGGCGGGCTGGGAGCGTCCGTGGTCTGCGAGGCGGAGAACCAGGGCTCGGCAGCCGATTGGGCGGCCTCCGGCGTCATGGCACTGACCGGGACCCGGGACGGCGATCCGGTGCTGCCGCCGGGCCAGGCGGCCAGCGCCGTGCGTGGGGCGTTGCTGGCGCTCGAGTCCCTCTGCGCGCAGGCGGGACGCCCGGTGGCGCTGCCGGGCGTGGGCGTGTTGTCGGAGCGGGCCGCGATCATGGGGTTGCGCCGCGACGCGCCACGGGCGCCGCGCGGGGCGTTCCGGGTGTTGCGGGCTGCTGACTCCTGGGTGGGGCTGAACCTGGCCCGGCCATCGGATGAGGAGTTGCTCCCGGCGTGGCTGGAGGATGCGGACCCGGTGCTGGAGGAGGTGGTCGCGCGGCGAACGGCGAGCGAGCTGGCCGAGCGGGCCCGGTTGCTGGGGTTGCCGTTCGCGGTGCTGCCTTCGGGGCCTGACGAGCAGTTGATCGCGCGTGGGCAGGTGCCGGAGGTGCGGCCGTTCGTGCTCACTGGCGGGCCGGGGACGCGGCGGGGATTTCTGCCGCCGACCTTGGTGGTGGATCTGTCGGCGTTGTGGGCGGGGCCGTTGTGCGGGCACCTGCTGACCCTGGCGGGGGCGCGGGTGGTCAAGGTCGAGAGCCTGTCCCGTCCGGACGGTGCCCGCTCGGGGGAACGGGAGTTCTACGACCTGCTGCACGCGGGGCAGGAGTCGGTGGCGCTGAACTTCGGGTCGCCGGAGGGGCGGGCGTCGCTGGCGCGGTTGGTCGAGGCGGCGGATGTGGTGATCGAGGGGTCGCGGCCGCGGGCGTTGCGGCAGCTGGGCATCGACGCCGACGAGGTGCTGGCGCGGGCGCGGGACAAAGTGTGGATCAGCATCACCGCATACGGGCGGACGGGGCCGTGGGCGAACGTGCCGGGGTTCGGAGACGACGCGGCACTGGCGGCGGGGTTGCTGGCGTTCGATCCGGTGACCGGGGTGCCGTCGCCGGTCGGGGACGCGATCGCGGATCCGGTGACGGGGGTGAACGCGGCGCTGATCGCGGTGGCCTGCCGGATGGCCGGCGGGACGTGGCTGGCGGACCTGGCGTTGCGGGAGCAGATCGCGGCCACCCTGGAGTTGCCGGGGGAGCCGGGACCGCCGGGAGAGGTGGCCGCTCCGGTGGCGCGCACCCCGGCCGGGCGGGCGCCGGAGCTGGGTGCGGACACCGGACGGGTGCTGGCCGAGCTGGGGGCGCGGTGCTGATTCAGCGCGCGGCGTGGGCGGGCGACGAGCGGGCGGTGACATCGTGCTGATCCGGCGGGCCGAGGTCGAGGGGCGCCTGACCGATGTCCGTGTCCGCGTGGAGCAGGTGGCGGAGCTGGGCGACCTGCGGCCCGAGCCGGGGGAGGAGGTCGTCGAGGCGCGGGGCGGGGCGCTGTTGCCGGGGCTGCACGATCACCACCTCCACCTGCTGTCCCTCGCGGCCGCGGCGTCGTCGGTGCGCTGCGGGCCGCCGGAGGTGCGTGATCTCAACGGGCTCGCCCGGGTGCTGCGCGCGGCCGAGGGACCGGTCCGGGGGATCGGCTACCACGAAAGCGTGGCCGGGATTCTCGACCGGCATGCGCTGGATCGGCTCGTGCCGGACCGACCGGTGCGGGTGCAGCACCGTGGCGGGGCGTTGTGGATGCTCAACACCCCTGCGCTGGCCGAGGCGGGGCTGACCGAACGGTTCCCGGACGGGCGGCTCTGGCGCGCCGACGAGGAGCTGCGAGGGTCGCAGCCGCCGCCGGATCTCGCGGTGGTCGGCAGGCGGTTGGCCGCGGTGGGCATCACCGGGGTCACCGACGCGACGCCGCGGCTGTCCGAGGACACGGTGCGCCTGCTGACGGCGTTGCCGCAGCGGGTGCGCCTTCTGGGGGTTCCCACCGGTGCCCGGCTACCGCCGGGGTTCGAGGTGGGGCCGTGGAAGATCCTGCGCCCCGACCACGAGCCACCGGACTGGGAGGCCCTGCGGGACGAAGTCGCGCGGGTGCACGCCGAGGGCCGGGCGGTCGCGATCCACGCCGTCACCCGCGAGTCGTTGGTCGTCACGCTGGGCGTGCTGAGCGAGGTGGGCACGATCCCCGGCGACCGGATCGAGCACGCCGCGATCGTGGGTGCGGAGGCGATCCCGCTGCTCGCCGAGATCAATCCCGTGGTGGTGACCCAGCCGGGGTTCGTCACCGAGCGCGAACCCGAGTACCGGCGGGACATCCCCGCCGACGAGCACGCCGACCTCTACCGCTATGCCAGCCTGCTCGACGCCGGCCTCCGGGTGGCGCCCAGCAGTGACGCGCCCTTCGCGGACGTGGACCCGTGGCGCGCCATCGCAGCTGCCGCCCGTCGCGAACTGGGCCAATCCGAACGGGTGTCTGCGCAGCGCGCGCTGGAGGGCTACCTGGCCCCGCTGTCCAACCCCGGCGGCGCGCCCCGGCACGTCACCGCCGGGGCGCCCGCCGATCTGTGCCTGCTCAGCGTTCCGCTGAGGGAAGCGCTGACCTGTCCCGACTCAGGGTTCGTGGCTGCGACGTGGTGTCGTGGCCGGCGCGCGTGATCGCCACCCCGGTCAGGCCGACCAGGGCGAGCACGACGAGCATGACGCTGAGCGCGGTCGTCTCCCCGTCCACACCGGCCAGTTGCACGGCGAGCAGCGGGATGCAGGCCGCGCCGAGCATGTTGCCGAATTCGCGGGCCAGGCCCATCCCGCTGTAGCGGTACTGGGTGGAGAACAGCTCGGTCACCAGGGTTCCGGCCGGAGCGACGATCGCCGAGGCCGCGACGCCGTTGCCCAGGAACATCGCGAGCCACAGCCCGAACGGCCAGTCCGGCTGCAGCAGGACGAAGAACGGGAACGCCAGCACGCCCGAAGCCACCATGCCGAAGGTGATGACCGGACGGCGGCCGACCACATCGGACAGCCAGCCGAACACCGGGATCAGCAGGCCGCATGAAATCTGCGCGACGAGGAGTCCGGTGAACGTCTCGGTGCGGGAGAACCCGACGTGCGTGCCGGCGTAGGAGACCACGAACACGAGGTAGAAGTAGCCGAACCCGGTCTGCGCGGTCACGATCGCGATGATCGCGAGCACCGATCGGGCCTGGTGGCGCAGGATGTGCCGGATCGGGGTGCGCGCGGTGCGGCCTTCCTGGTCGGCTTCGCGGAAGCTGGGCGTCTCCGGCAGCCGCAGCCGGACCCACAGCCCGTAGGCGACGAGCACGGCGCTGAGCAGGAAGGGAATCCGCCAGCCCCAGGCGAAGAACTGCTCGGCGGTGGTCGCCGACGACGCGGCGAGCAGCGCGAGCGTCCCGAGCATGCCGCCGAACGACGCCCCGGCCGCGGGAAGAGAACCCAGCAACCCGCGCCGCCGGTCCGGGGCGAACTCGACGGCCACCAGCGTGGCACCGCCGAACTCGCCGCTGGCGCCGATGCCCTGGAGGATGCGCAGCACCACGAGCAGGACCGGGGCCAGCCAGCCGATCGTGCCGTGGCCGGGCGCGAGTCCGATGCAGACGGTCGCGAACCCCATGAGCAGCAGGGTGAAGACGAGGACGCGCCGGCGGCCGAAGCGGTCTCCGATGCTGCCGAGGATCGAACCACCGATCGGGCGGACGAGGAAGGCGACGGCGAAGGTCGCCACGGACTGCATGGTGGCCAGGAACGGGGACGCGCCGGGGAAGAAGACCCTCGGGAAAACGGTCGCGGCCGCCGAGGCGTACAGGCTGAAGTCGTAGTACTCCAGCACCGAGCCGGCGAATGCGGCGGTGCTCGCGCGCCTGCGCGCGCCGGACTGCTCAGTGTGCATCGTTGCTCCACTTCGGGGGACGGGGAACTCATCGGGCGATCAGGTAGGGGGGAAGCACGTCGCGGAGGCGGACGGCCAGCGCCTCGGCGCTCACCGGGCGGCCGTCGCGCAGCCATTGCGCGATCACGCCCATCACGCCGGCGGCGACGTAGCGCGCCGTCACGTCCACGTCCACTTCGGGCGGAAGATCGCGAACGCCCCGCAGGGTGTGGCGGTTCCGCTCGGTGAACGCGTCCTCGACGGCGGTGAAGAACGGTGTGGCGCCGGAGCCCAGCAGCCGCTCGTAGACGGTGGCCCGCTCGGCGAGATACTCGATCACCGCGAGGAGCGAATCCAGACTGGCTTGTGCGGGGTCGCCCGGGCGGCTCGCCGCGTCGGCCACCGCGACCACGTCGAACAGGTCGGAGGTGGCAGCCACGGCCAGCGCGTCGAGGTCCGGGAAATGGGCGTAGAACGACGTTCTGTTCACGCCCGCCCGCGTCACGATCTCCTTGACCGTGACATCGGCACCTCCTTCGGCTGCGAGCTCCTGGAACGCGTTGACCAGGCGTTTCCTGGTCCGCTGGGCGCGTGCGTCGGTGCTGCCGCGCATCCGGCCGCGCAATTCGTCCTGAGGTTGCCTGCCCTGGGCCATTGCGCGAGCTTACAACTTAACGGACACTGTCCGTTAGACAGAGTCGTCAGAGATCGAGGACCAGGCGAGCACACTTCGCGCGCGACACGCAGATCATCATGGTCTCGTTCGCCTCCTGCTCCTCGGGTGTGAGCAAGGAGTCGCGGTGATCAGGTTCGCCGCCGAGCACGACGGTTTCGCACGTGCCGCAGGTGCCTTCCTGGCACGAGGACGGCACGTCCAGGCCGGCGTCCTCGAGGACTTCCAGGATGGACCTCTCCGGGGGCACGGTCAGCACCTGTCCGGACTGGGCCAGCTCGACTTCGAAGGAGTCCTTGCGCACCGGTTCGCCCATCTCCTTCGGCGCGAAGCGCTCGACGTGCAGGGTGCCCGACGGCCACCGCTCGCACGCCTGCTCCACCGCCTGCAGGAGTGGCTCCGGCCCGCAGCAGTAGACCGCCGTGTCCGGCCGTGGCTCGCCGAGGAACGCGGCGAGGTCGAGCAGTCCGGTCTCGTCCTGCGGGCGGATGCTCACCCGGTCGCCGAGCGCCGCCAGTTCGTCGCGGAACGCCATCGACCCGCGCGTCCGCCCGCCGTAGAGCAGGCGCCAGTTCGCGCCGGCGCGTTCGGCCTCGCGGATCATCGGAACCAGTGGTGTGATGCCGATGCCGCCGCCGATGAACAGGTAGTTCGCGGCCGGCGCGAGCTCGAAGTGGTTGCGCGGCCCGCGAACCCCGATCTGCGTGCCCTCGGTGAGGTGCTCATGGGCGAACGCGGACCCGCCGCGGCTGTCCGGCTCGCGCAGGATGGCGACCTGCCACGTGCCGGTGTCGTCCGGGTCGCCGCACAGCGAGTACTGCCGGACGAGGTCCTCGCCGAACTGCAGGTCGATGTGCGACCCCGGGGTCCACGTCGGCAACGCCGCGCCGCCGGGGTCGGTCAGGTGGAGGCGGACGACGCCTTCGGCAAGCGTCTCCTTGCGGCTCACCAGGAGCTTCAGGTCCACCTCGTCGTGTGTGCTCTGCACTGGATCCTCCGCCGATCGACAGTCCTGCGGGCACCTTAATCCTTGCAATCTTATACGTCTATAGCAGCTCGGTCGAATACTTCTAATCCTTGATAAGATTGCATAGTTGTGTCAGGATCGGGCACCGAGTCGACGAGGACGAAGGGAAACGCCCGTGGATGTGCTCAACTTCGTGAGCAACTCGTGGACCCCGGCGCAGGCCGGCCGGACCACACCGTTCTTCGATCCGTCCACCGGGTTGCGGCTGGGCGAGCTGGCCGACAGCTCCACCGGGGACGTCGACGCCGCGGTCGCCGCGGCCGTCGAAGCCGGGCGGACCTGGCGCGAGACGCCGCTGGCCGAGCGGGTCGCGCTGATGCACCGCGCCGCCGACATCGTCGACCGGCGCGCCGAGGAGTTCACCGGGCTGCTCGCCGCGGACACCGGGTGCGCGGTCCGGATGTCGGCCGCCCTGCAGGTCGCCGGCACCGCGATGCTGTTCCGGGAGTGGCCCAAGCTGGCGCCCTACCTCGAACGCCCCGCGGCCGCACCGATCGACGCGTCGGTGTTCCTCGGCCAGTGGGAGGTGCACCGCGAACCGCTCGGCGTGATCGCCGCGCTGACCCCGTTCAACGTGCCGATGTACGTGGTGGGGCAGAAGGCGATCCCGGCACTGCTGGCAGGCAACACGGTGGTCGTGAAGCCCTCGCCCCTGGCGCCGGTCGGGGCGCGGTTGTTCGCCGAGGTGATGGCCGAGGCCGGCCTGCCCGCCGGGGCGCTGAACATCGTCAACGGCGGGGTGACGCCGTCGCAGCACCTTGTCGCGCACCCGGACGTCGCCGGGATCTCGTTCACCGGCAGCACCGAGACCGGCAGCAAGGTCATGGCCACCGCGGCCGCCTCCCTCAAGCGCCTCCAGCTGGAGCTGGGCGGCAAGTCGCCCGCGGTGATCCTGGAGGACGCCGACTTCGAGCTCGCCCTGCCCGGCGCGGTGTTCGGCTCCGTGCTGCACGCCGGCCAGATCTGCGTCGCGACCAGCAGGCTGATCGTGCCGCGCAGCCGCTACGACGAGGCCTGCGACCGCCTGGCCGCGCTGGTCGGCGCGCTGCGCGTCGGACCGGCCACGGACCCGGACACCGACGTCGGCCCGGTCGTGTCGGCCGCCTCCGCCAAGCGAGTGCACGACATGATCGCCCGGGCGCAGGACCAGGGCGCGAAGATCGCAGGACGGGCGCGGACGCTGGGCGAGCTGCCCGAGGGCGGCTACTACGTGGTGCCGACGGTGTTGCGCGACGTCACCTCCGACATGGAGATCGCCCAGGAGGAGACCTTCGGCCCGGTGATCACCGTGCTGGCCGCGGATTCGGTCGATCACGCCGTGGAGATCGCGAACTCCACCCGCTACGGGCTGGCGGCCTCGGTGTGGGGCTCCGACCTCGTCGCGGCGCGCGCGATCGGCGCCCGGATCGAGTCGGGCACCGTCTGGATCAACGAGTACGGCATGGCGAGCGTGCCGGACTCGCCGATGCAGGGCTGGAAGGCCAGCGGCATCGGCGCCCAGTACGGCACCGCCGCCCTGGACGACCTGACCCGCACCAAGAGTTTCTACACAGCACTGGACCCCGACCCGGCGCGGCGGCCCTACGGGCTGCTCGGCGCGCAGTGGACCCGCAACTGAGAACTCCAGGAAGGACAGCAACGATGCGTCTGGCGAACAAGGTGGCGATGATCACCGGTGCGGGCTCCGGCCTCGGCCGGGTCTCGGCTCAGCTCTTCGCGCAGGAGGGGGCGAAGGTCGTCGTCACCGACATCCAGGAGTCCCGGGCGAAGGAGACGGTCGCGCTGGTGACGGAGGCCGGCGGGGACGCGATCGCGGTCAAGGCCGACGTCACCGTCGAGTCCGAAGTGGAAGCCGCGGTCAACGCTACCGTCGAGCAGTACGGGAAGCTCGACGTGATGTTCGCGAACGCGGGCATCCCGGCGAAGGGCTTCGGGCTCACCCCGTTCGAGGACATCACCGAACAGGAGTGGGACGAGACCCACGACGTCGTGCTCAAGGGCGTGTTCTTCGCCGTCAAGCACGCCGTGCGCGCGATGAAGAACAACCCGGACGGCCCGGCGGGCAGCTCGATCATCTGCACCTCCTCGGCGGCCTCGCTGGTCGGCTACCCCGGCTTCCCGCAGTACGGTGCGGCCAAGGGCGGCATCAACGCGCTGGTCCGCATCTGCGCGGCGTGGGAGATCGGCAAATACGGGATCCGGATCAACGCGATCTGCCCGACGCACGGCATGTCGGCGAACTTCATCCTGCCGCCGGAGGCGCCGGTGCTGGGCAAGTCGCACGAGGAGATGGCGCCGGAGTGGATCCCGGAGCACTCGCCGATCCCGCTCAAGCTGCCGCGCCCGCCGCGGATCCTGGACAACGCCTATCCCGCGCTGTTCCTGGCCTCCGACGAGTCGATGTACATGTCGGGCGTGAGCATCCCGGTGACCGACGGCGGCACGCTCGCCCAAGTCGCGATCCCGTTCGGCGACAACTGGCGGGAAACGATGACCGAACAGGCGGCCAAGGGCATCATGGGCGAAGGGCAGTGACCACAATGGACAAGACCATCGAGCAGCTGCGCGAGCAGCACCGCCGCGACTACGACGTCTACGCGCAGACCACCATCGCCGAGCACCTGGCCGAACTGGCCGACCGCCGGGAGAAGTGCCCGGTGAGCTTCTCCGCCGACGGCGGCTTCTGGGTGCTCTCCAGCTACGACGACATGAGCAGCGTGCTGCGGCGCAACAACCGCGGCTTCATCAGCTTCCCCAACATGCCCGACGGTTCGCAGGCGTTCGGGCAGAAGCGGATGATCCCGCTGGAGATCGACGGCTCGCTGCACCGGCAGTACCGCCAGATCCTCGAACCGTTCTTCTCCCCGGACGCGGTCGCCAAGCTGGAGCCGCGGATCCGGCGGGTGGCCAACGACCTGATCGACAACTTCATCGAGAGGGGCCGCTGCGACTTCGATCCCGAGTTCGCCTTCCCATACCCGGGCACCACGTTCATGGCGCTGATGGGCTGGCCGCTCGAGGACGCGGCGAAGCTCACCAAGTGGGTCGACATCTTCCTGCACGGCATCCCCGGCGCGCCGCAGGAGGAGACCGACAAGGCCCGCGCCGAGGCGAGCGCAGGCGTGCACGGCTACGTCATGGAGCTGATCGAGAAACGCAGGACCAACCGGACCGACGACATCACCAGTCACCTGCTGGAAGCGGAGATCGACGGCGCGCCGATCCCGTTGGAAGACCTGTTCGACCTGTTCCTGGTCATGATGCTGGCCGGGCTGGACACGGTGCAGAGCGTGCTCGGCCAGAGCATGGCCTACCTCGGCCGCAACCCGGACAAGTGGGCGGAGATGTTCTCCTCGCCGGAGAAGCTGGAGCCGGCGGTGGAGGAGCTGCTGCGGTGGTCCTCACCCGCTGTGCCGACCCGCAATGTCGCCGCCGAATCGGCGAAGGTGGGCGACCTGGAGCTGCCGAAGGGGGAGCGGGTGCACTGCCCGCTCGGCGCGGCCAACCGCGACCCGAAGTACTTCGAGGACCCGGACGAGGTCAAGTTCGACCGGCCGCCCAAGCCGCACCTCACGTTCGGGCTCGGCGCGCACCGCTGCATCGGCGTCCACCTTGCCCGGCTCGAGCTGAAGATCGCCTTCACCGAGCTGCACCGGCGGATCCCGGAGTTCCGGCTGGCCGACGGCGTGGAGATCACGGAGCACCTCGGGCTGACCTGGGGCGTGGAGAACGTCGAGCTGGTCTTCGAGCCGGGCCGCCGGGAAAACGCCTGATCTCTTCGAAAGGTACGCACATCATGGGAGTCCTGTACGAGGCCGATCCGCGCACGCACGTCGCGCTGATCACCATCGACCGCCCGGAGGCCCGCAACGCCGTCAACGGCGAGGTGGCCGCGGGGATCGAGGAGGCACTCGACCGGATCGAGGCGGACGACGACATCTGGGTATCGATCCTCACCGGCACGCCACCGGTGTTCTCGGCGGGCGCCGACCTGAAGGTGGTAGGCGCAGGCAAGGACCGGGAGATGCGGACCCGCAAGGGCGGCTTCGCCGGCCTGATCCGCCGGGAGCGGACCAAGCCGTTGATCGCCGCTGTCGACGGGCCCGCGCTCGCCGGCGGCACCGAGATCATCCTGGCGTGCGATCTGGTCGTGGCCTCCACGGCGGCCACCTTCGGGCTGCCCGAGGTGCGCCGGGCGCTGGTCGCCGGCGGTGGCGGGCTGTTCCGGCTGGGCCGGAAGATCCCGATCACCATCGCGATGGAATGGGCGCTCACCGGCGAGGCCTACTCCGCGACCAGGGCGTACGAACTGGGCCTGGTCAACGAGCTGTGCGAACCGGGCGAAGCGGTGGCGGTGGCGCGCAAGCTCGCCGAGCGGATCACCGTCAACGCGCCACTGGCCGTGCAGTACTCCCGTCAGGTCGTGCTCACCGCCACCTCGCTGCCGGACAGCGAGGCCTGGCAGATCTCGAACGAGGCGACCCGGAAGGTCGGCAAGACCAACGACGTCAAGGAAGGCGTCCGGGCCTTCATCGAGAAGCGCCCGCCGAAGTGGACGGCCTCATGAGCGCCCGGGACGTGGTGATCATCGGCGTCGGCCAGCTCCGCAACAACCGGGAGCGCGACCTGGCCCAGGCCGCCGAACCGCTCGACCTGATCGAGCGGGCCGCCCGTGCGAGTGCGGACGACGCCGGGATCGGCGCGGACCACCTCGCCCGGGTGGACGCGGTCGCGGCGGTGCAGATCATGTCGTGGTCCTACGCCGACGACGCGAAGGCGGTCGCCGACCGGCTCGGCGCCACCGGGGCGCGGTGTGTCACCTCCGGTGCCGGCGGGCACCAGCCGGTCGAGATGCTCACGCGCCTCGCCGAGCAGGTGGCCGCCGGGGAAGCCGACCTCGCTCTGCTGTGCGGCGGGGAGGCGCAGTCCTCGCTGGAGCTGTTCCAGCGGGCGGAGGCCGACATCCCGTGGTCGCGCGAGCCGGGCGGTCCGGGCAAGTTCAGCCGGGACGTCGGCGGCACCGAGCGGATGTGGGACCTGGGGCTGGTCGGGCCGATCCGGATCTACCCGCTGTTCGAGAACCGGCTGCGGTACGAGCTGGGCCAGTCCTTCGCGCAGGCGCAGGAGTGGTCGGCCCGGATGTACTCGGAGTTCAGCGCGGTCGCGGCACGCAACGACGCGGCGTGGCACCCCACGCCGCGCACGCCGGACGAGATCGCGACGGTGGGCCCGAAGAACCGGATGATCTGCTTCCCGTACCCGCTGCTGATGAACGCCACCGCGAAGGTCGACCAGGCCGCGGCGATCCTCGTCGCCAGCGCCGAGGAGGCGGACCGGCTGGGCGTGCCGGAATCCAAGCGCATCCATCTGTGGTCGGCCGCCTCCGACCGCGACTGCGAGGACGTGCTGGAACGGCCGGCCTTCGGGGCCTCGGCCGGCCTGGCGAAGGCCCTCGACCAGGCGCTGGACGGCGCCGGGCTCGCCGCGGGCGACGTGGACGTGCTGGACCTGTACAGCTGCTTCCCGGTGGTGCCCAAGCTCGCCGCGCTGCACCTTAAGGTCACGGACCGGCCGTTGTCGGCGACGGGCGGGCTGACGTCCTTCGGCGGGGCGCACAACAACTACTCCTCGCACGCGCTGGTCGCGGTGACCCGCGAGCTGCGCCGGACCGGCGGCACCGGCCTGGTGTACGCCAACGGCGAGTACGTCACCCGGCACTCCGTCGTCGTGCTGTCCGGCCGGGCCCGGCCCGAAGGTTTCGTGTCCGCGGCGGCCACCGGGGAGCCCGAGACGGTCACGGTGGTCGACGACTACACCGGCGAAGCCGTGGTGGAGACGTTCACCGTCGAGTACGACCGGGAGGCCAATCCCGCGCGCGGGTACGTCGTGGCCAGCCTGCCCGGCGGCCGCCGGACCGGGGTACGCGTGTCCAAGAAGGACACCTACACGCTGGGCGAGCTGGTCCGCGAAGACACCGAACCCATCGGGCGAAGGGGCCGGATCACCGAATCGGGCGGCCGCCGCACCTTCGCCCTGGAGGGATCCGCATGACCGCCACCGTGGAAGCGCAGACCGGCACGTTCGGCTACCTCGCGCTGTGGGACGCCATCGCCGGGGTGGTGGGCGAGCGCGACTGCCTCGTGCAGAACGGGCGACGGCAGAGCTGGGCGCAAACCCGGGAGCGCACGCTCGCACTGGGCTGGTGGCTCACCGCGCGCACCGAAGGCCGTCGCGCGGGTGAGCACCAGCCGTGGGAGTCGCCCAACGATCTCGTCGGCGTCTACGTGCGCAACCGGCCGGAGTTCCTGGAGACCGTTCTGGGCTGCTACCGCGCCCGGTGCGCCCCGTTCAACGTCAACTACCGGTACCGCGCCGCCGAGCTGGCCTACCTGCTGCGTGACGCCGCCCCGGCGGTGCTGGTGTACCAGCAGGAGTTCGCGCCCGTGCTGCGCGAGGCTCTGGCCGGTCTGGCCGCGGCGCCGGTGCTGGTGTGCGTGGCCGACGACTCGGGCGAGCAGCCGGTCGCCGGGTCGGTGGACTACGAGCAGGTGATCGCCACCGCGGTGGCGCCCCCGGTGGAGCGGGTTCCCTCGGGCGACGACGTGCACGTGCTCTACACGGGCGGTACCACCGGCATGCCCAAGGGCGTGATCTGGCGCCAGCGCGACGCGATCCCCGGCCCGTGCGGGATCACCGTCGGCTCGATCGCGCAGGCGGTCGAGGGCGCGCCCCGCCGGGAGTGGCTGCGGGCCCTGCCCGCGCCGCCGCTGATGCACGGCACCGCGCTGTGGTACGCGTTCAATGCCTGGTCCAGCGGCGGCACGGTGGTGCTGGGGGACAACCCGGTGCACTTCGACGCCGCCGAGATGGTGGGCACGCTGCGGCGGGAGCGGATTTCGTCGCTGGCGATCGTCGGGGACGTCTTCGCGCGGCCGTTGCTCGACGCGCTGGCCGCCACGCCGGAGCCGCCGGAGCACCTGCGGTTCGTGTTCTCCAGCGGCGCGGTGCTCTCACAGCGGTCGTGGGCCGGGTTCCGCGAGCGCTTCCCGCGAGCGACGATCATCAACGCGCTCGGCTCGTCCGAGACCGGCCCGCAGGCCAACCAGACCGGCGGGGACGCGACCTTCACGGCCGGCCCGAACACGTTCGTGCTCGACGAGAAGACCGGCGTCCTGCGCGACCGGACCCGGCCCGGGCAGGGCCTGCTGGCCAACGGAGGGTTCCTGCCGCGGGGCTACCTCGGCGATCCGGAGCGCACCCGCATGACGTTCCGCACCATCGGCGGCCGCTACCTGGCGGTGTCCGGCGACCGCGCGGAGATCGACGCGGACGGCGCGGTGACGTTCCTCGGCCGGGACGCCACCGTCATCAACACCGGCGGCGAAAAGGTCTACGCCGAGGAGGTCGAGTCCGTCCTGCTGGCCCACCCCGGCGTCGCCGACGCCCTCGTGCTGGGCCGCCCCAGCGAACGCTGGGGAAGCGAGGTGGTCGCGCTGCTGGTCGCCGACGGCAGCGACGACACCGTGTCCGATGCCGCCTTGACCGCCGCCGTGAAGGCGCAGCTGGCCGGCTACAAGGCACCCAAGACGTTCCTGCGCGTGCAGAAGATCCGGCGGTACGACAACGGAAAGCCCGACTACGCCTGGGCTCGCGCGCAACTCGAGCGAGGAGACGAATGATGTTGGTCAGGGTTGGCGACCGGCTGGCGAGCGCGGTGTGCGGCACGCAGGTCATCGTGGTGCGCCCGCCCCGCAAGGCGGTCACGATCACCTGCGGCGGCGAGCCGATGCGCCCGCTCGCCGAGGCGCCCGCCAAAGGGCAGGGCACCCCGGTGGACACCGAACGCGGCACCCTGCTCGGCAAGCGCTACATCCACCCCGAGTACGGGCTGGAACTGCTGTGCACCAAGCCCGGCGACGGAACGCTGCGGGCCGACGGCGTGATCCTCGAGATCAAGGAAGCCAAGTCGCTCCCGTCCTCGGACTGAAGCGCGGAGGGAGGGAGACATGAGCACCGTCATCGAGCACCTGCTGGTCGACGGCCGTCCGGTCCCGGCGACCGGCGCGGAACGGGTCACGCTGGTCAACCCGGCCACCGAGGAGGTCCTCGGGTCGGTCCCGGTCGCCTCGGCGTCCGATGTGGACACCGCGGTGCGGTCGGCGTCGGCGGCGCTGGCTTCGGCGCAGTGGCGCAAGCTCGGCCCGGCCGACCGGGCCGCGCTGCTGCGGCGGCTCGCGGAGATCATCGAATCGCGGGCCGGTGAACTTGCCGCGCTGATCTCGCGGCAGAACGGCATGCCGGTCAAGATGGCCCGCTGGGGCAACGCGTTCGGCGCCGCCGCGGCCTACCGCTACTACGCCGACCTCGTCGAGGGGATCGCCGAGGAGGAGGACCGGCCCGGAGAGCCCGCGCACGCCGTCGTCCGCCGCGAACCGGTCGGCGTGGTCGGCATCATCGCGCCGTGGAACGGCCCGCAGATCCTGGTCGCCTGGAAGCTCGCCCCGGCACTGGCCGCGGGCTGCACCGCGGTGCTCAAACCGGCCCCGGAGACCAGCCTCGACGCGCACTGGCTCGCCGAGGCGGTGCTGGAGGCCGGGTTCCCGCCGGGCGTGCTCAACGTGGTCACCGGCGGCCGCGACACCGGGATGGCGCTGGTGGAGCACCCGCTGGTCGCGAAGGTCGCCTTCACCGGGTCCACCGCGGCCGGACGGGAGATCGCCGCGGCCTGCGGGGCGGCACTCAAGCCGGTGACGCTGGAGCTGGGCGGCAAGAGCGCGGCGATCCTGCTCGACGACGCCGACCTCGACGCGTTCAGCGGCCAGGCGGCGCGGCTGTGCGCCCCCAACTCCGGGCAGGTCTGCTACTCCTGCACCCGGGTGCTGGCGCCCGAGGACCGCTACGACTCGGTGGTCGACGCCGTGGTCGCCGGGATGCGTGCCGCGCGGCTGGGTGACCCGGCCGACCGCGGCACCGACTTCGGCCCGCTGGTGAGCGCACGGCAGCTGGACCGGGTCGCCGGATACGTGGAGACCGGCCGTCGCGAAGGCGCCGAGGTGGTGCTGGGCGGGTCTCGGCCGTCGGGGTTCCCGCGCGGGTTCTTCTACGCGCCGACGGTGTTCCGCGGGGTGCACAACCGGATGACGATCGCCCGCGAGGAGATCTTCGGCCCGGTGGTCGTCGTGATCCCCTACCGCGGCGAGGACGAGGCCGTCGAGATCGCCAACGACTCCGAGTACGGCCTCGGCGGCTCGGTGTTCACCGCCGACCCCGGGCGCGGCATGGACGTGGCCCGGCGCGTGGAGACCGGCACCATCGGCATCAACGGCTACGACCTCAGCATGGCGGCGCCGTTCGGCGGGTACAAGGCCAGCGGGCTGGGCCGGGAGCTCGGCCCCGAGGGCCTCACCCCGTATTACGCGGTCAAGTCCATCTACAACGCACCCCGGGTGGGCTCATGACCGACCTCACCGGCAAAGTCGCCTTCATCACCGGCGCCGCGCGCGGGCAGGGCCGGTCACACGCCCTCGCGCTGGCGCGCGCCGGCGCGGCGGTCGTCGCCACCGACTGCTGCGCGCAGATCCCGACCGTGCCCTACCCGATGTCCACTCCGGACGACCTCGCCGAAACCGTCGCGGGTGTGGAGGAAGCCGGCGGGCGCGGGATCGGCGTGGTCGCCGACGTGCGGTCCCGCGACCAGCTGGACGACGCGGTGCGCCAAGGCGTGGACGCCTTCGGTCGCATCGACGTCGTGATCGCCAACGCGGGCGTCGCGCAGGGTTTCCCCGAAGAAGAGACCCACTCGCCCGGTCAGATCTGGGACGACTACCTCGCGGTGAACCTGACCGGCGCCTGGAACACCATCCAGGCCACCGCCCCGGTGCTCGTCGAGGGCGGCCGCGGCGGCAGCGTCATCCTCATCAACTCCACCTCGGGCCTGAAGGGCATGTCCCGGGGCGACGCCCGCAGCGACGCCTACACCGCGGCCAAGCACGGCCAGCTGGGCCTGATGAAGGCCTACGCGCTCGAACTCGGCCCGCACGGGATCCGCGTCAACTGCGTCCACCCCACCGCGGTGGCGACGCCGATGATCGAGAACCCGGCGATGAAGGCCTGGGTCGAGCACAACCTGCCACGCGTGCCGAGCCGCTTCGGCGACGCGATGCACGCCGGGCGCCTGCAACCCGAAGAGATCAGCGCGGCCGTCCTGTGGCTCGCGTCCGACGCCGCGAAGCACGTCACCGGTGTGAGCCTGCCGGTCGACGCGGGCTTCGCCGTCGTGTGAATTCCCGATACGGAGGATCGTGTGGATTTCCAAGATTCCGAGCGCGGCGCGGCTTTGCGCCGCGAGCTGCGCGACCTGGTGCGCTCGGCGATGCCGCGCGAGTACCTCGGCGCCTTCACCACTGACCCGCGCGATCTGGAGCTGGCGCAGAACTTCTGCAAGCTGCTCGCGGACAAGGGCCAGCTGACGCCGGCCTGGCCGGTCGAGTACGGCGGCGCCGCGTCCAGCCCGTGGGAACAGGCGATCATGCGCGAGGAGATGTGGGCGCACTTCGAACCCCGCGGCGCGCAGTACATGGGCGTCAACTGGGTGGGCCCGGCGATCATGCGCTTCGGCACCGAGGCCCAGCGCGCCGAGCACCTCGAGCGCATCGCCCGCGGCCAGGTCATCTGGTGCCAGGGCTTCTCCGAGCCGGAGGCCGGTTCGGATCTGGCGTCACTGCGCACCGCGGCCGTGGCCGACGGCGACGGCTGGCGGGTGCGCGGCCAGAAGATCTGGACCTCCTACGCGACGATGGCCGACTGGTGCTTCCTGCTCGCCCGCACCAGCCGGGGCGACAAGAAGCACCACGGCATCACGGTGTTCCTGGTGCCGATGGACCGCCCGGGGATCCGGGTCGTGCCGATCAAGGCGATGGTCGGCCCGCACCACCTCAACGAGGTCTACTTCGACGACGTCGTGGTGACGCGCGAGGACGTGCTCGGCGAGGTCGACCAGGGCTGGTCGATCGTGCGGGAGGCGCTGGCGTTCGAGCGCGTCGGGATCGCGCGGTACGCGCGGTGCGACCGGCTGCTCAACCTCGCGCCGGTGATGCTCGCCGACCGGTGGGACGCGCTGCCCGCCGAGCTGAAGCAGCGGTGGGCCAAGGCGCTCGTGCACACCCGGCAGGCGCGGCTGCTGGCCTACCGGGTGATCGAGAAGCAGGAGACCGGGACGGTCGACCCGGCGGACGCGGCCGCCTACCGCATCGTCGCGACCCAGGTGGATCAGGAAGTGGCAGAGGTGCTGATGGACATGATCGAGGAACGAGCCGTGGGCGCGGGCGACGCGGCCCGGCTGTTCGAGCGCGCGGTGGACGACCACTGGCGCTATGCCCAGGCCGCGACCGTGGCCTCGGGCAGCATCGAGGTGCAGCGGATGCTGCTCTCGCGCACGCTGCTGGGGGCGAAGTGAAGACCGAACTGAGCGCCGAGGCGCTCGAACTGGAGCAGGTGGTCGAGGCAGCGCTGCGCAAGGCGGGCGGGTTCGAGCTGGTGCGGCAGGCCGAGGCGGGCGAGCCGTCCGGCACGGTGCGGACCCTGCTCGCCGAGATCGGGGTGTGGGAGCTGCGGCCCCGGGAGTCCGCGGTGGACGGTGAAGCGGCGGCGGCCGTCTGCCGCGCCGCCGGGCGTTTCGCGTTGCCGTACCCGGTCGCGCAGCGGCTCGCCGGGGACCCGGAGTCCGGAGTGGACGCGGTGGCCGTGGTGCCGCTGCCGTCCCCGCGGATCAACCTGGCCGACGTGGACCCCGCGCTGAGCTGGTTCGCCCTGGACGGCCGGGGCCGCCGGGCCCCGGTGGTGTCCACCGGGACGCGGGTGGGCTCGAAGCTGGGTGCCCTGGCGTGCCCGGTGGAGCTGGGGGAGTGGTCCGGTGACGGCGGGCTCACCCCGCTCGCGCTGACACTGCCCTGTTGGGTCCTGCTCGGCATGGTCGACGAGGCGCTGCGGATGACCCGGCGCCACCTGCTCGACCGGCAGCAGTTCGGCCGCCCGCTGGCCACGTTCCAGGCCCTGCAGTTCCAGCTGGCCGACACCGCGGCGCAGCTGCAGGGCTTCGAGGAGCTGGCGAAGTACACGCTGTGGTCGGTGCTGTCCGAGCAGCCGGGCGCCGCCACCGACGCGGTGGCGCTGCGGATGTCCGCGCTGGAGACGGCCGAGACGGTGTTCCGCACCGGGCACCAGATGTTCGGCGCGATGGGCTTCTGCGACGAGACGGACCTGTCCTGGCTGTCGCGCCACAGCCAGCCGATCCGCCGCCTGCCGTGGGGCCGTTCGCAGACCCAGGCGCGCCTGCTGGAGACCGTCGAGTCGGTGCCGCTGGCGAGCCTGTTCACCGACACCGGCGAAGACCTGCTGGTGACCGGCACATGACCGGGGAACGCAACGCGGCGGTCGAGTTCGGCCGGCGGGTCGACGCGCCGTACTGGGCGGGCCTGGCCGAGGGCGAGCTGCGGATCCAGCGCTGCACGTCCTGCCGGCGCTGGGCCTGGCCCGCGGACTGGCGCTGTCCCGGCTGCGGCTCCTACGACCTCGGCTGGGAGGCGGTGGAGGCGGTGGGCACCGTGTTCAGCCGGATCCGCACGCACTACCCGTTCGTCCCGGCCTACGCCGACCTCGTGCCCTACGACAACGTGCTGGTGGAGCTGCCGCAGGCGGGCGGTGCCCGGCTCATCGGACTGCTCACCGGCGGCGGCGCGCGCATCGGCGACCGGGTGCGTGGCACGTTCGTGGCCGCCTCGGAGCGCACCGCCGGACTGCCGGTGCTGACCTGGACGAAGGAGTCCTGAATGGGCAAGCGACCCACCGGCGTGGCCGTCGTGGGAATCGGGATCACGCCATACCACAAGCGCGGCGCGTCCCCGGACGCCGAACGCAAGCTGCTGCTCAAGGCCATCGACGCGGCCGCGGCCGACGTCGGGATCCCGGCGAGCGAGATCGACGGCTTCTGCTCCTACGGCGCCGACGTGCAGGAGGGCACCCGGCTCGCCGGGCCGCTGGGCACCCGCGAGCTGCGCTGGAGCAGCCTCGTGTGGGGCGGTGGCGGCGGGGGCAGCGCCGGGGCGATCGCGATGGCCGAGGCGGCGATCCTGTCCGGGCACGCCGAAACGGTCGTCGTCTACCGCGCCACCGCGGAGTCCTCCAGCGGGCGGCTGCTGCGCGCGGTCAGCCAGGGCGTGTTCGGGCCGCACTACGCCGCGCACGGTGTGGATTCGCCCGCACAGGCGCTCGGGTTGCGCACGCAGCGGCTCATCGAGCACGACGGCATCCCGCCGTCGGCGCTGCGCGCGATCGCCCAGGCCTGCTACCACCACGCGGGCAAGAACCCGGACGCGGTCGGGCACGGGGTGGACCTCACCGACGAGAAGTACGAGTCGTCGCGCTGGATCGTGGAACCGTTGCGGCTGTTCGACTCCTCCCGCGAGAACGACGCGGCGGCGGCGATCATCCTGACCTCCGCCGAGCGCGCTCGCGACCTCACCGACAAGCCGGTGTACCTGCTGGCGTCGGCCATCGGCGCGGACGGGCCGAAGTGGGGCGAGCTGGACGAGAACCACGAGCCGTACACGTCCTCGTCGCAGGTCTCGGCGGGCCGCCGGGTGTGGGAGCGGTCGGGCGCCACGCCCGCCGACGTCGACGCCGTGCAGCTGTACGTCAACTTCACCGGTCCCGCCGTCTCGGCCCTGATCGACCTCGGGTTCTGCACCGCGGAGAACGCGGGGGAGTTCCTCACGTTCGAGAACCTGATCGCGCCGGACGGCAAACTGCCGATCTGCACCGGGGGCGGCGACCTCGCAGAAGGCTTCCTGCACGGCATGGGCAACGCCGTGGAGGCGGTCCGGCTGCTGCGGGGCGAGTCGAGCAACCCCGTGCCGGGCGCGCGCCTGTGCCTGGTGTCCGGCGGCCCCATCTCCGAGCTGAGCAGCGCCGCGCTGTTCGCCACGACGGACGGGAGGTGATCATGTCCGAGGCGGTTCTCGCCGGCCTGCGGGTCGTCGACCTCGCCGAGGGGATTCCCGGTCCCTTCGCCACGCGCCTGCTGGCCGAGGCCGGTGCGGACGTGGTGAAGGTGGAGCGCCCCGGTGGTGACCCGGCGCGGCAGCTGTGGCCGGCCGGGTTCGCCACCTGGAACCGAAGCAAGCGCGGGGTGGTGCTGGACCTCGCCGGGCAGCGGGGGCAGCTGGACGAGCTGCTGGCTCGCGCCGACGTGCTGGTCCACTCGCTGCCGATCGGACGGGCGCGGGAGCTCGGCCTCGACGAGGCGAGCCTGGCCGCCCGCCACCCGCACCTGGTGCTCGGCTCGGTCCCGGCCTATCCGGCGGGGCATCCGCGGGAGAACTGGGACGCGCCGGACTCGCTCGTCCAGGCCGCCGAGGGGTTCATGGACGAGCAGCAGGGCAACCGCGAGGGCCCCATCTTCGTGCGGATGCCGTTCCCCAGCTGGTGCGCGGCCTATCTGCTCGCCGCCGGCGTGCTGGCGCGGCTCGTGCAGCGCGAGCGGACCGGGGTGGTCCGGGCCATGCACACCAGCGTCTTTCAGGGCGCGCTCGCCCCGGCCGCGTTGTACTGGCAGCGGTCCGAGCGCCTGCCCGCCGGGCTGAACGGGCACACGCTGCCCAAGATCTGGCCGGACGCGGCGCTGAGCATCTTCGAGTGCGCGGACGGCGAATGGATCCAGCTGGCCGGGGCCATGGGCGGCTGGCTGGAGTCCCCGCCGGTGATCGAGACGCTCGCCGTGCTGGACAAGGTCGACTTGTGCGAGACCGGCGTGACCCCGGCCAACCGGGACGAGTGGCAGCAGGTCTTCCGGCAGCACGACTCGGCGCACTGGATCCGCGAGTTCGGTGAGGCGGACGTGCCGTGCATGCGGATCCGCGACCTCGGCGACTGCTTCACCGACGAACAGGCGCGGGTCAACGGCTACGTCGTCGAGGTCGACGATCCGGTCATCGGGCGTTGCCTGCAGGTCGGACCGCCGATCCGCACCACCCCGGACAGCGTGGTGCGCGGCCCGCTCGCGGAGAGCGCGTTCGAGGAGGTTCTCGCCGCGTTCGGCGAGCCCCGGCCCGCTCCGCGGGGAGAGTCTTCCGGCGCGCTGCCGCTGGCGGGCATCCGCGCCCTGGACTTCGGCGGCGTGGTCGCCGGCCCGTACGGCGCGCAGTGCCTGGCCGAGCTCGGCGCCGACGTGATCAAGGTCGAGCCGCTCTCCGGTGACCGCGGCCGCGGGCTGACGCAGTTCGCCGGGTCGAACCGGGGCAAGCGCTCGATCGCGCTGGACCTCAAGGACGACTCGGCGCGGGAACCGCTGCGCCGCCTGGTCGAGCGCGCCGACATCGTCCTGCACAACATGCGGCTGCGCGCCGCGAAGCGGCTGGGCATCGACGCCGACGGGCTGCGCGCGGTCAACCCGCGGGTGGTGTTCAGCCACGTCAGCGCCAACGGGCAGCACGGCCCGCTCGCGGCCTACCCGGGCTACGACCCGACGGCGCAGGCGCTGACCGGCTGGGAGCGCGCCAACGCCGGCGCGGGCCGGCCGCCGATGTGGCTGCGCAACTCGATCCTGGACGTGCAGGCCGGGCTCGCGGCGTGTGTCGGGGCGCTGCTGCAGCTGTTCCGGCGGGAGCGGACCGGGCTGGCGGGGGAGGCGGCGACCTCCCTGCTGGCGGTCGGCATGACCATGGCCGGCGAGGTGGCCCTGCCGGTGTCCGGCGAGCGGCTGCGGGTGGACCGCGTCGACGCGGACCAGACGGGCGTGTCACCCGCGCACCGGATCCTCCAGGTCCGCGACGGTTGGGTCGCGATCGCCGCACGCACCGACGAGGAGCTGGCGCGGCTCTACCGCCTCACCGGCACGGCGTCCCCGGCCGAAACCTTTCGCGGACTCGGCACCGACGAGTTGCTGGCCCGGCTCGCGGAAGCCGGCGTGCCGGCGACCCGCGTCGCGTTCGACCGGATGAATGCCTTCTTCGACGATCCGCACCACCGCGCGCTGGGCTTCAGTCGCACGCTGGACACCAGCGGCTACGGGCGCCTCGACGTTGTCGGGGGCTTCTGGAGCGCCGGGCGCACCGGCGAGTCGGTGCCCGCCCTCGGCGAGCACACAGCCGAAGTGCTGCGCGAACTCGATTCCCATTCAGGAGTGACACCGATGATGACCCGTGAGGCGGTGGCCCGATGAACATCGCGATGCTGCTGGACATGGTGGCCGACGCGGCCGGCGACCGGCGTGCCGTCGGGAAGGCCACCTACGCCGAGTTGCGGGACCATGCGCGCGCCGTGGCCGCCCACCTGGCCGGGCGGGACGCCCGCCGGCTGGTGCTCGCCGGGCTCAACACCGACGCCATCCCGGCCATGGTGTTCGGCGCCGCGCAGGCGCGGGTCCCGTTCACCGCGGTGAACTACCGCCTGGCCGACGACCGGCTGCGCGACGTCCTGGGCCGCGCCGCGCCGGCCGTCGTGGTCGCCGACGAACAGACGCGGCCGCGCGTCGAGGGCGTCGCCGGGCTGGATTTCGCGACCGAGGCGGAGCTGCTGGCCCCGACGGCGGCCGAGCCCGGCGACGGTGGCTCGGACGTGGCGATCGCGTTGTTCACCAGCGGCACCACCGGGACGCCGAAGCTGGTGCTGCTGCGCCATCACAACCTGGTGTCCTACATCCTGTCCACAGTGGACTTCCTGTCCGCGGGCGAGGACGAGGCGGCGCTGGTGAGCGTGCCGCAGTACCACATCGCCGGCATGGCGGCGGTGCTGTCCAACGTGTACCTCGGGCGGCGGCTGGTGTACCTGCCGCAGTTCGACGCGCGCAGGTGGGTCGAACTGGCCGAGGCCGAGCGCATCACCCACGCGATGATCGTGCCGACGATGCTCGGCCGGATCCTTGATGTGCTGGCCGAGACCGGGACCACGCTGCCGCACCTGCGGCACCTGTCCTACGGCGGCGGGCGGATGCCGACCCCCGTGGTGGAGCGCGCCATGCGGCTGTTGCCCGAGGTCGGGTTCGTCAACGCGTACGGGTTGACCGAGACGAGCTCCACGATCGCGTTGCTCGGCCCGGACGACCACCGGGCCGCGGCGGCGAGCGCGGATGCGGCGGTCCGCGCGCGGCTGGGTTCGGTGGGCCGCGCGGTGCCGGGCGTGGAGATCGAGATCCGGGACGCCGACGGCGCGGTGCTGCCCGCCGGCGAGGTCGGCGAGGTCTTCGTCCGCGGCGACCAGGTGGCGGGGGAGTACGAGGGCGCCGACGCGCGGGACGAGCAGGGCTGGTTCCGCACTAACGACAACGGCCGCCTGGACGCCGACGGCTACCTGTTCATCGAGGGCCGGGCCGACGACGTGATCGTGCGGGGCGGGGAGAACATGTCGCCGGGCGAGATCGAGGACGTCCTGTTCCGGCACCCTGCCGTGGCCGAGGTCGCGGTGGTCGGCGTGCCGGATGTCGAATGGGGTGAGACGGTCGCGGCCGCGGTGGTCTTCCACAAGGGGCGCAAGGCGGAGCCCGACGAGTTGCGGGCCTGGGTGAAGGAGCGCCTGCGTTCCTCGCGCGCACCGTCCATCGTGGTGGAAAAGGATGCGCTGCCCTACAGCGAGACCGGCAAGTTGTTGCGCCGCGTGCTGCGGGCCGAGCTCGCCGCGGTCCCCGCGGACCGCGGCTGAGCCGGTGATCTCAGTGCGCGGTCCAGCCGCCGTCGACGACGAGGGTCTGCCCGGTGACGTAGCCGCTGGCATCGCTGGCGAGGTACAGCAGGGCGCCGTCGAAGTCGGCGGCGGTGCCGTGCCGGGGGATCAGCGTGTTGTCCAGGATCCAGTTCTGGACCTTCTCGTGGTGGATGACCTGGCTGGTCATCTCGCTTTCGAAGAACCCGGGCGCGATCGCATTGACCCGGATGCCGTGGCGCGCCCACTGTGCCGCCCACTCGCGAGTGATGGCCTCGAGCCCGCCCTTGGAGGCGGCGTAGGTGGCCTGCGGGAAGCGGGCGATGCCGGCCCTGGCGACGATCGAGGTGACGTTGATGATGGAACCGCGGCCGCGTTCCTTCATCGCCGGGAACACCGCCTGCGCCAGGCGGATCGGCGAGACGAGGTTGACGTTGAGGGTGGTGTCGATGTCGTCCGGCGTCTCGTCCTCGGCGCGCACGCCGCCTGCGATGTAGGCGGCGTTGTTGACGAGCACGTCGATGGCGCCGACCGCATGGGTGGCCCGCGCGACGACGTCCGGCACGATCGACGGCTGGGCGAGGTCGGCCTGGACCGGGACGCAGCCGGGGTTCTTCTCGGCGATCTCCGCCAGCAGCGCGGCCCGTCGGCCGACGATCGCGACCTTCGCGCCCGCCTCGCTCAGGGTCTCGGCGAACCGGCGTCCCAGCCCCGCCGTCGCCCCGGTGAGGAGCACCGACTTTCCTTGCAGCGAAAAGAGATCCTGCGCGATGGGCATGACGTTGGGCTCCTGTCCTCGACGACGAGCGGGGATTCTTATACTGTTAAAGATATAGAAGTTAAGCTACCGTATCAAGCCGTGTTGAAAGACGAGGGTTCCATGACCGGGCACCCCTACCAGACCATCCTGCTGGAGCGGACCGACACCGGAGTCGCGGTCGTCACGCTCAACCGCCCCGAGGTGCTGAACGCGTTCAACGAAGCCATGCGCGCCGACTTCGCTCGCTTGTGGACGGAGGTGCGCGAGGATCCGGGGATCCGCGCCGTGGTGCTGCGCGCCGCCGGTGACCGCGCGTTCTCCACCGGGCTGGACGTCACCGAGCGCACCGGCTCCTCCGACAGTCCCTGGCTGGACACGGCCGATCCGTGGGCGGAGACCGAGGATCCCGGGCACCAGCTGAGCCCGAAGCGCAACGGGGTGTGGAAGCCGGTGGTCGCCGCCGTGCACGGGATGTGCGCGGGCGGCGCGTTCTACTGGATCACCGAGTGCGACATCGTGATCTGCAGCCCGGAGGCGACGTTCTTCGACCCGCACGTCACCTACGGCATGGTGGCGGCGCTGGAGCCGATCGCGTTGTCCTACCGCATGCACTTCTCCGAGACCCTGCGGATGGCGCTGCTCGGCCTGTACGAGCGCATGACCGCGGAGACGGCGCGGTCCGCGGGGCTGGTCACCGAAATCGTCGACCGGGACGAGTTGCATGCCCGTGCGCTGCAGCTGGCCGAGGCGATCGCGGCGCAACCGCCGGCGGCGGTGCAGGGCACGGTCAAGGCGATGTGGCAGTCGCTGGACCGCACCCGCGCGCAGGCGCTCGACACGGCCCTGATGTACACGCAGATCGGCAACCCGATCGGCGCCGACGGGCTGGACCGGACGGCGGCGAAACCGGCGAAGTGGTGGACACGATGAGCGAAGACGCCCTGCTGCGGGAAACGGCCGCGGAGATCGCGGAGCAGTGCCGTCCCGAGCAGCACGACGACTGCTGGAAAGCCCTCACCGAGACCGGTTTCAGCGCGTTGCGCGACGCCGACGGGGACGCTCCGGCGGCCACCGCGGCGCAGACCGTCGTCGTGGTCGAGGAGATGGCGAAGGTGGTGTGCGGGGCGCCGCTGGTAGGCGCGCTGCTGGCCGGCGAGGCGCTCCGGCTGGCCGGCGTCGCGCTCGATGAGCCCCTCACGGTGGTGCTGGCCGACGACTTGGGTTCGCTCGGTGCGGGGCTCGCCTGGGACTCCACGGCGGTGTCCCGTGGCCTCGCTCTCGACCAGGGCGAGCTGGTGACGGTCGCGCTCGGCGCCGGGGAGCCCTCCGCCGACCTCACCCGGGGCGTGTCCCGGGTCGGCGAGATCGTCGGCCGGTGTGGCGCGACACTCGGCGAGGCGGAGGCGCGGCGGTTCGCCGGCTTCGCGCGCGTGCTGCTCACCGCGGATCTGCTCGGCGCGGCCGGGGGCTTGTTCGGCAAGGCGGTCGAGTACGCCGAGCAGCGTGTGCAGTTCGGCAGGCCGATCGGTTCGTTCCAGGCCGTCCAGCACCTGCTGGCCCGGGCGTTCGCCGACCTGGAGGCGATGCGCAGCACCCTGGCGCACGCGGCGCACGCGATCGACACCGGGGACGACGCCCACGCCTGCGCCCTGGTCGCGAAGGCCTATGCGAACGAGGCCGCGGTCTCGGTGGTGGAGACCGCCATCCAGGTGTTCGGCGGCGTGGCGATCACCTGGGAGTTCCCCGCGCACCTGCACCTGCGGCGCGTGGTGGCGGACGCGCAGGTCTTCGGGACCGCGGACGTCCTGTACGGACTGCTGCACGACGAGGTGGAAGGAGTGGCGCGATGACCGAGGACGTCGCCGCGTTCCGGGCGCGGTTCCGCGAGTGGCTGCGGGACAACGTGATCACGCCGGGGCCGGACGAGCCGCACGCGTTGTTCCTCAAGCGCTGGCACCAGACGCTGTACCAGGGCGGCTGGGTCGGGCTGTCCTGGCCGCGCGAGTACGGCGGCCAGGAGCTGGGCAACGTCTACGATGTCGTGCTCAACGAGGAGATCGGCGCGTCCGGAGCGCCGGACGCGCCGCGCATCGGTTACCTCGGACGCGCGTTGCTGCAGTGGGGCACCGAGGAGCAGCGGCGGAAGTACCTGCCGGGCCTGCTCAGCGGCGCGGACTACTGGTGCCAGGGGTTCTCCGAGCCGGGGGCGGGCTCCGATCTGGCGGGGATCGCCGCCAGGGCGGTGCGGGATGGCGACGTGTACCGGATCAGCGGCCAGAAGGTCTGGACGACCTACGGCGACTACGCCGACTACTGCCTTCTGCTGGCCCGCACCGGGCCGCCGGACGGACGGCACAAGGGGATTTCCGCGTTCGTGGTCCCGATGCGGCTGCCGGGTGTCGAGGTGCGGCCGATCCGGGCGATCACCGACGAGTCGGAGTTCTCGGAGATCTTCCTCGACGGGGTCGAGGTGCCCGCGGAGAACCGGGTGGGCGCCGAGGGTGACGGCTGGGCGATCGCGATGATGACGGTCGCCTACGAGCGCGGGGCCGCCGACGTGGGGTATCTGTCCAAGTTCGGGGCGGCGCTGCAGGAGCTGCGGGCGGAGCTGGCCACGTCCCGGCCGGGCGATCCGCTGGTCCGCCGCGAGCTGGGGCGGCTGGAGGTGCTGTACCGGGTGCTGGGCCAGCATGTCGCCCGCCGGCTGCGCGAGCGGGACGGCTCGGACGCCCCGCCTGGTCCGGAGATGTCGGTGGACAAGCTGCTGATGACCCAGGTGGACCAGGAGCTGCACGCCGGTGCGGTGCGGCTGCTGGGCCCGTCGGCCCTGCTCGGTGAGGCGACCTCGCCGTGGCTGCGCCGCTACCTGTACTCCCGGGCGGCTTCCATCTACGGCGGCTCGGAGCAGATCCAGCTCAACATCCTGGCTCAGCGGGTCCTGGGCCTGCCGCGATGAAGAAAGGGGTGGCGGCCTGGCGGCCGCCACCCCTCAGTCCTGCTGGTAGAGGTTGAGATCCGAATGCCGTGCCGTGACCTCGCGCAACCCGCGCAGCGCGCGGGGCGAGGACGCGTCCACGACGCGGTCGCCGAACTCCGCGAGCACCCGCTTCTGCGAAGCCTTGGTGTGCGAGCGCGCCGCGCGTTCGGCGCCCTCGGCGTCGCCGTCGAGGATGCGGGCCGCGATGCGTTTGTGCGCGTCCAGGGCGCTGCGCTGCTCCCGGCGGTTCGGGTAGCGGCCGGCTTCGGTGACCTCGTGTGCCCAGGTCTCCTCCTGCGCCGTCCACACCGCCACCACGCTGCGCACCACGAGCCGCATCGTCATCTGGGGCACGTGGGCGACGATCAGGTCGTGGAACAGCCGTGCCCGGTGGGTGAACACCGGTCCGTCGCCGATGGCCTCCTCCGTCTCGGCGAGGTTGGCCTCGATCAGCGGACCGAGCAGCTTCGCCCGGTCGGGCAGGCGCGCGCACCCGGCGGCGCACATCGGTTCGAGCTGCAGCACCGAGTCCGCGAGGTCCCGCAGCGGCACCTGCTCGCCCTGCAGCGTCATGCCCAGCGCGTGCGACACCGAACCGCCGTCCGGCCGGTGGATGACCGCGCCGCCGACCTTGCCCCGGCGCACGGTGATCAGACCGTCGACCTCCAGGATGCGCAGCGCTTCGCGCATGGGCGGCGCGCTGACGCCGAACTGCGCGATCAGGTCCTCCTGTTTGGGCAGCATCCCGTCGGTGTAGACGCCGTTGAGGATCTGTTCGCGCAGCTCGGAGGCGATCATCTCGGCGAGGCGGGGCTGCACGCGGGCCCTGCGCGGCCGGTCCAGATGATCGAGCATGAAGGGCTCCCCTCACGGCTGGTCAACAGCGTCTTAGTGTTTATAAGTTTACACAGATTCGGATCGATCCGGTGGCATGCTCACCATCCGGGCGTGCCTGGTCGTCAGGGACCGCCCAGCGTAGTGCATGCGCTCTCAGCCGCGGGGGCGGACGATCAATTTCGCCCAGCCGTTGTTCACGCCCAGCCGCTCGAACCGCCGGGAGGCCGGCCGGTCGACCGCGTAGTCCGGCATCTGGTCCAGCAGGCCTTCCACCGCGAGGCGGAGTTCCATCTTGGCGAGCCAGATGCCCATGCAGAAGTGGATCCCGGCGCCGAAGGTGAGCGGCGGGCCGTCCCGCCGGTCCGGGTCGATGCGGTCCGCCGCGGGAAACACCTCGTCGTCGAGGTTCGCCGACGGGATGACCGCCGCGATCCGGTCGCCCTCGCGGATGCGCACGCCGTCCAGGTCGACGTCGCGGACCGCCGTCCGTGCGACCACCGGCGTCGCCGGGTAGAACCGCACCAGCTCGTCGACGGCGCGCGGGATCCGGGCGCGGTCGGCTTGCAGCTCGCGGCGCAGGTCGCGGTCGGCGTCCAGGTGCCACACCACGTTCTCCAGTGTCGCCGCCGTGGTGCGCACCCCGCCGAGCACGAGCGAGAGGGTCAGCGAGACGATCTCCGGCACGGTCAGGGCGGGCTCCGCGGCGACCATGCGCCCGATGAGGTCGTCGCCCGGGTCCGCGGCCGCGCGGCGGGTCTCGACAATCCGGGTGACCAGCCCTTCCGCCTCCAGGAACTGCGTGGAGGTCACCTCGGCGAGCTTGTCGCGCTCGGAACCCGCCTCGGGGTCGATGGCGAAGGCGTCTTCGAGCATGCGGATGAACCGGGCCTTGTCCGGCACGTCCCGGTCGAGACCGACAAACTTGAAGATGGTCCGCACGGTCAGCTCGAAGCTGAACTCGGCGGCGAAGTCGAACTCCTCGCGCTCGCGCAGGCTGCTCGCCAGCTCGTGGACGATCCCGGCGACCTCGCCTGCCATCCGGCTCTCCACGTAGGGGCGGAGGAAGTAGCGTCGCAACGGGTCGCGCAGCCGGTCGTGTTCCGCGCCGTCCAGCGCGCCAGGGAGGATCAGCGGCGCGTGCGGCGCGGTGGGGATGAGTTTGCCGCCGCGGAGCCCGTCGGCGCTGCGCTCGACGGTGAAGTTCTCCGGCTCGCTGAGTACCCGGCGCGCGTTGGCGTAGGTCGTCGCGACCCAGTAGCCGTCGTGGCTCGTGGTGTAGCCGAGCGGGCACCGGCGGCGGAGTTCCGCGAGCTCCGGCACCGGGTCGCGGTTGAACTCCGGCGAGTGGTGGTCGAACTCGACCGCCAGGTCCTGCTTCGCGTCCATCCGAGCCGTTTCCTTCCCGTCCGCACCGACGTTGCCCCGCCATTGTATCTCATCTTATTAAAGATTACGATGATGCGGCCGTGGAGAGTGCGAGGAGGCACAATCGGATGACGTTCGTCATTTCCCCAGGCTGCTGTCGCGACGCCTCGTGCGTGAGCGTCTGCCCGGTCCAATGCATCCGGCCCCGCCCGGGGGATCCGGAGTTCGAGACCGCGGAGCAGCTCTACATCGACCCCGACGTGTGCATCGACTGCGGCGCGTGCGTCGAGGAATGCCCGGTGGATGCGATCCACCCGGGACACGACCTCCCCGCCGAGCTGGCCGGCTACCTGGACGTCAACGCCGGGTACTTCAGCGATCTGCCGGGCTACGACCGCGTCCCGGTGCGGCGCCCGCGGCCGCGGCTGGACGACGCGCCGGAGGAGCTGCGGGTCGCGGTGGTCGGCACCGGGCCCGCCGCGTGCTACGCGATCACCGAGCTGGCGACCATGCGCGGCACGCGGGTCAGCGTGTTCGAGCGCCAGCCCGCGCCCTTCGGGTTGGTGCGGTCCGGCGTCGCGCCGGACCACCCGCACACCCGGCTGATCGGCGACCGGTTCGGCCCGGTGCTGGCCCGGCCGAACGTCGACTGCTTCTTCGGTGTCGACGTCGGCGCCGACATCACGGTGGACGAGCTGCTCGAGCACCACCACGCGGTCGTCGTCGCGACCGGCGCGCAGGAGGACCGGCGGCTGGGCGTCCCCGGCGAGGACCTGCCCGGCGCCTTCGGTGCGAACGCCTTCGTGGGCTGGTACAACGGCCGTCCCGAGCACGCCGCGGACCGGATGGACTTCTCGGGTGAGCGCGCGGTGGTCATCGGCAACGGCAACGTGGCACTGGACATCGCCCGGATCCTGGTCCGCGACCGGGAGACCCTGGCGCGGACCGACATCGCCGACCACGCGCTGGAGGCGTTACGGCGCAGCACGATCCGGGAGGTCGTCATCGCCGGCCGTCGCGGTCCGGATTCGGTCGCCTGCAGCGCGGGGGAGCTGGGCGAGCTGGCCCGGCTGCAGGACGTGGACCTGACGGTGACGTGCTCGCGCGAGGAACTCGAGCACCTGGAGTCCACTTCGCACACCGGCGACACCCCGCGCCGCCGGGCGAACCTCGTGCTCGAAGCCGCGCGGCGCCCCCAGCGGCCAGGGGCGAAGCGGATCGACTTCCGTTTCCTGTCCGTGCCCGTCGCGATCGAGGGAACGGACCGGGTGGAGGGGATCACCTTCGCCGAGCAGCGCATCGACCGCTCCAGCGGGTCTCCGCTGCTGGTGGAGACCGGGCGGCGAGAAACCCTGCCCGCCTCCGTAGTCGTGAAGGCGATCGGCTATTCGTCGCGGCCGCCGGCCGGTGTGCCCGTCGATCCGGCGAAGGGAGTCATCCCGAACCGGGCGGGCCGGGTGATCGAGGACGGTGAGCCGCTGGCCGGGCTCTACTGCGCCGGTTGGGCCAAGCGCGGGCCGTCCGGTGTCATCGGCAGCAACAAGGTCTGCTCGGAGGAAACCGTCGCCGGCTTGCTGGAGGACTTCACCGCCGGCCGTCTGGCGAAGCCGGTCAAGACCCGCGCGGACCTGGACGCCCTGGTCCGCGCCCGGGTGCCGGGTGTGCTAGGGGCGGCCGGCTGGCAGCGCATCGACGCGGCCGAGCGGGACGCCGGCCGGGCCGCGGGGCGGCCGCGGGTCAAGTTCGTGTCCGTCGAGGAGATGCTGTCCGTCGCGCGGGGCCGCTGAGCACGAAGACGGGGCCGGTCCACTCAGGACCGGCCCCGTCTCGTTGTCCGCGACGATCAGCCGAACACCGGGAAGGTGTTGCTGATGTCCTCGGTGACCGGGATGTCGAAGTAGGCGATCCGGTTGCCGGTGAACTCGGCGAAGAAGATCTTGCCAGGCACCGTGTTGTTCAGGTCGCAGGGCGAGGAGTACGGCGTCGGCGTGCGGAGCTCGTTGTACTCCAGGGTCTTCGGGTCGAACTGGCCGACCTGGTTGCCCAGGGTGAACGTGCCCTGCATGATGTAGAGCTTGCCGTCGCTGCCGAAGCGCATCTGCCCGGGGTTGGGCAGGGGGTTGCCGGTGAGCAGGTTGCTGGGCAGCCCCTTGCGCAGGGCGAGCAGGTCGAACTCCTCGATCTTGCCTGTGGCGTACTCGATGCGGCCAATCTTGTTCGTCAGCGTCTCACCGAAGTAGAGGTACTTGTCGTCCGGCGAAACGGTGAGCCCACCGGGGAACGCGCCCGGGGTCGGGATCGTGTACTCGGTGAACTCGTGGGTGTAGATGTCGAACAGGGCGATCTTGTTGCCGATCGCCTCGGTGAAGGCGATCGTGTTGGCCGGGCCCTTCTCCATCGCGATCGGCCCCGACAGCGGCGTGGGAATGTCGTAACGCTCCCACTGGCCAGTGGCCGGGTCGTAGCTGCCGAAGATGTTCAGTCCGATCAGGGCGAAGTAGAGCTTGCCGTCCTTGCCGAAGCTGTTGTCGAACGGAACGCCCAGCCCGGTGTTGATGGTGGGCGTGGCGGGCAGGTTGATCGGGCCGATGTTGCCCCAGGGGAAGGGGTAGGTGTCGATGTGGAGGGTTTCCGGGTTGAGCCGCCCGAGGGCGTTCCCGGTCGCCTCGACGAACCAGATGCTGCCGTCGGGCCCCTTGTTCTGCCCGCCGGGCAGGCCGGCCAGGTTCGGCAGGGGTGTTTCGCTGACCTGGCCGGTCTCGGGGTCGACCCGCCCGTAGCGGTTGCCGATGAACTGGTCCGTCCACAACTTGCCGTTGTTGTCGACGATGACCTCGCACGGGTAGCTGACCGGCGTGGGGAACGGGGCGTACTCCTTGATGGGGCCCGCCCCGCCCACCGCGCCGTCCGCCGCCGACGCCGGGATGGCGGCGGAGCTCGCGAGCAGGGCGGCACCGGCGACGGCGGTGAGGACTCTGCGTTTCTTGGTGACCGAACGTGGCACTACGGCGTCCTTCCGTGGCTTCGTTGACAGGGAGCGCAGGACCGGCGGCGTCACGTCCGGACGGCCGGTCGCGAGCACGATAGCACATTAACTTTGTAAAGATTAACTGCTTACCTGCGCGCGCGTCCGGCCCTGGTGACGCCTGTCAGAGGCGCTCGACGATGGTCGCGTTGGCCATGCCGCCGCCCTCGCACATCGTCTGCAGCCCGTACCGGGCGCCGGTGGCCTGGAGGTGGTTGACCAGCGTCGTCAGCAGTCGTGTGCCGGAGGCGCCCAGTGCGTGACCGAGTGCGATCGCGCCACCGCGCGGATTCAGCCGTTCGGGGTCCGCGCCGAACTCCTGCTGCCACATCAGTGGGACCGGTGCGAACGCTTCGTTCACCTCGTACGCGCCGATGTCCTCGATCGTGAGTCCGGAGCGGTCCAGCGCCTTACGCGTGGCCGGGACGACGCCGGTGAGCATGAGCAGGGGATCGCTTCCCGTCACCGCGAACGTGTGGAACCGCGCCGTGGGCTGGAGGCCGAGGGCGTTCGCCTTCTCCTCGCTCATGATCAGCACCGCCGACGCGCCGTCGGTGAGCGGCGAAGAGTTGCCCGGCGTGATCTTCCAGTCGATTTCCGGGAAACGCTGGGAAAGGCGTTCGTCGGCGAAGGACGGGTCGAGTCCGGCAAGACCCTCCACGGTGGTCTGCGGGCGGACCGTCTCGTCGGTGCTGATCTTCGTGTTACCTGAGACGACCGGGACGATCTCGCGGTCGAACCCGCCCGCGGACGCGGTGGCGGCCGCCCGGGCGTGGGAGCGCGCCGAGTACTCGTCCAAAGTGGCCCGGTCGAGCTTCCACCGCGCGGCGATCAGCTCGGCCGACACGCCCTGGTTCACCAGGCCCTCGGGGTAACGCGCGCCGACGGCGGGGCCGAACGGGTTCTTGCCCTGTGCGGCGAAGCCCATCGGCACCCGGCTCATCAGTTCGACACCACAGGCGATCACGACGTCGTAGGCGCCGGACAGCACACCTTGGGCGGCGAAGTGCGCGGCCTGCTGACTGGAACCGCACTGGCGGTCGATGGTCGTGGCCGGCACGTGCTCGGGGAATCCGGCGCCGAGCACGGCGCTGCGGGTGATGTTGATCGCCTGCTCACCGGCCTGGCTCACGCAGCCGCCGATGACGTCGTCGATCAGGCCGGGGTCGATTCCGGTGTGCTCCACCAGCTGCCGCAGCACCTGGGAGAGAAGTTCGGCCGGGTGGAGTCCGGACAACTGGCCGCCGGGCTTGCCCTTCCCGGATGCGGTGCGGACCGCGTCGACGATGACAGCACTGGTCATGATGAGTCTCCTGTGGATGGTCGGCGCGAGTGCGCCGGGACTCCTCGACGATCGGAAGAGACGTCCGTGCTGTCAAGCGTTTCCTGGAGACGAGATGTGGCTCACGGGGTTTACGTAGCGCTCGTTCAGGGCGCTATGGTTCTCCTGGACTCGTGATCAGGAGGACTTCTGCAATGGTGCGCACGCGGTTCTGCGACGTCTTCGGGGTCGAGTACCCGATCGTGCAGGGTGGGATGCAGTGGGTGGGCCGCGCGGAGCTGACCTCGGCCGTCGCGAATGCGGGCGGGCTCGGGTTCCTCACCGCGCTCACCCAGCCGACTCCCGAGGATCTGGCGAAGGAGATCGCGCGCTGCCGGGAGATGACCGACAAGCCGTTCGGTGTCAACCTGACCATCCCGCCCACGATCCCCCGCCGCCGTATGCCGAGTACCGCGACGTGATCGTCGAGTCCGGGGTCCCGGTCGTGGAGACCGCGGGATTCAACCCGGCCGAGCACCTGCCCGCCTTCCGCGCGGGCGGGGTCAAGGTGCTGCACAAGTGCACCAGCGTCCGCCACGCCGTGAAGGCCCAGGAGCTGGGCGTGGACGGCATCTCCATCGACGGTTTCGAGTGCGCCGGGCACCCGGGGGAGGACGACATCCCCGGTCTGGTGCTGATCCCGGCCGCCGCGGAGAAGATCACCATCCCGATGATCGCCTCGGGCGGGTTCGGTGACGCGCGGGGTCTGGTGGCGGCGCTGGCGCTGGGCGCGGACGGCATCAACATGGGCACCCGCTTCCTCGCCACCGCCGAAGCCCCGGTGCATGAGAACGTCAAGCGGCAGTTGGTCGCCGGCACCGAGCGGGACACCGAGCTGATCTTCCGCCCGCTGCGCAACACCGCCCGCGTGGCGAGCAACTCGGTCTCCCGCGAGGTGGTCGGGATCCTGGACCGGGGCGGGAAGTTCGAAGACGTGCGCGACCTGGTCGCCGGCGCCCGCGGCCGCAAGGTGTTCGAAGAGGGCGACCTCGAACTGGGTATCTGGTCGGCGGGCATGGTGCAGGGCATCATCAACGACGCGCCCACCGTCGCCGAGCTGATCCAGCGCATCGTCACCGAGGCGCGCGAGCTCATCGCCGGCCGGCTGGCCGGCGTGCTGAACTGAAAGGGGTGTTGTGACATGGAGGTCGGCAACGCGGTCGCGCTGGTGACCGGTGGCGCGTCGGGGCTCGGGCTGGCGACGGTCAGGGAGCTGCACGGCAAGGGCGCGAATGTCGTCATCGTGGATCTGCCCTCGTCGCAGGGTGAGGCGGTGGCCAAGGAGTTGGGCGACGGGGTGGTGTTCGCCGCGGCCGACGTGACCGACGAGGCTCAGGTGTCCGCGGCGCTGGACGCGGCGGAGGCGCTGGGCACGTTGCGGATCGTGGTGAACTGCGCGGGCATCGGCAACGCGCACAAGACGGTGGGCAAGCAGGGCGCCTTCCCGCTGGACGGGTTCGTCAAGGTCATCAATGTCAACCTGGTGGGCACGTTCAACGTGATCCGGCTGGCCGCGGAGCGGATCGCCAAGGCCGAGCCGGTGGGTGAGGAGCGCGGTGTCATCGTCAACACCGCGTCCGTGGCGGCGTTCGACGGGCAGATCGGGCAGGCGGCGTATTCGGCGTCCAAGGGCGGCATTGTCGGGATGACGTTGCCGATCGCGCGGGATCTGGCGAGCCTGAAGATCCGGGTGGTGACGATCGCGCCGGGGTTGTTCCACACGCCGCTGTTCGCGACCCTGCCGGAGGAGGCGATCGCGTCGCTGGGCGCGCAGGTGCCGCACCCCTCGCGGCTGGGCGATCCGACCGAGTTCGCGGCGCTGGCCCGGCACATCGTGGAGAACCCGATGCTCAACGGCGAGACCATCCGGCTCGACGGCGCCATCCGCATGGCCCCGCGCTGACCGTGCGCGCGCTTCAGCTCACGGAACTCACCGGGCCGGAGGGCTTGCGGCTGGTGGATTTGCCGGAGCCGCAAGCCGGTGGCGTGGTGGTGGATCTCGTCGCGGCCGGTGTGTCGTTCCCCGACCTGCTGCAGACGCAGGGGCTCTACCAGGTGAGACGGCCACTGCCGTTCGTGCCCGGGGCGGAGGGCGCGGGCGTCGTCCGCGCCGCCCCGCCGGGCAGCGGTCTGCGGGCGGGCCAGCGGGTCACGGTGCTGTCGTTCGAAGGCACCTGGCAGCAGGTGGTCGCTCTGGAGCCGGAGCGGGTGCTGCCGCTGCCGGACGCGGTCTCGCTGGAGGCGGCCGCCGGACTCCCGCTGAACTACCTGACCGGGCACTTCGCGCTGCGGCGCCGCGCGAAGGCCGGGGCGGGGGAGACGGTGCTGGTGCACGGTGCCGCCGGGGGAGTGGGCGTCGCGGCGCTGCACCTGTGCCGGGCATGGGACCTGCGGAGCGTCGCGGTCGTGAGCGACGCGCGGAAGGCCGAGGTGGCCGCCGCGGCCGGTGCCGACCACGTCGTGCTCGTGGACGGCTGGCTGGACGAGGTGCGCCGGTGGACCGGCGGGCGCGGGGTCGACATCGTGCTCGACCCGGTGGGCGGCGACCGGTTCACCGACAGCCTGCGCAGCCTCGCGCCCGAGGGGCGCCTCGTGGTGCTCGGCTTCACAGGCGGTTCGATCCCGACGGTCAAGGTGAACCGCCTGCTGCTGAACAACACCTCCGTGCTGGGTGCGGGCTGGGGCGAGATGCTCCGCCAGGAGCCCGTCTCCCTGCGGCGGCAGTGGGACGAGCTGTACCCGCTGCTCGAGCACGGCACGCTCACCGCTGCCGAGCCGACCGTGTACCCGATGGCAGAGGCCGCAGACGCGCTCGGCGCGCTGGCGGACCGGACGGCCGCCGGCAAACTCGTGCTCGACCTGCGCTGAGGTGGTTCCGGCGGCGTTCGGCGGCCGGCCGTGCGGGGGTTGGTGTCGGCCACCCGCGCCGGTGTTCCCGGAGGCCGCACGCCGAGCTGGGTCTCGCAACCAACCCGCGTCGCTGGGGAGGGGAGTGCGACCAGTGCTGGTCTCGTGGTGTTCAGGTGCCGTTCACGGGCTATTCACAGCTTGTATACAGGTTTCACTACTAGAAAACGACCGTGGGCAAACGGTCCGAAAGTGGGGATGGGAAGCCGCGAGTGCTCGTGGTGGACGACGAGCCGAACATCCGGGAGTTGCTCTGTTCCGCTCTCGCGGTGAACGGTTTCGAGGTGTGTGCGGTTTCGAGCGGTGGTCGTGCGCTCGACGAGGTGACCGGGCGCCCGCCCGATATCGTGGTGCTCGATGTCGGACTACCCGATGTGCACGGCTTCACGGTGGCCCGGAGGCTCCGTGCGGCCTGCGAGAAGCTGCCCGTCCTCTTTCTCACCGCGCGGGACACGGTGGAAGACCGTATCGCCGGGCTGACGGCGGGTGGCGACGACTACGTGACCAAACCGTTCAGCCTGACCGAGGTGGTGCTCCGGTTGCGGGCGATTCTGCGCCGGAGCCTCCCGGAGGAACCGGATGCCGACGGGGTGCTGCGCTACGCGGATCTCGTGCTCGACGAGAACACCCAGCTGGTGCGGCGCGGCGATCGGGAGCTGGACCTGTCACCTACCGAGTTCCGGCTGCTCCGGTACATGATGGTGAACGCCGGGCAGGTCCTCACCAAGCAGCAGATCCTGGACCGGGTGTGGGACCGGGCGGTCGGCGAGGAGAGCCGGGTCGTCGACTCCTACATCAGCTACCTGCGCCGCAAGATCGACGCCCACGGTACGCCCCTGATCCGTACCCTTCGCGGGGTCGGCTACTCGTTGCGTGCGCCGAACGGACGCCGCTGAGCTTCCCTGGCGACAGTGCGATCCTTCATGCGTAGTCGTCGGCGTTGGTCCCTCCGGCGGCGGGTACTCGCCGCGGCTCTGGGACTGTGCGCGGTCGGCCTGGCGGCGTTCTCGGTGAGCAGTGTGCTTCTGCTCGAGGCGTCCATGACCGCGCGCGCGGACGGGCAGCTCACGCGTATGGCCGCGGTGCTCCGCGAGGGATGGCTGGCGCCGCCCACCGGAGGATCGGAGCTGCCCACCGAGTACTCACTGCAGGTGTACAGCGAGTCCGGCGAGTTGCGGTGGGCGGAGCCAGGCAACAGTGACGAGGGGCCTGCCGTGTCCACCGACCTCGTGCTCAGCTCGTCGACGGAGCCGGTGACGGTGCCGGACCGTGCCGGCGGTGCGAACTGGCGTGCCATGGCCTTGCGCACCCCGGACGGGGAACGGGCCGTTGTCGCGGTCTCCCTCGAGTCGCAGGAGGACACGGTCAGCCGGCTTCTGCTCATCGAGCTCGCGGTGGGTGCGCTGATCCTCGGCCTGGTCGCCACGGTGGGCCGGATCGTGGTCCGGCTGGGGCTGCGGCCGCTGACGAGGATCGAGCACACCGCCACGGCCATCGCGGAGGGCGAGGTCCAGCTGCGGGTGACCGAGACCGACCCGCACACCGAGACCGGGCAGCTGGGCCGCGCGCTGAACACGATGCTGGCGCGCCTGGCTCAGGCGCTGCGGGACCTCGAGTCCTCGGAACGGCGGTTGCGGACCTTCGTGGCGGACGCCTCGCACGAGCTGCGCACACCGCTCACGTCCATCCGGGGATTCGCCGAACTGTACCGCCACGGAGGGGCGACACGAGATCCCGCCGCGGAACGGGTCCTGTGGCGGATCGAGGACGAGGCGACGCGCATGGGCGCCATGGTGGAAGACCTCCTGCTCCTGGCCCGCCTGGACCGCGAACCCGGGCTGGACCTCAGCGAGATCGACCTGTGCGACCTCGCCGAGGACGTCGTCGGCGGTGCCCGCGCCCGGCATCCGGAGCGGACGGTCAGCTTGCACACGCCGGGCGAGCGGGTCCGTGTCCTGGGCGACGAGCAGCGGCTGCACCAAGTCGTCGCGAACCTGGTCGCCAACGCGCTCGTCCACTCTCCCGCCGACGCGGAGGTCCGGGTCAGCCGGATGCTGGCTTCGGAGGTGCCGAGCGGTGACCCGGCGGGCGTCGGGGGCCCCATCCCGCCGGATACGGTTGTCGCGCTAGTCGAGGTGCACGACGACGGGCCGGGGATCGACCCGGAGCACCTGCCGTTCGTCTTCGACCGGTTCTACCGGGCTGATCCCGCCCGGTCGCCGGGCGGCTCCGGCTTGGGGCTCGCGATCTCGGCGGCCCTGGTCGAAGCGCACGACGGGGTGCTCTCGGTCGCCAGCTCCCAGCGCTCCGGAACGACGTTCCGAGTGGTGCTGCCCGTGTCCGGACCCGGGGCCGCCGACCGGTGAGCCCCGGTCCGGACACCCCGGCGCTCAGGTTGAGTTCACACAAACTTCCCACATTGTTCGTGTGACATGTCCTCCGACAGAGAGGAGGACCATGCTATTCCGATCACGAACTGCGGCCGTTGCCGCTGAGCAGGGCCCGCCCGCGCCCGCGCCTGCGCCTCTCGGTCCGGGCGGTGAGACGGAGCGGGCCAACAACGCCGGGCACGCCCTGCGAGGACCGGGTTCGCTGCGCAGCTTCAACCGGTACGAGATCAAGTACCTCGTGCCGGTGGCCGACGTCCAGCGCATCCTGCCCGCGCTCGAGCAGCGCCTGGACCGGGACCCGCACAGCGACACCACCGGTTACGGCGTCTGGAGCACCTACTACGACACGCCTCAGCTGCGTTTCTACTGGGAGAAGATCGAGGGTCTGAAGTTCCGGCGCAAACTCCGCCTCCGGCACTACGGTGACCGGTTCGAGGTCACCGGCGACACGCCGGTCTACGTCGAGATCAAGCAGCGGGTCAACCGGGTGACCCAGAAACGTCGCATCCCGCTGCCGTACCGGGAGGCGTTGAGCCTGTGCGCGGGCAAGGAGCCCGCAGGCTGCGAGCCGGGCGACCGCGGGTTCGTCGAGGAGGTTCTGGACCTGGTCCACCGGCTGAACCTGCGGCCCACCGCCATGACCGGGTACCAGCGCCAGGCCTACCTGGGCCGGGACGCCGACCTCGGCCTGCGGGTCACGATCGACCAGCGCGTCCGCGGCCGCGAGCGGGACTTCCACCTCGCCAGCGACGCGACGAACCGGTTCATCGTGCCGCCCAGCAAGGCCATCGTCGAGATCAAGGCCAACGAGCGGGTTCCCTACTGGCTCACGGATCTGGCGGCGGACCACAACATGCAGGTGGTCCGGATCTCCAAGTACTGCCAAAGCGTGGAGGCGTTCGGCGGCGCGCCCCGCTCCGTCTTCCACGTTCCCGTCGACGAGTACGCCGACGACCCCACCTTCGACCACACCACTGCTCACGCGGAGGCACGACCCCGATGAATCTCAGCTTCGAGGACCTGACCGGTACCTTCAGCGTCCTGGACGTCGCGATCTCCCTCGCGCTTTCGTTCGCACTCAGCGTCATGATCGGGTGGGTGTACCGGTCCACCCACCGCAACGTGTCCTACAGCCAGTCCTATGTCCAGACCCTGGTCATTCTGGGCATGCTGATCTCGGTCATCATGCTCGTGGTCGGATCGAACATCGCCCGCGCCTTCGCGCTGGTCGGCGCCCTGTCGGTGATCCGGTTCCGCAACGCGATCAAGGAGACCCGGGACGTCGGGTTCATCTTCCTCGTGATGGCGGTCGGGATGGCTGTCGGCACCCGCTTCTACACCCTCGCGGCTGTCGCGGCCGTGACGATCTCCGTCGTCATCTTCCTCATGTACCGGTTCAACTGGTTCCAGCTCAACGTCCAGCGCCAGGTCGTCAAGGTGCAGGTGCCCGCGGACGGGGACAACACCCACGTCATCTCCGATGTCCTGATCCGGCACACCGAGGAGTTCGAGCTGGTCAGTATGGAGTCGATCCGGGGTGGTGCGCTCACCGAGCTCATGTACACCGTGCGGATCAAGAAGGGCCGAGAGCCCGGTGACCTGATCTCCGACCTGCGTCAGTACAACAGCGGACAAGGTGTCACCGTGCTGACCGGCTACGACCAGACCGATCTGTGAGGCGTTGCCGTGCCCAGCCCGCCCACACGGAATCCTGTCCGGAGGCGCTTCCGGCACCGCATCCCGGTCCGGCTCCGCCACTACTGGAAGCTCGTCGCCGGAACCTGCGTCTTCGTGGTCGTGCTCGCAGGTGTGTTCGGCTCCGGGATGATCCGTCCGTACACCACGTCCAAGGCCGAGGACGCCCCCGTCCAGGTCACGGAGGACATCGCCGGGACGAAGGACCTCTTCGACACCACGACCGCGCACGACGTGCGCATCGAGTTCAATGACGCCAACTACCAGAAGATGTTGCAGGAGTACTTCGACACCGGCGAGAAGGACTACATCCCCGCGACGGTCGTCATCGACGGCACCCGGATCGAGAACGTGGGGATCCGGCTCAAGGGCAACTCCACTCTGGCGTCGCTGACGTGGAACGGCGAGCGGCGCCAGAGCGGAGGCTTCGGTGGCGGGCAAGGTGGTGAGCCCCCTGCCGGGATGCAGCTGCCCGAGGGCGCCCCGCAGCAGGGCGGCCCTCCGCAGGGCGGAATGGCGGGCGGCATGGGCGGAATCGGTACGGAGCTCAAGGCCGAGGAGCCGGAGAGCCTTCCCTGGCTGATCAGCTTCGACAAGTACGTGGAGGGACGCCGGTACCAGGGGCATACGCAGATCGCCGTCCGCCCCGGCAGCGGCGAGGGTTCCGCCCAGCTCAACGAGTCGCTGGCGATGTCGCTTGTGGACGCCTCCGGGGAGCCCGCGCAACAGTTCGCCTATTCCGGGTTCACCGTCAACGACCGGACGTCGACTCCCCGGCTGCTCGTCGAGTACCTCGACGAGGGTTATGCGGAGGATCTCGGCAACGGGGTGCTGTACAAGTCGCTCGCTTCGAGTCAGTTCACCTACCAAGGTGGCGACCAGACTGAGTACAGCGACGACTTCAAACAGATCAACAACATCGGCGGTACGGACGTGCAGCCGGTCATCGAGCTGATCCGGTGGGTGGAGCAGTCCTCCGACGAGGAGTTCGCCGCCGGACTGGCCGACCGAGTCGACGTCGAGTCGTTCGCGCGTTACCTGGCGCTGCAGAACATCGTGTTGAACGGCGACGACATGGCGGGCCCCGGACGGAACTACTACCTGTGGTACGACCTCGGAACCCGGAAGTTCACGGTCATCGGCTGGGACATGAACCTCACCTTCACCGGCGACGCCACCGCCGGTCCGCATGACTCGATCAGCATGGGCTTCGGCGGTGGCCGGGGGCAGCCGAACGCCGGTGGGGCGGGCAACGAGCCTCCGCAGGGGATGCAGCTCCCCGAGGGCATGCAGGCCGGGGGAGGGCTCATGGGCGGCAACAAGCTCAAGGAGCGGTTCCTGGCTTCGGATGAGTTCAAGCAGGTCTACGAGGAGCAGTACCGGCAGGTGTACTCACTTGTGTTCGCCGACGGCAAAGCCGAAAGCGCGCTGTCGGCTCTGGTGAGTTCCTACAACCTCAACACCAACGCGAGCAAGAACGTCCAGAGCGAGGCGGCCACCCTTCAGGGAACTCTGGAGAAACGGGCCACCGCCCTCGCCGCCGATTCCGTGATCAGCGGCGGCTGAGAACCGGTGTGGCAGGGCAACGGCGCTCTGCCACACCCGTCCGCCCGCGACGGGACGGACTCGCGCGACCTCGTCCACAGTTCACGAACAGGGGACCACCGTGCCATTCAGGCTTATTCCGGCCGATACCGGCTTCTACGATCTGTTTGCCAAGTCCGCCGCCCACCTCGTCGAGGGTGCGCGGCTGCTCACCGACGCACTCGACGAATCCGGCGACCGGGCGGCGACCGCGCGCGCGATGAAGGAAGCCGAACATCGCTGCGACGACGTGACCCACGAAATCGTGCGGAAGATGAACTCCACGTTCGTCACGCCTTTCGACCGCGAGGACATGTACCGGCTCACCGCGGGGCTCGACGATGTCATGGACGACATGGATGCCGCGGTCGACTACCTCTACCTGTACCGGATCGCCGAGCTGCCACCCGGGGTGGCGGACCAGGTCGAGGTCCTGCGCCATGCGGCTGACCTGACCGCGGCCGCGATGCCGAGGCTGCGGAGCATGCACGATCTCGAGGACTTCTGGATCGAGATCAACCGGCTGGAGAACGTCGGGGACCAGATCTACCGCAAGAGCCTGGCCAACCTGTTCTCCGGTTCCTACGACGCCCTGACCGTGATGCGCCTGCGGGACGTCATCGAACAACTCGAGGCCGCTGTCGACTCGTTCGAAACCGTGGCCAATATCGTCGAGCAGATCGCCGTCAAGGAGTCCTGACGTGGAGCTGGCCCTGGTCGTGGCGGTGGTCTTGCTCGCGCTCGCGTTCGACTACACCAACGGGTTCCATGACGCGGCGAACGCCATCGCCACCTCGGTGTCCACCCGCGCGCTGACCCCGCGGACGGCGCTGCTGCTTGCGGCGGTGATGAATCTGGTCGGCGCGCTGGTCTCGGAGGGGGTCGCCGGCACCATCGGCAATGGCATCATCACGCCGCCGGAGAGCTCGCAGGGCATGATCGTCGTGCTGTCCGGCCTGCTCGGTGCCATCGTGTGGAACCTCATCACCTGGTGGCTGGGCCTGCCGTCCTCGTCGTCCCACGCGTTGATCGGCGGCTTGATCGGCGCGGCGATCGTCGGGTCGGTGACCGTGCACTGGTCGGTCATCGTGACCAAGGTGATCCTGCCGATGGTCATCTCACCGTTGGTCGGGTTCTGCCTCGCCTATGCCGTCATGGTCGGGATTCTCTGGCTGTTCCGCCGGAGCGCACCGACGCCCGTCCACCGCCGGTTCCGCGCCGGGCAGTCGGTGTCGGCGGCGGCGCTGGCGTTCGGTCACGGCCTGCAGGACGCCCAGAAGACGATGGGCGTGATCGTGCTCGCGCTGGTCACGGCCGGCCTACACACCGGTCAGGACGTGCCGCTGTGGGTCAAGCTGGCCGCGGCGACCGCGATCGCCCTCGGCACGTATTCCGGCGGCTGGCGGATCATGCGCACGCTCGGCCGCCGGGTGATCAAACTCGACCCGGCCCGGGGTGTCGCGGCCGATACCACCGCCTCCACCGTTTTGTACGTCATGGCGATCGGCATGCACGCACCGGTGTCCACGACGCACACGATCAGCTCGGCCATCATGGGTGTCGGCGCGACGCGGCGGCTGTCCGGCGTTCGCTGGGGAGTAGCAGGCAACATCGTGACCGCGTGGATCCTGACCCTGCCGATGTCGGCCCTGGTCGCGGGGGCGAGCTGCCTCCTACTGTCGCTCCCGTTCTCCTGAAGCGAGGATGAAGGTCGTGGAGCCGGTTGCGGGACACGACCGCATACCTGGAGCCGGCAGCGGGCGATGGGCGTGTGAACCTCGTGCGCGGCGCTGACCCGCCACATGCGGTTGCCCAGTGCGAAGGGAAGGCTGACGGTGTCCGGCCCGACCGTCGCCGAGACGGCCGTTCTGATGCGGAGAAGCGATCCTACGGTGCGCCAGCTGCGGCATCGCGCCGTTCCGGCTTCTGACGACCTCGCGGGTGCGAACGAGCCGTCATTCACAGGTGATAGGTCTGAACCTGTTTGGCCAGCTCCGCCGCGGCGTCTTGGAGTGCGAGCGCGATGCGGGCCTCCCAGCTGTCGTCCGTCGTGGAAGCTGGGCCGGACACGCCGAGACCGGCGCGGATGTCGGCTTCGGGGACGACGCAGGCGATTCCCATGGCGAGGACCCCGGTTTCGCTTTCCCCGTCGTTGATCGCGTAACCCGCGCGGCGGATGTGGGTCACTTCGCGGAGGAGGGCGGTCAGTGAGGAGAGGGAGCGGTCTGTGAGGGCTTCGGGCGGGGTGTCCGCGTAGAGCCGGCGGAGCTGGTCGTCGGTGAGGGTGGCGAGCAGTGCTTTGCCTGCGCCGGTGACGTGGGCGGGCAGCGTCGTGCCGGTGCGGAGTGCGGCGCGGATGGTGCGCCGGCTTTCGACGCCGTCGGCGAAGAGGACCTCCCGGCCGCGGGGGAGGACGAGGTGGGCGGTCATCCCGGTGGACTCGGCCAGTGTGGTGAGGATCGGGCGGGCCAGTGCCCGGATGTCGAGGGTGCGGGCGGCGGTGAGGCCCACGTCGATGAGCGCCGGGCCCATGTGGAAGGACCGGTCGACCGGGCTTTGCCGGACGAAGTCGTAGTAGGTGAGCATGGCCATCAGCCGGTGGGCGCTGGAGCGGACGATGCCGAGTTCGGTAGCGACGTCTGCGAGGGTGAGGGTGCCGCGGTCGCGCAGGAGCAGGAGGATGCGCAGGGTGTTGTCGACCGACGCGATGGGGTACGCCGGTGCGGCCCTGTTCTCGGGCTGGAGCAGGTCTCCCAGGTGGTCAGGCCTGGTGGTCATGGTGACAGCATCTCATCCGGGCCCGCTGCGGCGAGCGAGGCTCACCGCAGCGGGCGTGGGCTAGCCGGACGCCCGCTGGGCGGCGTGGACGACATTGGCCAGGAGCATCGCGCGGGTCATCGGCCCCACGCCGCCGGGGTTGGGGGAACGCCAGGTGGCGACGTCCCCCGCGGCGGGGTCGATGTCGCCGGCGACCTTGCCGTCCGGTCCCCGGGTGACGCCGACGTCGACGAGTACGGCGCCCGGTTTGACCATGTCCGGCCGGACCAGTCCCGGCACGCCGGCGGCGGCGACGACGATGTCGGCGGCCCGCACCTCGGCGGCGAGATCCCGGGTTCCGGTGTGGCAGAGAACCACGGTCGCGTTCTCGCTGCGCCGCGTGAGCAGCAGGCCCAGTGACCGGCCGACGGTGATGCCGCGGCCGATCACGCACACCCGAGCCCCGGCGAGCGGGATGTCGTACCACCGGAGGAGTTCCACGATCCCGGCCGGGGTGCACGGCAACGGCCCGTCCGCGCCGAGCACGAGCCGCCCGAGGTTGGCGGGGTGCAGCCCGTCGGCGTCCTTGGCCGGGTCGACGCGCTCGATGACCTCGAACTCGTCGAGTCCGGGTGGCAGGGGCAGTTGGACGATGTAGGCGGTGCACCGGGGATCGGCGTTGAGCTGCTCGACCGCCCCGAGCACGTCCGCCCGCGTCGCGGTCGCGGGCAGGTCGACCCGGATCGACTCGATCCCCACGTCGCGGCAGTCGCGGTGCTTTCCGTCGACGTAGAGAACGCTGCCAGGATCGTCGCCGACGAGCACCGTCCCCAGCCCGGGCGTGCGCCCCTGCGCGGTGAGAGCCGCCACCCGGCGGCGGAGATCGTCTTTGATCTTCGCGGCGACCAGCTTGCCGTCGAGCAGGCCGGCGCCCATCAGAACACCACCGTGGTGTTGCCGTCGCGCATGATCCGGTCTTCGCAGAAGGCCTTGACGGCGCGAGCGAGTACGAGGCGTTCGACGTCGGCGCCGCGGCGGACGAGGTCGTCGGTGGAGTCGGTGTGGCTGACGCGGACGACGTCCTGCTCGATGATCGGTCCCTCGTCGAGGTCCTCGGTGACGAAGTGGGCGGTCGCGCCGATGAGTTTCACGCCGCGTTCCTTGGCCTTGCGGTAGGGGGCGGCGCCGACGAAGGCGGGCAGGAACGAGTGGTGGATGTTGATCACCGGCACGCCCAGCGCGGCGAGGAAGTCGCCGGAGAGGATCTGCATGTACCGGGCCAGCACGACCAGGTCGACGGTGCCCTTGAGCAGGTCCAGCTGCGCGGCTTCGGCCTGCTGTTTGGCGCCCTTCGGCACGGGGATGTGGGTGAAGGGCACCTCGAACCGGTCGCCGACCCAGGCCAGGTCGGTGTGGTTGGAGACCACGTGGGTGATCTCCATCGGCAGCTCGCCCCGGCGGTGCCGCCACAGCAGGTCGAGCAGGCAGTGGTCGAGTTTCGAGGCGAACAGCGCCACTCGTTTCGGGACCGCGGTGTCGACCAGGGACCAGTGCAGCTCGAACCGCTCGCCGAGCTTGCGATGCAGGTCCACTTCGAGCGCGCAGCGCCGGTCGGCGAGCCGGTCGAGGTGGAACACGGCCCGCTGGAAGAAGCGCCCACCGGACGGGCCGGTGGAGTGCTGGTCCAGGGAGACGATGTTGGCTCCGTGACCGGTGAGGATGGCCGAGACGGCGGCGACGATGCCGGGTCCGTCCTTTCCGGACACCAGCAGTCGCCCCTCGCCGGTGGTGGTCGTGGTGTGCATGGGGTTGTCTCCTTCAGCCGGCGTCGAGGCGGGCCAGCAGTGATCGCCGCCAGGCTTCGGCGCCTGCCAGCTCGTTGAAGGTGAACAGGTGGATGCCGGCGATGTTGACGTCCGGCGCGGCGAGGTGGGGTTCGAAGGCGCGCAGGAGCTTGTCGGGGCGGTACCCGCCGGGGCGGATCAGCTTCCAGATCGTGTTCTGCTGTTTGCGCAGGAACCGCGCCGACTGCCCCAGGCCGATGCCGCCCGCGATCCGCATGAGTTTCTGCCTGCTCACCGGGGCGGGCACGCCGATCACGACGTCCAGATCCGAGTGGTCGCGGTGGACGCGGCGGGCCCAGTCCACGGTCGCCCTGGCGTCGAAGCAGATCTGGGTGATGACGTGCGTGGCCAGCGGGGCTTTCGCGGCCAGTGCGGCAGCCAGGTCCGCATCGGTGATGTTGGCGTGCCCTTCCGGGTAGCCGCCGATCCCGGTCCGTGTGAACGCTGCGGTCTCGGCGAACACGCGAAGCAGGTCGAGCGCCTCGGTGAACTCGCCGGCCGGGACCGGTGCGTCGCCGCCGACGACGAAGACGCGGTCGATCGCGGTTTCGGTGAGTTGTGCGGCGAGGTCCTTGGCGTGGGCCGTGTCCTTCACCATGCGGGCCGCGATGTGCGGTGCGACCCGGTAGCCGCGCGCGGTCAGGTTCGCCGCCAGGCCGATGGTGGCCTCGATGCCCTTCGCCTCGGTCACGGTGACAGTCAGCGGCACGTCCACGGGAACGTGTTCGAGGACCGCGTCCTCGGTGCCGCGGAACGGCATGATCTCGTAACTGATGGTGCGCAGGATCTCCCGCGCCGAGCGCGGTGCCCGCCGGTGTGTCGTCGTTTCCGTCACAGCGCGCGGTAGCTCTCGCGGGCGAACTGCACGTACGGGGCCGGGGCGACGGTGGCGCGGATCTCGACCTGCTTGTGCTGCTCCACCAGCGGTTTGGCGGAGTTGGGGTCCTCGCCCCAGAGCACGGTCACCTCGGTGCCGGGCTTGCTGTGTTCGATGTCCACAGTGGCCAGCGACACCATGACGTGCTCGTTGGCCAGGTAGCCGGCGTCCATGGAGATCCCGGCGAGCTTGCCGCCGGCGAGGACCTTGTCGCTCTGGTGCAGTCCGTAGCGGGCCTTGGGGACCTCGATGTACTTGGCGGGCAGACCGGGACGGTAGAGCGAGCCGATCGCGTCGGTGACGTCGTCGCTGTTCCACACGAGGGTGACCTTTTCCCGGCGCGGGCTCTTGGCGATCTGTTCGAGGGCCTCGCGGCCGACGAAGTCGTGGTCGAAGGCCACCAGCCGGCCGTATCCCACGTCGTAGGGGGTGACGTAGTAGTCCTCGATGTTCGGGGAGTCCATCGAACCGGCCAGCGAGCCCATCGCGGTGGTCGGCAGCCATTCCCGGTAGGCCTTCATCTTCTCGCCGGAGAAGATGGCGGGCAGTGGCGCGGGAATCCACGCCGACTCCAGGTTCGCCGCCGAGTACGCCTTCGCACCCACCCGCACCAGCCCGAAGTCCTGTCCGGCTGCCAGGATCGCCTCGCGGACCCGGTCGCCTTCCTCCCACGGGCCGAAGAGTTCGTAGCCGGGCTGGCCCGCCATGCCGTGCCGCAGGCCGCGCACGGTGCACCCGGCGATGGTGAAGGTGGCCATGTTGAAGAACTTCACGTCCGGCAGCGGGCCGTCGATCACCTTCTCCATGACCGCGGACGCGGTCGGGCCCTGCAGCTCGTACCGGTAGACCTTCGGCGGTCCCGCGACGCGGTCGAAGGAGTTGTCGTCCCGTTCGGTGCTCGCGTCGTAGTTCCCCGTTTCGAGGTTGAACTGCACCCAGTCCAGCACCATCGGGTGCCCGACCAGATCGAAGTGCTGCTCCTCCAGGTGGAACAGCACCGCGTCACCGATCAGCCGGCCGTCGTGGTTGACCGCGACGTACTGCTTGGCCTTGCCTGGCGTGAACTTCGCGAAGCTGTTGACCCCCAGGTCGCTGAGCAGGCGCGAGGCGTCGGGACCGCTGACGTAGAGGTCGGTCATGTGGTGGGACTGATCCAGCAGGGCGCACGACTCCCGCCACGCCCGCTGCTCGCTGCGCCAGTTGGTGAACTCCGCGGTCACCGGGAACGTGTGCGGGCGGATGGGGGAGTTCCGCAGCAGCTCGACCGCTCCTCCCGCGCGCTGGATTCCCTGTTCCACCGTCTCGGCACTCATCTAAGGCCACCTCTCCACTGAGACCGCCTGGTGTCTGTACACCAGACGCGCTGACTGCTATACAGACGCTACACGGAAGCAACATTGGCCGCAAGATTGTCAACAATCTCGGTGGAGGTGACGATGGACGTCGCTGCGAGAGGCGGAGCTGCGGGCGCCACCCACGTCCGGAACTCCCTCCGCCGGGCGATCGTGACCGGAGACCTCGCGCCGGGACAACGGATCGTCGCCGAGGAAGTCGCCACGGCTCTGCGCGTCACGCGCAACGGTGTCCGGCAGGCTCTGCACGAATTGGCGGCCGAGGGGCTGATCGACCGCGTGCGCGGCAGCAACGCCCGGGTCCGGGTGGTCCCGGTCGGCGAAGCGGTCGAAATCCTGGAGTGCCGGCTGGCGCTGGACGGCCTTCTCGCCGCACGCGCGGCGGTGGGGGCGACCGAGGATGAACGCCGGCGCCTGCGCGCCGCCGGCGACCGTCTGGCTGCCGCCGCGGACCGCGCCGACCCGGTCGACTGCTTCCGGCTGGGCGACGAAGTCCACGACCTGATCGCGGGCCTGGCGCGTCAGCCGACGGCTGCCGGAATCGTCGCCCGGCTGGACGCCCGGGTCGCCCGGCTGCGGTTCCGCGTGACCCTGCGCCCCGGCCGTCTCCGGGACTCCGCGCGCGAGCACGCCGCAATCGTCCAGGCCGTTGCCGGTCGACACCCGGTCGCCGCCGAGCTCGCCGCGCAGGCACACGTCCGATCCCTCATCGCCACCGTCGTCCGTCACCACGAGAAGGAGTCCTTGTGCCGAAACGAAACCCGGCCGCCCACGATGTCGCCCACCTCGGCCATCTCCAGTTGTTCACCCCCGCCTTCGACGAGAGCGTCGAGTTCTTCACGCGCTACCTCGGCATGAGGACGCACGGGTCCCTGGGCTCCTCGGTGTTCCTGCGGACCTGGGACGACTACGAGCACCACACGATCACGCTCACCCCGCGCGCCACTGCCGGAATCGGTCGCACGCACCTGCGCGCCGCCGACGAGGATGCGCTCCAGCGGCGCGTCGAGGCGATCAAGGAGGCGGGCCTGGGCATCGGCTGGACCGACGGCGAACCCGGGTACGGGCCGACCTACCTCTTCCACGACCCGGACGGGCACGAGTTCGGTCTGTACCACGAATCCGAGTGGTTCCAGCCCGAGGAGGACACCCGGCCGGCGCTGAAGAACCAGGCACAGGCCTACCCGGGCGGTGGTGTCTGCGTCCGGCGGCTGGACCACGTCAACTTCCTCGGCGTGGACGTCGAGGCCAACCGTGACGTGTTGCGTGATCTGCTGGGCGCCAGGGTCACCGAACAGATCGTGCTCGATGACGGGTCGGTCGCCGGGAGCTGGACCACGTTCACGAACAAGGGCTACGACGCGGTGTACACCCGCGACCGGCTGGGGATCGCCGGCCGCCTGCACCACATCGCGTTCGCCACCGACAGCCGGGCGGACATCCTGCGCGCCGCCGACCTCGCGCTCGAACAGGGTGTGTTCATCGAGACCGGCCCGCACAAGCACGCGATCCAGCAGACCTTCTTCCTCTACGTCTACGAACCCGGCGGCAACCGCATCGAACTGTGCAACGCCGGAGCCCGCCTCGTGCTGGCCCCGGACTGGCGCACCATCGACTGGACCGAAGCCGAGCGGGCCAAGGGTCAGGCGTGGGGGCTGAAGACCATCGAGTCCTTCCACACCCACGGCACACCGCCGGCGCCGGGCCAGTGACCACGGCCACCAGCGCCCCCGCGAACCTCGCCGCCGCCGCCGGACTGCCGTCCCGCAACCGGTGCCTGGTCATGGGCATTCTCAACGTGACCCCCGATTCCTTCTCCGACGGCGGCCGCTATCTGGCGACCGGGCGGGCGATCGCACACGGCGTGGAACTCGCCGCGGCGGGGGCCGACATCGTCGACGTCGGGGGCGAATCCACCCGGCCCGGCGCGGGGCGCGTGTCCTGCGCGGAGGAGAAACGCCGGGTGCTGCCGGTGATCCGGAGCCTGGCCGCAGCGGGGGTCACGATCAGCATCGACACGACGCGGGCCGAGGTGGCCGACGCCGCGCTGGAGGCCGGCGCGGCGATCGTCAACGACGTCAGCGGGGGACTCGCCGATCCCCGCATGGCCTCCCGTGTCGCGGCGGCGGACGTGCCCTACGTCGCCATGCACTGGCGGGCGCCCAGCTCCCGGATGCACGAGCACGCCGTGTACGACGACGTAGTCGCCGAGGTCGTCGGTGAACTGTCCGAACGGGTCGACGCGCTGGTCGCCGCGGGAGTGCGCCGGGAACGGATCATCATCGACCCAGGGTTCGGGTTCGCGAAGAAATCCCAGCACAACTGGAAGCTACTGGCGGATCTGCCGGCGCTGAGCGTGCTCGGCCGTCCGGTTCTCGTCGGCGCCTCGCGCAAGTCGTTCCTCGGAATCGTGCGAGACCGCGACGCCGCCACCGCGGCGGTGTCCGCGCTCGCGGCCGCCGCGGGCGCCGCCTGCGTCCGAGTCCACGACGTGCGCCGCACCCTCACCGCCGTGCAGGTCGCGGCGGCACTGAACGTCTGACCCATCAGCGGATCGCTCAAGGAGGAGTGTCCCATGACGACCAAACCAGGACCGGGCCGGATCGCGCTCGCCAGCTACATCGGCAGCGTGATCGAGTGGTACGACTTCAACATCTACGGGCTGGCCACGGCGCTCGTGTTCAGCAAGCAGTTCTTCCCCGGCTTCTCCGAAGCCGGCGGCACTCTCGCCGCGCTGGCCGCGTTCGCGGTCGGGTTCGTCGCCCGGCCCGTCGGCGCGCTGATCAGCGGCCACTTCGGCGACCGCGTCGGCCGCAAGGCGATGCTGGTCGCGTCCCTGCTGACCATGGGTGTCGCCACGACGCTGATCGGCCTCCTGCCGACCTACGCGGCCATCGGCGTGTGGGCGCCGATCCTGCTCGTCGTGCTCCGCCTGGTCCAGGGCATCGGCGTCGGGGGCGAATGGGGTGGCGCGGCGCTGATGGCCGTCGAGCACGCGCCACCGAACCGGCGGGCGCTCTACGGCGCCTTCCCGCAGATCGGCATCCCCTCCGGAATCCTGGTCTCACAGCTGGCATTCCTGCTCCTGACGCAGGTCTTCTCCGACGACACTCTGCAGTCGTGGGCCTGGCGGCTGCCGTTCCTGTTCAGCGGGGTGCTCATCGTGGTCGGCCTGATCGTGCGAGCGTCCATCACCGAGACCGAGGAGTTCGAACGGGCACGCGAGGCACGCGACATCGCGCGCCTGCCGCTCGTGGAGGTCTTCCGCCGCTCGCCGCTGCAACTGCTCGCCGGCAGCCTGCTCTCCTTCGCCGGCCCCACCCTCGGCACGTTCCTGTCCGTGTACATGGTCAGCTATGGCACCAAACAGTTGCACCTGTCGTCCGGGACGATGTTGTGGATCACGGTCGTGTTGAGCCTGCCGTGGATCGCGATGATGCTCTTCGCGGGCCGCGCCGCTGACCTGTTCGGCCGCAAACGGATGTTCGTCATCGGCAGCGGTCTGGCGGCCGTGGCGGTGTTCCCGATGTTCCTGATGGTCAACACCGCCGCTGTGCCACTGGTGTTCACCGGGCTCCTGCTGATGACAGCCGCGAACTCGGTCATCAACGGCGCCCAGCCGGCCATGCTGACCCAGATGTTCCCCGCGAGCGTGCGCTACAGCGGCGCGTCCATCTGCTTCCAGGTCGGTTCCATCGTGGGCGGCGGCATCGTCCCGCTGGTGGCCGCGTCGTCCTACGCCCGGTTCGGCACCTCGACCGCGGTCGCGATCGTGATCGGTGTCGTCTGTCTGGTGAGCATGCTGGCCGTCCTGCCGGTGAGGCGGGAACTGCTCGACGTCGGGGCGACGTCACCCCAGCGCACGGTTGACCATTCACTATCTGAACAATAAAGTCGGTGCATGGGTCGTCGGCAGGACACGTCCGGATGGGGCGGCAACGGTCGCAGCGGCAGCGTCGCCCGCGTTCTGGAAGCGCTCCGCAGCGACGGGCCATCCTCGCAGGCGGCGCTGGCCCGCCGCACCCGTCTGTCGCCGGCGACCATCAACAACATCGTCAAACAGCTGCGCGCCGAAGGAGCCGCGGAAATCCGCCCGGTCAACGGCCGGGAGTCCGTGGTCTCCCTGGTGTCCAGCCGCGGCGCGGTGGTCTCGGTCCAGGTCAACGTCACGTCGCTGCACGCGGCGCTGTTCGACTTCGTTCACCGCGCACGGTATGACGTCACGATTCCGTTCAGCCCCGGCCACGAGGGTGGCAGCCCCGCGCAGGTGATCGAGGTGGTGCGGTCGCTCGTCGCCGAGGCCGGTCTGGAGACGGGCGATCTGACGGGCGTCGCGGTCGGCATGCAGGCGCCGATCGCCCGCCCCACCGGCGTGGTCACCTCGTGGGCGCGGTTGCAGCTGCCCCGGTGGAAGGACGTGCCCATCGCCGACGAGCTCGGCGCCGAGCTGGGGGTTCCGGTCGTGGCGGACAACGACGCCAACCTCGCCGCGCTCGCCGAATGGACCTGGGGCGCAGGGCAGGGAGCCGACACCTTCCTCTACGTCCTGTGCTCGGAGCAGGTCGGCGGAGGCCTGGTGCTCGGCGGCCGCATCCACCGCGGCGGAGACGGTCTGGCCGGCGAGATCGGGCACGCGGTGCTCGAACCCGGTGGCCCCGTGTGCTTCTGCGGCAACCGGGGCTGCCTCACCACGTTCGTGGCCGAGCGCCCGATCCTGGCGACCTTGGAGGCGGCCGCGGGCACGCGTGCCTCCTCGCTGACCGAGGTCATCTCCGCCGCGCGGGGCGGCGATCCCGCCTGCGCGCGCGTCCTGTTCGAGGCCGGCCGTCACCTCGGACGCGCGTTCGCCAACGCGGCCAAACTCGTGGCTCCCTCGGTGATCGCGGTCGGTGGTCTGCTCGGCGAAGCCGGGGAGCTGGTGTTCGACGGTCTGACCTCCTCGGTCGAAATCAGCAACCTGCGCACGGTGGCGCCCACGATGGCAGTCCACCTCGCCCGGCTGGGCGCCGACGCCACCCTGCTCGGCGGAGCCGCCGCCATGATGGACCACCTGGGACAAGGCCTGAGCGTCCTCCCGGACTGGATGAAGACGCCCTCCATGACGGAATCATTCAGAGGTTGAACACTTTCTGCGCTCGTCGTTGACTTCCGCCTGAACGTTCTTACGATGACGTCATCTGCTTCTCCGGACAACGTTCATTGTTCGAACGGTTCAAAGGATCTCAATGATGAGAACACCAACGCTGCCGGTGACCGCTCCAGGCAGCGGCTCCAAGATCGTCTTCGCCCGCCTGACCCTGATGATGCTGCTGGAGTTCGTCGTCTTCGGCTCCTGGTTCGCCACGCTGGGCCTGGTCCTGGCGACCTACGGGCTGCCGACGATCATCGGCACCGCCTACTCGCTGGCCGCTGTCGCGGCCATCGCGTCGCCGATGTTCCTGGGCGCGATCGGGGATCGGTTCCTCGCCGCGCAGAAGAGTCTCGGGCTGGCCCATCTCGCCGGCGGTGTGGTCATGCTGTTCCTGCCCACCGTGGTGGAATCCGGCAACGGTGGTCTCGCCCTCGCGCTCATCTTCGTCTACTGCCTGTTCTTCCAGCCGACGCTGGGGCTGGCGAACGCGATCGGTTTTCGGCATCTCGGCGCCAACCAGCGGTGGTTTCCCTACATCCGGGTCTTCGGCACCTTCGGCTGGGTCATCGCAGGGTTCGGTGTCGGCGCTCTCGGGCTGTCGGCGTCGGTGGGCATGTTCTACGTGACCGCGATTGTGAGCTTCCTGTTCGGCCTGTACTCGTTCACCCTGCCTGCCACGGCACCGGCCGCGAAGGGGGTCCGGTTCTCGATCGGTGACGTGATCGGGTCCAAGGCGTTCGCGATGTTCCGGCACCGCAACTTCACCGTGCTGATCATCTGCGCTCTGCTCACCTCGATCTCGCTCGGGGTCTACAACACCTACGCGTCGCCGTTCCTCGGCGCGCTCGGCATCGGGAACGTGGCCGGCGTTCTGGCCATCGGGCAGGCGGCCGAGGTGCTGTTCATCGTCACGATTCCCTTCGTGCTCAAGCACATCGGGATGAAGTGGGCCCTGCTGATGGGCATGGTGACGTGGGGTGTGCGGTTCGGCGTGTTCATCGCGGCCGCCGGTGACCACTGGCTGGCCATCGTGGCGGTGGCACTGCAGGGCATCTGCAACGACTTCTTCCTGGTTCTCGCGGCGATGTACATCGGCGAGATCGCCCCGGCGGACCTCGCGAACCAGGCGCAGACGATGTTGATCGCGGTCGTGTCGGGCTTCGGGCAGCTCATCGGGGCGCTCGTGTCCGGCGAGATGTACGACTCGGTCGTGGCCTCCGATCCGTCGGCGGGCCCGTCGGCGTGGACTCCGATGTGGATCGTGCCGATCGTGAGCGCGGTGATCACCGCGATCGTCTGGGCGAGCTTCTTCCGCCACGGCCGCAAGGACAAACCCGTGCCGTTCGTTTCCGCCGCGACGGCGGGCTGAACCACGCATTCGACAAGGAACGGAACTTCATGAGCACCACATCGCACAAGCGCTACGACGCGCTCGTCGTCGGCTCCGGCGCCGCGGGCAGCATCGCGGTCAAGGAGCTGACCGAACGCGGGATGGACGTCCTGCTGCTCGAAGCCGGACGCGACATCACCGAGGCCGACTTCGTGCCGCAGCCCCCGAAACCGCCGGCGGCGATGAGCATCGACCTGGGCGCGCGTCTGCGCGCGGTGCTCAAGGGGCAGTACATCCAGTCGCGGCGCGCGATGTACCAGGAACAGAAGAACCCTTTCCTCGTCAACGATCTTCAGCATCCCTACGCCACCGAAGGCGGGGACTTCCTGTGGATTCGCGGTCAGCAACTGGGCGGACGCCTGCACTCCTACGGGCGCGTGCTGCTGCGGGCCTCCGACCACGAGTTCAAGGGCGCCGGCATGGGCCTCGGTGGCGAGGACTGGCCGATCTCCTACGCCGATCTCGCGCCCTACTACGACCGGATCGAGGAGTTCATCGGCCTGTACGGGACCGACGAGGGCATCCCGAACCTGCCGGACGGCAAGTACCGTGGCACGTCCTTGTTGACCGAGGCCGAAAAGCACTTCAAGAGCACGGTTGAGGCCCGCTGGCCGGGCCGGCGCGTGGTGCCCTGGCGGTACGCGGCGCCCAACCCGCACCGGGTTCCGCTGGGCATCGTGGCCGCCAGGGCGACCGGCCGACTGATCACCCGCACGGACGCGATCGTGCGTCGCGTGACGCTCGATCCGAAGACCGGGCGGGCCGACGGCGTCGTGTTCGTCGACCGGCACACCAAGAAGGAACACCGTGCCCACGCCGACGTCGTGGTGCTCTGCGCCTCCACTATCGAGTCGGTGCGGCTGCTGCTCAACTCCGCCACCGACGGCCACCCCGACGGGCTTGCGAACTCCTCAGGCCTGCTCGGCCGCTACTTCATGGACCAGACCCCGAGCCTGCTGTTCGGCCACGACCCGCACCACCCCGGCTTCGAGACGATCGACCCGGCCCCGCCGGATCCCTACTACCCGCCCGTCGGCGGCGTCTACATCCCGCGGTTCGACAATGTCGAGAAGATCACCAACCCCCGGTTCGCGCACGGCTGGGCGGTGCAGGGCACCATCGGCAGGCTGCCCGTGCCCGACGGCAATCCCGGCACAGTCGGGCTCATGGGCTTCGGCGAAATGCTGCCCTACCGGGACAACCGGATCACCCTGCACCCACGGCGCAAGGACGCCTGGGGAATTCCGATCCCGCGGATCCGGCTGGGCATCACCGACAACGAGCGCGCCCTGATGCGGGCGCAGGTCGCGGGCCTGCGCGAAATGGCCGAGGCCAGCGGCTTCCGGGTCAACTTCGCCGGATCGGCGCTGGGACTGGACTCGCGTAAGGTGTGGCCGGACGCCGACCCGCTCAGCCGGGCGATCTTCCGCCTCGGCTTCAGGAAGAGCCTGGCGATGGGCGCCGCCATCCACGAGTGCGGTGGCGCGCGCATGGGTTCGGACCCGAAGACCTCGGTCCTCAACGCCTACAACCAGGCCTGGGACGTGCCCAACCTGTTCGTCACCGACGCCAGTTCCTACGTCACCAACGGTGCCGTTGGACCGACCCTGACGATCATGGCCCTCACCGCCAGGGCCTGCGAGTACATCGCCGAGCAGCACGCCACCGGCGCACTGTAGAGGAGGCAACCCGTGTTCGAGAACTTCCTCATCCGCGAGGACAGCCTGCGCAACGACCGCCGCGACGGCGAGGTGGTCGGTTTCTCCCTGGCCGTCCGCAACGCCAACTACCGCGGCGTGTACCTGTCCCTGCACAACGGCTACTACCTCGAAGTCGACGGCGTCGAATACCCGGTCAGCGCCCAGACCTTCGAAATCAACGGCAGACCCCCGCGCGGCTTCGACGAGATCCGCACCGCGGTGTGGGAGCACTGGGACTACGACGACGAAGGCATCCTGCACGTCACCGCACCCGGCGGCCTGGCTCCCGGGAAGCACGAGATCCGGTTCCAGCAGTCGGTCCTGGCCGCCTATGGGTACCAGCCCACCGACGAGGAATGGGTGGCCAACCCGCCCAAGCCCGGCTCCGGGGCCGGCTCGGACAAGGCGCCGCAGATCATGACCTACACCCTGATCCTGAACGAGGAGGAGAACTGATGGCCATCAAACGCGGCGTGTCGCTCTACAGCTACCAGCAGGCCCAGTTCTTCAAGGAACTCGATCTGCACGCCGAGATCCGCGAGGTCGGGCAGAACCTCGACGGCGCCGACGGCATCGAGATCGTCGACGAGATGTCCCTGCGCTACCCCGACCCCGGTGAGGCGTTCGTGCGCCAGTGGTTCGAGTGGATGCAGATCTACGGCACCCGGCCGGTCGCGATGGACGTCGGCATGGACGTGCTGCAGTTCCGCGACCACGTCATGACCATCGAGGAGTGCGCCGACCGGCTCCGCCACGACCTCCGGCTCGCCCAGCGGCTCGGGTTCGCCTGCGTGCGCGTCCTGTCGGTCGTGCCGATCGACGTGCTCACCGCCGCGCTCCCGCTGGCCGAGGAGCTGGACATCCGCCTCGGCAAGGAGATCCACCAGCCGATGCCGCTGGAGGGCAAGCAGGTCGGCGAGATCCTCGACGTCATCGAGCGCACCGGCACCCGCCACCTCGGCATCGTGCCCGACCTCGGCATCTTCCAGTTCCGCCCGTCCGAGGTGCAGCTGGCGTGGTTCGGCCGCCGCGGGGCACAGGCCTCGGCCCGCCATGCCGCGGTCGAGCTGGCCGACCAGCTGCACCGGCACGAGGCGCCGTTCGGGTTCGTCGACCTGTCCTTCAGCACCGCCGGCAACCTGCGCAGCGACTTCCGCCGGTTCCTCACCACGGGCGAGTGCGACCCCGCGTTCACCGACACCTTCCACGGCCTGCGCAAGTACACCGAGGAGCGTGTCGAGAACCCGCAGGAGATCGACTACACCGTCGTCGCCGAGGCCATCATCCTCTCCGACACCAAGGCCGACACGCTGCGCGAACTCGCTCCGCACGTCACCCACGTCCACGGCAAGTTCAACAACATGTCGCCCGTACCGGGGCAACCCGACCAGTTCCAGGAGCTGTCCATCGACTACGAGGCGGCGATCGGCGCGCTCAAGGCCGGCGGGTTCGACGGCTATATCAACTCCGAATACGAGGGGCAGCGCTACTTCCAGGACGGCGGCCGCGAAGACCTCGCCGACGAGGTGGACCAGGTCCGCCGCCACCAGGAAATGCTGGGAAGGCTGCTGGCGGCATGAAACTGGTGGCCTACATCGGTTCCTATCGCGACGAGTCCGGCGACGGCGGCGGCATCACCGTGCTCGCCGTGAGCCGGGACGGCCGGTCCCTGACCCCGGTGAGCCAGGTGCCCGAGCCCAGGGAAGCCGGTTACCTCGCCTACCTGGACGGAACCCTGTACGCGGTCGACGAACGCAAGACCGACGGCCGGGGACCGGTCGAACCAGCGGCGAGCGTGCACGCGTTCGCCGCCGACCCGCGCGACGGCAGCCTGACCTGGCTGAACTCGCGGCTCGCGCCCGGACCCCGGCCCACTTTCCTGAGCACGGACGGGCAGGTGCTGGTCACGGCCAACCACGGCGACTTCGACCACGTCGAACACGTGGTGCGCACCCCCGGCGGCGGGTGGACCGTCGAGTACCTCTACGACGACTCCACTGTCATCCTGTATGAGCTGGAAGGCGACGGGCGCCTCGGGGAGATCCGGGACCTGCACGTTCTGACCGGGCACGGCACGGACCCCAACAGCTCGGCCCAGGCGGGCGGGCACGGGCAGGCGAGCCCGCACGCCCACTGCGCCGTCATCGACCCTTCCGGACGCCACGTGCTCGTGTGCGACAAGGGCACGGACCGGATCCTGGTCTTCGCCCTCGGCGACACCCTGAACCTGAAGCGCACCTACACCTTCGAGGACGAGACCGGGCCACGACACCTGGCCTTCGAGCCCGGCACCGGTCGGGCGTTCGTCACCTGCGAGTTCTCCTCCGAGCTGGCGTCGTTCGCCTTCGACCCGGCGTCGGGGGAACTGCGACCGCTGGATCGCGTGCCGACCGTGGCGTCCGGCTACCGGGGCCGCAACGAACCGGCGGAGGTCCGTGTCCACCCCCGCGGCGGACATGTCTACGTCAACAACCGCGGCGAGGACTCGCTGGCGTGGTTCCGAGCCGACCGCGAGGGACGACTGCTCCGGCTCGGGCACGTCCCGCTGGCGCGTTCGGTCCACCCCGGTCTCGCGGCGCGCAGCTTCGCGTTCGACCCCACCGGCACCTTCCTCCTGCTGGCCGACCGGCCGGCGGGACTGGTCCGGTCCTTCGCCGTCGACGCCGAGGACGGCCAGGTCCGTCCACTCGCGACGGTCGCCGTCGCCGAGCCGTCGTTCGTCGCGTTCGCGGAGGTGACCGGATGAACGTGGTCATCCTGGGCACCGGCATGATCGGCGAAGTCCACCGCAGGGCCGCCCTCATGGCAGGAGCACGGATCATCGGTGCGATGGCCTCCACGCCGCGGCGCTCGGAGGAGGCCGCTTCGCGGTGGGGCACCGAACCCGTCCGCTCCCTCGACGAACTGGCCGGGCTGGCACCCGATGTGGTGCACGTGTGCAGTCCCAACAGCCTCCACGCCGATCACGTCGAAGCGGCCATCGACGCGGGCGCGCACGTCATCTGCGAGAAGCCGCTCGCCGTCGGCAGCGACGTCGCCGAACGCCTGACGTGTCTGGCCGAGGACCGCGGCAAGGTCGCGACCGTGCCCTTCGTGTACCGGTTCCACCCGCTGGTGCGGGAGATCCGGGCGCGGGTCACGGCGGGCGAGTTCGGGCGCTGGCAACTGCTGCACGGCAGCTACCTGCAGGACTGGCTGCTGTCACCGGAGGCCACCAGCTGGCGCGTCGACTCCGCGGCCGGCGGGCCGTCGCGCGCCTTCGCCGACATCGGCTCGCACTGGTGCGACCTGATGGAGTTCGTGACCGGCGAACGCATCGCGACCGTCCTCGCGGCCATGACCACGACCGTTCCGGAGCGCCCGGTCGGCAGCTCGGTGCGCGCCGTGGACACCGAGGACGCGGCGACGGTGCTGTTCACCACGCGCTCGGGTGTCCTCGGCTCCGTCACCGTCTCGCAGGTGTCCGCAGGCCGGAAGAACAGGCTGTGGTTCGAGTTCGACGGACAGCACCGCTCCGCGGTCTTCGACCAGGAGAACCCGGAGACGGCCTGGCTCGGCTCGCAAGCCTCGGCGGAAGTCCTCGCGCGGGGCGCCGTCCCCGCCTCGGCCGAGCACCGCAGGTTGTCCACACTGCCGCCCGGCCATCCGCAGGGTTACGCGCAGTGCTTCGACAACTTCGTCGCCGACACCTACGGGGTCATCCACGGCGAGAAGCGCGACGGCCTGCCCACCTTCGCCGACGGGAACCGCTCGGCGCACATCGTCGACGCCGTCGTCGAATCGGCACGAACCGGGCGGTGGACCCCGGTGCAGGAGGAATCATGAACCAGCCGGTCACGCTGTTCACCGGGCAATGGGCCGACCTGCCCCTGGACGAGGTGGCGAAGCTCGCCGCCGGATGGGGCTACGACGGGCTCGAACTCGCCTGCTCCGGCGACCACCTCGACGTCTGGCGCGCGGCCGAGGACGCGGACTACCTGGACAGCCGGCGCCGCATCCTCGACCAGCACGGGCTGAAACTGTTCGCCATCTCCAACCACCTCACCGGACAGGCCGTCTGCGACGACCCCATCGACTTCCGGCACGAAGCGATTGTCCGGCCACGCGTGTGGGGTGACGGGGACGCCGAAGGCGTGCGGCGGCGGGCCGCGGAGGAGATGCGGCTGACCGCGCAGGTCGCCCGCAAGCTCGGCGTCGACACCGTCGTCGGGTTCACCGGTTCGAAGATCTGGCCCTACGTTGCGATGTTCCCGCCTGTCCCGGAGTCCGTCATCGACGCCGGCTACGAGGACTTCGCGCGCCGCTGGAACCCCATCCTCGACGTGTTCGACAGCGAAGGCGTCCGCTTCGCCCACGAAGTCCACCCCAGCGAAATCGCCTACGACCACTGGTCCAGCGTGCGCACTCTCGACGCCGTCAACCACCGCTCGGCGTTCGGGTTCAACTGGGACCCCTCGCACATGATGTGGCAGAACATCGACCCGGTCGGCTTCATCTGGGACTTCCGCGACCGCATCTACCACGTCGACTGCAAGGACACCCGCCTCCGCCCACCGCACGGCCGAGCCGGAGTCCTCGGCTCGCACCTGCCCTGGGGCGACCCGCGCCGCGGATGGGACTTCGTCTCCACCGGCCACGGCGACGTCCCCTGGGAAGACGCCTTCCGGACCCTGCGCGCCATCGGCTACGCCGGCCCGATCTCGATCGAATGGGAAGACGCCGGCATGGACCGCCACCAGGGCGCCGCCGAAGCCCTCGCCTTCGTGCGCTCGCTGCTGTGGCAGCCCCCGTCCGCGCGCTTCGACGCGGCCTTCAGTCACCGCGAGTGAGTTCCTGGGGCAGGTTCGACGACCTGCGGGCAGGCACCGCCTTGCGCTTTCCGCAGGTCGCCCGCGAGCTCGTGGCTACCCGGCCGGACGAGGTACCGGCCGTGCTGGCCGAGGTCGAGGCCGCGTCCCATCGCGGATGGTGGGCGTTCGGGTTCCTCAGCTACGAGGCAGCCGCGGGACTGGGCCCTGCCATGCCCGCCCATGACCCGGTGGAGGGCTTGCCACTGGCGTGGTTCGGACTGGCCGCCGCGCCCGAACGTGTCGAGGTCCAAGAACCCGCGGAGGCTGTCGGCTATCAACTGGGGGAATGGCGCTACGACTGGAGCCCTGCCGAGCACGCTCTCGCCGTCGACACTGTTCGCCGGCACATCGCCGCAGGCGAGACCTACCAATGCAATCTGACGACGCGCGTCCGCGCCCAGTTCGACGGTGACGCCGTTCCGCTCTACGCCCACCTCGTGAATGGCCAGGCAGCGTCCTACAACGCCTATCTCGATATCGGTCCGTTCGCGATCGCCAGCGCGAGCCCTGAGCTGTTCTTCGAAATCCGCTCAGGCCGGCTGTCGATGCGGCCGATGAAGGGCACCGCGCCGCGAGGCCGCTCTCCTGCGGAGGACCGGCGGATACTCGCTCGGCTGCGAGCCAGTGAGAAGGAACGAGCGGAAAACATCATGATCGTGGACCTGATCCGCAACGACATGGCCAGGCTGGCCGTACCGGGAGGTGTGTCCGCGACCGCGTTGTGCAGTGCCGAGCAGTACCCGACCGTGCACCAGCTCACCTCCGAGGTCACCGCGCGCCTGCGACCAGAGGTTGGCCTCACGGAGGTCTTTCGCGCGCTGTTCCCGTGCGGTTCTGTGACAGGCGCACCCAAGCTGCGCACCATGGAAATCATCCGCGACCTCGAACCCGGCCCTCGCGGCGTCTACTGCGGAACAATCGGAGTGGTCGCTCCGGCCGGTTCCCCTGTCCGGGCGCGCTTCAGTGTCGCTATCCGCACAGCTGTCGCAGATCGCTCCGCGCATTACGTGACCTACGGCACAGGGGGTGGCATCACGTGGGACTCCGATCCTGGCGCCGAGTACGCCGAGCTACAGGCGAAAGCCGCCATCCTGATCGGCGTCCGAAGAAGCAACTCAGGAACTCGGGGAGCTGATCACAACCGAGCGTCGGCATAATGCCGGCGTGAGCGACCACTCTGATCTTCGTGCTGCCTGTCGCGTATTCGTTGCGTGGGCGTTCGCCGCGCTCGCAGCCGAGCACGTGATACCTGCGCCGCGCTACCACGCGTACATGGCCATTGGTCGCGATTACTTTGGCGACAGCATCATGCCGCTCGCCGAGTTCACCGCGTTGGAGGCGCTGCTGAACAAGCGCTACTCCGAGCGCTTCGCCGATCCACTCAGCCGTGAGCATGCCGAGTTTGCCAACACGTATATCTTCGGCCTACTGGAAGCATGCATCATTCGCTGCGCACAAGCCGGGGACTTCACTCCGAGCGGGCCGACGGTCGAGGGTGTCATCGACGAACTGCTCGCCGTCTTGGGAACCAGCACCCGCGAACTGGTCTGCGCCCGGCACGTCTCCCATCTCACCACCGCGAGTGGCAACGAGATCCAGATCGGGGACATCACGATCGTTCCCCAGCCCGAGCACTCCTACGGGTTTCTGGCCGACCGAATTCGCCGAGAGATCCCCGGCGCACCCCGTGCCTGGAAACGCGACCTGCCGCATCCCTACGACCCTCCGCACGCACTGCTGATCATTCGTGGAACCACCGACACCGTCAACCCGTACGTCGCCCGGGACCGGCTGTCAGCCAAACTGGAGAGGTTTCTCCTGCTCGCGCGGTTGATGACCGCCGGCACGGTTCAGTCGGACTACGAAGTAAGCGGGATGACAACGCTGATCGCGTGCATGAACCCGCGGATCCACGTGTCCGGCAAGGGCCTGCTCGACACCCTGGTCCGCCGCACCGTGCGGTTGACCGGCGACGAGGCAGCGGTCTTCGCCGCGGTCAGCAACATGATCGACACCGTCGACATCAAGCGGGATGGCATCGTCGCGACCTCGTTTGACGTCGCCCTCGGCAAGTACAACCAGTCCCATAACACCGGCAGCCCCTACGAACATCTGGTCGACCTGGCCACGGCATTAGAAGGTGTTCTCATCGGTGCCGAGAACGAGGGCGAAGGATTGACCCTCCGCCTGTGCACCAGAGCCGCCGCGCTCCTGGCGAGGGACGACGACCCGGCAGCCGCGGTCTTCAACGACGTCAAAGAGCTGTACGGCCTGCGATCGAACACCGATTTGGCCTGGCCCTCGCTTATGCTGTCGACCGGATGCGCGACCTGGTTCGGCGCGCCATCCTGGCGCGCCTTTGTCTCGCCGAACAGCACAACCCCATTTGGCCGCTCACCGGACGCATTGCCGTCGACGCTCTCCTCGCAGACGATCACCAACGGGAGACATGGCGAAGTCACTGGCACACACGCCTGGCCTCGCTTGGAGCCGACTATGCCGGCGGCAAACCCGCGCGGCCGTCGACACCATCTCGCAGGAGGACCGATAGACGACGGCAAGCGCGGATTCCGCACCGCTCGGTATCAACTCGCTACTGAATCGACGCGAGTTCGCCGTTCCGCCTGTTCCTCCCTGAGCGCGGACACCAGCAACCGCGAACGCGCTGCCCCGATACGCAAGCGCTTCCCCAGCGTCTCGGCTGAGATCGGCCGTCGATACAGCGCCCAATGGTGGGCATCCTCCTGTATGGCCCGCTCCACCAGACCAGCATCGTCAATGCGCGCAAGCATCGAGTCGTCGGTGACCGTTCGCGTTTCGTGGAACATCGGCTGCCACCTTCCCGCGCCACTCCGGGTGCCGGCGATCCACTCCCAGCACGACCCCTCGGCGGTGCGGGCTCCGAGCGTGGGAAGGTTCAGTGCCGAGCCGAGACCGATTGTCGTCGCGCAGGTCTGACGCGCTCGAGGTGAAATGGAGGAAGAAGTACGGTGCGATGATCCGGCTCTCGACCAGTGCGTCCAGGTGCACAGCGGCGCGCTGGAGCGCGGCCACGTGATCGAGCACCTCTACCGCGCATCTACGAGGGCGCCTCCGAGGTGCAGCGCTCCATCATCGCCCGCGAACTGTTCAAGGAAAGGAACTCCCGATGACGCCTTTCCGCACCTCTCCCTCATTGGCGCTTCACCAGAGCGGCCGTCGCACCGCGCCACCCGTGAAGGGGTCAGTACTCGTTCTTGATGACGAAATACGAGCCGCGGATGGTGCCGGCCAGCTTTGATTTCTGCCGAGCGAACTTGAAGGACGAGAGTTCGGTGGGGATGTCCATCCCGTCGGAGAGCTTGAACCCGACGGCGCGTTTGCCGTTGTCCTCGATGGTGTACAGCACGTTGACCGACAGCCCGTTCTCGTAGAAGACATAGGCCCATCGGATGCCGTCGACGTCGAACGCGGTCGCCTCGAGCGGAGGGGAGGCGATGACGATGCCGCGTTCCTCCTCGAGGATCCGGTGCACCCAGCCGATCGTGTCCCCGGCGTCGTCCGCGGGCTCGACGGTGAAGACATGGCCGTACTTGTTCTTGAAGTAGCGGGCCTCGTTCGCCCGCAGACCGGCCAGCGCCTCCGCGACGGGCGACGTTTCGAGCCCGATGGTCGATACAGTGTCGAAGTCCACGGCGTAGGGCATGCGATTCCTCCGTGTGTCTGTACGGCGGAGTCCGACATCGTTCCACCGGGGTCGGGCTCAGCCTATCCCCGTGTCGACATACGACAGCGGCCCTTCGGGCAGGTCGCCACGGCGGAATGCCGGCGGACGTGCTCGCGCTGCGTGCCAAGAACAGTCGATCCGTCGCGGGCCCGCGCGAATGGTTTTCGCCTGGCGGCGTTGCTTGTTCGGCCGGGTAGCGGGAGGGACACTGGGCTGATTCCCGGAGGGAGGGTGGCGATGACCGGTTCTTCCGTGCAGCCGTGGAGCTTGCGGGGAGTGTGGTTCGACGCGTGCAAGTGCACGATCCCGTGCCCGTGTTCCTTCGCCCAGCCGCCGACCTACGGTGACTGCGACGGTGTCCTCCTTGGGCACGTGCGCGAGGGGCGGTACGGCGAGTCGCGCTTGGACGGGTTGAACGTCGTGATGCTGGCGTCCTTCGTGGGCAACGTGTGGGGCGATCACAGCGACGCCTACGGCGCCGTGTTCCTGGACGAGCGAGCCGACGAGGCACAGCGCGGCGCCCTGCAGATGATCTTCGGCGGCCAGGCGGGCGGCTGGCCCGCCCAGTTCAACGAGATGTTCGGGGGTGAGATGCGCGGCATGGAGTTCGCCGCCATCGACGCCTCCATCGCCGAGGACTACTCCGACTGGAGCGTCAGCATCCCCGGCAAGGCGACCGCGCGGGTCGAGGCCCTGACGGGGCCCACCAGCGGGCCGGGCGCCCGGGTGGAGGTCCACAACCTGCCCGGCGCCGAGGTGGGCCCGGGGCAACCGCCGGCGGTGTGGGGCCGGGTGACCGCGGAGTCCGCCGACGCGTTCGGTTTCCGCTGGGAGCGCAGCGGCAACTCCAGCAAACTGATCCCGTTCGAGTGGAGCGGACCGGACGCGGCATGATCCCGCGGCCGGGCCGGGAGGTCGCTTCGCACGCGGTTTCGGTGCGGCGGTGGTCGCGAACCGAGGCCGCGCTGGTGGTCGTGCTGCTGGTGCTCGCCGCGCTGGCCTGGGTGCTGACGAGCAGGCTTGCGACCGCGGACATGCGCATGGGGGTCCTGACCGGCAGGCCCGCGATGGACGACATGGCCGGCGCGATGCGGCCGTGGCCCGGGGAAGCGGCGCTGTTCCTCGGCGTGTGGGTCGTGATGATGGCGGCGATGATGCTGCCGAGCGTCGTGCCGTTCAGCCTGGGCATGCGCCGCCTGCTGCGCAGCCGGGGATTGCGTGGCCACGGCTTGTTCGCCGGCTACTTCCTCGTGTGGGCGGTGGCCGGGATCGGGGCGTTCGCGTTCGTGCAAGGCCTGGAGGGGGCCATGACCGGGCCCAGCACCACCGCCGTGCGGGCCGGGGGAGTGGTGCTGCTGGTCGCCGGCGTGTACCAGCTGACCCCGTTGAAGCGGGTGTGCCTGCGGCACTGCCGGTCGCCGATGGCGCTGCTGCTCGAACACAGCGAGACGGCGATGCGCGGCCGCTTCGGTGTCCTCCGGGTGGGGGTGAGCCACGGCGGGTACTGCCTGGGCTGCTGCTGGGCGCTGATGGCGGTGCTGCTGGCCGCCGGGATGATGAACCTGGTCTGGATGGCCGTGTTCGCCGCCGTCGTCGCCCTGGAAAAGGTCACCCGCCACGGCGAACTGATCAGCCGCGTGGTCGGCGGCCTGCTCCTCGCCACGGCGATCGTCCTCCTGGCACAGCCGGCCCTGCTGACCTAGGAGTGGCGGGTGGGCTCCGCCGTCCGGGATCGGGTGGCCGCCCAGCTGGCGAGGAGCTTGAGCCGGTCTTCGGAGGCGGTGCCGGGTTCGGCCGTGTAGATGATCAGGTCGTGCACGGCCCGGCCGGACAGCGGCAGGTCGATGGACTGGAAGGTCAGAGCCAGGTGGCCGACTTCGGGGTGCCGGAGCCGTTTGACGCCGTCGTGGCGCATCAGGACGTCGTGCGCGGCCCAGTGGCCGCGAAACTCCGGGCTGAGCGTGGACAGCTCGCCGACGAGTTCGCGCAGTGCCCGGTCACGGGGCTCGCGCCCGGCCTCGGCGCGCAGCAGGGCGGCGGTGGCGGCTCCGGCGGCGTCCCAGTCGACGAAGAAGTCCTGCGCGCCGGGGTCGAGGAAGATGTAGCGGGCAAGGTTGGGGCGGCCGCGCCGGTCGGCGGTGGCGCTGTCGAACATCGGCGCGAGCAGGGCACGGGCCAGGGGATTGCCGGCGACGACGTCCGTGCGGCCGTTCCGCACGAACGCCGAGGACATCGTCATGGAGTCGAGCAGCCACTGGACCCGGGGCGGGATCTCGACGTCCCGGCGCCGCGACGGCGTGCGGCTCTGCTGCCGCGACGACCGGGCCAGGTCGAACAGGTAGGTGCGTTCGTCGTCGTCCAGCCGCAGGGCACGGGCGACCGCGTCGAGGACGTCCTCGGACACGCCGCCGATGTGGCCCTTCTCCAGCCGCGTGTACCACTCGGTGCTCACCCCGGCGAGGACGGCGACCTCTTCGCGCCGCAGCCCGGGGACCCGGCGTCGGGCGCTGGTCGGCAGGCCGGCCTGCGCGGGCGTGATCCTGGCGCGCCTGCTGACCAGGAAGTCCCGGATCTCGCCGCGGTTTCCGGGCTGGGGGTCCATGTTCTTCAGGGTAGCCACTGGTCACGGCGCGAAGGGGGGTTGAGGCGGTACCCCCCATGAACGCGACCTGCTGCGGCGGCGGCCCTGGGGGTTTGCTGGAGACATGACGAGCGAGAAATTGACGGTGCCGGCGGTGGCGCTGGGCACGTGGGCCTGGGGAGACAGCGGCGAGGCAGGCGAGGGCTACTTCGGCAGCCGGCTGACCGAGTCCGGTCTGCGCGAGGTCGTCGACAAGGCGCAGTCGAACGGGTTCACGCTGTGGGACACCGCGGCGGTGTACGGCATGGGCCGCTCGGAGACGGTCCTCGCCCGGGCGCTCAAGGGCTACGACCGCGGCGAGTACCAGCTGTCCACGAAGTTCACCCCGCAGATCGCCGGCGACGGCGACGATCCGGTCGCGGACATGCTGGAGCAGAGCCTCGACCGCCTGGGCACCGACTACGTGGACCTGTACTGGATCCACAACCCCGCAGACGTGGCCCGGTGGACGCCGCTGCTGATCCCGCTGCTGGAAAGCGGCCGGATCAGGCACGTCGGCGTCTCGAACCACAACCTGGCCGAGATCGCCCTGGCCGACCGGATCCTCGGCGAGGCCGGCTTCCGCGTGGAGGCGGTCCAGAACCACTACAGCCTGCTCTACCGCGGCTCCGAGCGCGCGGGCATCATCGACCACTGCCGCGAGCACGACGTGCGGTTCTTCTCCTACATGGTCCTCGAGCAAGGCGCACTGACCGGCAGGTACAGCCCGGCGAACCCGTTGCCCGCGGGCAGCAGCCGGGCGGCTGTGTACAACGGCATCCTGCCCCAACTGCGGGCGCTGACGGACAGGATGACGGCGATCGGTGCGGACCGTGGCGCCTCCGCCGCCGACATCGCTACCGCCTGGGCCCTCGCGAAGGGGACCACCCCGATCATCGGGGTCACGAAGGCGGCTCACCTCGATGGGCTGGTCCGGGCGCACCGCATCGAGCTCGCCGACGAGGAGATCGCGGAGCTGGAGGCGCTGGCGGATGCCGCGGACGTCGACACGCGCGGCAGCTGGGAGCACGCCATGTAGCAGCGGGTGCGGCCCGGGCCCGGGCCGCACCCGCGCACACTCAGCCGACGCGGTCGAGGTCCACGCCCTTCGTTTCGCGGCTGGTCGCCACCGCGAGCACGGTGATCGCCATGGTGAGCACGAGGTAGCCGATCACCGCGCCGGCGCCGACGCTGTTGATCAGCCACACCGCGATCAGCGGCGCCGGCGCCCCGGCGATGATCGACGAGCCCTGGAACACCAGCGACGAGCCGGCGTAGCGGTAGCGGGTCGGGAACAGCTCGGTGATCCACGCGGCCTCCGGCCCGGCGAGCATGCCGTGGAACAGCGCGCCGGCGCAGACGCCGAGCCACAGCATCGGCACGCTGGCGGTCTGGACCATCCAGAAGAACACCGGCGCCCAGACCACCAGTGCGATGGCGGGCACGAGCATCGCGACCTTGCGGCCGACCCGGTCGGACCACGCGCCGCCGCCGATCATGCCCGCGAACTGGCACACCGACGCGAACGTCACCGCCAGCACCACATCGCCGCGCTGGTACCCGAACGACGTCGTGGCGTAGGCGATGACGAAGACGGTGTAGATGTAGAACGCGATGTTCTCGCCGAGCCGCATCCCGAGACCGTGCAGGACCGCGCGGGGCCGGGCCAGCGCTTCGAGCACGCTCGACCTGTGCGCGGCCTTGCGCTCGGCGCCGGCCCGGGCGGCCTGGAACACCGGCGATTCCTCGACGCTGCGCCGGATCCAGAACCCGATCACCAGCAGCGGCACCGCGACCAGGAACGCCACGCGCCAGCCCCACGCGTCGAAGGCGTCACCGGGGAACAGGCCGCCGAGGACGGTGACCACGACGGTCGCCAGCACCGTGCCCAGCGGCGCGCCGGCCTGGGGCCACGAAGCCCAGAACCCGCGGCGCTTGGGCTCCCCGTACTCGCTGACCATGAGCACCGCGGCCCCGAACTCGCCGCCCAATGCGAAACCCTGCGTCATGCGCAGCACGACCAGCAGCAGCGTCGCCCAGATGCCGATCTGGTGGTAGGTCGGCAGCAGCCCTATCGCCGCGGTCGAGGTGCCGAGCAGCAGGAACGTGGTCACCAGCATGGGTTTGCGGCCGAACTTGTCGCCGAGGTGGCCGAACACGATGCCGCCGAGGGGCCGCGCGACGAACCCGAGCCCCTGGGTGGCGAGCGCGAGGAGCAGCTGCACGATCCCGCTGCCGCCGGGGAAGAACAGCGGGCCCAGCACGGTCGCGGCGAGCACACCGTAGATCGCGAAGTCGTACCACTCCAGCACCGAGCCGGCCATCCCGCCCGCGAGCACGCGCCGGAAGCTGGTGGCGGGCTGAGCCTGCTGCACCGTTGACGTCATTGTCAGTTCCTTTCGAATGTCTGCAAGGGAGTTGTCAGAGCCGGAGGGTGATGCGGTCACCGCAGGCCCGTGAGCAGCAGGTCATCATCCTGGTGCCGGCGGCCCGTTCGGCCTTGGTGAGGACCACGTCGCGGTGGTCGACCTCGCCGTCGAGGACGGGTACTTCGCACGTGCCGCACAGGCCTTCCTCGCAGTCGCTGGGCACGTCGACGCCGGCGGCGCGCAGTGCGGCGAGCACGGTCTGGTCCGCGGCGACGCGCACCGTGAGCCCGGAGTCGGCGAGGTCGACGTCGAAGGCGTGTTCCACGGCGGGATCGAGCACCTGCTGGGTGGTGGTGAAGTGCTCGACGTGCAGCGCGTCGTCCGGCCAGTGCGCGCTCGCCTCGGCCAGCGCGTCGAGCAGGCGTTCCGGCCCGCAGGCGTAGATCTGCGTGCCTTCTGCCGGATTCGCGAGCAACGCGGCGACGTCGAGGCGGGTCCCGTCCGCGCTGGTGTGGACGTGCAGGCGGTCGCCGTGATCGCGGCGGCACCGGTCGAGCAGGGCCATCGCGGTGGTGTCGCGGCCGCAGTAGTGCAGTTCGTAACTGCCGCCGGCGGCCTTGACGTGGTCGGCCATGGCGATGATCGGGGTGATCCCGATGCCGCCCGCGACGAACACGTAGTGGCGGGCGGTGGGGTCGAGGCGGAAGTGGTTGCGCGGTCCCCGCAGCGACAGCGTGGTGCCGGGGCGCAGGTTTTCGTGCACGTAGCGGGAACCGCCGCGGCTGTCCGGGTCCTTGAGCACGGCGATGCGGTAGGTGCAGGCCTCGGCGGGGTCGCCGCACAGGGAGTACTGCCGGGACAGCTCGCCGAGCTGCAGGTCGACGTGCGCGCCCGGGGACCACTTCGGCAGGGGTTTGCCGTCGGTGGCGGCCAGCGTCACCTCGACGACGTCCTCGGCCGCGCGCTCGGCCGACACGACGCTCACCGTCCGGGCCACGCCGCGCTTGGACGGTTCCCCGATCCGCACCGGGCGGCGCAGCTCGGCGATCGACGGGTCGGCCCGTTCCGGGTTGGCGGCGGGATCCCACTGCACCCACAGGTGTTCCGGGCCGCGGAAGGAGGTGTTGGGGACGTAGGTGAACTCCTGGTCCGGCACGAGTTCCAGGTGCGGCAGCCTGCGGGTGAGTTCATCGAGGAAGATCTGCAGTTCCATCCGGGCCAGGTTCTTGCCGAGGCACTGGTGGCTGCCGTAGCCGAAGGTCAGGTGGTCGGTGGCGTTGTCGCGGCGGAGGTCGACCTCGTCGGGGTGGTCGAAGTGCCGTTCGTCGCGGTTGGCCGAGGAGTTGACGATGAGCAGCTTGGCGCCGCGCGGGATCGGGACCCCGCCGACCGTGGTGTCCCGGGTGACCAGCCTGCGCCACGCCGCGACCGAACCCGAGTGCCGCAGGCATTCCTCCACGGCGTGCGGGATCAGGCCCGGGTCGGCGCAGATCTCCTCCCACACCGAGCGGTTTTCCAGCAGCAGCTTGATGGCGTTGGCGGCGGCGTTGGCCGTGGTCTCGTGGGCGGCGACGATGCCGGCCATCATGATCGAGTGCAGGTAGGAGTCGGTGATGACGTCGGGGTGCTCCCGCTGCGCGCGGATGCTGTAGGGGATCCAGCCGTGCCCGGACGGGTCCTGGCGCAGCTTGTCCAGCACGGTTCCGGCGTACTGCCAGAACTTGCCGACGTTCTCGGCGACGGCGACCTGCTCCTCGGGTGAGGGCCTGCCCCAGGTGTTGACGGTGTGCGCGATGGAGTACTCGCGCAGGGTCGCCATGTCCTCCTCGGGGACGCCGAGGAAGTGCAGCGCCACGGTGAGCGGGACCTCCCACAACATCTCGTCGACGAGGTCGGCCTTGCCCGCGTCGACGAACCGGTCGACGTACTCGCGCGTCAGCCGCCGGACCATCGGCTCGTGGTGGACGAGCTGCTCCGGGGTGAACGGGTGCATCAGGACCCGCCTGCGGGGCATGTGTTCCGGTTCGTCCTCGTTCACCAGCGTGCGGTTCATGGCGTAGCCGTACTTCGCCAGCGTCGCGGTGGCCTCGGCGGAGACCGGGGTGATCTTCTCCAGCGCGATCGAGGGCGAGAACGTGGTGTTGTCGCGGAAGACGGCCTTGACGTCGTCGTACCGGGTGACGACCCAGTAGCCCAGGCGCGGGCTGTAGAACACCGGCTCCTCGTCGCGGGACCAGCGCACCGCGGCGGGCGGGTCGGCCTGGTACTCGGGGCCGAACGGGTCGAAGGCGCTCGCCCGGGGCGAGACCGGGCAGCCTCCGGCCGCCGCCGGTGCGTGATCGACCGGGCACGACCCTGTGCTCATGCTGTTCACCTCGTGTTTTACTGATAACGCACATGTTGTTGCGGTGAGCGAACCGCGGTGTAGCGTAAGTGGGGCACGGGGAGGCGTCAAGGTCCGCCGGTAGAGTCGGGCCGGGATCGACAGCGGAGGGGCGGCATGAGCACGTTGCAGACGCTCGACCGCGGGCTGCGGGCGTTGGAGGTCGTGGCGGAGTCACCGTCGGGCATCTCGGTCGCCGACCTGGCGCGCGAACTCGACGTGCACCGGGCGATCTGCTACCGCATCGTCGCCACGCTGGAAGGTCATCGGCTGGTGTCCCGCACGGGGGACGGGCGGGTGCGGCTGGCGTCCGGCCTGGCGACGCTGGCGGCGAAGTTCGAGCCACACTTCAACCAGGACGCGCTGCCGCTGCTGAAGGAACTGGCCAACCGCACGTCCGCGACGGCGTTCCTGTCCGCGGCGGAGGGCACCGAGTGTGTGGTGGCGATGGTCGCCGAACCCGAGGGCACCGTGCTGACCGTCGGCTACCGGGTCGGCAGCAGGCACCCGCTCACGCAGGGCGCGGCAGGCCTCGCCATCCTGGCCGCCCGGCCAGAAGAACCCGGCGAGCCGGACGCGGTGCGCCAGGCCCGCCAGGACGGCTACAGCCTGACGCGCGGCCAGCTGGAGCGCGGCGCGGTCGGCCTCGCCGCCGGCATCCGGGCCGGCACGCTGGAACGCAGCGTCGGCGTGGTCGCGATCGACGGCCTCGACACCGGCCTCGCGGCCACCGAGGTGATGGCGACCGCACGGCGGATCGAACAGTTGCTCACGGCCTGAGCCGCGGTGTAATTCGGACGCCGGGGGCCGCGAGCGGACACCGCTCGCGGCCCTCGTGCTTGGTGAAGCCGGTCAGTTGTCTTCTGGCGGCCCTGCGGTCAAGCACACTTGATAATCGAGTATTACGGTATTACGGTTGTGATCGACGAAGGGAGCCGACGTGACGGCTGTTCAAGATCCGCAGCGCTACATCGACGACATGGCCCGCGAGCGGGGCTACGTCCTCGACTACCACAAGGTGATGGCCAAACACGACTTCGGCGTGCTGCAAGCTGCCAACGGACTCGTCGGCGCGGCATACCTCGACCAGCGGGCGCTGGACCGCAAGACGAAGGAACTGATCTTCATCGTCAGCCTCACGGTGATGCGCGCGGCGAAGGGGCATATCCAGAGTCACATCAAGGTCGCGCTCGACCTGGGGGTCACTGCGCGGGAGATCCTCGAGGCGATCGAGATCAGCCTGCCCGAGGCCGGCGTCGTAGCCTTCCAGGCCGGCTTCGAGGCCTGGTGCGAGGTCGTGGGCGCGGACGGTCTGGAACCGACCGTGGAGGCCTTCCACGCGGGCGACGGGAAAGCAGGGCGGTCATGACGGACGCCGTCACCTTCGTCGGCCTGGGCACCATGGGGCAGCCCATGGTCCGCAATCTCGCCCGATATGTGCCGGTATCGGTCTTCGATGCCAACCCCGACGCGGTCCAGGCGGCCGCCCGCAACGACGGTGTGACGGCATTGGCCGGTCTCGCCGACGGATCCGGCGCGGACGTCGTGATCCTCATGCTGCCCAGCAGCGCGGTCGTCGAGCGTGTTCTCGGTGATCCGGCTGACCCCGGGAGCTTCGCGGGACGCTTGCGCCCGGGCACGCTCGTCGTCGACATGGGGTCGTCGGTGCCGCGGGTGACTCAGCAGCTGGCCACGCGGCTCCGGGAGCGCGAAGTGGCGATGGTCGACGCGCCGGTCTCCGGTGGCCCGCGCAAGGCCGCGACCGCCGAGCTGACGATCATGGCCGGCGGACGGGCCGAAGACTACGAGCGGGCGCTTCCGCTGCTGCGCGCGATGGGCACGTCGGTCACGCACGTCGGCCCCGCCGGCTCGGCACACGCGCTGAAGGCGCTCAACAACCTGCTGTCGGCCATCGGCCTGGTCGGGGCGCTCGAGGTGCTCACCGTGGGAACCAAGTTCGGTCTGGACCCCCGGACCATGCTCGACGTCATCAACTGTTCCACCGGCCGCAACCAGTCGACCGAGGTCAAGATCGGGCCGGAGGTGCTCGACGGGCGGTTCCAGGTCGGGTTCTCGCTCCCGTTGACCGTGAAGGACATCACCACCGCCCTGGACCTGTCGACCTCGCTGGGGCTGTCGCCGGAGGTGTCGCGAGCCTGTGTCCGGTTCTGCCAGGCCGCGCTGGTCGGTCTCGGCGAAGAGAACCCGGACCAGTCCGAGATCGCCCGTTACCTGGCGAAGGTGACCGGCGTCGACCTGACCCGCTGACCGCACGCGTCCCGGTTGCCGTCCGCGATGCCGGTATTACTGTGATATTGTGGTCGGCCAGTGGAAGGAGGCGGCCGCGTGGCAGGGCAACGGGTGCAGCGCGTCGCCGCGCCGCTGCGGGCCCAGGTACTCGAAGTGCTCCGCCAGGATATTCTGGCAGCAGAGTTCGAACCGGGGGAGCGGCTGGTCGAGGCGCGGTTGTGTGCGCGGTACGAGGTCTCCCGGACGGTGATCCGCGAGGTCTTGCGGCAGTTGGAGTCCGAAGGACTGGTGACCACCGTGCCCAACCGCGGTCCGGTCGTCACCGAGTTGACCGCCTTCGACGCCAAGGCACTGTTCGAGGTGCGAGGCGCGCTGGAGGGCCTGGCCGGGGCGTTGTTCGCCGAGCGGGCCACCGCCGAGCAGCGCGAGCAGCTGGGCAAGGTGGTCCGGCGGTTCGCCCGCACCTACCGCAAGGCCGACCTGGCCGGGCGGCTGGCGATGAAGGACGAGTTCTACGACGTTCTCATCGCCGGGGCGGTGAACCCGGTGATCGAATCGACCCTGCGGGGCATCCACGCCCGCGTGCAGATGTTGCGCGGGCTGTCCCTGCAGGCCGACGGGCGTGCGCCGGAGACGGTCCGCGAGCTGGAAGCGATCCACGACGCCGCGGCCGTGCGCGGTGACGCCGATGCCGCTCGGGAAGCGTGTGAGCGCCACGTCCGCAACGCCGCGGCGACCGCGCTCCGCGAGCTGGCCGCCCGTCAGCGCGAGGATCAGGACACCGACGCCGGCTGAGCCGGCCCCGGCCCGCCCGGTGCGCGCTGGGCCGGGGCGGCCAGGGGCCGGCGACCACGACGTGGTCCACCGTCCTATTCGGACAATGCGTCGACAAGCAGCTTGGCCGTGCCCTCGGGCGACTCGACGTGGAAGTGGTGAGTCCCCAGGTCCACGGGCACGATGTGGATGCGATCGCCGTAGCGGTCGACGGCTTCCTGGCTGAGGATCGAACGCACCGCGAACAGCGTGACGGGCTGTGTGACCTCGCGCAGCGCGGCGTCCATGTCCCAGTGCACCAGGCCCTCCAGCGCGCGCAGGCCCGCGGGCTGCCGCACGGCCACCATCTTCGTGAAGTAGGCGTCGTTCAGTGCCGGATCGGTGCCTTCCGGTGATCCTCCCTCGATCATGCGCCGCGTCGCCGCGGCGAAATCCTCTCGGAACGGCTGCAGCACGGCGCGGGCCTGCTGCTCGTCCTGCGCGGGGAACAAGGAAAGGTAGTGCAGGGCGTCGAGCGCGACCACGTGCGAGACCACGTCGGGCAGGATCCGGCCGGTTTCCACGGCCACCGCCCCGCCGAGGGAGTGCCCGACCACGGCGCAGGTGCCCACCGCCTCGGCTTCCAGCACGGCCGCGACGTCGCGGGCGAACTCCTCCATCGTCCAGATGTCGCGCGTGGACCGGGACTCGCCGTGTTCGGCGAGGTCGATCGCGAGGACGCGGTAGTGCTCGGGGAGGAAGCCGATCACAGCGTCGAAATCGCTACGGTTGCACCCCCATCCGTGGATGAAGGCGAGGGCCGGCCCGCCGGCCGGGCCGCTGATCGTGTACCGGATCGTCGTGTCGTTCGGACGCTGGACCGCGCGGCTCGCGACTGTCCTGTTCGGCATCGTCATTCCTTTCTTGTCGCAGGTTGCCGGTTCGGCCTCACAACGCGCGGTGGTACTGGTTCGGCCACGCCGTCTTGTCGCTGGGCCGGTTGCGCAGGGCGAGGTACGGGTCGCGCAGCAAAGCGCGCCCGATCAGCACGGCGTCGGCCTGGCCGCCGGCCACGACCTCGCCGGCCAGTGACAGGTCGCCGATCTGGCCGACCGGGGCGACGGCGAGCCCCGAGGCCTTCTTGAGCGTGTTCGCGAACTCGACGTTGACGCCGTCCTGGGCCGGTGGCCGCGCCTCCCGGTCCCGCACCAGCACACCGGAGGTGACGTCGAGGAGGTCGATCCCCACGGCCGCCAGTTCCTTGGCGAACGTGGCCGCCTCCTCAATCGAGATGCCGCCCTCGGCCCAGTCCGTGGCGGTGATGCGCACGAAGACGGGCTTCTCGTCCGGGAACGCTTCCCGGACGGCGCGGGCCACCCGCAGCGGCAGGCGCATCCGGTTCTGCAGGCTGCCGCCGTACTCGTCCGTCCGGTGGTTGGACAACGGGGACAGGAACTGGTGCAGGATGTACCCGTGCGCGGCGTGGATCTCGACGACCTCGTACCCCGCCAGGTGAGCCATCCGCGCCGCGTTGGCGAAGGCCTCGACGACCTCGTCGAGGTCGGCGTGGCCGGCTTCCCGGGGGACGGAGAGGTCGCCGAACGGGACCGGCGACGGCGCGATCAGCTCCCAGCCGCCCTCGGCCACGCTCACCGGACCGTTTTGTCCCTCGCCCACCCAGGGCACCTGGTGTGACCCCTTCCGGCCCGCGGCCAGAAGCTGGATCGCGGGGACCGTGCCGCGTTCGGACAGGAACGACGTCAGGCGGCGGTGCGCGGCGGCCTGGTCCTCAATCCAGATCCCGAGGTCTGCCGAGGTGGTCCGGTGCAGCGGTCCGACCGCGGCGGACTCGACCATGATCAACCCCACCCCGCCGACCGCACGCGCACCGTAGTGCACGAGGTGCCAGTCGGTCGGCTTCCCGTCGGGTCCCGCGGAGTACTGGGCCATGGGGGACATCCACACCCGGTTGGCGACCGTGACGTCGCGCAGCCGCAGCGGGCTCATCTCCGGGTTGGTGAACTCTGTGCTGGGCACAGCTGAACTCACTCCCTCGCAACTCGCATCCGGCCGTAGCGCCAGATCTTGACAGAGGAGATTACCGTAATACGATAATCCAATCCAGGCGACGGTGGCCGCCGCTACACCTCACCGGCCGGCCTCGCCGAAGGTTCTCGGTTCCCGCTTCTTCACTTCGATCCGAAGGAACAGCCGTGTCAGCAGAAGAGAACACCGTCGCGGTCGACAGGACCGGCGGCGACGTGCACCCGACCAGGACCACTCGCGAACACAAGAAGGCGATCTTCGCCGGGGCGCTCGGGAACGCGATCGAGTTCCTGGACTGGGGAATCTACGCTTCCCTGGCCCCGGTCTTCGCGGATCAGTTCTTCCCGGAAGGCGATGCGGTCGCCGCGTTCCTGTCCACCCTGGCGATCTTCGCCGTCGGATTCTTCGTGCGCCCGCTCGGCGCCGTCGTCCTGGGCGCCTACGCCGACCGGCACGGTCGCAAGAAGGCCTTGGCGCTGACCGTGACCTTGATGTCGGCCGGTGGTTTCGTCATCGCGGTGTGCCCGACCTACGCGCACATCGGGGTGCTCGCGCCCGTGGTGCTGCTGGTGGCCAGGCTGGTGCAGGGCTTCTCCGCCGGTGGGGAGTGGCCCAGCTCCGTGTCGTACATAGTGGAGAGCGCGCCGCCGCGGAGGCGCGCGTTCGCGGGGTCCTTCCAGCAGGTGTCGACAGCGGCCGGCGTTCTGCTCGCCTCGCTGCTCGCGCTCGTCGTGACCTCGGTTCTGAACGACCAGCAGATGCACGCGTTCGGATGGCGGATCGCCTTCGCGGTCGTCGCCGCACTCGGGCTGACCGTCCTGTGGTTGCGGGCCCGTACGCGGGAGACCGAGCACTTCGACAACGCGGAACTGTCCGGCAAGCCGCACCGGCCGGTGAAGACCCTGTTCGCCGAACACAAACTGGGCCTGCTCCGCGTCGTCGGGATCACGGTTCCCGGGACGATCCTCTACTACCTGTGGATCACCAACATGCCCGGCTACGCCAGCACGACGACCGGCCTCAGCCTGGATCAGGCGCTGCTCGCGAACTCGCTCGCGGTCGTCGCGTTCATGCTGCTGCTCCCGCTCGGCGGACTGGTGTCGGATCGCTTCGGCAGGCGTTCCACGTTCATGTTCTTCCTGGTCGGGTTCGCGCTGTTCGCCTGGCCCGCCTACCGCTTGCTCGAGGGCGGCGGCTTCTGGACGCTGCTGCTGGTCGAACTCATCGGCGTGGTCTTCCTCGTGGGCAACTCGGCGAACGTGGCCGCCATCTACGCCGAACTGTTCCCGACCTCGGTGCGCACGACCGGCACCGGGATCCCCTACGCGACGACCGTCGCCGTGTTCGGCGGTACCGCGCCCTACTTCACCACCTGGCTGGCCAGCATCGGGCAGCAGGACAAGATCTGGATCTACGTCGTCGCCTCGGTGGCCGTTGGCATGGTCACGATCATGACGATGCCCGACGGTGCGAAGAAGCGAGCACTCGACTGATGCGCCCGGGGGAAGAATCGCCGGCATCCGGGTCCTCCTTCGCGGTCGGTTGACCTGGACACGTGCATGCTACTACTCGGCACGACGGTTCACCATGTGGTACGAGGAGGAAGTGCAGTGTCGACTCGCGACGACGGCGCCGGGTGGCGACGCGGTCAGGCGGACGAGAGCAGCCGGCTGATCTCGTCCGCGGCCGCGATCACCATCGGCGCCCAGGCTGTCTCGCGCGCGCGGTCGAAGCGCATCGCAGGCACGGAGAGTGTGAGTCCGCCGATGGGCTGCCCGGCCGCGTCCGTGATGGCCGCGCCGATGGACGCCACCTGCGGGCGGTACCACGATGACGAGCCGTTGAGCGCGTACCCGCGCTCGGTGGTCAGCGCGATCTCCTGCCTGAGCTCGCCGGCGTCCGGCACCGGCGACTGCGCGAACTCCCTGAGGTCGCGCTGCAGCAGGTCGTCCACCTCGGCCTGGTCGAGGCGCGCCATGATCGCCACGCCGGCCGACGTGGCGCGCAACGGCACCCGCGCGCCGACCTCCTGGACCACGCGGACGACCTGCGTGGTGTCTTCCCGCGCGACGATGACGTAGTCCTCGCCGTCGCGCACCCCGAGGAGAACCGTCTCGTCGGTGTCGGCCGCGAGGCGCTTGATGACCGGCCCCGCCACTTCCCGGAGGTCTTGTTCGCCGGCGCTGCGCAGCCCGAGGGTCAGCGCCTTCATCGTCACACCCCAGCGCGCGCGCTCGGGGTCCACGACCTTCAGCCATCCGGCCTGCTGGAGCGTCACCAGGCACCGCTGAACGGAACTCTTCGGGATCTCGGTCGCGCGGGCCAGGTCCGAGACGCCGATCGGCTGCCGCAGGGCGACCTCTTCGAAGACGCGCAGGGTGTTGAGCACGCTGTTCATCGACCGGACGCTGCTGCTCGGCTTGTCCTGTCCAGGGATGTCGCCGTCGCTTTCTGGTGTGCGCATGAGGACGTGAGCGTACCAAGCTGCGCACCGCCATTTCTCCTGTCGGCACGCTTTACCGGCCCTCCGTGCGTGGGTTACGATGCGGCACGGCGTACCACAATACGGAACGGAGCAACATGGACCTGACGATCGTGGGAGACGTGGTCGTCTCGGGATGGCCCCGGCGCCCTGTCGCGGAGGCCGCCCGCCCTGGGGACTCGGCGTTCGGGCTCCTCCGCGGCGGTGATCTGACGATCGGGAACCTGGAGGTTCCGCTCACCGAATCCGGGGAGCGCGCCGAGAAACTGGTCGCGATGCGCGCGCCGGCCTCGGGCGCGGCCGAACTCGCGGCATTCGGCTTCGACCTGGTGTCCCTGGCCATGAACCACGCGCTGGACTACGGCGCGGAGGGCATGCGCGACACCGTTCGGGCGCTGGACGCCGCGGGAGTCCAGCACGCCGGGTTCGGTGAAACGCTCGCCGAGGCGACTCGCCCCCGGGTGGTGTCGGTGGGCGCGAAGACCTTGGCGTTCTTCAGCTTCTGCTCCGCACTTCCGCTGGGTTTCAACGCGACGGCCGACCGGGCCGGCATCGCGCCGATCCGAGTGCGCCAGAGCTTCGAGTTCGACAGCACCTTCCTGGACGAGACCCCGGGTACGCCTCCGTTCGTGCATTCGAGCGCGCACGAGCCGGACGTGCGAGCGGCCGAGGCGCGGATCCGCGAGGCCAAGGCGCACAACGATTTCGTCGTCGTGGCGCTGCACTGGGGCGTTCCGTTCTGCTACCTGCCTGCGACGCAGGGGCCGCTCGCCCGGTATCAGCAACCGCTGGGGCGGCGCCTGATCAGCGCCGGCGCGGACCTCGTCATCGGGCACCACCCGCACTGCGTGCACCCCGTCGAGTTCTACGAACACGGGCTGATCCTGTATTCCACCGGGAACTTCGTCTTCGACTGGTGCGACGGGTGGCACCCGGAGTCGATGGTCGCGCGGGAGGACGGGCGTCCGGCCGCTCCCTACCGGGCGGCCTTGCTGACAGGGCCCTGGTACGAGAGCGCCGTGTTCCGCGTGCGGCTGGGTGGCCCGGCCGGGCCTGCGCTTCGCCTGGATCCCATCGAACTCGACGCCGACAGCCAGCCGATCATGCCCCGGCCCGAGGTGGCGGCCTCGATCCTCGCGCGGCTGGAGGAGGCGTCACGAGAGCTGGATCCGTCCATCGTGGTCGATGCGGACGGACGCGTGCGGCGAACTTCGAAGAAGAACAACGTTCTGGAGGAAGCATGACCGAGCAGCAGCCGTGGCAGTGGGATGAGCCGACCTGGCGCGGGCACGTCGAGCGGGTGCGCGCCGGGCGCCCGCTGCGCCCGGAGTCCTGGCCCGGTGGAGCGAAAGTCGCTGTGGCGTTGTCGTTCGATTCCGACCACGAAACGCCCGCACTGCGTGACGGCGAAGTGCTGCCGGGCAAGTTGTCGCAGGGTGAGTACGGCGCTCGGGTCGGCGTGCCGCGAATCCTGAATCTGCTGCGGCGTTTCGAGGCGCCGTCGACGTTCTTCATGCCCGCCGTGTCCGCGCTGCTGCACGACGGTGAGGCGAAGTCCTACGTGGACGAAGGACACGAGGTGGCGTTGCACGGCTGGATCCACGAACGCAACACCCAGCTACCACCCGAGGCGGAACGCGACCTGGCGTTCCGGGCCGCGGACACGCTCGAAAGGCTCGTCGGCACGCGCCCGGTCGGCATCCGCACCCCGTCGTGGGACCTGTCCGCCGACTCGCTGCGGATCGTCCGCGAGCTGGGCCTGACGTACGACTCGTCGCTGATGGCCGACGACGACTGCTATGAAATCCTGACCGACGGCGAACCCACCGGCATCGTCGAGCTGCCGGTGGAGTGGATCCGCGACGACATGCCGTACTTCATGATGGACCGGTTCACTTCGCTGCGGCCCTACACACCGCCACGCGGGGTGTTGTCGATCTGGCGCGACGAGTTCGACGTCGCCTACGCCGAGAACGGGATCTTCCAGCTCACCCTGCACCCCCACTGCATCGGCCACCGTTCGCGCATCACGATCCTCACCGAGCTGCTCGAGCACATCGCCTCGCACGAGGGCGTCTGGTTCGCCACGCACGCCCAGATCGCCGAACACGTACTCAGCGGAAAGGACTCATCGCGATGACCGGCATCAAGGAACGCATCGAGCGCACGTTCGAGCAGAACCTGGACTCGGTCCTGGAACTGTCGCACCGGATCAACGCCAACCCCGAGCTGGCCTTCGAAGAGCACGAAACGTCGGCGGCGCTCATCGCGGCCCTCGAGGACGGTGGGCGGTTCGCGGTGGAGAAGGGCGTGGCCGGCCTGCCGACGGCGTTCGTGGCGTCCGCGGGATCCGGTGACCTCGCCATCGGTCTCTGCGCGGAAATGGACGCGCTGCCCGGCATCGGCCACGGCTGCGGCCACAACGCGATCGCCGCGGCGGCCGTGGGCGCCGCCCTGGCCCTGGCCCCCGTCGCCGACGAGCTCGGGCTGACGGTCCGGGTCTTCGGCACTCCGGCCGAGGAGAAGGGGACCGGCAAGGAGATCATGGTCAACCGCGGCGTGTTCGACGACACCCACGCGGCCATGATGGTCCACCCGACGCTCAAGGATGTCGTCATCCCGCAGTTGCGCGCATCGCGGTCCTGGCAGGTGACGTACACGGGGCGGGGCGGGCACGCGTCGCGGCCCTGGAGTGCCCGCAACGCCGCTGACGCGACTGTCGTCGCCCAGACCGCCATCGGCCTGCTGCGGCAGCAGTTGCGCGACGGCATCAGGGTGCACCACGTCGTGAAGGAAGCCGGGGCGGCCGTCAACGTCATCGCCGACCGGGCCGTCGTCGACTGCATGATCAGGTGCGACACCATCGACGAGGTCGACCAGGTGTGGGAACGGGTCCGCCGCTGCTTCGACGCCGGCGCCATCGCCAGCGGCACCACTGTGGAGTACACCTCGCTGCCCTCCATCTACCGGGAGTTCCGTCACGATCCCGACCTCGCGTCGGTGTTCGAGGAGAACGCGAAAGCCATCGGCCGGACGTTCCCGGACTACCCGGACAAGATGTTCGGCTCGACCGACATGGGCAACGTCTCGCTGCGCATCCCCGCGATCCACCCGATGCTCTCCTTCGACCTCCCGCCTGAAGATGGCAACCACACCGCCGCCTTCGCCGTTGCCGCCGGGGGCCCCGAAGGTGACCGGTTCGTCCGCGACGCGGGCCTGGCCATGGCCCTCACCATCGCCGACGTCGCAAGGTCCCAGCCCATCCGCGCGCGCCTGATGGCCGGCTGAGGGGCCGTCCGCAGCGGGGCCGCCTTCCCCGGGGGAGGCGGCCCCGCTGTTCAGGCGTCCGCTGTGCGCGCGCCGGTCGCGCGTGCCTTGAGCAGGTCCACCACGTCGGCGAGAGCCATCTCGATGCGCCCGTGGACACGCGGGTTGAGCAGGGTCACGCCGTCGAAGTCCCCCGCGGAGGCGAAGATCGCCACCGGCACGGTCAACGCCTGGAAGAAGGCGAAGAGCGGTCGCAGGGCGTGTTCCAGCACCAGTGCGTGGTGGTCCCCGCCGCCCGTCGCGGCGAGCAGCACGAGCTTGTTGGCCAGCGCGTACTGGTCGACGAGGTCGAAAAAGTGCTTGAACATCCCGGGGTAGGAACCCCGGTACACCGGGGTCGCGGCGATCAGCAGGTCGGCGTTCTCGACCAGCCGGAGCATGTCCTCGACCTCCGGCGTGACCTCGTCGCGTTCGGCGGCTGCGGTGAAGCCCGGGCCCAAGCGGTACACGTCGACCTGGGAAGCTTCGACCGGGAGCATCGTCCGCAACGTCGCGAGGACGACGTCCACCAGTCCCATGGTCTTGGACTGCCGGCTGGGGCTGCCGTTGACCACGACCACGCGCAGCGCGGCACCGGTCCCCGATATTTCACGCTCGGCCTCGACGACCGTCGCAGAGCTGGTCATGCCGTCTCCTTCCGGCGTGCGGCGACCTCGCGCCGAACGACGGGCGCCACTTCGGTGCCGAGCCGTTCGATCGCCTCCAGGTGCTCCTTCTGCGGCATCCCGCCGAAACCCATCTGGATGATGGCCCGGTTGATGCCGTACAGCTCGTGGTAGGCGAGCAGCTTGTCGATGATCTCCTGCGAGCTGCCCACCAGGAGCCCGGCCGCCGGCGACGCCTGTGCGTCGAAGACCGGACGCGACAGACGGACACCCCGGCCCCGCTGGTGGTTGTTCTCCGCCATGCCCTTCGCGAAGTACGGATACATCACGTCCCTCGCCTGCCGGCTGGTCCGGCCCACATACCCGTGCGTGTTGATGCTGACCGGCAGGGCGTCCGCGTCGTGCCCCGCCTCCTGCGCGGATCCGCGGTACAACTCGATCGTCTGCTGGTGGAACGTCAACGGCCCCAGCAGGAGGGCCATCGCCATCGGCAGACCGAGGCGCCCGGTGCTGATCGCGGACGCCACCGATCCGCCGACCCCCACCCAGATCGGGATGGTGCCGCCGTCGGCGCGCGGTGCGATGTCGGCGTCGACCAACGGAGCGCGGAAGCGCCCGGACCACGTGAGCGGGTTGTGTTCGCGGATCTTGAGCAGCAGGTCGAGCTTCTCCCGGAAGAGGTCGGCGTAGTCCCGCAGGTCGTACCCGAACAACGGGAAGGACTCCGTGTACGAGCCGCGGCCCGCGATGATCTCGGCCCGGCCGCCCGAGAGCAGGTCGATCGTGGCGAACTGCTCCCAGACGCGCACCGGATCCTCGGAGCCGAGTACGGTGACCGAACTCGTCAGGCGGATGCGCTTGGTCGCCTCCGCCGCGGCGGCCAGCAGGATCGCCGGCGCCGAACCGACGAAATCGGAACGGTGGTGTTCACCGACGCCGAACACGTCCAGGCCCACCTCGTCGGCGACCTTCGCCTGCTCGATCGTCTCGCGCACGCGCTGCCGCGGCGACGGCAGTCGCCCGGTCGTGGGGTCCTCCGTCACCTCGCCGAAGGTCATGATGCCAATCTCGAACGCCATCGTGCCCATCCCTTCTCGTCCTCGGCGCCAAGCAGGCGCGTCCAACCTCATAAAGTTGTCTGCGCAGGCAGATATTCCCGGGCGGGCGGGATATAGTGCCGTCATGGCGACCGAGGAACTGCGGGACATCGAGGACGCGGCGTGGCGGGGGTTCCTGTTCACCCACGACAGGCTCTGGCGTTCGCTGGAGGCGGGGCTCGCCGCGCTGAACGTGAGCATGGCCGAGTACAGCGTCCTGGCTCTCCTTGCCGAGGCCGGTCCGAAGGGCATGCGGATGTCGGACCTCGCCGAGCGTCGCGTGATGTCCACCGGCGGCTTCACCCGCCTCGCGGACCGCCTGGAACGGCGCGGGCTCATCGAACGGCGCCGGTCGGCCGCCGACGGCCGCAGTTTCGAGGCGGTCTTGACCAGGGAAGGGCGGGCGTTGCTGCGCAAGGCGTGGCGCCGGCACCACAGCGACCTGCGCGAGCTCTTCTTCGACCGGCTGGACGACGACGACCTCCGACGGCTCGCCGACATCTGGACCCGTCTCGACCCCGGCGGCGACAGCGGGTGAGCAGTTTCGGCCGCGAAGGGGCCGGCGCTCGAACGCGGCGGCCACGATCTGCGGCGCCAACGGCCGACCGCGGCGCTGGTGGTCGCGGCGGCTGAGGCAGTCCCGTCGGCGAAGTTCGGCATGGCGATGTGGAGTCTTCCGCCGTTCTACCTGTGGAAGGCGTCCAGCGCCGAACCCTTCGCGCAGGCCCTGATCGCGACTGGGACGCAGCTGGGGATCGACCAGTTCCTGCTGGTGCAGTGACTGGCACCACTGGTGGGTAGCCTGCCGCTGGCGTACCTCGCCAATGGCGGGGGCGCGGCCATGCACCTGGACGACCGGCAGGCCGAGGAGTTCCTCCTCACCGCCACCCAGACCTTGCTGAGGATCGGCGCGCTGCTCGCGCTGTGGTTCCCCCCGCTGGCCAACCTGGACCCTGCCCGGCCTGTTCGCCGCGCAGTTCGCTCTGCCCGGCCAGACCGCCCGCTACCTCCTGTGCGGAATCTACGCCGCCCTGGCCGCGCTGGTTCGCAAACGGCGGCACATCCTGCCCACGCTGACCGCGCCCTTCCGCCGAGATGCCGGGACCGTGGCCGACGAGCAGCAGACGCTCACCACCACCCGCTGAACCGTGCACGACAGCCGACGACCGTCGGGGCTGCCGGGTTCGGTCTCCGTGCACTTGCTCGCCGCGTCCCGGTACGACGGTCCGGCGCGTTGGGCACGAACTGAGCGAAGGAATGACGCCAGCTCAAGGCTTGACCGCGGCCGACGTCGCCACGGTGTGCCTCTGGTGCTTTGGCAGCTCAGCCTCGGCGTGATCGCGGAAGGCTGAGAGCAGGGGATTGCGGTCGCCGGCGCGCGTGGCGAGGACGACCTTGCTCGGTTCGATGTCACGCAGGGGGATGGTGGTCAGGCCGGGATGCAGGCCGGTGGCGTAGTCGAGAGGCGGGCCGATGGCTACGGCCTGCCCCGCTGCGATGAGTTCGTGCTTGTCCTCGAGGTCTTCGACGAGCGGGCCGTCCGGTGCGGGGCGTCCGTCAGGACGAGGGTCCATGCGCCAGTAGGCGTTCAGCAGTGGATCGGATTGCCGGACGTGGGGAATCGGCTCCTCGGCTATGTCGTCGAGGGTGACCGCTTCCCGGCCGACGAGAGGATGGTCGAGCGGGACCACGAGGACGCGAGGCTCGTCGTAGAGGAGCGTGACGCGGAGCTGGTCGGTGACGAACGGCAGCCGGGCCACGACCGCGTCGACTCGGTGGTCCAGAAGCGCTGATCGCGAGTCGTTCCAGGACAGAAGCCGGGTCTTCACCTCTGCGTCGGGTTCAGCCTTGCGCAATGCGCGTACGGCCGGGGTGATGAGCAGGCCGCGGGTGTAACCGATGGTGATCATCCGCGGCCGGGCGGCGGCCCGGGCTTGGGCCATGGCCTGGCCGGCCGAACGCAGCAGCCCGGCAGCCAGGGGCAGGAAGACCTCGCCGGCATCGGACAGGCGAGTCCCGTGCGTCGTCCGGTCGAGCAACCGGACGTCGAGCTGTTGCTCGAGACGCCGGATCTGGCGACTCAGTGACGGCTGCGTGGTGTGCAGTGCCTCTGCCGCACGCCCGAAATGCTGGTACTCGGCCACGACAACGAAACTTTGCACCAGCCTCAGGTCGAGGTCGATGAGGGCGGGGAAGGCGTCGGCCACACGGCCAGCCTAGCGCACCAGCCGTTATACGCCAGGCGTATCACCGCTTTCGGAAGTTTCATTGGACGGTGCGGGGATCGCGGTTCCATCGTGAGGACATGGAATCAGACTCAGATCGCCACGACAGGGTCCGCCCGTTCCACATCGACATCCCGGACAGTGCGCTGGCCGACCTCGAACAACGGCTGGCCCGGGTGCGGCTGCCCGGCCCGGAGACCGTCGGGGACGCAAGCCAAGGCGTGCAGCTCGAACGATTGCGCGAGCTGCTGAACTACTGGGCCACCACCTACGATTGGCGCAAGATCGAGGCGCACCTCAACGACATCGGCCAGTTCCGCACCACGATCGACGGCCTCGGCATCCACTTTGTGCACGTACGCTCGGGGCACGAGAACGCGACCCCTCTGTTGTTGCTGCACGGATGGCCCAGCTCGTTCCTGGAGTTCCTGAAGGTGATCGGCCCGCTGACCGATCCGACGGCCCACGGCGGAGACGAGCGAGATGCCTTCCACGTCGTCATCCCGTCCATGCCCGGCTACGGCTTCTCGGATGCGCCCAGCACCGGGGGCTGGAACCCGGACCGGATCGCCGCTGCCTACGCGGTGCTGATGCGACGCCTGGGATACGACTCGTATCTGGCTCAGGGCGGCGACTGGGGCGGCGTCGTGGCCACCCGGATGGGCAGGCAGCACCCGGCCGGCCTGCGTGCTGTCCACCTCAATTTCCCTGAATTCCTCGCCATGCCGCCAGTCAGCGACGAGCCGACTCCCGAAGAGGCGGCAGCCATCGCCCAGGGGAACGTGTTCGTCTCTGTCCACTCCGGCTATCACCTGCTGCAACGCACCCGGCCCCAGACCATCGGCTATGCCCTGACCGACTCCCCGGCTGGGCAGGCTGCCTGGATCTACGAAAAGTTCCTCGACTGGGCTGCTCCCGACGCGTTCACCATGGACGAGATACTCGACCACATTTCCCTGTACTGGCTCACCGGAACAGCTGCCTCGTCGTCCCGGCTGTACTGGGAACACGCGCAGCAACCGATCGGGCTGACCGAACTGGACCTGCCGGTGGGCGTGAGCGTCTTCCCCGGCGAGCTCACCCGCACGCCGCGGATCTGGGCCGAACGCGCCTATCACGACCTGCGCTACTTCAACGACGACATCGCCGCAGGTGGACACTTCGCGGCGTTCGAGCAGCCCGCTCTGTTCGCCGATGAAGTGCGGAAGTTCGCGCGAACGGTGGCGGAGTCGTGAAGTGGGTCAGTTACCGGTCGTTCGACGGATCGGAACGGTGCGGACTGGTGCGGGGAGCCAAGGTCCTCGGTCACGCCGCGGGAATCACGATGCTGGACGTGCTGCGTTCCGGGGAAGGGCTGGAGGCGGCCGCGGCCTTGGTGACGTCGAACCCGGCCGAAGTCGTGGATCTGGCCTTGGCGGACCTTCTGGCACCGATTCCCACCCCTCCGTCGATCCGCGATTTCGCGGCCTTCGAGCGGCATGTCCGCAACGCCGGAGTCGTCGCGGGCGGCGATGGCACGATCAGCTCGGTCTGGTACGAGGAGCCGGTCTTCTACTTTTCGAACCCGGCTGCGATCCGGGGACCGCGCGATGACATCCCGGTTCCTGCGATGACGAAGGCGTGGGACTACGAGGTCGAGGTCGCGGCGGTGATCGCTGACGATTGTTCGGACCTGGACCCAGCGACGGCAGAGAGCCACATAGCCGGCTACCTCGTTTACTGCGACTGGAGTGCGCGCGACGTCTCCGCTCGCGAGAGGGGTTTCGTCTTCGGCCCCTCGAAGAGCAAGGACACCGCGACAAGCCTCGGCCCGTACCTGGTCACGCCGGAGGAGCTGGAGCCCTACCGGTCAGGCAAAGGGTACGCGCTCACGATGAACGGCTACGTCAACGGCGAGCTGTACGGAGGTGGTGACTGGGGCGAGATCCACTGGTCCTTCGGCGAAATGCTGGCGCACGCATCACGGGACACCACGTTGCGGGCGGGTGACATCATCTCCAGCGGAGCGGTCGGTACCGGATGCATCTTCGAGTTGTCCGGACACCGTGACTACCTCAGGCCGGGTGACACGGTCAAGATCGAGGTGGAGCGACTCGGCGCAGTGGAAGCGCGGATGGTGGACAAGGGTGAGAAGCTGGTGCCCGAAATGCTGATCACACGGAGCATCACGATCAGCGCTCCGCCAGAGGCGGTGTTCGATGTGATCGCAGACCCCCGCCGGCACGGCCAGTTCGACGGCTCCGGCACGGTCGCGGACACGATCGCCGGTCCCAGCCGCCTGACCTTGGGCTCGGAGTTCAGCGTGTCGATGGTGCTGTTCGACGTGCCCTACCAGGTGACGAACACCGTTGTGGAGTACGAGGAGAACCGCCGCATCGCATGGGCCCATCCGGGGCAGCACCGCTGGCGCTACGAGCTCGAGGAGGTCGAGGACGGCACCTTGGTCACCGAGACCTGCGACTTCACCACCTCGCCGTGGGGGGAGCGCGTGGCGGGATCAGCTTGGGGGCGGCGGGATGCGGAGGCCATCGAGAAAACGCTGCTCCGGCTCAAAGCCCTCGTCGAGTGGGGCTAGGTTGGGTGCGGCGACGTGCTGCTGGGCCAGGCTCACCCAGTTTCGCGGCCTGGCCACCCGCTGTGCCAAACGTGCCGCCTATAGGCCGAATCCACCATCGCCGCCATCGTCCTCCGGCTCCGATGACTTACGGGACACTCTCTAGAAGCGGACAACTCCACGGATGTTGACTCCAGCGTGCATGTCCTCGAATCCCTTGGTGATGTCGTCGAGGGCGTATTCGGTGGTGATGAGTTCATCGAGCTTGAGCGAGCCCGAGCGGTAGAGACTCAGCAGCGTCGGAATGTCGGCATTGGGGTTGGATGATCCGAACAGCGAGCCGACGATCTTCTTCTCGTACAGTGTGAGCTCGGGGATGGAGACCGGGATGCCCACACTCGCTATGTTGCCCAGCGCGGTGACTACCACGGTGCCGCGCTTGCTGACGGCAGCAAATGCCTGGCCGATGTGGTCGCCGGTGATGACGCCGACCGTGATGATGGCGACGTCCGCGCCCTGCCCGTTGGTGCAGCTCTTGGCCAGATCGGTGGCCTCGTCCATGGTTTCGACGGCGTGCGTGGCACCGAGAACCTCCGTTGCGGTGTCCCGCTTGAACGGGTTGGGGTCGACCGCGATGATCTCCGCCGCTCCAGCGTGCCGGGCGCCTTGGACCGCATTCGCCCCGACGCCGCCGATGCCCATGACGATCACCGTGTCGCCGGGGCAGACCTTGCCGCTGTGGACGGCCGAACCCCAGCCGGTACCGACTGCGCATCCCAGCAGGACCGCCTTGTCCAGTGGCGTGTCCTCGGGAACCTTCACGGCGGAGTGGGCCGAGATGGTCGTGTACTCCGAGAACGTCGAGATGCCCAGTGCCTGCGCTACGGGCGTGCCGTCGGCCGACTTCAGCCGGAAGCTGGCGGGATCGTCCCACCGCGAGCCGATCATCGCGAAGGCTCCCAGGTCGCACAGGTTCTGGTGGCCGGTGGAGCACCAGCGGCACTTCCCGCACGCCGGGAGGAAGGAGAAGATCACCTTGTCGCCGGGGACGAATCCGGGCGTGTTCGGTCCGACGGACTCGACGATCCCGGCCCCCTCGTGACCTCCGCACACCGGCAGCACCGCGGCCGGGAGATCGCCGGTCGACATGTGGTCGTCCGAGTGACACAGCCCCGAGGCGATCATCTTGATCCGGATCTCGCCCGGCCGCGGATCGTCGACCTCGAGGTCGACGATCTCCCATGTGCCAGGCACCTCTCGCAGGATGGCCCCACGACTTCTCATCGGAACTCCTTTTCAGTCGGCACATTCCGCGACTCGGCGCGCCGCGCAGGTGAGCGCGAAGGACAGTTGCTGAAGCTGGAAGGCGGCGCCGACCCGGTGGTAGTCGATGGCGTGGCCCGCCGACCGGAAGACCTCGGCATCGACCCACGGCGAGGCAGTCAGGGCGGCCGCGAACTCCGCGACCTGTTCGTGATCGGTGATCCACAGCTTCTCGAACTCGCCCTGCCGGAGGTGGACCGGCACGGAGATCTCCGGGGCGAGGGCGCGGAAGAGGTCGTGCCAGGCCGACGAGATCTCCACCAGCTCGGCCTTGAGGACCGCGACGTTGGCGAAGTAGCTCGCCTTCGGCATGTCGCTGCGATAGGTCCACGCCGGACCGAACATCCGCGTGGCCTTGTCCTCGTCCGGCGAACGCAGTGTCGCGCCCGGGAGGGCCGCCCACCTGTCGGCGAAGCTCGCGGGCTCGCGCAGCAGGCAACCGGACAGTGCGAGGCCGAGAAGCGGCCACTCCGGCTTGCGCGCCGCTACCGCCAGCGAGACCGCAGCGCCGATGGAGTGGCCGACGACGAAGACGCCCGCGCTGCCGGCTCCGTTCGCGGCCCACAGTTCGGTGATCAGGTGGTCCAGCGCCGCCGCGTTCGCGAGGAGGACCGGCTCCCCGGCCGGCACCGGGTTGCTGCCGCCGTACCCGGGCCGGTCGACGGCGATGATCGGCACCTCCAGCGCTGCCGCCCGGTCCAGCAGCGAGTAACCGGGAACGTCGAAATACGCGGACGTGAAACCGCCGCCGTGCACCGCGATGATCAGCGGAAGGTCGCCAGTGCCCGCCGTCCGGCCGATCCGGCGGCGGCCGGAGAAAGTCAACCCCTGAGCGGGCCCGGGTGATGTCACCTGATGGGTGAACTGATCCGACATTGCGCCACCCTCCTTCATTTGCTCCGGCGATGACGAACAACACTGGCGATGGACACGGCCACGACCAGGGCCGCACCGTAGAAGGCGTTCTGGATCCAGCCGTTCAGCCCCAGGATCTGGAGGCCGACGATGCCCGTGGCCAGGAAGTAGATCGCGACCATCGTCCCGATCGGATTGAAGGTTCCGGGCCGGACGACGGCTGTGCCGAGAAAGGCCGCCGCGAAGGTCGGCAGCAGGTACTGCGGGGAGCTCGTCGAGTCGTAGCCGCCCGTGGACAGCACCAGCAGCACACCGCCGACGCCGGCCACGAGCGATCCGACGACGTAGGAGCCGATGCGAATGGCGTTGACGTTCACCCCGGCTAGCCGGGCGACTTCCGCGTTCGCTCCCACGAAGGTCAGGTACCGGCCGAGCGGGGTGAAGGTGAGGACGTAGCCGAACGCGATCGCCAGCACGATGCCGTAGTAGAAGCTGAGCGGGAGTCCGCCGAGGGTCTGCTGCACGAAGTTGCCGTAGCCCACGTCGAGTCCGCCGACGGTTGTCTGCCCGGAGATCCACGAAGCCATACCCAGCAGGAACGTGCCGGTGCCGAGAGTGGCGATGATCGCGTCGACGCCGAGGTGGACGACGAGCAGACCGTTGACCAGACCCGAGAGCACCGCGACTCCGATCGCCGCGAGGACAGCCACACCGAGGCTGACGCCGTGCAGCACGACGAGAACGGGGACGCTGGTCGCGGACATGCCCATGATCGACGCGATGGACAGATCGAACTCACCGGCCACGAACGTGCACAAGGCGCCCAGCGCCAGGAAGACGAGTGCCTGCTGGGAGCCGAAGATGTTCTGGAACGTGGCGATCTGACCGAACGTGTCCGGCGCCGCGAGGGTGAAGACCGCGGTCATGATCGCCCAGACGCCCACCACGGCGTACCTCGACAAGAGCAGACTCGGCCGGGGCAGGGTGAGAGCGGGGTTGCGCGAGGACGCTGCCACAGCCGGCTTCTGCTCGTCGGTCGTGGGCGAAGCCGGGGCCCGGTCCGGGAGGGGGGTCATGACACGCTCCTTCGCGTAAGGACCTGTCCGGGGTAGAGGGTGGCGAGGATCGCCTCTTGGGTGTGGTCGGTGATGTGGTGGAACCGCCCGTCGCGATAACACAGGATCCGGTCGGTGGCGACCACCAGGTCCGTGGGTTGGGCGCTGGCGTAGAGCACGGCGGCGCCGGCATCGGCGATCCGGCGGACGGCTTGGAGGATGGCCTCGCGGGCGCCGACGTCGACGGCCTGGGTCGGCTCGTGGAGGAGCAGCAGCTTCGGCGGGTGGTGCAGCCACTTGGCGAGCAGCACCTTCTGCTGGTTCCCGCCGCTCAACCGTCCGACGAGGGCGCCTGGGTCCAGCGGCAGGACCTCCAGGGCCGCCATGTCCGGCAGCGCCGCGGCCTGGAGTTGCCTTCCACGCAACAGTATCTTGCCGCGCCGGCGGGCGAGCCAGGGCAGGGCGATGTTCTCCGCGGCCGAGGCGGTGAGCGCGAGACCCGACTCGGTCCGGTTCTCCGGTACCAGGGCGATACCGGCCTCGATCGCCTGCCGTGGACTGAGACGCCGGAGGTCGAAGGTCCGGCCGTCCAGGGTCAGCCTGCCGGATCCGGCGCGGGCGACGGCCGCCATCTCGTACGGGAGGCGTTCCCACCACTCTCCCGCGAGTCCGGTCACGCCGACGACCTCTCCCCGGGCGATCGCCAACGGCTCGACCTCGCTGCCGCCGTCGCGAAGACCTGAGACGACAACCGTGTCGTCGTCGACCGTGAACGACCGATTCCGGCGCTGGCCGGCGAGAACGGCCATGTGGCGGCCGAGCATCAGCTCCGCGATCTCCCGTGCCGAGGTCTCGGGTGCGGCCAGGCCGGAAGCGACGAGGTGGCCGTCCCGCAGCACGGAGATCCGGTCGGCGACCTCCAGCACTTCCTCGAGGTTGTGGGAGACGAGGAGCACGCTGGTGCCGCGGGCCACCAAGGTCTGCACACAAGCGTGGAATTCCCGAAGCGCATCGGGGGGAAGCGCCCGCGAAGGTTCGTCCAGGACCAGCACCCCGAGGCCGGTGTCGTGCGCCTGCGCCCGCATGGCGCGGGCGATCGCCACCTTCGACTGATCGGCGGGACTGAGCGTGCCGACCTGACCGCGGGGGTCGATCTCAGCCCCGATCATCCGCAGCAGCTCCTGCGCCAGGACCACCTCCCGGCGCCAGTCGATGCGTCCCAGCCTGGTGACCGCGAAGTCGCCCACCGCGATGTTCTCGGCGACGGACTTGCCCGCCACCAGGCCGAGCGTCTGGTGGACGAACGACAGCCCGGCCGAGCGCAGCTGACGAGGTTTCGCGGGAACGTCCAGTTCCTGCCCGTTGACCAGGATGCGCGAGCCGGGCTCGGGCCGGTGGATGCCGGCGAGGACCTTGACCAGGGTCGACTTCCCGGAGCCGTTCTGACCGACCAGTGCGTGGGTCTGGCCGGGCCCGATCTCCAGATCCAGTCCCGCCAGCGCGGTCATGGGGCCGAACACCTTGCGGATCCGGTGCAACGACAGGCGGGCAGGCGCGGCCCGGGTCACGAGACACCCCAGAGCTTCTCGAACCCGGCCACGTAGGGTGCGGAGCCGTACCAGTCGTTGCCCGTTTCCGCCTGGGGTGTCAACTGCAAGGTCCCGATGTTGTCCTTGGTGAAGACCCGGACGAGAGGCGGATAGCCGGCGGGTACGGGCTCTGAAGACAGCATGCGGATCGCCGAGTCGGCGATCGCCCAGCCGATGTAGTTCGGGCTGGCTCCGACATCAGCGATCAGGACCGGGTTGGACTTGAGGATCTGCAGCGATCCCAGGATGGCGGTGGTCGACGCCATCTTCATGCGGGAGGTCGCGCCCGCGTTCTGGATTCCGGTCAGGACACCCGGCACCCAGTTGTCGGTCTGCGGGATCACGTAGTCGATCGACGGGTTCTTCAGGAGAGCGCCGCTGACGATCGAGGGGAGCTGGCTCACCTGGGTGCCGGCGACGTCGATGACGTTGACCCGGCAGTCCGGGCAGCCGGTCTTGAGCTCGTCGATCCCGGCGGCGCCCATCTCCACCATCGACTTGGAGTCGGAGGTTCGCAGGTAGAGGACCTTGGCTTGCGCGTTCGAATCCGCGATGACCGCTTGGGCGGCGAGTCTCGCCTCTACTCGCTGGTACCAGCCCTGGCTCAGGAAGTGGAGGCCGGTGGGCGCCGCGGCGACCGGCTCGGTGCCGGTGAGGAGCGTGGGAATTCCGGCGCCGGTGAGCCGGCTGAAAGCGGTGGAGGCCATCTCGTAGGAGATCGAGCTCGTCACCACCGCGTGCGCGCGGGCGCCGATCGCCTGGTCGATGCACTGTGCCACTCCGGTCGGACTCAGTTGCCCGTCGCACGACTTGACCGTCGCGCCGACCTTCGTGAGGGCCTGCTGGAGTCCCGCGAGCTGGTTGGTGAACGTGGCCACCTGGAGGCTGAGCGGGATGTAGTAGATCGTCTTGCCGGTGAGGTCGGCAGGGTGCGCGAGCGCGGTTCCGAGTGATGCGGTGAGGACCGGCTCACCGGAGGCCGCCTGGACCGCGGCGGCGGCCTCCGCGGCGTCCGGCGAATCGGCAGACGTTCCGGTCACGCTCGAGGTCGGCGATCCGCAGCCGGCCAGCGACCAGGGCATGAGGAGGGCCGCGGCGACAGCGGCCACTGTGGACAATCGCATGTCAACTCCTTTGTTGAACACAGCACCGGAAGTCGTCAGAGCGTGACGGACTCGCCGGAGTCCAGCGGCTCGATCACGGTTCCCGTGGGGGCGAACGAGGTGAACAGGGCACGATGCAGGTTCCGGTGCGCCGGCGCGAGACCTGCGTCGTGGACCGGGATGACGGTCTTCGGCGAGACGGCGCGCACGAAGTCGATCCCTTCCGAGAGCTTCATCCACGGACCGGCCAGCGGAGCCAGCAGCACGTCGACGGGGCTGGTGGGCAGGGTGAGCGAATCACCGGTGGCGAACACCCGCCCGCCGATTTCGTAGGCGAAGTTCTCCGGCAGCGGGATGTCGGGGTACAGCGTCTCGTGGGTCGTGCGCGTCACCACGATCCGCGTGCCGCCGAGGTCGAATGCGCCGGGTTCCACGGCCGTGGTGACGATGTCGACGTCCTGGAGCTGCTCCTTCAGGTCCGCCGGCCCGAACACCGGCACCGCGCCGTCGGACTGGAGCCGCCGGATCTGCGCCGGGTCGAGGTGGTCGGGGTGGCCGTGGGTCACCAGCACGGCGTCCACGGGGCCGAGAGCGTCGAGTGCGGGTGTGAGATCGCCCGGGTCGAGCAGGATGCGCGTGGCCGTGCCGCCCGGATCGGCCACTTCGACGAGCAGGCTCGAGTGCCCGAGGTAGGTGATGGTGACCGCGGCGGCGGTGTCGCTCGGCATGGGGTTTCCTTCGATCGCGAACGGGACGTGGGGTGTCACGGAAGGCCGGCCGTGTCATGGGCCCGGCGCAGCAGGTAGTCGTAACCGGCTTGGTACTGATCGTGCGACCACACCCGCGCGCGCTTTCCGGCGATCTCGCTCTCGTCCGACCAGCGGACCGGTCCGCCCGCCGAGAGTGCGCTGAGGTGGTTGCGGCACGCTCGTTCCAGGAGGACGGCGCGCATGACCGCGACGGCGAGGTTCGGCCCCACGACGACGAGCCCGTGGCCGGGGATGAGAGCGCCTGCCGAGTCGCCGACCACCTGTGCCAGGGCGAGCCCCATCGTGTCGTCGCGGATCAGGTCACCCGAGCCGGTGTAGCGGGGGACGTCGGGATCGAGGAACGGCACGGCGTCGTGCGACAGAGCGCGCAGCGGAACGTCGAGCGAGGCGAACACCGCGGCGGCCGGGGCGTGACTGTGCACGACCGCACCGACATCGGGACGGGCGGCCACCAGCTGCGTGTGGATCGGATACTCGATGTGGCGCCGGCCTTCGCCGGCCAGCACCTCACCCGCGGGGGATACCAGTAGCACGCGTTCGCGCGTGATTTCTTCGAAGCCCCATCCCGCGGCTTTCATCCACACGCCACGGCCATCCTCGTCACGCGCGCTCACGTGGCCCCAGACCATGTCGGACTGACCGGCGTGGGCCAGCGCCCGATGGGCCCGCGCCACCTCCTCGGCGACATCGACGTTCACGGCATTCCTTCGCAAGTGGATGGTCATGGCTAGAGGTCCAGCACCAGCCGGTCCGACACGGCACGGCTCACGCAGGGGAACATGGTCCGGCCGCTGCGCCGTTCGTCCTCGGTGAGGATCTCGTCGCGGTGGTCGGGCACGCCGTCGAGGACTGCCACCTCGCAACTACCGCAGTAACCCTCCTCGCACGAGGACGGGGCGCCGGGGAGCACATCCCGGATCGCGTCCAGGACGGACCGGCCTGGCGGCACGTCGAGGGTGGCCCGCGACCGCCGGAGTTCGACGACGAAGGACCGGTCGTCCGCCTCCTGGCGCCGGCGCAGTTCGACGGCCGTCGACGAGGCGGCGAACCTTTCGATGTGGAGGGGCACTTCGGGGCGGAGCCGGTCGCGGGCTTCCTCGACCGCGCCGATCAGCCCCTGCGGCCCGCAGCAGTAGATGACCGTGGACGGATCCGTCGAGGCCACGATCGAGCGGACGTCGAGCAGGCCATGCTCGTCTTCGGGCACGATCTGGACCCGGGGACCGCCGATCGCCTCGATTTCGTCGACGAAGGCCATGCTCTTGCGGCTGCGGCCGCCGTAGTGCAGCCGCCAATCCACGTCGTCGGACAGGACCGAGATCATCGAGAGGATCGGCGTCACCCCGATCCCGCCGGCGATGAAGAGGTAGCGCGAGCTCGGCACGAGTTCGAACTGGTTCCTCGGCCCGCGGATCGTCAACCGTCGCCCCACCAAGGGCAGGTCGTGGATCTCGGCGGATCCGCCGCGCCCGTCAGCCTCACGAAGCACCGCTATCCGGTACTCCTTGCGGTTCCCGGGGTCTCCGCAGAGTGAATACTGCCGGACGCGTCCGCTCGGCAGATGCAGGTCGAGATGGGCTCCCGCGGTCCAGGGCGGAAGGTCGGCGCCCTCGGGGTCGCGGAACACGAGGGTGATGACCCCCTCGGCCTCCCAGGTTTCGGCGGCGACGACCAGTTCACGGGAGTCGCCGGCGCTGTTGACCGGGGCCGCGCCTGTCGTCACTGCTGCGACCTCCTCTGCCTTCCGGGCCGGCACGGCGGCGGTCACCATGTCTGGCGCACCGGCGCTCCGTCGGCGAAGGCGTCGAGCTCGCGGCGCCACATGCGGCGCAGCTGGACCACGCCCTTGTCCGACTCGGCCAGGTATTCGTGGGTGCGGTCGGCGAGACGACCCATGCCGACCTGCGCCACGTGGTCCTCGATGTTCACCAGCGCTGGGTGGTCCACGAAGTCGACGAGCCGCTTCTCACCGCGGATGATCAGTTCGGCGCATTCGTCAGCCGGTGGCCAGTCCGCCACGTCGGCGACGGCGGCTCGCGGTGCGGGGCCGCCGGGGAGGTACCGGGCGACGATGGCGAAGCTGCGGTGCTGTTCGTCGTCGATCGGCACACGCCAGGCGAATTGCTCCATGATCCCGTCGCGGATGCCGACGATCAGGTGGAGACCGTTGGGCATCAGGAACGTGGCCTGGTAGGGACTCTTCCCGCCCCGCTCGCGAACCCGGATGATCTTCTCGCCGCGTTCCACCTCGATGGGCTCCTGGTGCACGGCGTCGGGCGAAAACCCGGTCTTCGTCTTCGACGGATCCGAGGAAAGCCGGTGCGTGAACGGGACGTGGGCGTGGTCCAGGCCGTTCTCGACGTTGGTGAAGAAGTTGCAGCGCCGCACGTAGGTCTCGGTGTCCAGGGTGGTGGCCTTGCCGAGGTCGTGCCCGTAGGTGCGGGAGAAGCCTTCCAGGCCGGGGAATTTCGGGGGCTCACCGTCCCCGAGGTAGGCGAAGATCAAGCCGTACGCCTCGCGGGTCGGGTACACCGTGACCGAGGCGCGCGAGACGAGGCGCTCGCTTTCTCCGGGAGCTTCCACACACCGCCCGTCCGGGCCGAACTTCCAACCGTGGAACATGCACCGCAGGCTGTCGCCCTCCACCGTGCCGACCGACAGCACGGTCAGGCGGTGCGCACAGCGGGGAGCCATCACGACGGCCACGCCGTCCTCGCCCCGGTACAGGGTGTACTGCTCGGACATCACGGTCAGGGGCTGCGCCGTGCCGGCCGCCAGGTCCCGGGACTGCAGCACCGGCTGCCAGTAGCTCCGCATGAGGCGTCCGGCAGGAGTGCCTGGTCCCGTGAAGACCGGATCGCGAACCTGGTCGTCCGTCTCCTCCGTCACGACGGTCATGCGCCCTCCTTGGTGCTTGACTTTTCGGGAAAGTGTCCGTATAACGAACACATGGCTGATAATCGAACAGTTAACGCTTCGTCGGCCGACGATGTCAAGGGCACCCGTGCGTCCGAGGGCATGGGCGGCCTGGCCAAGGGGCTGGCTGTGATCGAGGCGTTCGAGCGGGCGCAGTCGGCGCTGACGGTCGCCGATGCCGCGCGGCTGACCGGAATCACCCGGCCGGCGGCCAGGCGTTGCCTGCTCACCCTGACCGAATGCGGTTACCTGTCCTACGACGGCAAGCGGTACCAGCCGACGCTGCGGCTGCTGAGACTCAGTGCCGCGTACCTGAGCACCGCCCAATTGCCGGCCCTGGCCCAGCCGTACCTGGTAGCCGCGCGAGTGGCGCTGGACCAATCCGTCTCGCTGGCCGTGTGGGACGACGGGTGGTCGGTGTTCGTCAACCGGGCGGAGTCGACCCACATCCTCTCGCCGGGCGTGAAGGTGGGGGCGAGGCTCCCGGCGGCGGCGACGGCCACGGGCCGGGTCCTCATGACGAGCCTCTCCGAGGAGGAGCTGGCGGAAGTCCTGGACCGGCAGCCGCCGGAACGTCACACGGCGCGCACGGTGGTGGACGCTTCGCAGGTCGTGGAGGCGGTTCGCCGCGCACGGGCGGACGGCTACGCGATCGTCGACGGGGAGTTGCAGGAGGGGCTGCGGGCCTTGGCCGTGCCCGTCAAGGACAGCCGTGGCCAGGTGATCGCGGCGATGAGCGTCAACGTGATGGCAGCACAGGTGAGCATCGAGCGGCTGCGGGACGAGTTCCTGCCGGTGTTGGTGGAGAACGCGACCGCATTGGGTCGTACTCAGTGAGGTGACAGGCTGCTTTGCCGTCACGGCCTGGCCGGGGGCGGGTGGGACGGGCTGACCACCACACCGCCTGGCTCTCACGGCGGGCGGCTCCCGGCCCCGCAAGGCGCCGCGACTCTGCTGGAACTCGCGCGTTTCCCGCGTCCGAGGCGATCCTGGGCCGCCTCGAAGCTACGCACACCGGATGCGGCAGAACGCCGGACGTGGATGGTGGTGGCCGCCTCCATTCGAAGCCGCCTCGCTCACCGAGGACCTGCCACCCTTCGGGCCGCGCGACCAGCCCGCCTGTGACAAGTCCTTGTGGAGTGCCCGACGCTGGTGCGCGGCTCCCGGCCGGATGAACGCGTTCCCTGCTTCCGGCGCGAAGGCCGCATGACGGATACCGTGGAGCCCCGCCACCGACTCCCAGGCGCTCCTGGCCGCGGCCACCCTGTTCGACACGGCCGACGATCCGCTGCCGGCCACAATGGACGATGTGGCGTGCGGACGGCGGCAGCAAGGGTCCGTGTCGCCGCCACGGGGCTGGTGTAGTCGAACCGCGGCTTTTCGTGACGGCGCCAGGATGCGGCTGTGCCGGAGGTTGTGGAAGCGCAGTCCGGCCAGGACCGCCTGCGCCCGCGCCTCGGGCTGTACCCGGGGTAGGCCAGCCCGCGGCCGGGCGAACGTCGTGTACTCGTTCTTCGCCCCACTCTCGTGCGCGGCGGTTGTGCGCGATCGCCTGACCACGGCCCGCTGCTCCCGAGGAAGTGGTGGTCGTCCAGTGCGATGGGGGACGAACGTGAACCACCTGCGTGCTATCGGATTCACCGTTGACGATCTCGCCGACGGTGTCGCCCTTTGGCGGTGTCACTCGGCGATCGTGGTGGCACGGCGAGTTCCCGATGACCGATTGGCCTATCATCGCCTTGTGGGCGACATGGTGTCGAGTGAATCGACGGAGCTGCTTTCGGTCCGTGAGCAACAGCGGCTGATGACGCGTCAGCGCATCGTGGCCGCGGCGCGGCGGGTGTTCGAGGAGCGCGGCTACGGACAGGCGTCCATCGGCGACATCACGAAGGCGGCGAAGGTCAACCGGGCGACCTTCTACCTGCACTTTCCGAACAAGGCCGAGGTCTTCACCGAGGTTTACCGGACGGTGCGGGAACAGCAGAGCGCCCAGTACTGGTCGCTGCTCGGCGCGGCACTCGCCGAGGGCACGGCTGCGAGCGTGCGCGAATGGCTCGACCGGGCGCTGGTGTGGTGGGAGGAACAGGCTCCGCTCCTGCCCGCCATCCACGAGGCGATGGCGAGCGACCTCGAGGTCGCGGCTCGCTGGAAGGACCAGCTGGATCAGCTGGCTGCCGAGCTGGGCGAATACCTGGCCAAGTTCCCGAAGGGGCGGCGCGAGACGCAGCGGCTGCGGGTGGAACTGCTCATGGTGCAGCTCGATCAGCTGTGTTTCCGCGCGATCGTGCAGAAGGTGTTCGTGATCGGGCGGGAGGAGCTGCTGGACGTCGTGACCGGCATGTGGGTGGACGCGCTCGGTCTCTCCAGCACCGGACGGAAGAGCACTCGGACATCAAGCTGACGCTTGACTCGACAGGGTGTCGTCTTTAGTCTCCTTGCGTGGCCTGAGTCACTCGTCCTCTCTGACGGGTCGCAGGTCGCGCGAGCGGGGCCGCAACCCTGAGCGGCCTGGCTCGCTTTCGTCGTCGGCGGTCGAGGCGTCGCCAGGGAAGGCGCCGCGGCGTGCCGGTTTCGTTCTTCATGTCAACGACGACTTGGGAGCCCCCGAATGTCCGACACCCCTGGCGTTGCCGCCGCCCCTCCCCCGGCCCTGATGCGGCGCGTGACCTTCGCGGCCGCCGTCGGCAACACCGTCGAGACCTACGATTACGCCGTCTACGGGTTCTTGACGGTTCTGATCTCGAAACTGTTCTTCCCTGGTTCGCAGCCTGGCGTCGCACTGCTGTCGGACTTCGCGGTCTTCGGTGTCGCCTTCGTGGTGCGGCCGCTGGGCTCGCTGATCTTCGGCTCGATCGCGGACCGGTTCGGGCGCAAGCCCTCCCTGGTGGCGACCTTGGTCGTGATGGCAGGCGCCACCACGGTCATCGGTTTGCTGCCCGTCGCCGCCACCGTCGGGGTGTGGGCGCCGATCCTGCTGGTGGCGTGCCGGTTGCTGCAAGGACTGGCCGCCGGTGGCGAGTACAGCACCGCGATGACCTACGCCGCGGAGTTCACGCCGCAGCGCAAGCGGGGGGCGATGACCAGCCGCGTGCAGATCGGGAGTGTGGCGAGCCTGCTGCTGGCCGCGGGTGTGGTCCTGCTGCTGAGCGCGACGCTTTCGCCCGCGGCGATGGCCTCGTGGGGCTGGCGTATCCCGTTCCTCCTGGCACTGCCGCTCGGGCTCGTCGGCCTGTACATCCGCTCCCGGCTCGAAGAATCGCCCGAGTTCCGCGCGCTCGAGCAACAGGCTCAGGTCACCTCGTCACCGGCCAAGGAGTCGTTCAGCCGGCACTGGCGGCTGATCGTGCTGATCTTCGGCGTCGCCGCGTTCCAGCAGATCGGCTACTACATCGCGTTCACCTACGCGCAGTCCTACCTCATCCAGCTCGGTTTCACGCAGAAGGAGGCGACCCTGGCCACGGTGATCAGCATCGCCGTGGCGGTGGTGCTCGTCGCGGCGGGCGGGCCGCTGTCCGACCGGTGGGGACGGTGGCCGATCCTCCTCGGTCTGTCCGCGGCGACGCTGGTGCTGGCGTACCCGCTGTTCATGGCACTGTCGTCGGCGTCGAGTCTGGGCGTGGCGATCCTGATGACCGTGCTGCTCGGCGTCATGCCGGCGTTGTACACCTCGGTCGCGCCCGCGACCTACATCGAGGTCGTCCCGGCCCGGGTGCGTGCCACGGTGTTCGCGGTCGGTTTCGCACTGGCCGCGGCGCTGCTCGGCGGTCCCGCGCTCTACGTCAGCCAGACCCTCGTTCGGCTCACCGGTGACAACCGGTCGCCGGCGCTGTTCCTGATGTTCGGTGCGCTGCTGAGTCTGGTGGCGGCGCTCGTCGTGCGGCGGCGGCCCCCGCAGGTTCTCGCGCCGGACGTCGCGCCGGCGGCCGGCGTCCGTGCGCCCGAAGAGGTGTGACGGTGTTCCTCGGCGCCCTCGCCGAACAGCTCGAGGACGCGGCGCCGCGCCTCCGGCCGGAGGCGATCGAGCAGGCCGGTACGTGCCTGCTCGATGCCCTCGCCTGCGCCTACGGCGGTCGCGAGATGCCGTGGGTGTCACAGGCCAGGTCGGTCGCGGGCAGCGGTGACGAAGCGGCGATCTGGGCAGCCGGCGGGCGACGGAGCGGCCTGTCGGACGCAGTCTTCGCCAATTCCGTTGCCTGCCATGCGCTCCTGCACGAAGACACCCATGCCGAGAGCCGGGTGCATCCGGGCACGGTGGTGATTCCCGCGGCGCTCGCGATCGGGGAGCGGCTGGGGTCGCCGCTGGTCGACGTGCTGCGAGCGATCGTCCTCGGGTACGAGGCGATCGCCCAGGTCGCGGCGGCGGTGCTGACCGACGACTTCGTCGCACGCGGATGGCGTGCCAGCAGCGTGTTCGGTCCGTTCGGCGCGGCGGCGGCCGTGTCGAGCCTCCTGCGGCTGGATCCGGCCGCCACAGCGCACGCGCTCGGTCTGGCCGCCAGCTCGTCGGCCGGGATCTGCCAGTGGGCGCGGGACGGGACCACGGAAGTGTTCTTCCAGAACGCCGGCGCCTGTCGAGCGGGACTGGTGGCTGCGCTGCTCGCACGCGAGGGTGCGACCGGTGCCGCATCGGCGGTCGAGGGCATCTTCGGTCTCCGCCAGGCGTTCGGCGGGGCCCGGGGCGGGGCTGGGTTGCCTGAGGTGCGGCTGGACCGGATGGCGATCTCGGCGACGTTCTTCAAGGCCCATCCCTCGTGCGCCCTCACGCAGGAGGCGATCGACGCGGCGCAACAGCTCGCGGCACAGGGGATCGAGCCGGACGCGGTGGCTGATGCGTCGGTGCACACCTCGGGTGCCGCGGCACGGTACCCCGGTTGTGACAACGGAACCTCGTTGACGACGACGATCTCTCGCCAGATGAGCCTGCAGTTCGCGGTGGCTGCGGCGCTGACCGATGGTGCACTGCGGCCGCACCGGTACTCCGGTCCGCTCGACCCCAGGCTGGCCGAGCTCGCGGCCCGGACTTCGGTGGTCGTCGATCCGGACGCCGATCGGGCGTTCCCCGCGCGCAGGGACGCACGGGTGACCGTACGCCTGACCGACGGCCGCACTGTTTCGGCGACCAACCCCGACGGCGTGAACCCGACCGCGGCGGCGGTGGCCGAGAAGTTCCGCGACTACGCGGTTCCGGTGCTCGGCCCTGACGCGGACGACATCGTCACGACCGTGCGCGACCCCGGATCGTGCTTGGACACCGCCGAACTGGTGGCGCGGCTGCGCTGAACACGGTGCGAGGAGCGGGTGGCCGCCGCCGAGGCCACCCGCCCCTTGCCGGGCCCACAGGCCCAAAACAGACAACAACCTGTCGCTTGACTCAACATGCTGTCGTCTCTAATGTGAGTCGCAGGCAGTGCGCTGATTCCTCCCGCGCGCAGCCCAGGAAGGACAATGACGTTGCGTTCCTCAGTCACGTTCCAGATCGGCTGTGACATCGGTGGCACGTTCACCGACGTCGTCGCGATCGACTCAAGTGGACGGTCCTACGCGGACAAGTCCGACACCACCCACGGTGACCTCACCATCGGCCTCCTCGCGGCACTGGAAAACCTCGCCACCCAGGTGGGTGTGCCCCTGCCCGGGCTGCTCGCGTCCACGACGCGCTTCGTCAACGGCACGACCGTGGTCACCAACGCGGTCGCCGAGCTCCGCGGCGCCACGGTGGGTCTCGTCACCACGCAGGGCTTTGGAGACAACCTGCTCATCGCGCGTTCCGCCCGGAACGCACACCGGGATCATCACAAGCAGCTGAACATCCCGCAGATCGTCGCCCGCGAGCACGTCGCCGAAGTGGCGGAGCGGGTGGACCGCAAGGGCCGGATCATCGTGCCGTTGACCGAGGCGGAGGCGAGGCAAGCCGTCGGCACGCTGGTGGCCGCCGGCGTCGACTCGATCGCCGTCTCGCTGCTGTGGGGTTTCGCGAACCCGGCACACGAGGAACTGCTCGCCTCGATCGTCGAGACCGAGCACCCCGGGATCTTCCTGAGCGTCTCGTCCCGATTGCACCCGGTCATCCGCGAGTACGAGCGGACGATGACGACGGTCCTCAACTCGTTCACCGGCATCCGGGTCGCGGAATACACGGCACGGATCGAGCGGGATCTCGCCGCGCGCGGGCTGCGCGTGCCGGTGGCGTTCATGCAGGGTTTCGGGGGGACGGTGACCGCGGCGGAGGCCCGGCAGCGGCCGATCACGCTGATCGACTCGGGGCCCGCCGGCGGCGTGATCGGGGCGCGGGAACTGGCGCGCCGGCTCGGCATCCGCGACATCGTGACCGCGGACATGGGCGGCACCTCCTTCGACGTCTCCGTGCTGCGGGACGCGACCCCTCAGGTCACGCAGCGGGTCACGCTGGGCGAACGCTTCCTGACCGCACTGTCCAAGATCGACGTGTTGCCGATCGGCACCGGCGGCGGCAGCATCGCGTGGCTCGACGCGCGTGGGGTGCCGCAGGTGGGCCCGCGCAGCGCCGGCGCCGAACCAGGTCCGATCTGCTACGGCAAGGGGGGCACCGAGCCGACAGTGACCGATGCCTCCGCCGTGCTCGGGCTCCTCGATCCGTCGTCCTTCCTGGACGGCAGGCGAGCCCTCGACATCGACAGCGCGCGGGAGGCACTCGGCCGGGAAATCGGCAAACCGCTCGGGATCGGCGCCGTGCAGGCCGCTGTGGCCGTGCACCGGATGGTGGTCGCGGACATGGGCAACGCCGTGCGCGGGGTGACAGTGGAACGGGGCCACGATCCCCGCGAGTTCGCCATGGTCGCCTTCGGGGGCGCACTGGGTCTCTTCGCAGCCGACATCGCCCGGTCGGTCGGCATCCGGCAGGTCGTGATCCCGGCCGACGCCGCCGTCTTCTCCGCCCGTGGCCTGCTCTCCAGCGACGACGTTCGCACGAGGGCCCGGTCGGCCATGTGGCAGGGCGGCGATGTGAGCGCGGTGGTCACCGCCCTGCGCGAACTCGACGCGGAACTCGTCGCGGCGCTGCGTGCCGCGGGCTATCCGGACGATCGGATCGAGGTCCGGTGGGAGGGGGAGTTCAAGTTCGCCGGGCAGCAGTGGGAACTGCGGATCCCGATCCCGCGTCGCGACGACCTGGGCGAAGCGGATCTGGCGGAGATCCAGTCGGGCTTTCCCGCGCAGTACGAAAAGGAATACGGCAGCGGAACCGCGTGGGTGGGCAGCCCGGTGGTGCTGATGGCGGTGCGGGTCACGGCCACCGGACGCGTCGACCCCGTCGACATCGCCCAGCAGGAGCCGGAAACCGGTGCGGTGATCAGGCCGCTCACGCGCCGCCGGGTCCACCTTCCCGACAGCGGGGAGGCCGAGGTCGACGTCCACGGCGCGCTGCCGCCGGGTGCTGTCGTCGCCGGTCCGGCGCTGCTCGAGCACCCGCTGACCACGATCGGTCTCCCCGCAGGCTGGGAGCTGCGGGTCGACGGCTGGGGCAACTACCTGCTCACCGACAAGGAGGTCGCGGCATGACCGCGAGAAACGACATCCGGCTGGATCCGGTCGACGTCGACATCCTCGCCAAGGCGCTGGACAACGTCGCCGCCGAGATGGGCACCGTGATGATGCGCGCCTCGGGCAGCCCAGCCATCGCCGAGGCGGTGGACTTCTCGACCTTCATCGCCGACGCCGAGGGTGACATCATCAGCTACGCCGGGTACATCACCATGTACCTCGGGGCCGCGCGGCAGGCCGTGCGGCACATCCTCGCCACCTACCCGCGCTCGGAGATCCGCGCGGGCGACATGTTCCTGTGCAACGACCCCTTCACCACCGGCAACGCGCATGCGGTGGACGTCGGTGTGGTGCGGCCGATCTTCATCGGCGGCGAGCTGATGGCGTGGTGCTGGGCCGAGGCCCACGTGAACGATTTCGGGGGGTTCGCACCGGGCGGGATGAACCCGATCGCCACCGAGGCCTACGGCGAGGCGCTGCGGCTGCCCGGCGTCAAGATCGTCGACCAGGGACGCCCCGTCGAAGACGTGTGGCGGATCATCGAGACCAACATCCGCGTCCCGGAACTGGTCCTCAACGACATCCGCTGCTTCATCGCCGCCTGCCACCGCTGCGACGAGCGGCTCCAGGCGCTCATCGGGCGGTACGGCACGGGCGCGTTCCGCACCTACGTCGAGGCGGCGAAGGACCTCGCCGAGCAGGCCGTCCGCCGCCGGATCGCGGACCTGCCCGACGGGACCTACACCGCGGAGGAGTTCGCCGAACACAACGGGCACACCGACGAGTTGTACCCGGTGCGGTGCACGCTGACGGTCACCGGCGACGCACTGCGGTTCGACCTGACGGACTCCGCGCCGCAGACCGACGGTTTCATCAACGTCAGTGCCGCGACGACGCTCGGAGCGGTGGTGTCCCCGCTGCTGATCACGTTGCTGCCGGACCTGCCCATCAACCAGGGCACGCTGCGCCCCATCGAGGTCGTCACGAAACCCGGCACCATCTGCGACGCGCGGATGCCGGCGCCGATGGGGGCCGGGCACATCGAGACGGGCTTCCGGATCGGCAAACTGGTCACCAGGCTGCTCGCCGATCTGCAGGCCGGCAGCGACAACGCCTTCGTCCGCGAGCACGTGATGGCGCCGTGGCAGGACTCGTGGAGCGCCAGCTTCTTCTACGCCCCGGACGAGGACGGCCGGCTGGTCCCCTTCCCGGACATGAACGGCGGCGGCAGCGGAGCCGGAGCGCAGGCCGTCGCCGACGGCATGGACGTCAGCGGCGTCCTCGCGCAGCCGCAGAACAGCATCCCCGACATCGAGATCAACGAGCTCGTCTACCCGGTGCTGTACCTGTGGCGGCGGCTCAACCCGAATTCCGGCGGACCCGGCCGCACACGAGGTGGAGCGGGGATCGATCTGGCGTTCACACCCTGGTACACGCCGGGCGGTCAGGAGCACGTGATGGCGGCGTGCTGGCAGGTGCCGCCGTCCGGCGTCTTCGGCGGGTATCCGGGTTCGACGAGCGGCTCGGCCCTGGTGAGCGGGGCTCGCGCGGACGAGGCGCTCGCGCAGGGCCGCATCCCGCGGGCGATCGGTGACCTGGCCGCACCGGCAACACCGTTGCAGGGCAAGCAGTTCGGTCTGACCGTGGGCGCGGGCGACGTGGTCGTCCTGCGGGTCGGTGGGGGTGGCGGGCACGGCGACCCGATCGAGCGAGACCCCGCCCGGGTGGCGGCCGACGTCCGGTCCGGCGTGGTGACCGTCGAGGCGGCCCGAGTCTCCTACGGAGTCGTGCTCGACGACACCGGCCGCCCCGATCCCGCCGCCACCAGCGCCGAGCGCGAGCGGATCCGCCGCGAACGGCGAAGCTGGGCCCGCGAGGACGGACTCGCCGTGCGCCGGAGCGCCGCTCACGAACGGCTGGCCGAGCGCGGGCAGTGGTGCCAGGCCCGCCCGGGAGTCCAGCTCGTCGAGTACGCCGACCCCGGCACCGGGGCACTGGTGCGCGCCGACGTCGTGGTGCGGACCGGTGATCGATGACCCGCATCGACGAGACGAGGACGGACATGAGCACGCTGACCGAACAGAACCGCACGCGCCCCGGCACGTTCCCGGAAGCGCTCGCGGCGCTGGCGCACCGCTACGGGGACCAGGAAGCCGTGGTGGCGCCGGAGGGACGGATCACCTTCGCCGACCTCGCCCGGCGCTGCGACGACCTTGCCGGGGCCTTCGCCGCCGCCGGGCTGCGCCCGGGAGACCGGGTCGGGATCCTGCTGCCCAACGGCCTTCGCTGGCTGGTGACCATGCTCGGTGCCCAGCGCGCCGGCCTGGTCGCGGTGCCGATCAACACCTGGTACCGCTCCGCGGAGCTGGCGCACCTGATGAGCACCGCCGGGCTCCGGCTGGTCGTGACCGACGAGCAGGTCTTCGGCAAGAACATGCCGGCCGAGCTCGCCGCCGCGGGGCACGGGGAGCTGTTCACCGGCGGCCGGCACACCCGTGGGTACCTCGGGGCGCTGCTCTGGCCCGCGCCGGAGCCGTTCCCGCCGGGTGTGGTCCCGGGACCGGCGCCCGCCGGCGCCGTCACCCCGGACGACCTCGCGATGATCCTCTACACCAGCGGGAGCACGGCCCTGCCCAAGCCGGTGCCGCTGGAGCACGGGAAGCTGCTGCGCAACGGCCGCGCCATGGGGGAGCGGATGCACGTGCGGCCCGGCGACCGGATCTGGTTCGCCATGCCGCTGTTCTTCGGTTATGGCGCCTGCAACGCGCTTCCGGTGGCTCTCAGCCACGGTGCCACATTATGCGTCCAGGAGAAGGTCGAGGGTGACGCGGCGCTGGAATTCATCGAACGGGAGCGCTGCACGGTCAGCTACGGGCTGGCCACGGCGGTGCGTGCGCTGCTTGCCGCGCCGAGCTTCGGCACCAGGGACATCTCCTCGCTGCGCACTGGGCCCGTGGGGTTCAACGCCGAGGACAAGCGGCTCGCGATCGAGGGCCTCGGCATCACCGAAGCCTGCAGCGCGTACGGGCTGACCGAGTCCTACGGCTTCGTCACCATGACCGACGCGCACGACCCGCTGGAGATCAAGCTGCACACCCAGGGCACCGTGCTGGACACCCAGCGGATCCGCATCGTGGACAGCACGGGCGCCGAGTGCCCGCCCGGCGTGACCGGCGAGATCGAGGTGCGCGGATGCGTCATCGACTCCTATCTCGGCTCGGTGGAGATCAACGCCGGCACGCGTTCGGCGGACGGCTGGTTCCGCACCGGCGACCTGGGGGCGATCGGCGAGGACGGCCGGCTCGCGTTCGGCGGCCGGTGGAAGGAAATGCTCAAGATCAAGGGCATCAACGTCGCGCCGCTGGAGATCGAAGCGATCGTCACCGGGCACGACCACGTCGACCAGGCGTACGTGATCGGACTGTCCACTCCGGACGGGGATCAGGAGATGGCCTGCGTCGTCGTGCCGGACGCCGGGTGGTCGGCAGGTGAGGACGAGCTCGTGCGACGACTGGACGCCCACATCCGCGGCTGTGCGGCCAGCTACAAGGTGCCCTCCCGGTTCGTGGTGATGGACTCGCGTTCGGTGCCGCAGACCGACACGGGCAAGGTCAGCAAGGTCAAGCTCCGCGAGATGCTGGAGGCCGCCCGATGACCCGGGTGCGCCGGACACCGCGCTTCGCCGATCTGCCCACGCTCGCGGGGCGCGACGAGCGGCACGCCTGGGACGTGTGGGGGCGCGCGGACGAGATCGGCACGCTCAACCTCATCGGCGGCGAGCAGCGGAGGGCCGCCGCCGACGCCGTCCGCACCGGGGAGATGATCTCGCTGACGCTCCCGCTGAACGAACCCGATCCCGGCCTGTTCGACGACCGGGACCTCTACCGGCACGTCATCGAGGACACCGCCGCCGGGCACGATGACAAGCTCGACGGCTTCTACCTGCAGGGCTCCTCCCAGTGGGACGGTCTGCGGCACATCAACGCCGGGCGGCACGGCTACTGGGGCGGCCGGTCCGAGGACGACCTCGCGACAACTGACGTGCTGGGGGTCGACCGGTGGGCGGCGCACGGATTCGGCGGCCGGGGTGTCCTCGTCGACGTCGCCGGTCACCTGGACGCGCGCGGCACGCCGCTGGCCCCGGATCAGCCGGTCGAGATCACCGCGGCGATGCTCGACGAGGTCGCCACGGCCCAGGGCAGCGAGTTCCGCTCCGGCGACATCCTGGTGGTCCGCACCGGGTGGACGGAGTGGTACCGGGCGCTTCCTACCGAGCACCGTGCCCGGTTGCGCGGCACGATCGGCTCCGGCTTCGCCTGTCCCGGCCTGGAGTCCTCGAAGGACATGGCGGCCTACCTGTGGGACAGGGAGTTCGCCGCCGTCGCCGTGGACAACGTCGGGGTCGAGGTGTTCCCGGTCAACCGCGACAAGGGCTTCCTGCACCGGCGGCTGATCGCGCTGCAGGGCATGCCGCTGGGCGAGTTGTGGCACCTTCCTCGCCTCGCGCGGGTGTGCGCGGAGCGCGGGCACTACGACTTCCTGCTGATCTCCGGCGTTCTGCCGCTGCCCCGCGGGGTCGGCAGCCCGGCCAACGCCCACGCGATCGTCTGAGCCATTTCGTCCAGAAAGGACACATCATGCCCCTCGGGCCCTTGCGCCAGGTGGCCATCGTCGGAGTCGGGATCACGGAACTGTCGCGCACCTCGGAGCGCAGCGGTCTCGATCTCGCCGCCGAGGCCCTCCGGCTCGCGCTCGACGACGCCGGTCTCGGCCGGGACGACGTCGACGGCCTGTTCACCAACGTCGGCTACCCGCTGGCCGTCGACTACGACCGGATGGCCGAGGCGTTCGGCCTGCGGATTCGCGCCGCTGTGCAGACCTGGACCCACGGCCGGTTCGTCGGACCCGCGTTGCAGGCCGCCGTGCAGGCGGTGGCGCTCGGCACGGCGGAGGTCGCCGCCTGCGCGGCGGGGGTGGCGTTCTCCGGGCTCGGTGTCGTGGGCGGTGCCGACGACCTGGAAGGGTTGCGCCAGGGCGGCGGCTCCCACGGGGAACTGCCGCACTACGGGATGACGGCGCCGGGCGCGGGCGCGGCGATGGCGCTGCGCCGGTACTGCGCCCGGTACGGCAAGGACCCCGAGCTGATCTCGGCCGTGCCGATGGCGTTCCGCCGCCACGCGCGCCTGAACCCGAACGCGCAGATGACCAAGCCGCTCGAGCCCGAGGATTACGCCGCCGAGCCGTACGTGGTGGAACCGTTGCGGCGGCCGGATTTCGCGCTGCTCAGCGATGGCGGCGGCTGTCTGCTGGTGACCACCCTCGAACACGCGCGGGACCTGCGTCAGCCCGCGGTCGTCGTCAGCGGGATGCAGGGGTTGCACGCCGGCCGTGACGAGTTCATCTTCGCGCCGCCCGGGCTGGGGGTCTTCTCCCAGGGTGACACCCGCCGCGCCGAGGCCAACCCGGTGTACCGGATGGCCGGGCTCACCGGGCCGGGCGACGTCGACTCGCTCCAGCTCTACGACGCCTTCTCGCCCAACGTCGTGTTCGTGCTGGAACGCTTCGGCTTCACCGGCGAAGGTGAAGCGCTCGACTGGCTGCAGGACGGCCGGATCGAGCTGGGTGGCGACCTGCCGACCAACACCGCGGGCGGGTTGCTCTCCGAGGCCCACCTCTGCGGGTGGGGGCACCTGATCGAAGCCACCCGCCAGCTCCGCGGACAGGCCGGGCCGCGGCAGGTGCCTGGCTGCGAGGTCGTCCAGTGGGCGACCCCGTTCGGCGACTCGCTCATCTTCTGCAAGGACCGGTGACCCTCGATGACCGCTGCACGACCACTGCCCATCCGCTACCCCGAGGACGTCGAGCACCTCGACGGTGCGGCCCGGGGCGAACTGCGCATCCCGGAATGCCGCTCCTGCGGGCACCGGTTCTGGCCGCCAGGGCCCGTCTGCCCCCGCGATTTCAGCACCGATGTCGGCTGGGTGACCGACCCCGGGACCGGCCGCGTGCACACGTGGGTCCGGTTCCACAAGAGGTATTTCGCCGGTGACGAGGTGCCTTACGTCGTGGTGCAGATCCGCCTGGACAGCGGGCCGAACCTGACCACGACCTGGACGGGCGCGGCCGATCCGGTGATCGGTGAGCCGGTCGTGGTGTCGTTCCGGGAGGTCGGGGACTCGGTGTTCCTGCCGGAGTTCGGACCCGGGGGTCCGGCGTGAGCTCCGGCCGCGACCTGGCGAACCGGATCGGGCCGGCCGGGGTGTGGCTGTCGGTACTCGGCGAGGTTCCCGCGGCGCTGGGCACCTCCGCCGCCGCGGCCATCGAGGCTCTCGGCTACGGCGCCTTGTGGGTCGGGGAATCACCGGCGCACAAGGAGGTCTTCACCCACACCGCGCTCCTGCTCGGCGCCACCGCGCGGATCACGGTCGCCACCGGCATCGCCACCATCTGGGCTCGGGACGCGATCGCCGCCGCTGCGGCCGCGTACACCCTCGGCGAGGCCTTTCCGGGGCGTTTCGTGCTGGGCCTGGGCGCCAGTCACGCCGAGGCCGGGCGCGGGCGGGGACACGACCGGCCTCGCACGGCGCTGCGGGAGTACCTGGACACGCTGGACGCCGCCCCCTACCGGGGACCGCGACCGGACCTGCCAGTGCCCCGCGTCCTGGCGGCGCTGCGGCCGCGTATGCAGGAGCTGGCCCGTGACCGGGCGGAGGGCATGCACTCGTTCTTCGTCCCGCCCTCGCACACGGCGACGGCGCGGGAGCGCCTCGGACCGGGGCCGCTGCTCGCGCCCGAGCAGGCGGTGGTCGTCGACCGTGACGCCGGGCGTGCCCGCACCATCGCACGAGCACACGTGGCGACCCGGCTCGCCTTGCGCAACTACGTGAACCACCTGCGTGCTCTCGGCTTCACCGACGACGATCTCGACGGCGGGGGCAGCGACCGGCTGGTCGACGCCCTGATCGCCTGGGGCGGCGCGGACACCGTCGCGGCACGGGTCCGCGAGCATCTCGACGCCGGCGCCGATCACGTCGCGATCCACCCCCTGACCGCACCGGGCGAGGGCCTCGCGCCCGTTCTCGGCCAGCTCCGGGACCTCGCGCCCGCATTGTCCCTGCCGCACGGAGGAACCACGCCATGACCGACCCCGCCGTCCGCCGTCTCCAGGACCGCTACCTGGTGACCGACGGGCTCCTCCACCTGACCGGCGTGCAGGCGCTGGCCCGGCTGCCGGTCGACGCGCGCCGCGCCGACCGCCGGGCGGGGATGCGGACCAGGGCTTTCGTGTCCGGTTACGAAGGATCGCCACTCGGTGGCTACGACCTCGAACTGGGCAGGCAGCACGAGCTGCTGGCCGAGCACGGTGTCGTGTTCCGCCCGGGGGTCAACGAGGAGCTGGCCGCGACGGCGGTGCAGGGTGCCCAGCTCGCCGCGGCCTCACCGCACCGCCGGGTCGACGGTGTGACGGGTTACTGGTACGGCAAGTCCCCGGGCCTCGACCGTGCCTCAGATGCCCTCCGGCACAACAACCTCATGGGGACCCACCCGGCAGGCGGGGCGCTCGCGCTGGTCGGCGACGACCCGGCGGCGAAGTCCTCGACCGTGCCCGGCAGCTCCGAGCTGCTGCTCGCCGACCTCGGCATGCCGACGCTGTACCCGGCCGACCCGCAGGACGTGCTCGATCTGGGGCTGCACGCCGTCGCGCTGTCCCGCGTGTGCGGTCTGTGGGTCGGGCTCAAGATCGCCACGAACGTCGCGGACGGAGCCGGACCGGTCCGGGTACATCCCGAGCGGATCCGCCCGGTGGCACCGGATCCGGTCGTGGACGGGCGTCCGTTCACGCACGAGATGACCGCCAGGATGCTCCAGCCGGATCTCGGCCGGCTCGAACGCACCCGGGACGGCGCCCGGCTCGAACTCGCCCGCCGTTACGCAGCTGCCAACGGTCTCGACACGATCGTCGGTCGCGACGCCAGGATCGGGATCGTCGCTCCGGGCAAGACCTTCCACGACGTGCGGCAGGCGCTGGGCATCCTCGGTCTCGACGACGCCGAGCTGGCCCGCCGCGGCGTGCGGCTGCTGCACCTGGCGATGGTGCACCCGCTGGAGCCCACGGTCGTCGAGCGGTTCACCACGGGACTGCGCGAGATCATCGTGGTGGAGGAGAAGCGGTCCTTCATCGAAGCCGCCCTGAGGGATGTGCTCTACGGCCGGGCGGACGCGCCGGCGATCAGCGGCAAGCGCGGACCGGACGGCGCCGCCCTCATCCCGGCAGCCGGCGAACTGGATCCCGACACCATCGCCGGGGCACTGGCGGTGCGGCTCCGGGCGCACGGCGACTTTCCCTCGATCGAGGCGTGGCGGCCCCCGCGGCGGACCATCTCCCTGCCGCTGGCCACCCGCACGCCGTACTTCTGCTCGGGTTGCCCGCACAACACCTCCACGAAGGCGCCGGACGGGTCGCTGGTCGGCGCCGGCATCGGCTGCCACAGCCTGGTGCTGATGACCGGCCCGCAGCAGAGCGGGGAGATCACGGGCCTGACTCAGATGGGCGGCGAGGGCGCGCAGTGGGTGGGCATGAGCCCGTTCGTCGACCGGGACCACCTGTTGCAGAACCTGGGCGACGGCACGTTCCACCACTCCGGAACCCTGGCCATCCGCGCCGCGGTCGCCGCCGGCGTCAACATCACCTACAAGCTGTTGCACAACTCGGCGGTCGCGATGACCGGCGGCCAGCAGCCGGCGGGCGTGCTCACGATCCCGCAGATCACGCGGGCGATGCAGGCCGAAGGCGTGCGGCGGATCATCGTCACGACCGAGGATCCCCGTCGCTACCGGCGCGTCCGCCTCGCGCGAGGTGTCCAGGTGTGGCACCGCGACCGGCTCACCGAGGCGCAGGAGACGCTCGCCCGCGTCGACGGCGTCACCTTGCTGATCCACGACCAGGAATGCGCGACCGAACTGCGCCGCAAGCGCAAACGCGGCCTCGCCCCGGAACCCGCTGCACGTGTGGTCATCAACGAGCGGGTGTGCGAGGGCTGCGGTGACTGCGGTGCGAAGTCGAACTGCCTGTCCGTCCAGCCCGTGCCCACCGAGTTCGGCCGCAAGACCCGCATCGACCAGTCCTCGTGCAACAAGGACTTCTCCTGCCTCGCCGGGGACTGCCCGTCGTTCCTCACCGTGGTCCCGGGCGCGGACGGGGCGCGGCGGCCGGTCGCGGATCCGATCCCGGCCGAGCTGCCCGAACCCGCACGGGCCGTCCCGGCTGACCGGTTCACCGTGCGGATCACCGGCGTCGGCGGCTCGGGAGTGGTGACCCTGTCGCAGATCCTCGGCACGGCCGCGGCCATCGCGGGCCTGCCCGTCCGCTCGCTGGACCAGACCGGGCTCGCGCAAAAGGGCGGCGCGGTGGTTTCGGACGTCAAGATCGGCGACGCCGGCGCCAACAAGGCGGCCGCGGGGGAGTGCGACCTGTACCTCGGCGCGGACGTGCTCGTGGCCGCAGACCCGCGGTACCTGGCGGTCGCCGATCCGGATCGCACCATCGCCGTGGTCTCGACGGCGCGCGTGCCGACAGGCGCCATGGTCACCGACACGAGTGTGGCCTTCCCCGGCGAGGACGCGCTGCTCGACCGCATCCGGGAGGCGACCGACGCCACGACGATGACCGCGCTCGACGCGCGGGAAGCCTTTGAGGTGCTGTTCGGCCAGGACCAGTTCGCCAACCTCCTGCTCACCGGGGTGGCTTATCAGCTGGGTGGCCTGCCGATCCCTGCCGCCGCGATCGAGGAAGCGATCACCGTGGGCGGCACCAAGGTGCAGGCCAACATCCAGGCTTTCCGCCGTGGACGGCAGTTCGTGGTGCGCCGCGCGGAATTCGAGGCGACGGTGCGCGCTCTGCGCGGCGAACCCGAACCAGCGCCCGTCCTCGACACGAGTGCGAAGGTGCTGCTGGACTCGGTCTGCACCGACGAAAACGGTGAACTCGCCCGGCTGCTGCGCATCCGGGTGCCGGACCTGATCGCCTACCAGAACACCCGCTACGCCCGCCGTTACGTCGAGCACGTCGAGCGCGTGCGCCGGGCCGAAGCCGCGGCCGTACCGGGCGCCACCGCGTTGACCGAGGCCGTCGCGCGCAACTTGTACAAGCTCATGGCCTACAAGGACGAGTACGAGGTCGCGCGGCTGTCGCTCGACCCCGCGAACGAACGCGCCATCCGCGCCCGCTTCGGCGCGGACGCGCGCATCTCCTACCGCCTGCATCCACCAGTCCTGCGGGCGCTGGGGATGCGCCGCAAGCTGGAGCTGGGACCGTGGTTCCGTCCGGTCTTCCGCGGTTTGATGGCCGCCAGGAGGCTGCGCGGGACGAAGCTCGATCCCTTCGGCCACACCGCGATGCGCAGGCTGGAGCGCGAACTGATCGCCGAGTACGAGCGGGTCACCGCGCACCTCGCCCAGTTCGTCCAGCCGGACACCCACGCCCTCGCGGTCGACACGGCCGAGCTGCCCGACCTCGTCCGCGGTTACGAGCACGTCAAACTCGCCACCGTCGAGCAGTACCGGGCCGAGCTCGCGGAGCGGATGGCCAAGTTCCGCGAGGCGAGCGGCCAGGGCGGTGCTGCGTCGTGAGCGTGGTGGAGGAGTTGCGGCGGACGCTGCCCGCCGGGCGGCTGCTGGAGGACCCGGCCGGGTACCTCCACGACGAGGCAGTGTGGGCCCCGCACGGCAAGCCGATCGCTGTCGTGCGTCCGCATACGGCAGAAGAGGTCCAGCAGGTGGTGCGCGCGTGTGTGCGGCATCAGGTCCCCGTCGTGCCGCGCGGCGCGGGCACCGGTCTGTCGGGCGGCGCGAACGCTGTCGACGGCGGAATCGTGCTGTCCACGGAGAAGATGACCGCGATCCGGGAGATCGACGTCGCCGAGCGGCTCGCGGTCGTCGAACCCGGGGTGGTCAACGACCACCTGCGGGCGGCCTGTGCGGAGCGCGGTCTGTGGTACCCGCCGGACCCGGCGAGCGCGCCGTGGTCGACCATCGGCGGCAACGTGGCCACCAACGCGGGTGGGCTGTGCTGCGTCAAGTACGGGGTGACCCGCGACTACGTGCTGGGTTTGCAGGTGGTGACGGGCACCGGGGAACTGGTTCGCCTCGGCCGCCGCACCGCCAAGGGGGTCGCCGGCTACGACCTGACCGGGCTGGTGGTGGGCTCCGAGGGCACCCTCGGTGTGGTCACCGAGGTCACCGTACGGCTGCGTCCCGCGCGCCGGCCCGAGCGCACGGTCGCCGGCTTTTTCGCTTCGCTCGCCGACGCGGGCCGCGCTGTCGCCGCGGTGAGCGCGGCCGGGCTCGTCCCGTCGGCACTGGAACTGATCGACCGGCACACCCTCGCGGCCGTGGACGCCTGGAAGAACATGGGCCTGTCGGCCGAGGCCGACGCCGTGCTGCTCGGCCGCACCGACGCGCCGGGCGAGGCGGGTGAGGCGGAGGCCGAGACGATGCTGGCCTGCTTCACCGGCGCCGGAGCCACCTGGGCCGCGGTCTCGTCCGATGTGGACGAAGCCGAAGCCCTGTTCACCGCGCGACGGCTGGCCTACCCTGCGCTCGAACGCCTCGGGCGGGTGCTGACCGAGGACGTGTGCGTGCCGCGCGCCGCGGTCCCGGTCATGCTCGAGAAGATCGAGCACATCGGACACCGTCACGACGTGCACATCGCCAACGTCGCACACGCCGGTGACGGCAACCTGCATCCGCTGCTGATCGTCCGCGTGGGCGATGCGGACGCGGAGGCCCGCGCGGAGGATGCGTTCGAGGCGATCCTCGACGAGGCGATCGCGCTGGGGGGCACCGTGACCGGCGAGCACGGCGTGGGGTTGCTCAAACGCGACGGGCTCCGGCGGGAATTGGCGGCACCGGTGCTGGCCCTGCACCACGCGGTGAAACAGGCGCTCGACCCGCACGGAATCCTCAACCCGGGCAAGGTGATCGAAACGTGCGCGCCGCAGTGCTGACCCGCCCGGGGGCCGTGGAAGTCACCGACATCGGCCGACCGCGACCGGCCGACGACGAAGTCCTCGTCGAGGTCGCCGCGTGCGGGGTGTGCGGGCACGACCAGGCCGACCGTGCCGGGTTGCTGAAGATCCCGTTGCCGGCCGTGCTCGGGCACGAGATCGCCGGCACGGTCGTGGCGGCCGGGTCGGCGGTCACCCGCTTCGCCCTCGGCGATCTCGTTGCTGCGAAGCAGTTCCGCACCTGTGGACGCTGCGGCCCGTGCACGGGCGGTGACGAGCTGCGGTGCGCGCAGCGGTCGTTCACCTACGGCGGGTTCGCGGAGTACGCCGTGCTCCGCGAATCCTCGCTGCTGACGATCCCACCCGGGGTGCACCCCGCCGAGGCCGCGATCGTCGCGTGTGCCGTCGGAACCGGTCTGCAAGCACTGCGCCGCATCGCGCGGGTCCGGGCCGGGGAGACCGTGCTGGTCACCGGAGCGGGCGGTGGCCTGGGTCTGCACGCGGTGCAGGTCGCGCACGCTCTCGGCGCCCGGGTGGTCGCCCTCACCGGCAACGCCCGCGCGGCAGGGCGGCTGCTCGACCTGGGCGCGGAACACGTCGTGGCCATGGGAGATTCGGCCTGGCAGGAGGTGTGCGACGCCACGGGCGGACACGGCGCCGACGTCGTGCTGGACAACGCCGGGCACCCGGCGGTCTTCCGGCAGGCGTTTCGCGCACTGGCCCACGCGGGACGGTACGTGCTGACCGGTCAGGTCGCCGGTGAGCCGCTGCGGGTCCACCCGGCCTTCGTTTTCGCGAAGGAGGCCGTGATCACCGGATCGGGCTCCACATCGATGTCCACCTTCGCCGATGCCATGGACATGCTGGCCGACGGCCGGGTGCGGGCCGTCGTCACGGCGTACCCGCTCGACGACGCCGCCCGCGCCTTCACCGACCTCGACGAGCGCCGGGTGACCGGCCGCCCCGTCCTCGTGCCCGGCCGCAACAGAGGAGAACGATGACCACGACCAGACCACTGGCTGGGTTGCACGTCGTCGAGTGCGCCAGCTTCGTCGCGGGTCCGACGGGCGGCCTGACCCTCGCCCAGCTCGGCGCCGACGTCATCCGCGTCGACCCGATCGGTGGCGGAAGTGACCACCTCCGCTGGCCGGTGGCGCCCGGCGGGGAGAGCTACTACTGGGCTTCGCTCAACAAGGGCAAGCGCTCGGTCACGGTCGACATGCGCAGCAGGGAAGGTCAGGAGCTGGTCCTGGCGTTGGCCACCGCATCCGGAACCGGACGTGGCATCCTGATCGACAACGTCGTGGGCAGGCCTTGGCTGGCCCACGAGCGGCTGGCCGCGCGACGGCCCGATCTGATCCACGTGCGCGTGCAGGGCCACCCCGACGGCAGGCCCGCGGTCGACTACACCGTCAACGCCGAAGCCGGTGTTCCGTCGATCACCGGCGGCGAGGACCACGCCGGCCCGGTCAACCACGTGCTCCCCGCCTGGGACCTGATCGCCGGCCTCAGCGTCGCCACCGGGGTTCTCGCCGCCCTGCAGCAGCGCGCCCGCACCGGCGAGGGCGCGTTCGTCGAGCTGGCCCTGTCCGATGTCGCGCTCGCGGGGGTGGCGAACCTCGGCTGGCTGTCCGAGGCCGCCGACCGGGGAGGGGAGCGCCCGCGGCACGGCAACCATGTGTACGGCAGCTTCGGCGTCGACTTCGCCTGCCGGGGCGGCTCGCGCGTGATGGTCGTGGCGCTCACCGAGGGCCAATGGCGTGCCCTGCAGAGTGCGACCGGAACCGTCGAGGTCTTCCAGGCACTCGAGAAGGCGTTGCGCGCGGACCTGCGTGACGAGACCGAACGCTACCGGCTGCGCGAGACGATCGCGGCGATCCTCCGGCCCTGGTTCGCCGCGCGCGATCTCGACGAGGTCGGCAAGGAGCTGGACGCCGCGCGGGTGCTGTGGGGCCGGTACCGCGGCATGGCCGATCTCGTCGCCGATCACCGCGCAGGGGCACACCGGGTGCTCGCCGATCTGACCCTGCCGCGTGGAGGCTCCGCCGTCACCGCCCGTTCACCCTTGCGGTTCGACGGCGACCACGGGCCCGCGGGCGAGTGCGCGGAGCTCGGCCGGGACACCGAGGCCGTCCTGGCCGAGGTCCTCGGCCTGACCGCCGCCGAGATCGGCGGCCTGCACGACCGGCGGGTCATCGGGCCCCCGGCGGATCCGAACACCGAAAGGAAGGCACGATGAGCGTCACGGCGGAATCGACCACCGACTTGAACCGGACCCGGTTCTACATCGACGGCCAGTGGGTGGCCCCGAGGGGAACCGAGACCCAGGTCGCGCTGGAGGCGGCCACCGAACGTCCACTCGGCGTCGCCGCCCTCGGCACGGAGACCGACATCGACGCCGCTGTCCGGGCCGCTCGCCGTGCCTTCGACGAAGGCCCGTGGGGCCGCGCCACGGCCGCCGAACGCGCCACGGTCATGCGCCGGTTCGCCGACGCATTGGCCGCCCGTGCCGGGGACACCGCGGTGCTGGTCAGCCGCGAGAACGGGATGCCGATCGCCTTGTCGAACGCGTTCAACGGCGATGCTCCGGCCGGTCTCCTGCGCATGTACGCCGATCTGGCCGAGACCCTGCCCCTGGAGGAGGTGCGGCCGAGCCCGTCCGGGTCCACTGTGGTCCGTCGCCAGCCGGTGGGTGTGGTAGGAGCGATCACGCCGTGGAACTACCCGCAGGTCCTCGCGATGATGAAGATCGCCCCCGCACTCGCCGCGGGCTGCACCGTCGTGCTCAAGCCCTCGCCGGAGACCGCGCTCGACGGGTACGTGCTCGGGGATGCCGCCGCTGAGGCCGGGCTACCGCCGGGCGTGCTCAACATCGTCGTCGCGGGCCGAGAGGCCGGCGCCGCCCTCGTGTCGCACCCGCTGGTGGACAAGATCGCGTTCACCGGATCCACCGCGGCCGGGCGGGTCATCGGCGCCGAGTGCGGGCGGCTGATCCGCCGCTGCACCCTGGAACTGGGCGGCAAGTCCGCGGCGATCGTGCTCGACGACGTGGACCTGGACACCTTCGTCGCCGGACTGGACAACGCCTGCTTCCAGAACAACGGCCAGACCTGCACGGTCCAGTCCCGGATCCTCGCTCCCCGCTCGCGCTACGACGAGGTGGTCGAGGCCGTGGCGCGGTACGCGGGGAACGTGACCGTCGGCGATCCGCTCGACCCGGACGTCGCCTGTGGCCCCCTGGTCAGCAAGGCACAGCTCGACCGCGTCCTCGGCTACATCGACCTCGGCCTCCGGTCCGATGCCCGGCTCGTGGCCGGCGGCGGACGTCCCGCCGGCCTGTCCCGCGGCTGGTTCGTCCAGCCCACGGTCTTCGCCGACGTCGACAACCGCGAGCGGATAGCGCAGGAGGAGATCTTCGGTCCGGTCGTCACCGTCACGCCCTACGACGGCGACGACGAGGCAGTCCGCCTCGCCAACGACAGCGAGTACGGGCTCGGCGGTTCGGTGTGGACCTCGGACGAGGAACGCGGACTCGCCGTCGCGCGGCGCGTCCGGACCGGCACGATCGGCGTGAACTACTACCTGCAGGACCTCGGCGCGCCCTTCGGCGGCATGAAGAGCAGCGGCATCGGCCGTGAACTCGGACCCGAGGCGCTCGGCAACTACCTGGAGTTCCAGTCCGTCTACGCCAGCGCCGACCAGCTCGACCGCTGAAACCGCCGGGTCTCCGGGGTCCCGCGGCCCCGGAGACCCGCCGATGCCGGAGGAGAAGATCTTGTTCACCCATCGACGTGTGATCACCGCGGCGCTCGTCGCCGCGCTCGTCCCGACGGTGTCCTGCGCGACCGCCGACAGCACCTCGGGTTACCGCCTGGAACGCCTTGTCACCGGTACCGCGATGCACACCATCAACGGGCTGGCCCTCGCGCCGGACGGCAGTGTCCTCACCGCCAACCTCGCCGGGGAGACCATCTCCGCGCTCGACCCGGCCACCGGGCAGATCAACAGTCTCGTGCCCCAGCGGGACGGCCGCTCCGATGATCTCGTCGTCGCTCCGTCGGGGGAGATATTCTGGACCGACCCGCTGGCCGGCGCGGTGAAGGGCCGTGACCGCGACGGGCGGATCCGGACCGTCGCGGACAACCTTCCCGGCGTCAACTCGATCGCCTTCGACCGGTCCCGGCAGCACCTGTACGCCGGGCAGACCTTCTTCGCCGACGGGCTCTGGGAGATCGACCCGCGGGCCGGCGTCGCGCCGCGGCTCGTCGCCCGCGATCTCGGATCCCTCAACGCGTTCGCGTTCGGCCCGGACGGGATGATCTACGGACCGCTCGGCAAGCGCGGACAGGTGGCCCGCATCGACCCGCGGACCGGGGTGGCCAGTACCGTCGCTGCCGGGTTCCGCCAGCCGGTGTCGGTCCGCTTCGATTCCCGCGACCGCCTCTACGCGCTCGACGGAGCGACCGGGCAGCTCATCCGCATCGACCCCGCCACCGGGGCGAAGGACGTCGTCGCCACCCTGCCCGCCGGTGCCGACAACATGGTCATCGGCCCGGGGGACCACGCCTACGTCAGCAACATGGCCGACAGCGCCGTGACCGAAGTCGACCTCGGCACCGGGGCGCGCACGACCCTGACGTCGAGCCCGCTCGCCTTTCCCCAGGACATCGCCTTCGACGGGAACACCCTCTACGTGGCCGACAGCACGGCGCTGCGCACCGTGGATCCGGGCACCGGGGTGGTCACCGAACTCGCCCGCCGGTTGTCCTCGGAACTGGAATTTCCGTCCGGCATCAGTGTCACCGCCCAGCACATCGTGCTCACCTCGGAACTGATCGGCACCGTGCAGGTCCTCGACCGCGCGACCGGAGAACCGGCCGGCGAGGTGCACGGGCTCGACAACCCCTCCGACGCCGTCGAACTCGCCGACGGCAGTCTCGTGGTGTCCGAACCCGCGAACGGCCGGGTTCTGCGCGTCGTCGATGGACGACCGCGTGTCCTGGCGGAAAATCTGGGTGCCCCGGCTGGTCTTGCCCTCACTCCGCGTGGCGTCGTCCTGGCAGCCGAAGTCACCGGCGGACGCCTGCTTCAGATCGATCCCACGTCTGGCGAGGTCACCGAGATCGCACGGGGACTCGGCGCGCCCCGGGCGGTCGCCGTCGCGCCCGACGGATCCTCGGTGGTTCTCGACGCCGGTGGCCGTCGCGTGGTTTCGGTGAACAGCCGCGGGGAGCAGCAGGTGCTGGCCGACGGTCTCGCGGTCGGTCACCTGACCCAGCCCTACGCCCGGTCCGGGGGAGTGGCGGTCGGTGCGGACGGGACCGTTTTCGTCGCCGCCGACCGGGAGAACTCCGTCTACACGATCCGGCGGGCGGGCCGGTGACCGGGCGCGGCTTCCGGTTCGGCGTCAACCTGCTCACGCCGTCGTCGCGGACCGCATGGCAAACCCGGTGCAGGGAAGCGGAGGACCTCGGGTACGACGTCATCGCCGTACCCGATCACCTCGGCCTCCCCGCCCCGTTCCCGGCGCTCGTATCGGCAGCGGAGATCACAACCCGTCCACGGCTGGCCGTCTTCGTCCTGAACGCCGGCTTCTACAATCCCGCACTCCTCGCGCGTGACCTCGCCGGAACCGACCAACTCGTCGACGGCCGCCTCGAAGTCGCGCTGGGAGCGGGCTACGTCAAGGCCGAGTTCGACGCCGCCGGCCTGCCCTGGGCCGGTGCGCGCGATCGTGTCGACCACCTGGAACGCACAGTGCGGGAGGTGCGCAGCCTGCTCACTGATCCGCGGCATCAACCGCGGCCGGTCCAGGATCCGATGCCGCCGCTGACCATCGCGGGCAACGGCAACCGGGTTCTGCGCCTGGCCGCCCAGCACGCCGACATCGTCGCCTTCAGCGGCGCCACCTCGGGGACGAACCCCGGTAGCCTCCGTTTTCTCGGCCCGGACGCACTGGCTCAGCGGGTCGCGCACGTTCGCGACGCCGCGCCGGACCGCTTCGGCGCCATCGAGCTCAACCTCCTCATCCACGCCGTCGCGCCCGACGGTGACCGTCGCCGCGCGGCCGCCGGGGCGCGCCGATTCGAAGACCACCTGCCGGACCGGGACTTGTCGGAGGTGCCGACCATCCTTTCCGGACCGCCCGGGGAAATGGCCGACACCCTTGAGCGCCACCGCGAGAGGTACGGCTTCACCTACTTCACAGTGCCGGAACCAGCCATGCGTGAGTTCGCCCGTGCCATCGCGAAAGTGAGGAGTTGACCGTGGCTCGTCTGGCCCAGACCGCCGGTCTCACCGACGTGCAGTCGGAGATCCTGTCCACGGTTCGCTCGTTCGTGGACAAGGAGATCATCCCGCACGCCCAGGAGCTGGAGCACGCGGACGCCTACCCGGCGGACATCGTCGAGGGCATGAAGGAGATGGGCCTGTTCGGGATCACGATCCCGGAGGAGTACGGCGGGCTGGGCGAGTCGCTGCTGACCTACGCGCTCGTGGTCGAGGAGATCGCGCGCGGCTGGATGAGCGTCTCGGGTGTCATCAACACGCACTTCATCGTGGCGCACATGATCTCCCGGCACGGCACGCCGGAGCAGAAGCAGAAGTACCTGCCGAAGATGGCGGCGGGCGAGGTCCGCGGTTCGTTCTCGATGTCCGAGCCCGACCTCGGCTCGGACGTGGCGGCCATCAAGACCCGCGCGCGGCGGGACGGCAATGGGGGTACCCCCGCCAGTGGGGGCGTAGCCGGCGGGGGAGACTACGTCATCGACGGGTCGAAGATGTGGCTGACCAACGGCGGCTCGTCGAACCTGATCGCGTTGCTGGTGCGCACCGACGAAGGCGCGGAGAAGGCCCACCAGAACCTGACGACGTTCCTGGTGGAGAAGCCGGAGGGCTTCGGCGAGGTGGCGCCGGGGCTCACCATCCCGGGCAAGATCGACAAGATGGGTTACAAGGGCGTCGACACCACCGAGGCGGTGTTCGACGGCTTCCGCATCCCCGCCTCGCAGGTCCTCGGCGAGGCGCCGGGCAGGGGTTTTGCGTTCATGATGGACGGCATCGAGGTCGGCCGGGTCAACGTGGCGGCGCGGGCGTGCGGCATCGCGATCCGGGCGTTCGAGCTGGCGGTGGAGTACGCGCAGCAGCGCAGGACGTTCGGCAAGCCGATCGCCCAGCACCAGGCCATCGCGTTCAAGCTCGCGGAGATGGCCACCAAGGTCGAGGCGGCGCACCTGATGATGGTCAACGCGGCGCGGCTGAAGGACACCGGCGAGCGCAACGACGTGGCGGCGGGCATGGCGAAGCTCATCGCCTCCGAGTACTGCGCCGAGGTCACCCAGGAGGCGTTCCGCATCCACGGCGGCTACGGCTACAGCAAGGAGTACGAGATCGAGCGCCTGATGCGGGAGGCGCCGTTCCTGCTCATCGGCGAGGGCACCAGCGAGATCCAGAAGACGATCATCAGCCGCGGCCTGCTGCGCGAGTACCAGGTCAAGAGCCGGCTTCCTGCGCGGCGCTGACGACCGCGGCGCCGGCTCGAGGTGCGGCTCACGCTCAGCTTCGGCAGGCGGTGATGTACTGACCGCACACCACACGGCTCGGGCTGTTTGTCGCGCCCCTGCGAGGGGTGCGATCCGGCGCAGCACCGGAACCGTAGGACTTCCCGGCCGGCGCCACCATGGTCGATGGTGTCGGCGTCGGTCGTGTCGGTCCAGTGGCTGCGGTAGTCGCCGTCGGGGTCGAGCAGGTAGGTGATGGCCGTGTGCGGGACGGCGTAGCCGTCGGGGTCGTCGGGATCGGGCCGGCGACGGGCGAAGACGCCGAAGGCCCGGCGGGCCGCGTCGGTCTGTTCGGCGGTGCCGGTGAGCCCGGTGAACCGCGGATAGCCGGTTTCCAGGAACTGCCGCAGGACTTCGGGCGTGTCGCGGTCGGGGTCGACGGTGATGTAGAGCGCCTCGACCTCGGCGGAGGCGAGCGCCTCCGACAGGCGGCCGAGCGCTCGTGGACAGACCACGCGGCAGTGGGTGAAGCCGAACAACACGACGGTCCAGCGGCCGCGGTAGCTGGCTTCCGTCACCGGGGTTCCATGGTGGTCAACCAGGGTGAAGGTGGGTTTCATGACAGGGGCTCCACGATGATGTCGTGCGCGGGTCCGGGCGGCACCACGAAGTCCGGTGTGGACACCGTCGAGCCGTTGAGCCGCCACCGTTCGGGGAGGCGGCCGAAGGTCACGGTGCCGCCGCCGGGTACGGCCGGGTTGATCCGCACCCGCGCGTGCAGGACGCCGTCGATCACTTCGGCGCGGCTGACGTCGACGTTGCGGTCCACGGCGACGATCGCGGGCTCGGTGAAATGCCCGTCCGGCCAGGGGGCCTGGTAGAGGCCGCGCAGGCCGTCGGGCACGTTGAGCCGGGCGTAGCCGAGCAGGACGTTGCCGCTCATCGGTTCGATCTCCGTACGGTTTCCGTCCTCGTCGGTCAGCGTGTCGTTGCGCGGGTAGTAGAGCCCGCCGTCGCGCCACACCGGGGAGAAGAACCGGTCGGCGTGGCCGAGTAGACCGTCCACAGTGGCCTTGTCGCCCATCTCGGCGGCCCAGGCGGCGACCCAGCCGAAGTCGCAGGTGTCGGCGACGACGCGCTGGCCCATGACCTCTCGCGCCGGCGCCGAGGGCACCGACAGGGTGCCGTCCGGGCCGGGGATCAGGAAGTCGCTGACCTGCCGCGGGTAGTGCTGGTGCACGAAGTCGCTGTTCCACATGTTCATCAGCGCCCCGCACCAGGCGTCCACCCACGGTGAGGGCACCTCGTTCGGCCGGACCCGCCGTGAATCCGCGAGCATCATCGTGTTGTAGTGGCCGCCCGCGTCGAGCCGGCCGAAGTCGGCCCAGGCCTGCTCGTACCCGGCGACGACCTCCTCGGCGCGGTGGCCGCCGGTGAGCAGGTCGTGCAGCCGGAAGCCGAGGATGGCGGGCTGGTTGCAGATCTGGAAGATGCAGTTGGGTTCACACGCGACGCCGAGGTAGCCGTTGGCCACCATCTGCCAGTACAGGTGCTCGGTGAGCGAGTCGCGGTCGTAGGCGAACCGCTTCTCGCCCCCGCCCCAGAAGAACGACCAGTGCCGGAAGGTCAGCGATTCCGGCCGGGCGAAGCGGTCGTCGGTGAAGAGGTAGTCGTGCAGCAGCGCGGTGGACTGCACGTAGGCGCTGTACATGATGTTGTCGCGGACGACCGGGTCCCATTCCTCACCGAGCTCGCCGAGGTGGGCGTTGAACACCGAACCACCGCGGCTGACGTCCCGCCAGTACAGCCACACTTCGGGCTCCAGCAGTTTGGTGATCAGTCGCTGGATCGTCGGCTGGAACAGCCCCGGCGCGGCGGGCAGCCGGTGCCGGTGGGTCAGCGCCAGCCCGTAGATCATGTAGGCGAGCTGGAACCGGTAGCCACCGAAGTCGTCCTGGCTCACCCCCTTGCCCTGCATCAGCGACCAGTCGTTGGTCTGCTGCCGCGACAGGTTGTCCCAGTGCCGCAGGTGCCCCAGCTGCTCGGTCGTCAGCATCACGCCCCCTGCACGTTCTGACGGGCCAGCCAGCCCAGGGCGGAGTCGGCGACGGCGCGCCAGCCGCTGTCGAGCACCAGGGAGTGGCCGCGGCCGGGGAACTGCTTGAGTTCGGTGATGGCGGTGGAGTCGCCGTAGAGCTTGAACGCGGCGCGAGTGACCACGTCGGGGACGGTGTGGTCGGCCTGACCCGAGATCAGCAGCAGCGGGCCCCGCTCGCCGTTGCCGGTGTTCACCTTCGCGGGGGAGTTCTTGGTGAAGTTGGCGAACGCGGCCTCGAACAGCGGCCGCCCGGGCGAGGGGATGGTGTGTGCCTCGTAGAGCCGCTTCGACTCCTCCTCGGAGATCGCGTTTCCGAAGCCGTAGCGGAACTGCTTCGCCGTCAGGGACACGGCGCGCTTCTTGTTGGCCGGGTTGCCCAGCACCGGGAAGGCGGACCGCAGCTGCGCGAACGGCAGCGGTTTGACGCCCTTGATCTGGGCCGGGTCGATCGCGACCGCGGCCCGGCCGTGGCCCTCGCCGAGCAGCTTCTGCGCGATCAAGCCGCCGAAGGAGTGCCCGATGAGCACCGGGGCCGTCGGCAGCCCGGTGATGATGCCGCGGTAGTGCTCGGTGACGTCGTCGATGCCGTGCCCGGCGACCGCCTCGGGGTTCGCGCGAGCCGCCTCGACGGTGGGTTCCTCGCCCGGCCATCCCGGCATGAGCGGGGAGTAGCCGTTGGCGGCGAACAGGTCGGCCCAGGGCTGCCACGACGACGCGTGCAGCCAGAGGCCGTGGATGAAAACGACGGGGGTGGTGGTCATTGTGCGCTCCTCGATCCGGTGTTGCTTGCCTGGATCAATGGTGCGGCGGCCGTCAGAGCCGTCGAATCAGTCGGATGACTGTACTTCGAGTCGCTCGAGTGCGTCGCGCAGCGCGGCGCGGCTGGTGATGCCCAGCTTGGGGAAGATCCGGTACAGGTGCGAGCCGACCGTGCGCGGCGACAGGTAGAGCCGGGTGCCGATCTCCTTGTTCGTCAGTCCGCCGGCCGCCAGCTCGGCGATCTGCCGCTCCTGCACCGTCAGCACGACGGGGGCCCCGGTCTTGAAACTCGCCCCGGCGGCCCGCAGCTCGGTGCGTGCGCGCTCGGCCCAGCCCTGCGCGCCGATCCGCTCGAACCCCTCGGCGGCGCGGCTGAGCTGGTCGCGCGCGTGCGCGGGGCGGCGGACCCGCCGCAGCCACGTGCCGTAGGCGAGGCGGATGCGGTTGGAGTCGAACGGGAACAGCGCCGCTCCGGGCAGGGCGAGCGCGGCGTCGAAATCCGGCTCCTCCGAGGTCATCGCCAGTGCGCCCGCGGTGAGCAGCGCCAGGCGGGGCGAGATGTCCGGCAATCCGGCGTCGCGGGCGGCGAGAGCGTGCCGCCGGGCCTCGTCCGGCCGTCCGCTGTGCAGCGCGGCTTCGACCAGGTCCAGCAGGGTGCGGTGAGCCTGCTGCACGTACGGGGTGAAGGTGCCCGGCGTGGTGACCGTGGTCGCGAAGCGGTAGGCGGTCTCGTAGTCGCCCGCACCCAGCGCGGACAGGGCACCGATCGCGTGGGCGTAGTTGGTGAGGAAGCCGATGCCGCGTGGGCCGGCCCAGGACTCCAGCGCGGTCCGGTGCCCGGCAGCCGCTTCGTGGTCGCCCCGTGCCGCGGCCACCAGGCCGAGGAACGCGCGGAACTGGTACCCGAACAGGGTGTAGCCGTGCCGGGTGGTCAGCTCGAGTCCGCGATGACCGGCCGCCTCGGCGTCGGTCCACTGTCCGGTGTTGATCTGGTCGAGCATCACCACGTGCAGCATCGTCATCACGTTGGTGACGGCCCCGGCTTCGCCCTCCCGCTCCACCATCCGGCGCAGGTAGGGCCGGAACTCGTCCAGTGCGTCGACGTAGAACGCGGCCACCGTCAGCCGCATGACGTCCCACGGTTCGCCCTCACTCAGCTCGGCGAAGGCCCCGCGCAGGCGGTCGGTGACCCCGCCGCCGCGGCGCACGACATCGCCCCAGGCGTCGCGGTGGATCAGCGTGTGGGGGTTGACCCGGCCGGCGAAGCGGTCGACGAGCTGCTCGGTCACCGTCCAGGTCGCCGGGTCCCCGGCGAACTGGCTGATGGCCAGCAGGAGGTTGAGCAGCCGGTCGAGGATCGCGTCGTCCAGCTCGTCCCCGGACGCGGCCACGGTGCTGGCGATGCGCTGGTGGGTGGCGTGCACGTCGCCCTCGCGGTACAGGGCGGCGTAGGCGGCGGTCAGCACTGCGTCGACCGACCCGGGGTGTCCCGAGGCGTCGAGCAGTCGTTGCGCGTCCTGCAGCCGCGCGGACTGCCCGGCCACGAACGCGGCCTCGCCGAAGCGGCGCTCCCGCTCGCGGGGATCCTCGCTCAGCTCGGCGGCCCGCTCCAGCCACTCGATCGCCAATGCCGCGGCGCCATGCCGCGTGGCCGACAGCGCGGCGCGCTCGATCACGGCGGCGACCCGCTCGTCCGGGTCGATCGTGGCGGCCGACAGGTGTGTGGCCCGGCGCTCGATGTCACCGCGGTGCGCCTCGGCCAGCTCGGCGTGCGCCGCGCGCCGCTCGTTCGGTGTCGCCAGCTGCACCACCGCCGACCGCACCAGCGGATGCCGGAACCCCAGCTGCCCGGACACCGGATCCACCAGCAGCAGCCCGCGTCCGATCGCTTCGTCCACGTCTCGCAGCCGCCGTTCCACCTCTCGACGGCGGGGCGCGGACAACGACGACAGACCGTCCAGCGCGGCCAGCAGCAGCGCGCGCCGGGACGAGGGCGTGAGTTCGCTGATCTGCCCGGCGTAGAGGCCCTCCAGCCGCCGGGACAGCGGAAGATCGGTCTGGAGCTCGGTGTTCCGCGCCGTGCGCGGGAGCTCGACCAGCGCGAGCGGGATTCCTTCGGCCTGGGTGAGCACCTGTTGCCGCAGCCGGGCGTCCAGGCCCGGGAACGATCGGTCCAGCAGCGCCTCGGCGTCCTCGCGGGCCAGCGGCCCGACTTCGACCTCCGGAAGCCCGGCGCGGTCGAACGGCGAGGGAACGTCGGTCCGGAGCGTGATCGCGCCGCGGACGCCATGCACGCCCACCCGCCGGAAGACGAAGGCGCACACCTGCGCGCTGAGCTGGTCGAACCAGTGCCCGTCGTCGACCGCCACGAACACCGGCCCGGCCGCGGCCAGCAGGCCGATCACCGCGTTGCCGAGCGTGAGCACGTCCGGCGGGGAATCGGACCCCAGCATCAGGTCGAGCACGTCGCGCGCGTGCGGGCCGTCCGCGAGGAGGGGCAGCAGCAGCTGGTGCAACCCCGCGAACGGCAGCTGGGACTCGGCCTCCACGCCCGCGGCGCGCAGCACCCGCACACCGGCGGCGGCCGCCGCGGCGTCCAGCAGCGTGCTCTTGCCCGCGCCCGGCTCACCTCGCACCACCGCGAACGAGTGCACCCCGGACAGCGCCCGCTCCAGGGCCGCCCGCTCACGCTCGCGCCCGACGAGCCCGTCCGTGTCCACGGCACGAATCTAGCCGCTGCGGGACAGTCACTGACGGACCTGATCGCCCTCGGCACGCTCTTGCGTACGCCCTGCGGTGCGGTTAATCTGCGGCCTGCGTTACATTGCTGAAAACGTAACAGTGGCGTCAGATACGCGACCGACTACGGCCGTGGAAGAACGACAAGGAGGACGGTCCATGTCGAACCTGGCGACCCTGCTGGACGTCTCCGCCGAGCGCTACGGCGAGCGCGAGTTCCTCGTCGCCGGGACGCGGCGGCTGACGTTCGCCGAGGTGTCGCGGCGATCGGCGGCGATGGCGCGGCGTCTGGTGGAATCCGGCGTCTCGCCGGGTGACAAGGTGGCCCTGTCGTGCCCGAACGTCCCGGAGTTCACCATCGCGTACTGGGCTGTGCTGCGGGCGGGCGCCGCGGTGGTGCCGCTCAACGTCCTGCTACGCGCCCGGGAGATCGCCTACCACCTGGACGACTCGGACGCGGTCGCCTACCTCGTGTACGAGGACTCCGCCGACCCGCGCCTCGCCGAAGCGGCCCGCGAGGGCTTCGACAACGCCGGGCGGTGCGGCCGGTTCTGGAGTATCGGGGCCGACGAGGCGGGGGAGACAACCTGGTGCGGCGAGGCGCTGACCGGTCCCGCGTCGTTCGACACCGTGACGCGTGAGGACGGGGACACGGCCGTGATCCTCTACACCTCCGGCACGACAGGGCGGCCCAAGGGCGCCGAGCTCACCCACCGCAACCTGCTGCTCAACGCGCGGGCGGCCGTGTCGGTGTACGAGCTCGACCCCGGCCGGCCGGACACCCACCTACTGGTCGCGCCCCTGTTCCACTCGCTCGGGCAGACCTGCGTTCAGAACGCGTCCACCCTCTGCGGGGGCACCATCGTCATGGTGCCCAGGTTCGACGCCGCTCAGGCAATCCGGCTCATGCTCGACGAGCACGTCACGATCTTCGCCGGGGTGCCGACGATGTTCTGGGCCTTGCTGCGGGCACTCGGCGACGTGCCGGACGGCGACCGCCTGCACGGGCAGCTTCGCGTCGCCGCGTCGGGCGGATCAGCCCTGCCGATCGAGCTCCACAAGGAGTTCGAAGCCCGCCTCGGAACGTCCATTCTGGAGGGTTACGGCCTGTCCGAGACCTCACCGATGGCCAGTCACACACGGCTGGGGGAGCCGGTCCGTGCCGGGTCCATCGGCCGTCCCATCGACGGCGTCGAGATGAAGCTGATCGCGGACGACTGGACGACGCTCCCGGACGACCCGCGGGTAGTGGGGGAGATCGCGATTCGCGGGCACAACGTCATGAAGGGCTACTACAAGCGGCCCGAGGCGACCGCCGAGGCCGTCCGCGACGGCTGGTTCCGCACCGGTGACCTGGCCCGCAAGGACGCCGACGGCTTCTATCACATTGTCGGGCGGTCGAAGGACCTCATCATCCGGGGCGGCTACAACGTCTATCCCCGTGAGATCGAGGAGGTTTTCCTGGAACACCCGGCCGTGTCGCTCGTCGCGGTGATCGGGGTCCCGCATGCCTCGCACGGTCAGGAGATCAAGGCCGTCGTCGTGCCCGCCGAGGGCCACGAGGCGGTCCGGCCCGAAGACCTGGTCGCCTGGGGCAGGCGGCAGCTGGCCGCCTACAAGTACCCGAGGATCGTCGAGTTCCGTGAGCGACTGCCGATGACATCCACCGGCAAGATCCTCAAGCGGGAGATTTCCTGACCGCCGCGCGGGCACGGTGAAGGTGCGCCAGAAGCGCTTCGTTCACCGTGTCCGGTGCCTGCTGGTGCACCCAATGCCCGGCCCCGTCCACGACGAGCGTGCGGAGATCCTCGAACGCCCGTGCGCCGGATTCGAATCGCAGGAACGTGGACACCGGGTCCGCGCTGCCCGTGATGAACAGGGACGGCTGCCGGATGACCCGCTCTCGCGCCGCCTTGGCGTCGCGCCAGTTGTCGTCGATGTTGCGGTAGTAGTTGAGGCCGCCCGCGAAACCCGTCTCGCGGAATCGTCCGGCGATCCGGCGGAACAGGCCGGGTGGCAGCCATTCGGGCGGGCGGACGGGGTCCTCGCAGTCGAGGAGGTCGTAGCGGTCGCTGAAGATGGCGGCGAGTGAGCGGTCGACATCGCGCATCAGCAACGCCTCGGGGGTCCCGGCCTCCTGGAACCGGATCTGGTAGAAACGCTCGCCCCAGCGTGCGCGCAGGATCTGTGTCGGCGGGGCGGGCGCGGGCGCGGCGTACGGCACGCTGAGACCGGTGAGCGAGGCAACGGCGTCCGGGTGGTCGAGGCCGAGCTGCCACACGCACGCGGCGCCCCAGTCGTGCCCCACGAAATGCGCCGTGTCAGCACCCTCGTGCTCGAGCAGACCGATCAGGTCCAGCCCGACCGTGCGTAGCGCGTACGCCGATCGTTCGCCGGGGCGCGAGCTCCTGCCGTAGCCGCGCATGTCCGGAGCCAGCACGCGATAACCGGCCTCGACCAGTGCGGGGATCTGCAGTCGCCAGGTGACGGCGAGGTCGGGAAATCCGTGCGCGAGCACGACGAGCGGTCCTTCGCCCGCCGCGGTCACCGCGAGCTCCACACCGTTGACCTGCCACAGTTCAGGCGATGTGGTCATGCGGCCGCCCCGTGCAGCCGCACCAGCATCTTGCCGACGTTGGCGCCGGACAGCATCCCCAGCAGTGCTCCGACGGCGTTCTCCAGGCCGTCCACCACGGTCGTCGTCGAGACGAGCGATCCGTCCTCCAGCCAGCCCCGGGCGAGGGCGATCCATTCGGGCCAGCGCTCCAGATGGTCCAGCACGATGAAGCCGCGCAAGGTCAGGCGCTTCTTCGTGATCAGTGCGAGGTTGGCCGGGCCGGGCACGGGTTTCTCGGCGTTCGCCTGGGAGACGGACCCGCACACCGCCACGCGGCCTCCGGTGCGGAGCGCGTCGAGGGCGGCCTCCAGCTGGTCCCCGCCGACACTGTCCAAATAGACATCGATTCCACCGGGCGCCGCCGCACGCAAGGCGGGCCCGACCGGTCCTGCCTTGTAGTCGATGGCCCGGTCGTAGCCGAGCTGTTCCACCAGTCGCCGGGCCTTGTCCGGCCCGCCTGCGGACCCGATCACCGCGGCCGCGCCGAGGTGGCGGGCGACCCGGGCGGCCACCACGCCGACGGCGCCGGCGGCCGCCGAAACGAAGACGACATCGCCGGGGTGCACGGGCGCGAACTCGCTCAGCGCCAGGTAGGCGGTGAGGCCGGGCATGCCGAGTACACCGAGGTAGTCCGAGCCGCTGACGCCCGTCGTGTCCAGACGGTGGGTTTCTTCCGCGCCGACCACGGCGTAGTCCCGCCAGCCGTGGTGGTGCCACACGATGTCTCCTTCGCGCAGCTTGCGGCTCCGTGACCGGACGACCGTGCCGACGGCCGCGCCGTCCAGTGGCGCGCCGAGGGCGAACGGCGGGAGGTAGGACGGTACGTCCCGCATGCGCCCGCGCATGGAGGGATCGACCGACATCCAGTCGTTGCGCACCAGCACCTGTCCTGGTTCCGGTTCCGGCACGACGGCTTCCACGATCGCGAAGTCCGTCGGGGACGGCACCCCGGCCGGGCGTGCGACCAGATGAACCTCGCGGCTGGTGGTGCTCATCGGTTCTCTTCCCCACTCTCGTGATGTTACATATACGGCAATGTAACACAGCTTGCGGATGTGCCGCTCGCACGGCTAATCTGCGTGAGCTGTTACATATCGCGTCACGTAACATCAGGAGAGAGGGGCAACGATGCCCATCACCACCAGCGGAATCCACTACGAAGTTCGCGGCGGCGGGGAGCGCACGATCGTTCTTCTGCCGGGCTTTGGTTGTTCGATCGAGTGCTGGGCCGGGGTGGCGCCCTTGCTCGACGGGTACCGCGTCGTCCTGATGGATCTCCCGGGCCACGCCGGTTCGGCCGGTGCGCGGGCCGACGGCGACCTGGCGCGGCTCGCCGAGACCGTTTTCGAGGCCTGCCGGGAAATCGGGCTCACCCGGTTCGTCGTGGCAGGGCTGTCGCTGGGCGGCGCCATCAGTGTGCGGATCGCACTGGACCATCCCGGCGAGGTGGAGGCGGTCGTGGGGATCATGCCGTGGAACGCGGGCGGTACGTCCCCCGGCGATCCCGTCATCGAAGGCTTCCACGGCGCCTACGGCGATCTGGACACGATCACCGCGGGCATCGCGAGCATCTCGCAGGATCCCGCGAAGACGACCGACCTGGTGCGCACCATGCCCACGGTCACCGAGCGGATGTGGCGCGGCTGGCTCGGCGGCGGCGTGTACACGAGCATGGCCGACGAGTTGCCAGGGCTGCGTGTCCCGCTGCTGTACGTGGTCGGCGGCAAGGACACCGTGGTCAATCTGGACAAGCAGATCTCGGACGTGCGGCGGGTTCCCGGCGGTCGCCTGGTGCTCCTCGCCGACGCCGGTCACCTCGCCTGCTACGAGACACCCGAGGTCGTGGCGCGGGAAATGCGCCAGTTCCTCAGCGACCGCGCGGTCGCGGCCGTCTGAGGATCAGGACAGCAGCCGCCGGATCGCCGCGCCGACCTTGGTGGCGTCCGGCTCGCCGCCGGTGATCATGTCCACGTAGCAGAACGATTCGGCGATGCGGACCACGAGATAGGCGAGATCCTCGAGCGGGAGCCCGCCCGGCGGGTCGGGCAGCTCCTCGCGCAGCAAGTCGGTCACGTACGCGATGAAGTTGTGCTGGAGTTCGCTGCTGCGGGTCGTCAGGATCCGCAGCGCGATCTCGCCCTCCTGCCGCAGGAACGTCCTCATGAACGGCGCGTCCAGGACGGTGGCGATGAACCCCTCGAGGGTCTGCGCCACCGCATCGATCCCGGACGTCGCGGCCTTGCGGCGGCAGAGATCGAGGGTGGGCTTCGCCAGGGACCAGTTGACCTCGCCCAGCAGCCGGTCCCGGCTGCCGACCCAGCGGTTCAACGTCATCCGGCTCACGCCGAGCTCGTTGGCCAGAGCCTGCATCTCGATGCGCGTTCCCTCGCGGAACTGCCGCCGCGCCAGCCGGAAGGCGGCTTCTCGCCCCGAAGAAGCCGGTGCCGCGTCCCGATGCGGCGTGGCGGCGGTGTGGCGTGGCGCGGCAGGCATGAACCGCAGCCTAGCCGGTGCGCGGGGAGGTCTGCGCGATCCGTCGCCGTGAGCCGGGACCTGCCGCCCACGCCCGGCGAGGACCGAGAACCGGCCCGGAAGGTCGATCTCCAGGTCGCCTCGGCCAGCGCCGCGCACGCCCCGGTGACGGCTTCCCGCCACTGGTCCTCGGGGGTGCCGGCGGGCGGCCTCGGCGACGGCGTGGAGGGCGTTCAGCGTGAGCGGCGAGCCGGTGGAACGTCGTGCAGCGGTGGGCCGGCGACCACGGTGTTGTGGATGGTGCCGATCCCTTGCACCGTCATGCGCACGGTGTCGCCGATGCGCAGCGGCGGTGGTTGCCGTTCGCCGTGCCATCCCCACAGTTCGGCGAGGCAGCCACTGCCGCACGTTCCGGACCCGAGCACGTCACCGGGCCGCACCCAGGTGCCGCGGCTGGCGTAGGCGATCAGCTCGGCGAAGGTCCAGGCCATGTTCGCGAGCGTGTCGCCGCCGATGCGGGTGTCGTTCACGAACACCTCCATGGCGAGGTCGTAGCGGCCGTCGCTCTCGTGGCCGGCGAGTTCGTCCGGGGTGACCAGCACGGGGCCGAGTGTGGTCGCGGTGTCCTTGCCCTTGGCCGGTCCGAGACCGACGCGCATCTCCCGGCTCTGCAGGTCGCGGGCCGACCAGTCGTTGAGGATGGTGAACCCGGCGATGTGGTCCACGGCCTCGGCCACGGACAGGTTGAAGCCCGCCGTGCCGATCACGACCGCGACTTCCAGTTCGAAGTCCAGCACCTCGCACCCGGGCGGCATCGGGACCGGTGTGCCGGAGCCGATCGCCGCGTGCGGGTTGGTGAAGTAGAAGGCGGGCGCTTCGTACCAGGCGTCCGGGACCTCGCTGCTCCCGGTGATCGCGCGGAGCGAGCCGGCCGTGTGCTGTTCGAAGGTGATGAAGTCGCGGATGCTGGCGATCGGCACCGGGACGGCGATCGGCGCGGTCTCGTCCCAAGGCAACCGCTGACCAGCCGCCGCGGGTTTGCCAGTCGCGAGCACCTCGAAGACGTCGGCGGTCTCGTCGAGCAGAGCGATGCGATCACCGTCGACGACGCCATAGCGCCGCACACCGTCCACGAGCAGGGAACCGAGTTTCATGCCACGTCCTCGTCGAAGATCGCCACGGCGCGGGTCCAGCCGGCGGAGGCTCGATGGATCTTGACCGGGAAGCAGGCGACCTGAAAGCCGTGTGCCGGGAGGTTCTCCAGGTTGTGCAGCTTCTCGATGTGGCAATAGCCGATCTCACGTCCGGCCCGGTGGCCCTCCCAGATGATGGAGGCGTCGTGGTCCCGGGCGTAGCGTTCGGCGGTGAACAGGAACGGGGCGTCCCAGCTCCAGGCGTCGGTGCCGGTCACCCGAACCCCTTGTTCGAGCAGGTGCAGGGTGGCGGCGCGGCCGACCCCGCAGCCGGAGGTGACGTAGTCGTCCTGGCCGTACCGGGTGCCGGCGCGGGTGTTGATCAGCACGATGTCGAGCGGGCGCAGCTGGTGGCCGATCCGGTCGAGCTCGGCGTCGATGTCGGCGGGGCTTACGACGTGGCCGTCGGGGAGGTGGCGGAAGTCCAGCTTGACCCCGGGCTGGAAGCACCAGTGCAGGGGGACCTCGTCGATCGTGATGGCCCGGCGTCCTCCGTCCATGGTGGACGCGTAGTGGTAGGGGGCGTCGAGGTGGGTGCCGGTGTGGGTGGTGGCCTCGATCCGCTCGATCGCCCAGCCCTCGCCGTCGGGCAGGTCCTCGGCCGTCGCGCCCGGGAAGAAGCGGAGCATGTCCGGGACGGACTGCTGGTGGTCGATGTAGGTGATCGAGGGCCGGTGGCCGGGTGGGTCGGAGGCGATCCCGCTCCGCAGGGGGACCGAGATGTCCACGAGTTGTCGCATGGCGAATCCTCTTCCGGGGCTCACGGGCGTGGCCGGCCCTATCGCGGGATGACGGGAACGAGCAGGTGGGAGGCGTGGTCGCCGCCGAGGTGGATGGTGGCGGTGGTCGCCGGGCGACGCAGATCGGGGTGGTCGTGGGTCATGAAGCCGAGGTCGCTGTCCCCGGTGACCAGTTCGAGGCGCAGCCGCTCGCCTGGTGCGAGTGTGATGCTGGTGGGCCAGATCTCGACTTCGAGCAGGGTCGGCTCGCCGTGCACGAGGGGGATCTCGCGGGCGTGGGTGTGCCACGGCCGGTAGGGCAGTGACCGCTCCGGGTCGGTCTCGCGATGTGACGCCCTGAGCCAGCCCATGGCCATCGGGATCGGGTCGCCCTGCGGGCCGACAGCCGGGATCGGCTCGCCGTCGACGCCGATGTGCTGCACCCGCGCGAAGATGTCGAGGTCGTCCTGCTCGGCGCTGAGCCACAGGCGCAGCGCGACGGGACCGGTCAGCTCGAGCGGTTCGGACACCGGTGCGGTGTCGAAGCCGGCGGGGTAGGCCACCGTCGTGGCGTCTGCGGGCGGGTCCCAGTCGAGGACGCCGTCACCGAGGTGGAGTTCGCGCCACTGCGTCTGCGGGAGCGGGAAATCCGTGGCGTCCCGCCAGTCCACCTCGCGTCCGCGCCGGATCGCCAGTCGCACCGGGGCCACGCCGTCCATGCGGTCGGGCTGGTCTTTGAGGAAGCGGTCGAGGAAGCGCAACTGCAGATCCAGTGCCCACTCGGCGTAGTAGGGGTCGATGTGGGTGCCGGTGTGCACCACGAGCCACTTGTCCCGCGACGCCGCCCGGGCCCAGCCTTCGATGTTGCCGCGCAGGTGCACGTGCAGGGCGCCCCAGTTGGCGGCCGACAGCACCGGAACCGTGACCCGGCCGAGATCGACGATCCGCGTTTGGTGGTATTCGTCGAGCACGGGATGCTGCGGGAGCACCTCGCGCCAGTCGTCGCCGTCGCTGCCGTTGCGCTGGGGGGTGATCTGGCGGTTCCACCAGAACTCGACGAACCCGTGGGCGTACAGGCCGCCCTGGTAGATGAAGTCGCGGTAGAAGTCGGACGCGCCTTCCCAGATCACGATCGCGGCGAGGTGCGGCGGCTGCAGCTCCGCCACCCTCCAGCCCATGATCGCGAGCCACGAGATGCCGCTGGAAGCCACCTTGCCGTTGGACCACGTCTGTTCGGCCGCCCACTCGACGACGTCGTAGAAGTCCTCGGAATCAGCCGGGCTCATCAGGTCCATGCGGCCGGGTGACTTCCCGGTGCCCCGGGTGTCGGCGCGCAGTACCGCGTAGCCACGGGCCGTCCACCACTCGGGATCCGGGGTCTCCCACACCATGTGCTCGTTCTGCGGAACGAGTTCGTAGAGCGGGTAGCGGTCCGGCCAGTGCACGTCCTTGCCGTACGGGCTGATCGACGCCAGCACGGGAAAGGCGCCGTCGTCGTCGGGCAGGAACACGTCGGCCAGGATCGGCGAGCCCGTGCGGGTGGGGACCTCGATGTCCCGTTCGATGCGCATCTCAGTACTCCTGTGAGTGGGGCAGGCGGGCCGGGTCCGAGCGCCGCCGCTGCGACCGAGGCTCGCCGTTAAGGCCAGTCGGCTTGCGTCAGGAGTATGTCGGCTCGTCCGCGCTAAAGCAAGAGCACTTGTATTAGGGTGTCGTCCTGTGAGTGATGTGGACGTCCGGCGACGGCCGGGTGGACGGTCGGCGCGCGTGCGCGCCGCTGTCATCGAGGCGACCAACCAACTGCTGCTGGAGCAGGGCCTGACGGGCCTGACGGTGTGCGAGGTGGCCCGGCGCGCGCAGGTGAACGAGACGTCGATCTACCGACGGTGGGGCACTCGCGAGAATCTCATCATCGACGCCCTGCTCGCCGACGCCGCCGAACAGCTCCCGGTGCCCGACACCGGGACCCTGCGGGACGATCTGATCGCCTACGCCACCGCGCTCGCCAGGTACCTGACCTCGCCCGGGGGTAACGCCCTCGATCGGGCGCTGGCCTCGGCCGGCGACGACCCGGCCACCCGGCGACTGCGCGACCAGTACTGGGACGCCCGCTACGCCCAGTCCGGACAGATCGCCGAGCGGGCGATCAAGCGCGGCGAGCTGCCCGGCACCACCGAACCTCGTTTCGTGCTCGAGATGCTCGTCGCGCCGTTGCACTTCAGGATCGTGCTTACCCGCGAGCCGCTCGAACCGGACCTGCCCACCCGCATCGTCGACGCCCTCCTCCGCGGGCTCGTCACGGCTGCCGAGCCACGCAACCGGGACGGCAATCGCCCCTGACGGGGAACAACGGTCGTCTTCGCCTGACCGGTCCGGTCAGGGCGCGGTGCCCGGCCACTGCTGGCCCCGCGTCCAGGAATCCAGGACGATGAGGGTTTTCGTGCTGGTGATGCGGTGGCTGCGGCGCAGTTCGTCGATCGTGCGTTGCAGGTGTTGCATGTCGCGCACCCGCAGCCATACCAGGGCGTCCGGGTCGCCGGCGATGGTGAACACCGCCTGCGCCTCGGGCATCCGCGTGGTGGTCTGCACGATCTCGTCGACGTTCGTGGTGCCGAAGAATCGGAGCTGGGTGAAGGCTTCGATGCCCCAGCCGAGCTTGGCGTGGTCGATCTGCACGGTGAACCCGGTGATGACCCCGGTCTCCTGCAACCGATCGACGCGTCGTTTCACCGCGGCCGTGGACAGCGTGACGCGGGAGGCGATGTCGGACAGCGTCCGGCGGGCGTCCTCCCGCAGCAGCGTCAGGATCTCCCGGTCGGTCGCGTCGATCAGCTCGTCGGTCATGACGGGCGATCGTACGCAACAGATGCGTCCCGGAGCACTCCGATCGCGAGGATTTTTGCGTGCTAGGTCGAACCGGCCCGTTCGTTGTTGCGCGGCGCCGCTCGCGTTGGCTGAAGTGATCCACGTCCCAACCGGCGTGACGCGAAAGGCCCGGCATGACCACCTTCACCCTGGACGAGCGGTACGTGCGCGAGACGGGAACGGTCTACCTCACCGGTGTGCAGGCTCTGGTGCGGGTGGTGCTGGACCGCGTCCGGCACGACCGGCGGGCAGGCCGGGACACGGCGGCGTTCGTGTCCGGTTACGAGGGTTCGCCCCTGGCCGGCTTCGACCTGGAGCTGGCGCGGCACGGGAAGCTGCTGGACGAGCACGCGGTGGTGCACCGGCCCGGGCTCAACGAGGAACTCGCGGCGACGTCGGTGATGGGCAGCCAGCTGGCCGCGGGGCTGGGCTCGTTGCGCAGGGACGGCGTCACCGGCTTCTGGTACGGCAAGGCCCCGGGCCTGGACCGGGCCACGGACGCGTTGCGGCACGCCAACCTCGCCGGAACCCACCCGCGCGGCGGCGCGGTCGCGCTGGTCGGGGACGATCCGAACGCGAAGTCGTCATCGGTGCCGTGCGCCTCCGAGCACGCGCTGGCCGACCTGGCGATGCCGGTGTTCTTCCCGGCGGATTCGCAGGACGTCCTCGACCACGGCCGGCACGCGGTGGAGCTGTCGCGGGCCAGTGGGCTGTGGACGGCGATGAAGATCGTCGCCAACGTCGCGGATGCGGCCGGCACCGCCGTCGTCGACCCGTCGTGGACGGCGCCGGTGCTGCCCGAGGGTGCGTACGGCCACCGCCCGAGCAGCCGGCTGCTCGGGCCGGAGCTGGCGACGCTGGAGCACAGCCTGCACCGGGTGCGGTTGCCGCTCGCGCTGGAGTACCTGCGGGCCAGTGGTGTCAACCGGATCGTGCGGTCCGGGCCGGGCGACCGGATCGGGATCGTCACGGCCGGCAAGTCCTATCTGGACTTGCGGCAGGCGTTGCGGGCGCTCGGCCTCGACGAGGACGCGCTCGCCCGCTTCGGCATCCGCATCCTCAAGCTCGGCGTGATCCACCCCGTCGAGCCCGGCGTCATCACCGACTTCGCCCAGGGGCTCGACGAGATCGTGGTGGTGGAGGAGAAGCGGGCGCTCATCGAACCCGCGGTCAAGGAGATCCTCTACGGCCGCACGGGAGCGCCGCGGGTGCACGGCAAAACCGGTCCCGACGGCCGGGTGCTGTTCACCGAGCTGGGCGAGCTCGATCCGGACGTCATCGCCAAGGGACTCGCCCGCCTGCTCGGTGACATCGAACCGGTGCGCGCGTGGCAGGGCCGGCGCCGGCGCGAGCGGATCGCGGTGCCGCTGCTGGCCCGCACGCCCTACTTCTGCTCGGGCTGCCCGCACAACTCCTCCACCAAGGTGCCCGACGGCACCCTCGTGGGTGGCGGGATCGGCTGCCACACCATGGCGCTGTTCATGGAACCCGACCAGGTCGGGGACGTCATCGGCATCACGCAAATGGGTGGCGAGGGCGCCCAGTGGATCGGCATGGCCCCGTTCGTCGAGGCCCGGCACCTGGTGCAGAACATCGGCGACGGCACCTTCACCCACTCCGGCAGCCTGGCGGTCCGGGCGGCGGTCGCGGCCGGCGTGAACGTCACGTTCAAGCTGCTGCACAACTCGGCGGTCGCCATGACCGGCGGCCAGGACGCGGTCGGGGCGTTGCCGGTGCACAAGCTCGCCGAACTGCTCCTCGTCGAGGGCGCGGCGAAGGTCGTGATCACCTCCGACCAGCCACGCCGGTTGCGGCGTCTGCGGTTCCCCCGCGGGGTCGAGGTCCGGTCCCGCGACGATCTGCTGCGCACCCAGGAGGAGCTGGCCGCGATTCCGGGCGTCACGGTGCTGATCCACGACCAGGAGTGCGCCGCGGAGAAACGGCGGAAGCGGCGGCGCGGCAAGCAGGAAACCCCGGCCACCAAGGTGTTCATCAACGAACGGGTCTGCGAGGGCTGCGGCGACTGCGGCGTGAAGTCCAACTGCTTGTCCGTGCAGCCGGTGGAAACCGAGTTCGGCCGCAAGACCCGCATCCACCAGTCCTCGTGCAACGTCGACTACTCCTGCCTCAACGGCGACTGCCCGTCCTTCCTCACCGTCGTGCCCGGAAACGGGAAGCGCCGCAAGCAGATCGGGTCGCTGGAGGCGTCCGAGCTGCCGGAACCGCGGCACACGGAAGGTGACGTCGCCGTGCGCATCACCGGGATCGGCGGCACCGGCGTGGTGACGGTGGCGCAGATCCTGGCCACGGCCGCGGTTCTCGACGGCCGGCACGTGCGCACCCTCGACCAGACCGGCCTGGCGCAGAAGGGCGGCGCCGTCGTCTCCGACGTCAAGATCACCACGGACCCGGTGGAGCAGGCGCCCAAGCTCGCCGCGGGGGAGTGCGACCTGTACCTGGCCTGTGACCCGCTCGTGGCGGCCGATCCGGCGCACCTGGCCGTGGCCGACCGGGACCGCACGGTCGCCGTGGTGTCCACTTCGGAGATCCCGACCGGGCGGATGATCATCGACACCGCGGTGTCCTTCCCCGAGCAGTCCAGCATCCGGTCCGTCCTGGACGGCGCGACCGTGCGCGGGCACTACCTGGACGCCCGCGCCGCGGCCGAGGCGTTGTTCGGCGACGACCAGTTCGCCAACATCCTCCAGCTCGGCGCGGCCTACCAGACCGGCGCGCTGAACGTGAGCGCCGCGGCCATCGAGCGGGCGATCGAGATCAACGGCACCGCGGTCGCGGCCAACCTGCAGGCGTTCCGCCGCGGCCGCCAGCTCGTGGCCGACCCGGACGCCCTGGCCGCCGAGCTCGTCCCGGCGCCGGCGGCGCCCGGAACCCCAGCCGACCCCGCGGCCGTGCGACGGGTGCGGTCGCTGGTGCGGGCCGAGGGCGGGGAGCTGGCGAGGCTGCTCGACTTGCGGATCCCGGACCTGATTGCCTACCAGGACGAGGATTACGCCCGCGCCTATGCCGAGTTCGTCGAGCAGGTGCGCAGCCGGGCCGGTGACAGCGCGGTCACCCAGGCCGTGGCGCGCAACCTGTACAAGCTCATGGCCTACAAGGACGAGTACGAGGTCGCCCGGCTCTCCCTCGACCCGGCGCTGCGGGCCGATATCGAAGCCGAGTTCGGTCCCGGCGCCCGCTACGCCCACCAGTTCCACCCGCCGGTGCTGCGTGCGCTCGGCCTGAACCGCAAGATCGCGCTCGGCCCCTGGGCGCAGCCGGTGCTGCGGCTGCTGCGCGCGGGACGGCGCCTGCGCGGCACCCGGTTCGACCTGTTCGGCTACGCCCGGGTGCGGCGCGTGGAGCGGCAGCTGATCACCGAATACCGCGATGCGATCAGCAAGGCCCTCCGCGTCTCCGAGGCGAATGAACCGGCGCTGCTCGAACTCGCCGAACTCCCCGACGCGGTGCGCGGCTACGAGGACATCAAGCTCGCCAACGTCGCCGCGTACCGGCAGCGCCAAGCGGAGCTGGCCGAGGCGCTGGGCCGGGCGAGCGGTCGCACGGCGCAGCACAGCGCCTGACGCGGTTTCGCGCTGCTGCCTACTCGGCTGGCGTGCGTTCCGCGTGGTCGATGAGGGTCGCGGCGGCGGCGCGGGCGTGGCGGCCGTAGCCGGCGTCGTTGAGGGTCATCGCGCGGATCGCGGCCCCGTCGGCGAGCGTGACGAGCTGCTCCGCGAGTAGCTCGGGTTCGGCGACGCCCAGCTCGGTGACCAGGTCGGTCACCAGGCGGAGCATCAGCAGCTTCTGTGCGCGCGCGTAGGCGTGCGCGGCGCTGTCAGGGTCGGGGAACTCCGCCGCGGCGTCGAGGAAGGGGCAGCCGCGCACCGGGCCGGTCGCAGGGGCGGGGATGTCGAACATCGCCAGCAGCCGGTCGCGGGCCGGGATGTCCTCCCTGGTCAGCACGGCGTGCAGGGTGTCCCCGGACTCCACCAGGGCGCGGAGCTGGGCGAGGACGAGGTCGTCCTTCGTCGGGAAGTGCGCGTACAGCGTTCGCTTCGACACCGGGGCCTGTGCCGCCACGTCCTCCATCGATGTCGCGTTGATCCCCTGGGTCGCGAACAGCCTGCTCGCCGCGGCGAGCACCCGCTCCCGCCCCCCGCGTCCCGGTCTACTGGTCGTTCCGTTCGCCACGTCACAGAGTATACGCGACCGTTTACTTGGCTGTGGGTCACTGTTACCGTCTGAAGTAAACGTCATCGTTTACTTCAGTGAGGAGTTCCTGTGATGAGTGATCTCGCCGGTTATGCGGCCCAGCTGATCCGTGGCCGCCGGGCGACCCGGGCGTTCCGCCCGACGCCGGTTCCGGAGACGACGCTCCACGACGTGTTTTCCTTGGCGGCAGCCGCCCCGTCGAACTCCAACGCGCAGCCCTGGCAGGTCGAGGTGGTCAGCGGCGCGCGGCGCGACGCCCTCGCGGACGCGCTGGTGGCCGCGCACCGGGCCGGCCGGACGTCGGTCGACTTCCCCTACAGCGAGGACATCTACGCACCTGTGCACCAGCGACGCCGCGCCGCCTTCGGCGCCACGCTCTACGGCGCGCTCGGCATCGGCCCGGACGAGCGCGACAAGCGCGCCGCATACGACGCCGAGAGCCTGCGGTTCTACGGCGCCCCGCACGTCGCGATGCTGTTCGCTCCCGACACGGCGGAGGCGCGGCTGGCCGCCGACGTCGGCATGTACGGGCAGACCCTGATGCTCGCACTCACGGCCCACGGCGTGGCGAGCTGTCCGCAGGGCCTGCTGAGCTTCTACGCCGACACCGTCCGGGAGGTCCTCGGCATCAGCGGTGGGAAGCTGCTGTTCGGCATCTCGTTCGGCTACGCCGACACCGAAGCGCCCGTCAACGCGATCACCGTGGAGCGGGAGAACCTGTCCGTCACCACGCGATTCCACCGCTGAGCGCGGCTTATCCCAGCCGGTAGCGGCGGAGCCGCTGGTAGAGCGTGCCGCGGGAGATGCCCAGGCGTGCCGCCGCCTCCGACTTGTTGCCCCCGCACTCGGCGAGGGTGTCCGTGATGACCCGGACCTCGGCCCGCTCCAGCGGTCCGTAGGCCGCGGCCTCCCGGCCGGATGCCGCCCCGCCCGGTGTGGAGCCGCGCGTGAGCACCAGCACGACGCCGTCGTCGAGCCGGCCCGGGGTGACCGGGTACAGGCGTGCGCGGAGGCCGTCCGCGAGCGCGATCTCGCTCGCGGACGGACCCGCCTCCAGCACCGCCGCCCACAGGGTCGGCCGGTCCAGGCCCAGTTCGGCGGCGTCGTCCTCGACGATCATCGTCTGGCGGTCGAGGGTGACGACGGGCCCGGCCGAGGCGGAGCGGAAGGACAGGTGCGCGTCGAGCATTCGCCGCTGCCGGGAGGTCGCGGCCTCGCCCAGCGCGGTGGTGATCCCGTCGACCAGTGCCCGGACCGCGACCAGCAGCAGGTGGTTCGCGTCGTCGGCGTGGCACGCCACGTTGACCATGCCCGCGACGCGCCGGGTGATCGGGTGGACCACCGGTGCGGCGACGCAGGCCCACGGGTGCCACGGTTGCTTGTAGTGCTCGGCGCCGATCACGATCGAGGGGCGGCGCGTGGTCGCGGCGACCCCGATGCCGTTGGTGCCGGCGCTCTGCTCGGCGACCTGGGAACCGGGCTCGAACTCGATCCGGTCCAGATCCCGGGTGAGGGTCCGCTCGGACTCCCAGCGCCACGTCAGGATCCCGTCGGGGTCGGCGAGGGCGAGCGAGGTGTCGCTGCCGGTCAGCAGGTCGGCCATGCCGAGCAGCACCGGCGCCGCGACGCGGACGAACGGGGATTGCACGTCGATCTCGCCGTGCGCCAGGTCCAGCCGGTCCGGGTCGACGCCGTTGCTGCGGGAGCGCCGCCACGACGCGACGATCTCCTGGCGGATCCGGGCCTGCGCGCCGGACTGGAAACTCTCCCAAGCCAGCCGGGTCTCCACCGATCTCATCGCGCCTCCTCCTCAGTGCCCGGGAGAACACCGTCCGCCGATTATGGCTGGGAAAGCCCGGAAAACGCCTTTCGCTGTGCAAATTTTGGACAGCCACCTCGACCCGGGCAGGGTCGGCGGCGCACCGTTCTTCCCATCGTCGCAGCCGCTGATCCGAGGAGGACTGGTTACATGGAGTTCAAGGTCGAATGGGACGGTGACGTCACCCTGGTGCACCCGGAGCGGGAGCAGCGCGCCAAGCAGGACGTCAACGCGCTCTTCGGGGTGAACGGGGTGACCACGCCCTCGAAGCACCTGTCGCTCCTGGTGACCTCGCTGGGGCCGGGGGAGAAGTCGAACGTCCACTACCACCTCGAGCACGAGTCGGCGCTCTACGGCCTGCGGGGCAGCGTGCACTTCTTCTGGGGCGCCGAACTCGAACACGACCTGATCGTGGGCGTCGGCGACTTCCTGTACATCCCGCCGTTCTGCCCCCACGTGTCCTACAACCGGAGCCTGACCGGGGACGCGGCGTTCGTCACCGCTCGCACCGACGCGTTCGAGCAGGAGCGCGTCGTGCTGTTGCCCGAGCTCGAGGACGACCGGTGCAAGCCCCGGGTGTCCTACGTCGACTGACACTCTTTCCGGAAAGGACGGTCTTGATGATCGAGGTACCTGTGCTCGTCGTCGGCGGGGGACCGGTCGGGATGAGCCTCGCGCTGCTGCTCGACCGGTTCGGGGTGGAGAGCCTGCTCGTCGAGCGACGGCCCGCCACGACCACGCACCCGAAGGCCCGGGGTTGCCATCCGCGGACGATGGAGCTGTTCCGCATCTGGGGGATCGAGGACCGGGTGCGCCGCGCGGGGCTGCCGCAGGAGTCGGACGTGGCCTGCTGGTGTGAAAGCCTGAACGGGCCGTTGGTGGCCTACACCGAGCCCGCGCCGAGCCTGCACACCCCGGCGCCGCGCTCGATCGTGCCCCAGGACGCGGTGGAGGAGGCACTGGACGACGCGCTGTCCGCCCGGCCGCTGGCGCAGGTGCGCCGGTCCACCGAACTGGTTTCCCTCGCCCAGGACGCCGACGGGGTGACCGCGCGGGTACGGCGGGCCTCCGACGGCGACGAGTTCGACGTCCGGGCGCGGTACCTGGTCGGGTGCGACGGCGCGAACAGCCGGGTGCGCGAGACCGCCGGCATCGCGATGGACGGCCCGGAGACCCTGGCGCTCATGGCGAACCACTACTACCGCGCCGACGTCGGGCACCTGCCGCACGTCCGCAGCGCGATCGGGTTCCTGGTCCGGCCGCGCGACCGCAGCAGGCCCGACGTGAACGTCCTGGCCACCGGTCCGGACGGGGACCGGTGGCTGGCGGTGCAGAAGCTGCGGGAGGGCGAGGAGCCGCTGTCCGAGGAGCGCCTGATCCAGGACGTGCGGGAGCAGTGGGAGATGCCCGACCTGAAGGTCGAGCGCATCAACGTGATGACCTGGCGGATGAGCGCCCAGGTCGCGCAACGGTTCCGCGAGGGCAGGGTGTTCCTCGCCGGGGACGCCGCGCACCGGTTCCCCACCGCGGGAGGCAACGGGCTGAACTCCGGCGTCCAGGACGTGCACAACCTGGCGTGGAAGCTCGCGATGGTGCTGTCCGGCCGGGCGGGCGACGTCCTGCTCGACACCTACGACTCCGAGCGCCGCCCGGTCGCGCAGTCCAACACCGACTTCGCCGTGCGCAACCAGACGCGGATCGACGAGATGGACGAGGCGTTCCGCCGCCGCGAGGAGGACCCGCAGCGCTGGCGCGACCTGCTGATCGACCAGAACAAGCAGCTGCACAGCGACGGGCACACGCTGGGCTACATCTACACCCGCGGCGCCGTCGTCGACGACGGTTCCCCCGTGCCGCCGTACGACTCGCAGTACTACTGGCCGACCGACCGGCCCGGCGCGCGGTTCCCGCACTTCTGGCTCGATGTGAACAAGACCGAGTCGAGCATCGACTGGTTCGACACCGAGTTCGTGCTCGTCTGCGGGCCGGACGCCGACGGCTGGGACCGGGCCGGACAGGACCTGGCGGCCTCAGCCGTCGTCCCGCTGCGGGTCAAGCGGCTGCCGCACCTGCTCGGGCCCCTGTCGATTGGCCGGGAGGGCGCGGCGCTCGTGCGTCCGGACGGGCACGTGGCCTGGCGCGCCCGCCAGGCGGGGGAGGGGGCCGAGCTGTCCGCCGCGCTCGGCCGGGTCCTCGCGGGCGGCACCCTCGCTCACGCCACCGCCTGACCGAACTCGAAGGAGACGAGACCACCATGACCATCGCACCGAGTTATGCGAACCCGCCCGGAGTCGGGGCGCCGTTCAGCGCGTACTCGCACGTGGCGCGCGCGGGCGAGCTGCTGTTCGTCGCCGGCCAGTGCGGGATCGCCGAGGACAATTCCGTGACCGGCCCCGACGTGCGGACCCAGACGATCCGCGCCTACGCCAACGTGCGCACCATCCTCGAATCGCAGGGCGCCACCCTCCGGGACGTCGTACGGTTCGTCAGCTACCTCACGTCACGGGATCACGTCGCCGACTTCTACGCGGCCCGCGAAGAGTACTTCGCCGAGCACTACCCGCGGGGGCAGTTTCCGCCGAACACCCTGCTGATCGTCGGTGGACTGGTGCGGGCGGACCTGCTGGTCGAGATCGACGCGACCGCGTACCGGCAGGAGGGGTGAGCGCATGTCCGTGCGGGATTCCATCGACCGGTCGGGGATGAGCCGGTTCCAGATCAGGGTCATCGCGATCTGTCTGGTGATCAACCTCGTCGACGGGTTCGACGTCCTCGTGATGTCCTTCGCGGCTCCCGGCGTGGCAGGCGAGTGGGGGCTCACCGATTCCCGGGTGGGAGTGCTGCTCAGCAGCGGACTGGTGGGGATGGCGCTCGGCTCGGCCGTGCTCGCGCCGCTGGCCGACCGCATCGGGAGGCGACCACTCACGCTGATCTGCCTGACCGTGTGCACCGCCGGGATGGCACTGGCCGCGCTCAGCACCGGGTTCGAGATGCTCGCGGCCTGCCGTCTCCTGACCGGTCTCGGCATCGGCGGCATGGTGGCGAGCCTGCCCGTGGTCATCACGGAATACGCGCCGCAGCGGCTGCGCGGCACGATGATCGCCCTGTACGGGATGGGACTGCCGCTCGGCGGTGTGCTCGGTGGTGCGGTCGCGAAGCTCGTGGTCGCCGAGTACGGCTGGCGCGCCACCTTCGTCGTGGGCGCTGTGCTGACCCTGGTCATGGTGGCCGGGGTGGCCGCGGCGATGCCGGAATCACTGGACTACCTGATCAGCCGCCGTCCCCGCGGGGCGCTGGAGAAGGTCAACCGGCTCCTGGAGCGGATGCGGTTGCCCGCCGTCGACACCCTGCCCGACCCGGAGCCCGGCGAACGCCGGGTGCGGGTGACGACGTTACTGACCCGGGACGCGGCGCGGACGGTCCTGTTGTGGATCGCCTACTTCGTGATGATGGCGGGCTTCTACTTCGCCGCGAGCTGGACGCCGCTGCTGCTGCAGCACAGTGGTTCCTCGGCCCAGCAGGGCATGAACGCCGGGCTCCTGCTCAACCTCGGCGGGATCGCGGGCACCCTGCTGTTCGGCTTGATCGCCCTCAAGGTGCGGCTGCGCGGGCTGACGATCGCCTGCTTCCTCGCGGCGGGACTGTCGTATCTGGCGATGAGCCTGTTCCTCGATTCCGCCGTCGCCGCGTTGAGCGCCGCGGTCGCGGTCGGCATGTTCATCAACGCCAGTGGCAACGGGCTCAACGCCATCGCTCCCGGTCTCTACGCCCCGGCGGTGCGCGCGACCGGGGTCGGCTGGGCCATGGCGTTCGGCCGCATCGGCGCCCTGACCGCACCGGTGCTGGCCGGGCTGCTTCTGGACAACTCCTGGTCCCCCCGCTCGCTGTTCGGGCTTCTCGTCGTGCCCCTGGTGGCGGCCGCCGTCGCGGTCTTCGTGATCACCGTGCCCCGGCGGACGGCGCGGACGACCACAGCCGCCGAAACACCCGCTCCGCTCGCCTGAATCAGGGCGTTCGTTCAAGGAGGAACAGCATGAAAGCCGTGCGCCTGCACGACTACCACAAACAGCCGATCGTCGAGGAGGTGCCGGAACCGGTCCTGTCCGGACCGCTGGACGTGATCGTGCGGATCGGGGGCGCCGGCGTGTGCCGGACCGACCTGCACATCATCGAGGGGCAGTGGGCCGACGCGATGGCGCCGCGGCTGCCCTACACCCTGGGACACGAGAACGCGGGCTGGGTGCAGGCTGTGGGCGCCGGGGTCAGCAACGTCGAGGTCGGGGACGCGGTGATCCTGCACCCGCAGCCCTCGTGCGGGCTGTGCCTGGCCTGCCGGGAGGGCCGGGACATGGCCTGCGCCGCGGCCGCCTTCCCCGGGGTGTCCGATCACGACGGCGGCATGGCCGAGTACCTGCGCACGACCGCGCGGGCGTGCGTGAAGCTCGACCCCGCCACCGACCCGGCCGACGTCGCCGCGCTGGCCGACGCCGGGCTCACCGCCTACCACGCGGTGCGCAAGGCGGTTCCGCTGCTGCCACCCGGCAGCACGGCCGTCGTCCAAGGGGCCGGGGGACTGGGCCACATCGGCATCCAGGTCCTCGCCGCCCTGACGGCGACGAAGATCGTCGTGGTCGACCGGGACCCGGCCGCGCTCGCGCTCGCCGCCCGCCTCGGCGCGGACACGACGGTGCGGGCCGACGGCAACCAGGTGAGCGCGGTCCTGGACGTGACGAGGGGGCGCGGCGCCGAGGTCGTGTTCGACTTCGTCGCCGAGCAGGGCGCGGAGAACGACGCCTGGGACATGACCGCGGCAGGCGGTTCCCTGTTCGTCGTCGGGTACGGCGGGGAACTGCGGATCCCGACGGTGGCGGCCGTGGCGGCCGAGAAGAACGTCGTCGGCAACATGGTCGGCACCTACCGCGACCTGGTCGAGCTGATGGTGCTCGCGGAAAGCGGGAAGGTGAACCTGCACACCCGCCGTTACCCGCTCGACGCGGCCGCCGAGGCGTTCGACGATCTCGCGCTGAACCGGATCCGGGGCCGGGCGATCCTGGTGCCGCAGGCATGACGGAGCCCGGTGGCGAGCCGGCCGATCCCCGGTTGGCGCGGCCACATCCGGTGCGGGTGCTCGACGGAGCGGTGTCCTACCTCGACATCCGGTATGCCACAGTGACCGGCTGGCGTCCGCTGACCCTGGACCTGCACCTGCCCCTGGACGCCGGCGGTCCGCTGCCCGTCGTGGTCTACGCGCACGGTGGCGGTTTCGTCGGCGGGAGCAAGGAAATGGGGCCGTGGGCGACGCTGCCCGCACGCGGGATCGCGGTCGCGTCGGTCGGTTACCGGCTGGCCGGCGAGGTCGCCCACCCCGGCCCGGTCGAGGACGTGCTGGCGGCGATCCGCTGGGTGCGGGCGCGCGGTCGCGAGTACGGGCTGGACCCCGGCCGCGTCGCCGGGTGGGGGAGCTCGGCGGGGGCGTACCTGATGGCCCGCGCCGCGTTCTCCGACGACGTGCCGCTGTCCGCGCTGGTATTGCACTATCCGGTCACGGATTTCGGGCTGTTGCTGTCGGATGCGTCCACAGTGGAGGAGCGGGAGGCCCTGGCGAAGATGGTTCGCACGTTCCTCGACGTTCCGGCCTGGCCGGGCGAGGACCAGCTCGCCGCGGTTTCGGTGGTGACCGCCGCGCGCCGGGCCCGCTACCGGCCGCCCGTCCACCTCAGCCACGGCGACGGCGACCGGCGGTGCGGCCTGGCCCAGAGCCGCCGGTTGCACGAGGTCGTCCTGGCGGCGGGCGGCCGGTCCGAGCTGCTCGTCGTGCCCGGGGCCGACCACGCCGACCCGGTGTTCGCGACGCCGGCCGTCGTCGATCCCGCCGTCGAGTTCCTGCGCGCGGCGTGGGCGCGACACGTTCCGCTGGAGTGAGGGGAAAAACCACATGCGCATCGGAAATCTGCGCGGCCGTGCCCACCTGTTGCGCGACCGCGCGGCGATCGACATCGCCAAAGCCAGTGGCGGCCGGTTCGGGCCCGAGCCCGCGGACCTGTTCGCCCGCTGGCCGGAGTTCGTGGAGTGGGCGAGAACCGCGCGCACCGACGGCGGCGAGCCCTACCGGCCCGAGGATCTGGGTGCGCCGGTTCCGCGGTCGCGTCAGGTCTTCGCCGTCGGCCTGAACTACGCGGAGCACGCGGCGGAGACGGGTTTGCGCGCCGGTGGGGTGCCGTCGGTGTTCACGAAGTTCGCCGACTCCCTGACCGGCCCGCACGGCCGCATCGTGCTCAGCGGGCCCTCCGTGGATTGGGAGGTGGAACTCGTCGTCGTCATGGCACGGGAAGCGCGGAACGTCGCGGAGGCGGACGCCTGGAACTACGTCGCCGGGCTCACCGTGGGGCAGGATTTCAGCGATCGGGACGTGCAGATGAGCGGGGCGCCACCGCAGTTCTCGCTCGGCAAGAGCTTCCCCGGCTTCGGCCCGCTCGGGCCCGCGGTGGTGACCTTCGACGAGCTCACGACGCCGTTGCGGCTGCGGTGCTGGGTCAACGACGAACTCGTCCAAGATGGTCACACCGGGCAGATGATCCTCCCGGTGGGCGCGTTGATCGAGCGGATCTCGGCGGTGTGCACGCTGCACCCAGGGGACCTCATCTTCACCGGCACACCGGCCGGGGTGGGGATGGGACGGACCCCGCCGAGGTACCTCACCCCCGGCGACGTCGTCCGCACCCGCATCGACGGCATCGGGGAGATGAGGCACGTCTTCGTCGAGGAGGCGTGAAGCCGTCACAGGCCGATGAGGGGGAGGAAGATCGTGTCGACGATCTCCTCCAGGACGTGGTCGGGCACCGGGGCGAAGGTCACCAGGATTTCGTGGCGCAGCAGATCGAAGGGGAGCGACTTGATGCGCTCGCTCAACCGGTCCGCGGTGATCTCCCCGCGGCTGACCGCGCGGTCGAACAGGACGTCCGTGGCCTTCTCGTGCCGCGCGGTGAGCACGTCGCCGGGGCTGGTGCCGGTCTCCTGGTAGTAGGAGGACAGCTGCGCGTTCATCACGGTGATGAGCCGGGCGCGCGTGGTGTTGATCTCGCGCATCAGGGTCAGGACGTCCTCCCGCAGGCTTCCGGTGTCGGGGACGTCCACCCGTGCCCGCTCCAGGGCGTGCGCGATCGCCGCCCGGACGAGCGCGTCGCGGTCGGGCCAGCGGCGGTAGAGCACGGGCGGGCTGGTGCCGGCGCGCCGGACCACGGCGTCCATGGTGAACCCGGCGTAGCCGCCGGCCATGAGTTCTTCCCACGCCGCATCGAGGAGCGCCTTCTCCAGTTCCGCTCCACGCCGTCGTCCGGCCATCTCCACACCTCCCTAAGATAGACTCGTCTATCTTAGCGGAACGGGAGGTCGAACATGGACTACGACGTGCTCGTGGTGGGCGCCGGGCCGGTCGGCCTGATGCTGGCCACGGAACTGGGACTGGCGGGGATCCGGGTCGTGGTGGTCGAACGGCGTTCCGAGCCGGACACCGCGCCCAAGGCCGCGGGGATCAACACGGCCTCCGCGGAGATCTTCGAGCGCCGCGGGCTGCTCCCGGCGATCGAAGCGGCACGCGGGCCGCTGCCGTTCCAGGGGGAGCGGAACCGGGCGCCCTTCGCCGGGCACTTCGGCGGGATCCAGGTCCCGGCGGCCGCTGTCGACGAGCAGGACCCGCTGCTGCGCGGGCGCGGCCCCGGCTGGTACCTCCCGGTCGAGCAGGTCGAGGTGGAACGGGTCCTTGGCCGGCGCGCGGCGGAGCTGGGCGTCGAGATCCGGCGTGGCGCCGACGTGACCGGATTCGACGCGGACGACGACGGTGTCACCGTTCACCTGCGCGGTGGCGGCGACCTGCGTGCGGCGTGGCTCGTCGGCTGCGACGGCGGTCGAAGCCTGGTTCGGCGCCAGGCTGGCTTCGACTTCCCCGGCACGGACCCGACGATCACGGTCCGCCAGGCGACCGGCACCGTGCATGGGGCGGAGCTGCTGGGGCAGGGGTGGCAGTACACGACCACCGGGCTCTACGTCTACGGGCCGAGGCCGGGCTGGATTCGCACTGTCGAGCTGGACGGACCACCGGTGGACCGGGAAGCCCCGGTCACCGCGTCCGAAATGGACGCCAGCCTGCGGCGGGTCAGCGGCCTGGACGTGCACGTGACCGACGTCGCCGACGGCGGCACCCGCTTCACCGACCACGCGCGGCAGGCGAGCACCTACCGGCGTGGCCGCGTCCTGCTGTGCGGGGACGCCGCCCACGTGCATTCGCCCTTCAGCGGCCAGGGCCTGAACCTGGGGCTCGGCGACGCGGTCAACCTGGGGTGGAAGCTCGCCGCCACCGTGCGGGGCTGGGCGCCGGAGCGTCTGCTCGACACCTACGTCAGCGAACGGCACCCGATCGGTGCCGACGTGCTCGACTGGACGCGCGCGCAGGTCGCCGCGATGCGCGGTGATGGCTACAGCAGCGCGCTCCGGGCCGTGGTCACCGATTTCCTCGGCACCCGGGATGGCGCGACGCTCTACGCGAAGCGGATCTCCGGTCTGGGGCAGCGCTACGACCTGGGGGGCGGCCACCCGCTGGTCGGCGCGCTGATGCCGAAGCTCCAGCTGGACGACGGCAGCCTGCTGGCCGACCACGCCCGCGGGGGACAGGCACTGCTGGCCGACTTCGCCGGGAACGACGAGCTCGCCGTCCTGGCGAAGGCGTATGGAACGCGTCTGAAGTTGGTGCGGGGCAGCGCGGAGGGCAGCGGCCTGAGCGGTTTGCTGGTACGTCCGGACGGTTTCGTGGCGTGGGCGTCGGATGCGGGTGACACCGACGGCCTGGAAACCACGCTGACCCGTTGGCTGGATGCTCCGGCTGGTACTGCAACGACGCGGCGATGGCCGCCCTAACCGTCCAAACGGGACCAGAAATCCGTCAGGGCGCGTGCGACCGGCTGCGGGTGCGTCACCGGCCACCAGTGCCCGACATCGGCGAGTTCGGCGATCTCCGCGCCGGCGGCTTCGGCCGCGAACCGGTGCTGTGCGGGCGTTCCACTGGCCTGGTCGACGTCCGCGAGGGCGATCAGGGCCAGGCCGGGGCGCTGCCGGGCGTTCGCGAGGCCGCGGCCCGCTTCGGCCATCACCGGCTGGGCGGCCGACCGCAGGAGCGACAGCACCGCCCGCCCCATGTCGTCGTCCATCCCGGCGGCCACGCGGTCCGCGACCGGACCGGTCATCCCGAGCGCGTTGACCACCTCCAGTCGCTGCGCCAGCGTGCCGCCGAAAATTTCCTTCACCGAGGCTTCGCCCGCCCCTTCCTGTTGCCACACCTGGGCCCGCGCGTGCCAGACGTAGTCCGAGGCGAACAGGCCGAGCGCGTCCGACGCCCAACTGCGGATCAGCTCCGGGCGGGTCATCGCGATCTGGGCGACGTGCGCGCCACCCCAGTCGTGGCCGACGAGATCGACGGGTTCCCGGAACTGCTCCAGCCGCGCGGCGAGCCACTCGCGATAGCCCTCGACGGTGGCGGAGAAGCCGTTCGAGGCAGGCATCCCGAAGCCGGGTGGGGACAGCGTCACCGCGTCGTCCCGGCCGAGCGCGGCGATCAGCGGTCCCCACACGCCGGGGCTCTCCGGATTGCCGTGCACGAGCACCAGGGGAGCAGGCATGGTCACTCCTAACTTGCGTGTACGTATGCAAGTAACTGTAGCAGCGGCCGGCGCCGGAGACCACTGCCGGAAGTTAGGGCGTGACAGCGAAGGCCGCGCGTACCGAGCGCGTCGCTTCCCGGATGATGGCCGTGACGTTGCGAACCGGAGGCTGGGCGATGAGTTGCAGCCCTGTCCCGCGGACCAGTGCGACGATCAGCACGGCGGCCGCGGCCGGGTCCGCGTCGGACCGGATGGACCCATCGGCGACGCCCTGGCGGACCACGTTCGCCAGTAGCTGCCGGAAGTCGGCGTCCCGGCGGGCGAACAGCGGAGCCAGCACGGGGTCGGCCGCGATCGCCTCACCCCACAGTTGCAGGAACGCGCGCGCCGACGGTGTCCGCCGCACGACGTTGCGCAGGTATGCCTCGATGATCAGCACCAGGTGGTCCAGGCCGTCGCCCTGGTATTCGGGGACGTCGAACCGCTGCGCCTCGTCGACGACGGACTCCAGCAGCCGTTCCCTGCTGCCGAAGTGGTGGTAGACGATGCCGCGGCTGTACCCGGCGGCTTCCCCGACCTCGGCGAGCGTGACGGCCCGGGACCCGCTGCGCGCGATGAGCTCCGTCGCCGCGTCCAGCACGCGACGGATGGTCTCCGCGCGTCGTTGCTCCTGCGTGCGCCGGGCCGGCCGATCGGTCATGCGTCATCCCCTTGGCAAACCTCGTGGTCGACGAAGTGTGTCACGGTCACCTCGGCCACTAGGTGAAGACGCCCGCGGTGGCGATCCGGACTCGCTTGCGTGCGGTCTGCTCGTCGTCCCCGAAGCGGTCGACACCCCAGGACAGCGTCACGACCAGCTCGTAGAGCTCCTCCGCGGTGAGGCCCTCGACGGCGTCGCCGGCGGACTTCGCCGCGTCGAGGAGTTCGCGTGTCCGGTCGAGCAGGGGGTTGCACGCGTGGGTCATCGGTGAGGCCGGGTCGCTGTGCGCGGTGGCGACGCAGGAGGGCAGGTCGTGCCAGATGCGCAGCTGCCAGGTCAGCCGCGCCAGCCATTCGGCGAGCGCTTCGCGTGGGGAGGCGGTGCGGGCCAGTTCACCGGATTCGGCCAGGGCGTCCTCGATGCTGGTCTGCATGACGGCGGCGAGCAGGTCGTCCCGCGTCGGGAAGTTCCGGTAGAGCGTGGCGTTGCCCACTCCCGCTTTCAGCGCGATGCCGTCGAGCGAGGCGAGGACGCCCTCGGTTTCGAACGTCTCGCGTGCCGCGAGCAGGATCGCGTCGCGGTTTCGCCGGGCGTCGGCCCGCAGTGGCCGCGCCTTCGCGCCGTCAGCCATGACATCCCTCCTTGCGGAAGTGGGGAGTGTCCCCGCATACTGAATTCGGGGACACTCCCCACTTGATGAAGGAGTATAGGTGAACCAGTCACTCCAGGGTCGGACGGTGCTCGTGACGGGCGCGAACGGCGGGCTCGGCGAACAGTTCGTGGCCCAGGCGCTCGAACGCGGCGCGAGCAAGGTCTATGCCGCGGCGCGCAAGCCGAAGAACTGGGACGATTCCCGCGTCCAACCGCTGGCCCTCGACATCACCGACGCCGCCGCCGTGGCCCGCGCCGTCGCGTCCGCCCCCGACGTCGACCTGGTGATCAACAACGCCGGAATCGCGCCGGACGGCGACTCCATCTCCGGGCCGGAGGACGAGCTGCGCCGGATCTTCGAAACGAACTTCTTCGGCACGCTCCGCGTCGCGAACGCCTTCGCGCCGGTGCTCGGCGCCAACGGCGGCGGAACCCTGCTGAACATCCTGTCCGCGGCGTCCTGGTTCAGCATCCCGACCGGATACGCGGCCTCGAAGGCGGCGATGTGGTCGGCGACCAACGCGCTGCGGGTGCAGTTGCGCGGGCAGGGCACCCAGGTGATCGGCCTGCTCGTCGGCATGATCGACACCCCGATGACGGCCGGGTGGGACGTCCCGAAGGTCACCGCCGCGAGCGTCGTCGCCCAGGCCTACGACGGAGTCGCCAACGGCGCGCTCGAGGTACTGGCCGACGAGCCGACGCGCGAGCTGAAGTCCCGGCTGAGCACGAAGGCCGAGGAGCTCTATCCCTGGCTGGATGAGCAGCTGGCAGCGCTGGTGTCCTGACCCGGGGTCCAGAGTGGACGACCGCCGGACTGGTGCCGGCACCAGCCCGGCGGCCACGGGGCCGGCAGGTCGATCCAGCGTCGGCGGCCGCGATGAGCGTCAACCAGGTCGTGCGCTCGGTCGGCTTCTCTCGGCAGCGCCGTCAGCGGCCTGATCCTGCCCGCACACACCGCGACGGGCAGCTTCGCCCCCACCGACTCGGCTATGCCAGCCCCGCTCGGACGGCCGGGGCGCTGGGACTGGTCACCATCGTGCTGGCTGCGGGAATCAACGCCTCCCCGCGCAGGCAGCAGCAGTCGTGACGAGGCGAACAGCGGGCGACCGCGCCGACAGCGGCCGATGACCAGTCTGGCGAGTAACGACAGCAGCGGCGTTGCTGGCCGCGTGCCGGAGTCCCACCGGCGTATGGCCGCGGCCACCCTGGCCGCCCGGATCGTGCCGGGTGAACGGGGGTCCTGCGACCCGCTCCGCTGATCAGCGACGTGGTCGCTCTCGACGAGACCTCGGGCGTCCTGCGGCCAGGGTTGCCCGCACCGGCCGGAAGGTGCTGCTCCGTCCGTGACGAGGCCGGCCACCGGCATCGTCGTGCCGCCTCTCCTGGACGATCACGCTGACCTCGGCAACGAGCCGCTCCCGCAGGCTCTTGTCGATACCGGAGTCGGTGATGATCACCTCGACCTTGTCCAGCGGGAGCACCTTCGACGATATGGCGCCGAGGAAGAGCGTGTGGACACGCAGGTCGCTGATGCCCTGATCGCGAGGCGTGCCGATGGTCTCCGCCAGGGCTTCGTCCACTCAGCCGCCCATGAGGAAGGTGCGCACCCCTTCGACAGTCAGCAGGTGCTGGGCGATGCCGAGTCCGGGGTATGTGGCCCGCAGGTTCGTGACATGGTCCGGCATGTGCAGGGCCAGGGAGTGCACGGTCGAACCGGTGTCGAAGATGACCGCCTGGTCGGATTTCCGGGGAGGCGGCCGCCGATTGCGCGATGCGCCGCTTGGCATCGCGGTTGAGGGACATGCGGGCGTCGAACGAGACGATGGACGCGTGCGTTTCGGGTGCGACGGCGCCGCCCCGGGTTCGCTTGACCCGCCCCCGCCGTTCGAGCTCGTCGGGGTCGCCCCGGATCGTGACCTCACTGCCCCCCAGTCGGGCTGCCATTTCCGAAGGCACGACGCGGCCGGAGGTGGCTATCTCCTCCAGCAGCTGAGGCGGCGTTCGTCAGCGAGCATCGACAGAGCGCCGGTGCGTCAGAGGCGTTGAGCGGTGTCCGAAAGTGGTCCGGCACACCCAGTGCTGCACGACGGAGCCACTCACTGGTCCCGCAGCGTCCGGTAGGTGAAGTCGGTCAGGTAGTCGTTCAGCTTGAGGGACGCCTCGGAGGCCTTGGCCTGATCGCCGTGGCAGATGGCGCGGAGGATGTCCCCGTGGAGGTCGGCCGCTTCGGCCAGTTCCGCCTTCGGGTTTCGCAGGTGGGCGAACCAGAACCGGCGCGAGAGCCCCTGCAGCGGGGCCATCGCCACCGACAGGTACTCGTTGTGCGCGGCCTCGACGATCAGGGTGTGGGTCGACTTCAGCAGCTCCCCGAACCGCCTGGGATCGTCGCCGTCGAACTGGCTGAGCACCTCGGCGAGCGCCAGGATGCGCTCACGCTGCTCCGTCGTGGCCCGGTGGGCGGCGAGGCGCACCGCGAGCTCCTCCATGGAACGGCGTAGCTCGAGCACCTTGAGTTGCGCCTCGATCGACGTCGGGGCGACGAACACGCCCTGGCTAGGGTGGATCTCCACCATGCGTTCGCGTGCGAGCCGTTGCAGCGCCTCGCGCACCGGCGTGCGGCCGAGCCCGGTGCGTTCCATCAGCCGGGCCTCCGACAGCAGCGAACCAGGCGGGAGTTCCTGGAACGTGATCATGCGTTCCAGCACGTCGTAGGCCTGGTCGGCCTTGTTCGCCACGGGTGCCTCCTCCTCGTTCCACCGCTGGGCCTGGACAATACCGCGACGCGCGATGTACAACCGGTACATGACCAATATATCGGCCTGGTCGCTGACCGGTGGTCCGGTCGACCGGGGACTCGAAGTGCTGGCCGAGGTCGACGTGCTCGTCGTCGGGGCCGGTGCGGCCGGGGTCGCGGCGGCGGTGGTCGCGGCCGAGGCGGGTAAGTCGGTGCTCGTCGTGGAGAAGTACGGCTTCGCCGGCGGCGCGGCGGTCGCCGGGATGTCCGGCACGATCTGCGGCATGTACCTGGCCTCGGATGCCGACCGGGAGCCGAGGCAGGTCGTCGCGGGGTTCACCGAGCGGTTCCGCGGGGAGCTGGCCGCCCGGGGCGGCCTCACCGCGCCGCAGGTCTACGGCAAGACCTGGACCGTCGCGCACGATCCGCTCGTGTGGCGCGAGGTCGCGGACGACCTCCTCGAAGGCGCGGGCGTCACGGTGCTCTACCACACGGCCGTCGCCGCCGTCGTCCTTGACGGCGACACCCACCGCGGAGTGGTGGTCGAGTCGAACGCCGGCCGGGCCGTGGTGCTCGCTGCCAGGACGATCGACGCATCGGGCGACGCGGCTGTGGTCGCCCGCGCCGGGCACCGCTACACCTTCGGCGACAACGGCGCGATCCAGAACCCGACCATGTTCTTCCGCCTCGGCAACGTCGACGTCGAGCGGTTCCTGGAGTTCTACGGCGAGGACACCATCTGCCCGCCGTACGTGACCGAGGAGATCCTCCGGGCGCGAGGCGCCGGGCTGGACCTGCCGCGGCAGAAGATCTGGATCTTCACCACTCCCAGGCCCGGCGAGCTGCTGGTCAACGCGACCCGGTTGGCCGGCCGCGACGGCCGGATGCTCAACGTGATCGACCCCGCCGACTTCACCGAAGCCGAAATACTGGGTCGGCGGCAGGTCCGGTCCTACGCGCGGTTCCTGATTGATCGGATCCCCGGTTGTGAGAACGCGTTCGTCGTGGACACGGGGATCGAGGCCGGGATCCGGCAGACCCGCACGATCGCCGGGATCGAACGGTTGTCCAACGAGGACGTCCTCGCGGCACGCAAGCGCGAGGACGGGATCTGCCGGGTGCCATGGCCGATCGAGCTGCACGCCGGTGACCGGCCCAAACTGACCTGGTTGCTCGACGACTACTACGAGGTGCCCTACGGCGCGCTCGTGCCCGAACGCGGCGAGGGCGTCATCGTCGCGGGCCGCTGCCTCAGCGCCGAGCACGAGGCACTCGCCTCGGCGCGGGTCACCGCGCAGTGCTTCGAATACGGCCACGCGGCCGCGGTGGCGACCGTGATGTCGCTGGACAAGGACCTGCCCTACCGCGGACTCGACGGCCGCGAGATCCGGTCGGCGATGGCCGCCGGCGGAAGCGCCCTTTCCCTTTCCTGACTGGAGAAACACCATGGAACAGCTGCGGAGCAACTTCGAGCCCGGCACCACCCGCTGGGCCGTGCGCCGCGCGCAGTGGAGCGCGATGGGCATCAGTGCCGAGGACCAGCGCAAGCCCAAGATCGCGGTCGTCAACACCTCGTCGAAGCTGTCGGTGTGCTTCGCGCACCTCGACGACGTGGCGGGAGTGGTCGCCGACGCCGTCCGCGAGGCGGGTGGGCTGCCGCTGGAGATCCGGACGACCGCGCCGTCCGATTTCGTCACCAGCGCGGGCCGCAAAGCGCGTTACCTGATGCCGACCCGTGACCTGATCGTCAACGACGTCGAAGCCGCCGTCGAGGGTGCGCAGCTCGACGGCATGGTGTTGTTGGCGAGCTGCGACAAGACGACCCCGGCCCACTTGATGGCCGCCGCGCGGCTCGACCTGCCCTCGGTCGTCGTCATCGGTGGCTACCAGCGCGGAGGGACGTTCTCCGGCTGTTCGGTGGACATCGACTCGGTGTACGAATCGGTGGGCGCCGTCGCCTCCGGGAAGCTGAGCGTGGACGAGCTCGGCGCGATGGCCGACCGGGCGATCGAGGGGCCGGGAGTGTGCGCGGGACTGGCGACGGCGAACACGATGCACGTGCTCGCCGAGGCCCTGGGCATGACGATGCCCGGCTCTGCGCCCACGCGTGCGAACTCCGCGGCGATGCTCGACCGGACCGCGGCCGCGGGACGGCGTGCCGTCGAGCTGGTCCGGGAAGGGCTCACCGCCCGCCAGGTGCTCACACGCGACGCCATCGAGAACGCGGTCGAGGTGGCGCTGGCACTGGGGGGCTCGGTCAACTGCGTCCGGCACCTCGCCGCCGTGGCCGCGGAGGCCGACCTCGACCTCGACGTCGTCGCGTTGTTCGAGGAGAAGGGCCGCGGTGCCAAACAACTCGCCGCCATCCGTCCCAACGGGACACACCAGGTGTGGGACCTCGACCGGGTCGGCGGGGTTCGCGCCGTCCTGCGTGCGCTGGCACCGCGGTTGCACACCGGCGCGCTGACAGTGTCCGGCAGCACCGTGGCCGAGCTGATCGCCGACGTGGCCGGACCGGACGGCGACGTGGTGCACCCGCTGGACGAACCCGTGGCCGACGAGCCGGGCCTGCTGATCCTGCGTGGATCGCTGGCGCCGGACGGTGCGATCGTCAAGGTCGCCGGGGTGGGTGCGGCACGGCGGCAGTTCCGCGGGCCGGCCAGGGTCTTCGCGGGTGAGGACGAGGCCATCGCCGCGCTGGGCCAGGGAGAGATCAAGCCGGGACACGTGATCGTGCTGCGCGGGATGGGCCCGAGGGGCGGCCCGGGCACGGTGTTCGCCGCGAGTTTCGTGGCCGCGCTCAACGGTGCCGGCCTCGGCGGCCAGGTGGCCGTGGTGACCGACGGCGAACTGTCCGGGCTCAACCACGGGCTCGTCGTGGGACAGGTGATGCCCGAAGCCGCCGACGGCGGGCCGCTCGCCGGAGTCGAGGACGGGGACGCCATCTCGATCGACCTCGACGCACGGCTGATCGACGCGGAGCCGATACGCGACGGGAAGCCCGTCACCGCCGGTGATCCCGGCAGCGAACGCGGCTGGCTCGGCCAGTACGCGGCACTCGTCGGCCCGATCCAGCGGGGCGCGGTCCTGCGCCGTCCCGCCCGCCACTGACCTTTCCCCGGCCACCGAAGGAGCTGGCTTTCATGACCGAATCCCGACGGCACTCCCGTAGAGCCGGTATCGCCGCCCTCGTCGGCACCACGCTCGAGTGGTACGACTTCCTGATCTACGGCACGGCCGCCGCGCTGATCCTGAACAAGCTGTTCTTTCCCGCGATCAGCCCGGTCGCGGGGACACTGGCCACTTTCGCCACCTACGCCGTCGGATTCCTGGTCCGGCCGCTGGGCGGCATCGTGCTGGGCAACCTCGGCGACCGGCTCGGCCGCAAGACGATGCTGGTGCTGACGATCGTGCTGATGGGCGTCGCGACCGCGCTGATCGGTGTGCTGCCCACCTACGACCAGATCGGCGCGTGGGCGCCGGTCCTGCTGATCCTGTTGCGGCTCGTGCAAGGCTTCGGCGCCGGAGGCGAGTACGCCGGCGCCGTCGTGTTGTCGGTCGAGCACGGCGACCAGCGGCGACGCGGGCTGGCCGGTGCGTGGGCCCCGGCCGGGTTCGCGCTCGCCACCCTGCTCGCGACAGGGATCTACCAGCTGTTCCTGCTGCTGCCCGACGAACAGTTCCGCCAGTGGGGCTGGCGAGTGCCGTTCCTGCTGGGGATCGTCATGCTCGCGATCGGCTATTTCATCCGCAGCGGCGTGGACGAGACTCCCGCGTTCAGGAACGCGAAGCAGGCCGAGGAGACCAAGACGGGACTGTTCGCCGCGCTGCGGTACCAGCCGAAGAGCTTCCTGGTCGTCATCGGTGCCCGGTTCGCCGAAAACGGCTTCGCCTACCTGTTCCCCGTGTTCGCGGTCGCGTTCCTGACCAAGCAGCTGGGCCTGTCCGACTCGCTCGGGCTGACCGCGGTGATCATCGCCTCGGCCGTCCAGGTGGGCGGGGTGCCGCTGTTCGCCTGGCTGTCCGACCGGTGGGGACGGCGGCCCGTCTACGCGGCCGGCGCGGTCGCGTCGGCGCTGTGGACCCTGCCGTTCTTCCTCCTGCTGGAAACCCGCGAGCCGGTGGCCGTCGTCGTAGGGTTCGTGGTGGGACTGGGCATTTGCTACCCGGCCATGCTGGCGCCGCAGGCGGCGTGGTTCGCGGAGCTGTTCGAGACCAGGACCAGGCTCGCCGGGTTCGCGTTCGCCCGCGAGATCGGTTCGGTGCTGGCGGGCGGGTTCCTGCCGCTGATCGCGACCGCGCTGCTCGCCTGGTCCGGCCACTGGTGGCCGGTCGCGGTGTACCTGGGGGTGCTGACGGTGCTCACCCTCGTCGCGCTCGCCGTGGGCCCCGAAACCCGGCGCCGCGACATCGAGTCCGCCGGCACGCGCTCGACGGTCACGACGGGGTAGCCCAGGGATCGACGGGGACGACGCGGGTGCTGCGGCCCAGCTCGTCGACGATCCGGCCGTGCACCTTGACCTGCCGCAGCACGATCCTGCGGTCCACCACGGCCGCCTCGGGGCAGTCCACCGCGATCCGGGTGAGCAGCTTTCCGAGGTGGTCCAGCGACCGCAGGCTCACGATCAGGGAGAGATTCGCCGGACCGGGGACCGCGGCGCAATGCCGGGTCTCGGGCCAGGCGCCCAGCCTGCGGCCCGTCTCGCGCACGTGGAGGTCCGGCACCGCCAGCCACAGCAGTGCCATGGACTCCCACCCCGCGAGCGGGCGGGCGACGTCGCACCGGAACGTGATGTCGCCGTGCCGCCGCAGGCGGTCGAGCCGGCGCTTGACCGCCTGCGGCGACGTGCCCAGCTCCGCGGCCAGCTCCGTGTACGGGCGCCGCCCGTCGTGCCCCAGCGCGAGGAAGAGCGCGCGGTCGGCCGGGCCGAACGGACGGATCTGTTCCGGTGCCGGCCCGGCGGGCTCGCGGACCAGCTCGGTCTGGGCGCGGTTCATCACGCCGAGCCGCCACACCACCCCGCCGAAAAGTCCACTGTAGACGTACGAGCGGGCGTTCACGACGTCCGGCGGCATCGGCAACGTGCGCACCAGAACCTCGGCGATGGCGGGCAGGGTCGGTGCCAGCACCAGCGCGAACACCCCGAACTCGCCGGTGGTGACTCCGACCGTCGAGACGTTCGGCAGCTCGGCGAGAGCCAGTGCGACGCGCTCCGCCGTCCCCGGACGGCACGTCAATTCCAGCAGCGCGCCGCGCATCGCACTGTTGCTCAGCGCCACCGTGACCCAGGCCGAGCCGGACTCCACCAAGTGCTGCCAGCGCCGCGCCAGCGTGACCGGCGCGAGGTCCAGCGCTTCGGCGAGGCTCGTCCAGCTGGCCCGCGGGTTGACCTGGAGCGCGTCCACCAGCGCCAGATCGGTCTCGTTCAGCAGCTGGGTGTCACTATCCATCGTCCGGCGCGCCTCCACCGTCAGTATCCGTCGATTTTCCGAGGAACTCCGGGTTCTTCTGGAGTGTAATCGGAAATCACCGGACCAGGGAGTGACCATGGTCGACATCTCCGGCGAAGTCGTCCCGGACGCGCTGTACCGCAAGGTCGGCCGCCGGATCCTGCCGTTGCTCGTGGTGTGCTACGTCTTCGCCTACCTCGACCGCGTGAACATCGGCTTCGCCAAGCTGCAGATGACCACCGACGTCGGGATCAGCGAGTCGGTCTACGGACTGGCGGCCGGAATCTTCTTCCTCGGCTACGTGCTCTTCGAGGTGCCGAGCAACCTGCTGCTGCAGCGGATCGGCACCCGCAAGACGGTGTTCCGCATCATGCTGCTGTGGGGCCTGACCTCGGCCTCGATGCTGTTCGTGCACGACAGCACCAGCTTCTACGTGCTGCGGTTCCTGCTCGGCGTGTTCGAGGCCGGGTTCGCGCCCGGGATCATCTTCTACCTGACCTACTGGTACCCGCCGGCGCGGATGGCGGCGGCGATGTCGGTGCTGATGATCCCGGGGCCGCTCGGCTCGATGATCGGCGGGCCGCTGTCGTCGCTCGTGCTCACCGCGTTCGACGGCGGGTTCGGGCTCGCCGGGTGGCAGTGGATGTTCCTCGTCGAGGGCCTGCCGTGCGTGGTCCTGGCGTTCGTGGTGTGGAAGGTGCTGCCCGACGGGCCCGCCGAAGCCCGCTGGCTCACCCCGGCGGAGAAGGCCCGGATCGCCGCGGACGTGACAGGTCCGGAAACCCTTCGCCAGCACAGTTTCCGGCGAGTGCTCACCGATCCGAAGGTCTACGCTCTGGCCGTCGGCTACTTCTGCCTGATCAGCGGCCTGTACGCGGTGAGCTTCTGGTTGCCGACCATCCTGCGGGAGAACGGTCTCGCCAGTACCGTCGAGATCGGACTCTGGACTGCGGTGCCGTATGCGTGCTCGCTGGTCGCGATGTTCTGGCTGTCCCGCCGCTCGGACCGCCGCGGGGAACGCCGCCTGCACAGCGCGGTCCCGGCGCTGGTCTCTGCCGCCGGGCTGGCGGTAGCGGCGCTCACCGCCCAGTCGTTCGCGGTCTCGATGCTCGCGATCGTCATCGCCACGGCCGCGATGTGGGGCTCGTACACGGTTTTCTGGGCGATCCCGTCGGCGTACCTGACCGGCACCGCCGCGGCGGGCGGCATCGCCCTGATCAACAGCATCGGGCTGCTCGGCGGTTTCTTCAGCCCCACGTTGATCGGTTACGTCAAACAGGCCACCGGGAGCACTGAGGCGGGTCTGCTGTCAATGGTCGCCCTGCTGCTGGCCGGGGGGCTGCTCATTCTGTTCACCACACTGCGGAACGAGGCACGATGAAGATCCTGGCCGCTGGTTTCCAGCACGAGACCAACACGTTCGCCGTCACTCCCGCCGGTTACGCCAACTTCCTGAACGGGGAGGGGTTCCCGGCGCTGTGCCGTGGCGAGGACGTGCTGCGGCTGGCGAACGTGAACCTGCCGATCGGCGGTTTCCTGCGCGCGATGCGGGACGTGACCGTGCTGCCGGTGATCTGGGCGGCCGCGTCGCCGTCCGGGCCGGTGACCGCCGACGCCTACGAGCGCATCACCGGGGAGATCCTCGGCGCGGCCCGCTCCGCGCGGCCGGACGCGGTGTACCTGGATCTGCACGGCGCGATGGTCACCGAGCACCACGACGACGGTGAGGGTGAGCTGTTGCGCCGTCTGCGCGCGGTCGTCGGCGACGACGTGCCCGTCGTGGCGAGCCTGGACCTGCACGCGAACCTGTCCGAGGAGATGTTCACGATGGCGGACGCCCTGGTCGCCTACCGCACCTATCCGCACGTCGACATGGCGGAGACCGGCGCTCGCGCGGCGGGGCTCCTCGCGCGGCGGACCGCCGGTGAGCGACTCCGGCCGGTGTGGCGGCGGGTGCCGTTCCTCATCCCGATCAACGCCGGCTGCACCGATCTGGAGCCGGCCTCGACCGTCTACCGTGGACTGGCCGAGGGGATGTCCTTCGCCGCGGGGTTCCCCGCCGCGGACATCCCCGATTGCGGGCCGGTGGTGTTCGGCTACGGCGGCGACGGGGTGGTCGAGGAGGTCGACCGGGTCCACGAGCAGGTCACGAGCCGCGAAGCGGACTGGGCGATCGCGCTGCCCGACGCCCGGCAGGCGGTCGCCGAGGCGATCCGGCTCAGCGCCGACGGGCCGGTCGTCATCGCCGACACCCAGGACAACCCCGGGGCGGGCGGGACCGCGCGGACCACCGGGCTGCTCAAGGCGTTGCTCGCCGCGGACACCGGCCCCGCGGCGATCGGCCTGTTCACCGACCCGGAGGTGGCCGCCGCCGCTCACGCGGCCGGGGTCGGCGCGACGATCACCGTGCCGCTCGGCGGGGAACCGGCCGTGCCCGGTGACATCCCCGTGCACGGCCGGTTCACGGTGGAGCACCTGTCGGACGGCCGCTGCCGCTTCGACGGCCCGATGATGCATGGCAACGCCGTCGACCTCGGCCCCTCGGCGTGCTTGCGCTACGGTTCTGTGCGGATCGGCGTCACGACCGGACGGACGCAGGTGTTCGACCGCAACCTGTTCCGGATGGTCGGGATCGAGCCCGAGCGCCAGCGGATCGTCGTGGTCAAGAGCTCCGTCCACTTCCGCGGCGACTTCGCCCCGATGGCCGCCCACATCCTGGTCGCGAAGGCCCCCGGGGTGATGGCCGCCGATCCAGCGGATCTGGTGTGGACGAAGCTGCCGCCACAGGTGCGGATCACTCCCGCCGGGCGGGCGGCGGATCGCGGACCTCAGCGAGATTCGTGACCGTCTCCGGGTCCCGGGACGGTCGGCGCAGGTGCGCGCCCTCAGCAGGGGAGTGCCCTGGCTCTCGGCGGTCCCTCGGTGCCGCCGCGCCCCGGCGGCGGCACCTCCCCGGCAACGTGCACTCGGCTGGGAGCAACGGCCCCAGCCGCAGAGTATGACCCCGGTGCGCACAGGGCGTTCCTAGTTCATGGCCGATCAGCCTTTCCTGGCTTCCGTGGACGAGGCCCGGGCGACCGGCTGCCCGCCGGATCGGTGGCCTCGCCGACATCGATGGTGCTCACTCGAACCCGGAGGCAGTAAAACACGGCGGACGCCCGGTGCACAACCGGTTGTGCACCGGCGCAACCGGTTGTGCCGGAGGTGTCCGATCGCGATATGCTCCAGCCCATGGCCACGTTGCGGGAGGTCGCCGAGGCGGCGGGGGTGTCCAAGGCGGTGGCTTCGCGTGCTCTGACGGGTGACTTCAGGACCCGGATGAGCGAGGAGACCCGCCGTCGGGTGCGCGCGGTCGCCGAAGAGCTCCAGTACGTGCCCAATCACCGGTCGCGGGCGTTGCGGTTCGCCAAGTCGGGCGCCGTGGGCCTGATCGTCCCGGACGTGAACAACGCCGTGTTCGCCGAGATGCTGGCGGGCGTGCAGGACCGGGCGGGCGAGGCGGGCATGTCGGTGCTGCTGGGTCAGATCGACCCGCCGCCGGCCGGCCGCGACCAGTTGCGCCGGCTGGTCGCCGAAGGCCGGGTGGACGGGGTTCTCCTGCAACGGCGTGAGGATTTCGACGACCAGCGCCTGCGTGAGGTGCTCGCCGGGGATCCGCCGGTGGTGCTGATCAACTCCAAGCTGGCCGGGCGCGCGGGCTCGGTCGTTCTCGACGACGTCCGCGGGGCCGCGACGGCGACCCAGCACCTGATCGACCTCGGTCACGAACGCATCGGTCACCTCGCCGGTGTGGCCGACCACGACACCGCCGTCCGTCGTCACCGCGGTTTCATCGAGACCATGCGCGCGGCGGGACTCCGGGTGCGTCCGTCATGGGTCGAGCGCTCCGGCTGGGAGGCTCCTGGTGGCGCCGCGGCCGTCACCAGGATGATGCAGCGGAAAACGCGGCCGACCGCGCTGGTGGTCTCGAGTGTCAACGCCGGAATCGGGGCGTTGTCGGCGCTGAGCCGCCTGGGTGTCCGGGTGCCCGAGGACCTGTCGGTCGTCGCGATCAACGACACCTGGGTTGCCGAAACCTGGGCGCCCGCCCTCACCACCGTGCGGATGCCGCTGCGCGCCCTGGGGCGCCGCGCGTGTGGAATGCTGCTCGACCACCTTGCGGGACAACGACTCGGCGACGTCGTGGTCGAGGAGCCGGCGCCGGAGCTGATCGTCCGGGAGTCGACGCGGCCGGTCCCTTGACCGGGAGGCGGCCGCCGCTTACCATCGTCGGCAGTGTCCACTGTGGCACTTCACTCGAGCCCGGACATTTCCGTTCGGAGCCCTGGGATCGTTTCGCAGCTGCCCCTGCCGACAACCGCGATCCCTTGCCGATGCGCGTCGGCTGAGGCTCCTCGTTGACAGGACGAGGGCGACAATGCTTTCCGGAATCAAGATCGTCAGTTTCACCCATTTCCTGCAAGGCCCTTCGGCGACGCAGATCCTGGCCGACCTCGGCGCGGACGTCGTGAAGGTCGAACCGCCGCAGGGTGCCTTCGAGCGCGGCTGGTCCGGCCCGGACGCCTACGTCGAGGGTGTGTCGGTGTTCTTCTTGCTCGGCAACCGCAACGTGCGCAGCATGGCGGTCGACTTGAAGAACGAGGACGGGAAAGCGGTGCTGCGCCGGCTGATCGACGGCGCCGACGTGCTCATCGAGAGTTTCCGTCCGGGCGTGATGGACCGGCTGGGGCTCGGCTACGAAGAGCTGCGCCGGACCAACCCCCGGCTGGTCTACTGCTCGCTGTCGGGTTACGGGTCCGACGGCCCGTACAAGGATCGCCCCGGGCAGGACGTGCTCATCCAGTCGTTGTCCGGGCTCGCGTCGGCGACCGGCTCGGCGTCCGGGCCGCCGACCCCGGTGGGCGCCTCGCTGGTCGACCAGCACGGTGCCGTGCTCGGCGCACTGGGCATCCTCGCCGCCCTGCACGGCCGTGAGCGCACCGGCGAAGGCACCAGGGTGGAGAGCAACCTCCTCAACGCCGCGCTGGACCTGCAGATCGAACCGTTGTCGTACCACCTGAACGGCTTCCGCGGGCAGCGGAGCGCGAGCGGGATCTCCTCGCCGTTCTACAAGGCGCCCTACGGCGTGTTCGCCACGGCCGACGGGCACCTCACGATCTCCCTGACCAGCACCGACGCCCTGAGCAAGGTGCTGGAGGAACCGTGGTTCCGCGGGGTCGAACCCGACGCCGAGTACGCGATGCGCGAGGAGATCAACGCGCGTATCGCCGAACTGCTCTCCCGGAAGACCACGAGGTACTGGACCGAGCGCTTCGCCGAGTTCGGTATCTGGCACGCCCCGGTCAACAGCTATGACGACGTGATGGCCGATCCGCAGGTGTGCCACAACGAGACGTTCCTGTCCTTCGATCACCCGTCGGCGGGTCCGGTCCAGGTCCTCGCCCACCCGATCCGTTACGGTGGGCAGCGCCCGGGAATCCGCCGCCTGCCCCCGGCGCTCGGGGAGCACACCGGGGAGGTCCTCGCCGAACTCGGGTACTCCGCTGGGGAAATCGCCCGCCTGATGGAAGGCGGTGCGGTCCATGGCTGACACGGCGCCGTGCCCGGTGCTGGTCGAGCGGTCCGCACCCATCGCGGTCGTCACGATCAACCGGCCGGAGAAGTACAACGCGATCAACGCCGCCGTCGTGGACGCGCTCGAAAACGCGCTCACCGAACTGGAGGGCGATCCCGCCATTCGCGCGATCGTGCTGACCGGGGCGGGCAAGGCCTTCGCCGCCGGTGCCGACATCGCGTTCTACGCCGACGCGGACCGCGTGTCGTTCGACGCCTTCACCCAGCGGTGCAACGAGTTGTGCGACCGGATCGCGAAATGCGCGGTCCCCGTCGTGGCCGCGGTGAACGGGCTCGCGCTCGGAGGCGGGTTCGAACTGGTGCTCAGCTGCGATGTCGTGGTCGCGGCGGACGAGGCGACGTTCGGCCTGCCCGAGGTCTCCCTCGGGCTACTCCCGGGGTGGGGCGGTACGCAGCGGCTGACCTGGCACGTCGGCCCCAACCGCGCCAAGTGGCTGGTGATGTCCGGCGAGCGCCTCGACGCGGAGGCGGCCGAGGCGGCGGGCATCGTCACCCACCGCTGCGCCCAGGGCGAACTCGCGGCCCGGGCGGCCCAGATCGCCACCACCCTCGCCGAACAGGCGCCACTGGCCGTCGCCGCGATCCGCGAGGCGGTCACCGCCGCCGTGCCGGCCGCGGCGCAAGCGTCGGTCGGCGCGGGTTTCCAGCTGGAGAGGGCGAAGCTGTCCGCCCTGTTCGAGTCGGCGGACGGCAGGGAAGGGATCGCGGCGTTCGTCCACAAGCGACCGCCTCACTTCCGCGGTCGCTGATCCGCCACACCACTTCTGACCGCGCGTCCACGGACGGTGACGCGCGCCGACAGTTCTACCCGCACTGCACAACCGGTTGTGCATTTCTCATCGACAAAGGAGTCATCCATGCGAGCACAGCAAGCGAGCCCGCCGCCGAGCGGGCTGCGCAAGGTCGTGGCGGCTTCGATGGCCGGCACAGTCGCCGAGTGGTACGAGTTCCTGCTCTATTCGGCGTCCTCGGCGCTCGTTTTCGGCGCGTTGTTCTTCCCTCGGTCCGACCAGCCGCTCGACGGTGTGATCAACGCTCTGCTCATCTACGCGGTGGGCTTCGTCGCGCGCCCGCTCGGCGGGATCGTCTTCGGGCACTTCGGTGACCGTCTCGGCAGGAAGAAGCTCCTGCAGCTGAGCCTGTTGCTGGTCGGGGCGGCGACGTTCGCGATCGGCTGTGTTCCAGCCTTCGCTTCGATCGGGTACTGGGCGCCGATGATCCTGGTGCTCCTGCGGTTCGTACAGGGCTTCGCCCTCGGCGGCGAGTGGGGTGGCGCGGTGTTGCTGGTGGGGGAGCACAGCCCGGACCGCAGCCGGGCGTTCTGGTCCAGCTGGCCCCAGGCCGGGCTGCCGATCGGCAACCTGGTCGCGACGGTGGTCCTGCTCGGACTGTCGGGAGCGCTCTCACCGGAGCAGTTCCTGTCCTGGGGCTGGCGCACCGCGTTCTGGGCCTCGGCGGTCATCGTGCTGATCGGTTACTACATCCGCACGCAGGTGGAGGAGGCTCCGATCTTCCTGGAGTCGCTGGAGAAGGCGCAGGCGCGGGCGAACGAGCGGACTTCGATCATCGAGGTGGTGCGGCAGTACCCGCGCGGTGTCCTCGTGGCGATGGGCGCGCGGGTCGGCGAGAACATCCTGTACCAGGTGGTGGTGACGTTCTCGATCACGTACCTGGCGCTGCGGGTGGGCAGCAGCACGACCGACATCCTGTTGCTCCTGGTGTTCGCGCACCTCGCGCACATGATGCTGGTCCCGTTGTTCGGCCACCTCGCGGACCGGTGGGGACGCCGTCCGGTGTTCCTCGCCGGTTCGGTCGCCATGATCGGATGGGGTTTCGCCGGGTTCCCGCTGATGGACACCGGATCCCCGGTGCTGATCGTGCTGGCGCTGGTCCTGGGGGTCGCCGTGCACGGCCTGATGTACGCCCCGCAGCCGGCGATGATGGCCGAGCTGTTCCCGACGCGGATGCGCTACGCAGGTGTGTCACTCGGCTACCAGACGACGTCGATCTTCGCGGGCTCCCTGGCGCCGTTCATCACCGCGACGCTGCTCAAGAGCTTCGGCTCGTCGATCCCGATCGCGCTGTACCTGGCGGTCGCCGCGATCATCTCGACCATCGCGGTGGTCGCGACCCGTGAGACGAAGGGTATGTCCTTGTCCGCATTGGACAGCCCGGTCGAGAGCCCGGGCGCAGGCGCGGGCTGCGGCGTGCCGGCCTCCACGAAGCCCGGCGAGGCTGGGTGACAGCGGCTCGCGGAGTGTGGGTGCCCCGGGCCAGCCGGTCCGGGGCACCCCCTGGAGTGGCCGTTGTCGAGCACCGGCCGGATGGAGTGCCGGAAGTGGCTGGCAGCACGTAGGAGGCCTGTGTGGAGCAGAGCCAGACCGCGGCGCCGGTGACCAGTCCGGCCTTCCCCGCGAAGTCGGTCACGACAGGGCCTCGTGGTTGATCCAGACGACCTGGTAGGGATGCCGCGACTGCCAGCGCTGGATGAGCTCCTCGGTGCCGGGCACCGTGAAGACCGCGTTGAGCGCGTCGAGGTCGGCGACTCCGAGCTGGATGATCGCGCTGGCGACGAAGACGGGGCTGTGGTCGTCGGCGGGCACGCGGATGTGGCGCCGGGCCGAGAAGGTCTGGACGCGTCCGGAGCCCAGCATCAGGTTTTCGATGTCTTTCAGGTATTGATCCAGCTCGGCGTCGGGGATGGGCTGGGCGAAGGAGACAATCATGGTGTGGTTGAGCACGAACCGATTCAAGCAGCGGCGGCCGTGCGGAGTCCAAGACCGGTTCGCCATCCAGCGATAACCTGGAGGCATGATCGAGGTCGAAGCGCGCGAGCTGGCCTACTTCGTCGCGGTCGCGGAGGAGCTGCATTTCGGCCGTGCGGCGGTGCGCCTGTCGATCGCTCAGCCGGCGCTGTCGAAAGCGATCCGACGCGTCGAGGAGCGGCTCGGGGTGCAGCTGTTCGTGCGTTCGAGCAGGCGCGTCTCGCTCACGGCGGCGGGGGAGGCCTTGCTGTACCACGGCCGCCATGCGCTGAACGCGATGAGCGTCGCGGTGCAGCAGGCGCGACAGGCTGGTGACGCCGACGCGCATCTGCGGCTCGTGATCAAACCGGGCGGCGACGCGAACCTGCTGTCGGGAATTCTCACCGCATACGCCCAGCTGCCCGACGCACGCCGGGTCGACATCCTGTTCGGTGGTACCACCGACCGCGCGGACTACGTGCGCGACGGCCGGGCCGACCTGGCGCTGCTGTACGCGCCGTTCGACGATCTCACGGGGCTGGCGTACGAGGCGCTCCACGTCGAGGACCGGGTTGCGATCCTCCCCGCCGATCACCGGCTGGCCGCGCGCGAGGAGGTGCGGCTGGCCGACCTCGAGCACGAAACGATGCCGCGGTGGAAAGGCGTGCCCGGCGGCGGGACGGGGCCGGAGCTGGTGGACGTGCCGCAGATGATCCAGATGATCGTGCTCGGCCGCACGATCGCGGTGCTTCCGCGCTCGCTGGTGGAACCCGTGCCGCCGGGAATCGTGTGCGTCCCGGTCGGCGACGCTCCCGCCAGCCGAATCGTCCTCGCCTGGGCGGAGCTGGACCGCCGTCCGCTCGTCGCCTCGTTCGTGGCGGCGGCGCTCGCCGCCGCGGGCGAGCGCCGCCAGGCGCGCTAGGTTGCCGGCAGATCCGGGCCCGGCTCAGGCGCGTGGTGCGCGTTTGACCGTGACGGAGCTGATCCGGGTTTCGAGGCCCCCGGGCACCACCCAGTCGGCGGGGTCGCCGCTGGGGGAGGCGTCGTGGGCGCGTGCTGCTTCCAGGATCGCCTCGGCGTCCCCGGGCGTCAGGCCGGCGAAGCGGACCCGGGTCTTGCCGGGGCCGTCCACGGCGACCACCCCGTCGCGGGGGCAGCCGCCGAGGCACTGGACACTTCGGACGGTGATCCCGTCCGCGCCGGGGTGTGTGGCGAGCGCGGCGAGCAGCGCGTGGCCGAACTGGCCGGTGCGGTGGGTGTCGTAGCGGGGGCAGGTGCGGCAGACGAGCAGGGGCATCGTGTTCCTCGGGGCACGGTAACGGCCGCCCGGCGCGGTGCCGGGCGGCCGACGGGGTGATCACCGCTGGTCGGGGGTTTCCTTGTGGAACTTGCCGTCCTTCATGATGTAGTGCAGCTTGTCGTGGTCCTGCAGGACGGTGATGTCGGCGAGCGGGTCGCCGTCGACGAGGAGCAGATCGGCGAGGTAGCCGGGCTGGACCTTGCCGAGCTCGTGCGGGCGCAGCATGATCTCCCCGCCGAGCGCGGTGGCGGCCAGGATCGCCTCCATCGGGGTGTATTCGAAGCGTTCGACGAAGTGCTGCAGGTCGCGGGCGTAGGTGCCGTGCGGCGTCCAGGCGAAGCCGTAGTCCCCACCGGGCAGGACGCGGATGCCGCGCTTGTGCATCTCGATCATCGCGGCGGTGGCCATCTCCAGTTCGCGCTTGTAGCCGGCGGCTTCGGCGGCTTCCTGGGGGTAGCCGAAGTCGGCGGCCTCGTAGAGGGTGGCCACCAGCCAGTTCACGCCCGGTGCGACGAAGATCCAGTCCTTGGCCGACTCCAGCAGATCCATGCCTTCTTCGTCGGTGAAGCTGGCGTGGTAGACGATGTCGACGCCGTGCCGCACGCACATCTTGACGCTTTCGGCGCTGCGCGCGTGGGCGCAGACCCGCTTGCCGCGCCGGTGCGCTTCGGTGACCGCCGCGGCGACCTCCTCGTCGGACATGTAGGTGTCCTCGGCGCGCTGGGTGCCGGTGATCTCCTCGCCGGTCATGGACAGCTTGATCTGGTCGACGCCGATCTCGATCAGACGGCGCACCGCCTTGCGCATCTCTTCGGGGCCGTCGGCGAACCAGGTGATGCCCTTGACCAGTTCGCCCCCGGTGACGGCGATCTCCGGCCCGTTGGCCAGGTAGCGGGGGCCGGGGATGCGGCCGGCGTTGATGGCGTCGCGGCAGACCACGTCGAGGCGGTCCTTGGCGGAGGCGGCGCCGAGGCACATGGTGTAGCCGGAGTCGATGTAGGAGCGGGCGGACTCGACCGCGAAAAGCAGGTGCTCCTCGACCGGCAGGGCGGCCAGGCCGTCGAGGTCGCCGCTGTTGTTCCAGGTGAAGTGGGTGTGCGCGTCGCACAGGCCGGACATCAGCGTGCGGCCGCGGCCCTCGATCACCCGGGCGCCGTCCGCGGCGCCCGGCGCGGTCGCGCCGACGGAGACGATGCGGTCGTGGTCGACCAGGACGTCTCCCCGGTAGGGCTCGGCGCCGGTGGAGTCCAGAATGGACACGTCGCGGAACAGGGTCTTGTTCGCCGGGATGGACATGGGCTCTCCTCGTCGTTGAGGGGTTGGGATCAGAGGAACTTCTGCAGGAGTGCGGTGGTGTCGCGGGCGGCTTCCAGCGGCGTCCAGTGGCCCACGCCGGGCAGGACCTCGAGTGTGGCGTTGCCGTGCGCGGCGGCCAGGTTCTCGCTGACGGCGGGAGGACCGACCTTGTCGTCGGCGCCGGTGACCAGGAGCAGGGGGAGGTGCGCGGGCACCGGCCCCGGATCTTCCGCCCCGGCCAGCGCCTCGCAGTTGCGGGCGTAGCCTTCCGGGTCCTGACGCATGACCAGCTCGCGCACAAACGCGGCCACCTCGGGCTTGTCCCGGCGGGTCGCCTCGGACAGGGCGTTGGCGACGACGCCGGGCGCCACGGCCGCGGTGCCCTGGGCGCGCAGGGTGGCCGCCCGGTCCCGCTGGGCTTGCCGTCCGGCTTCGGCGGGTTCGGCGACCGCGCCGAGCAGCGCGAGTGCGGACACCTTCGCGGGGTACCGGGAGGCGAGTTCGCGCGCGACCAGCGTGCCCATCGAATGGCCCACGACCGCGGCCGTTTCGACGCCGAGCGCGTCGAGGACGGCGGCGAGGTCGTGGGCGTGCGTGGTGATGCTGATGCCGTCCCGCAGGCCGGAACGTCCCGCGCCGGCGGAGTCGACGCGGATCACCCGGAAGCGTTCGGCCAGGGCGGCGGCCTGGACCTGGTAGAGGTTGGTCGTGCCGCCCAGGCCGTGCACCATCAGCACCGCGGGGCCGTCGCCGTCGACCTCGACGGCCAGGTTCGCACCATTGACGTTCATGTCGGTCTCCCTCACACGATCCGGTTGCGCAGGACACCGAGGCCGGTGATGGCGACCTCGACGACGTCCCCGCGGGACAGGAACTTCGGCGGCTCGAACCCGATGCCGACCCCGGCCGGGGTGCCGGTGGCGATGATGTCGCCGGGCAGCAGCGTGATGCCCGCCGACAGGGTGGCGATCAGGTCCGGGATGTCGAAGATCAGGTCCTTGACCAGCGCCAGCTGGCGGTTCTCGCCGTTGACCGTGGTCTCCAGCTCCAGCGCGGTGACGTCGGGGACCTCGTCGGCGCTGACGGCGTACGGGCCCATCGGGCAGTGCGTGTCCAGCGACTTGCCCAGCAGCCACTGTTTGTGATCGCGCTGCAGATCCCGCGCGGTGACGTCGTTGACGATGGTGTATCCCCACACGTGCTCGAAGGCTCGCTCCCGGCTGATGCCGCGGCCGCCCCGGCCGATGATGACCGCGAGCTCACCCTCGTAGTCCAGTTCGGACGTGACCCCGGGGTGCGATTGGACGTCGTCGTAGGGGCCGGTCACCGACGTGGTGGTCTTGGAGAACAGGATGGGTTTGTCGGGCAGCGCCTCGGAGCGGCCCGGCGTGTCGTACCCGCTGCGGCCGAACTCCGCGACGTGTTCCCGGTAGTTCTTCCCGACGCAGAACACGTTGCGGCGGGGCGCCGGGATCGGCGCGCGCAGCCGCACCGAGTCCAGCGGCGTTCCCGGTTGCTCGGAGGCCTGCCGGGCCAGGACGGGCCCGAGTTCGTCCCAGTTCTCCACGACTTCGAGCACTCCGGCGCCGTCGGGCAGAACCCCGCTGACGTCGTGGACCAGGCCGGACGCGGTGTCCACCACGCCGACCCGGTCCGTTCCCGCCGAGGTGAACGTCACCAGCTTCATGTGTGACCAATCTGAACCAATCGAAACCAATATTGCTGGCGTCAGACCATACGGGCTTCGACGGAGGCTGTCGACTGCGAGTTTGTCCTTGGCTCATTGGTCTCAATTGGTCAGGCGGTGGTAAGGTCGGTCCATGACGGTGGAGCAGTCCCTGCGTGCCCTGGTCGCGGAAGGCGCCCGGGACGGCACGCTGGGCCCCGGTGCGAAACTGCCGACCGAACGGGACCTGGTGGCGCGGCTGTCGGCCCCGCGCAGCGCGGTCCGGCGCGCGCTGGAAGCGCTCGAACGCGACGGCTTGGTGAGCCGGCACGTCGGGCGGGGGACCTTCCTCACCGACGCCGTGACCGCGGCCGCCGACGCGCCGTCGGACACCAGCCCCGCCGAGATCATGCAGGTCCGGCAGTTGCTGGAGCCGCAGGTCGCCATGGTCGCCGCCCGGGTGGCCACCCAGGCCGACCTCGCCCGCATCGGTGAGGTCCTGGACGCCGGTGGCGCGGCGGAGGACTTCGAGGGTTTCGAACGCTCCGACGCGCTGCTGCACCGTTCCATCGCCGTGGCGGCGCACAACGGCCTGCTGATGACGATGTTCGACGTCATGAACACCGCGCGCTCGCTGCCGGTGTGGGGAAGCCTCAAACGCCGCACCTCGACGCCCGAACTGCGCCGCTGCTACCACCGCGAGCACAGCGACATCGTGGAAGCCCTCCGCGACCGCGATCCCGACGGCGCCGCCGACGCGATGCGCGCCCACCTCCAGCACGTCAGCGACACCCTGCTCGGCCGCGGCTGACCGTTCGGGACGAGCAGGCGGCGAGGGTCACGGGCAGGCAGTTCTCTCAGCGCGAGCGGTGGTGCGGTTCGCAAGCACCTGATCACCGATGGAGCCGTCGCTCACTCATGAGTTCCGGCCTCGCCGCGCCGGGCCGGGGTCTGGCGTTGGTGTCCGCGGCCGACGCGCGTGGGGCAGTCGGACACGCCGTTCAACGCGGCTTTCCTTGCGGGTAGCCACGACCTGCTGTTTCCGGCGTTCAGAGGCAGCGGTCCCAGGGGTAGACGGTGCAGTCGATCGTGCCCCATACCGTCTTGCCGCCGCCTGAGCGGGGCCGGCTGCCCCATGCACTGCTCAGCTTGTCCACCATCGCCAGGCCGCGCCCGCCGGCCACCCGCGGGTCATGCTCCCTCACAACCGTGGGTTGCTCGTCGCTGCTGTCGTCCACCTCGATCACGGTCCGGCACGGCTCGCGGAGCCGCCGGAGCCGCAGCTGGTGCGCACCACCAGCATGCTCGTAGGCGTTGCTCAGCAGCTCTGTGGCCACCAGTTGCACCGCGACCAGGTGGTCCTCGCCGAGATCGGACAACGCTCTCGCCGCCCACTGCCGTACCGCCACGAGGGGCGGCACTGTATCCGGTTCGAGGTCCAACGTCAGCGGCGGCTCGGCAGTCATCGGTCGCGTCGTCATCCCCACTCCGCCCTGTCTGCTCAAGGCGGTCGTTCGCGTCTACCCTGCTGACCGACCGCCAAAACCGCAACTCAAGCGGGGGGTTCGGGTCGAGCGGACGTTACTGGCAGCCACGCCGCGAACTTCTTCGTGCCGCCCGCCGTGCCCGCGGTTCGAGCACACCGCCGACCTCATCTCGGCGAGGCCACGGCGATCTTCCTCGTCAACCACGGCGTGGTGACGGTCGGCCCGACGCTGGAGGCTCCTGGACCCGGGTCAGGTCGCCGGTGCGGGGCGAGTTTCCTTCGCGCGTCCGCGGGGCTGCTGGGCGTTCGCCGCGAAGAGCCGGTGCAGGAGCTGGATCGCCACCGAGCCCTCGCCGACGGCGGAGGCCACGCGTTTCACCGAGCCGTGCCGGGCGTCGCCGGCGGCGAAGACGCCGGGCATGCTCGTTTCGAGGAGCAGCGGGTTGCGCTGCAGTGGCCAGGTGCCGTCGCGGAGGTCGGATCCGGTGAGGACGAAGCCCTGGTCGTCCCGGTCGATCTCGGGTGGCAGCCAGCGGGTATGCGGCCGGGCCCCGATCATGATGAACAGCCCGTCCGCGCCGGTGGTTTCCTCGTCGCCGGTCACGCGGTCGCGGAGCACGAGGTGGTCCAGCCGTCCGTCACCGCCGCCGCCCACGATCTCGGTTCCGGTGCGGACCTCCAGCCCGGGGGTCGCCGCGATCTCGCGGGTCAGGTACTGCGACATGCCGGCTTCCAGCGAAGAGGCGCGGACCACGAGCGTGACGCTGCGGGCGTAGCGGGCGAGGTACAGGGCGGCCTGGCCGGCCGAGTTGCCGCCACCAAGGACGTACACGTCGCGGCCGGTCATGGCGGGCGCTTCCGAGGACGGCGGGCCGTAGAAGACCCCGGCGCCGCTGAGGGCTTCCAGCGCAGGCACTCCGAGCTGGTGGTAGCTCGCGCCGGTGGCCAGGAGGACCGCGCGGGTCCGCACCCGGGCGTCGCCGGACAGGGTGACGAACAGCTCGCCGCCCGCGCGCTCCACAGCGCGGGCCTGCCGCATGAACGCGAACTTCGCGCCGAAGACCCACGCCTGGTCGTAGGCCTGCTGGGCGAGGCGCCGGCCGCTGACGCCCCGGGGGAACCCGAGGTAGTTGCGGATCAGCGAGCTGGAGGTCGCCTGGCCGCCGAGCCCGCCCTCGTCGACGACCAGCGTGCTGAACCCCTCCGACGCGCCGTACACGGCCGCGGACAGCCCGGCCGGCCCGGCCCCGACGATGACCAGGTCGAACTCCATCCGCTCGGGGCTCACCGGCGAGCCTGAGGCCAACGCCAGCTCGGTGTTGCTCGGGTCGGTGAGGACGGTGCCGTCGGGGAAGAGGACGACCGGCAGCCGGATCCCGTCGCCCACCGTGGCCAGGCGTGCGCGGCCCTCGTCGGAGTCGGCCAGGCAGAACGAGTGCGGGATCGCGCAGCGGCCGAGGGCCTGGCGCAGCTCGTAGGCCCGGCCGGACCAGGTCTCCCCGATGACGTGGATGGTGTAGGGCGAGGTCCGCCGCGACTCGGCCCAGTCCAGCAGCGAACTCGAGATCGCTTGGTGGAACGCCTCGTCCGGGGTGGCCATCGGCCGCAGGACGTAGTGGTCGATGAGCCCGCGGGCGATCGAGGTGTAGATCGCTTCGCCGGTTTCGCGGTCGCCCCAGTCGCCCCACGCGATGAGCAGCCCGCGTTTCGCGTGCGGGTGGAGGCGGCGGGTGCGGTCCAGCAGCTCGCTGCCGGTCATCCCGGGCAGCCACTGGCCGGCGAGGACGAGCGCGACCTCATCGCCCGCGCCGGCGAGTTCCTCGAGGACAGTCAGCGCCTTCTGGGGCGAGGACAGGCACACGATCCGGTAGTGCCGGGCGTAGCGCTCCCGCAGCTCCCGCTCGACATCCCCGAGTACGTCCGCATCCCCGTCGACGGCGACGAGCACTGCGCCGGACATGCCGACGACTGTAACCGCTTGTTGGCCGCCTGGAAACGGCCTCACTCCGCCAGCAGCCCCCGGTACAGCGTCAGGTGCGCCCGCGCCGCGGCGCCCCAGCTGTAGGACGCTGCCAGCTGACGGCCGGCTTCCCGCAGGCGCTCCGGGTCAGCCAGCGCGGCTCGCATCTGGTCGGCCAGCCCGGCGGGGTCGGTGGCGAACCGGGCGGCGCCGTCGAACACTTCGCGCAGCACGGGCAGCTCGCGGGTGACCACCGGAACTCCGGCGGCCAGCGCCTCCATCGCGGCGAGGCCGAAGCCCTCTTTGGTCGAGGGGAAGGCGAACACGTCCGCCGCGGCGACCAGGGACGGCAGCGCGTCGTGCGCGACCGGGCCCAGCACCACCGGCTCCACGCCCAGCTCGGCGGCCCGCTTCTCCCACGCCGTCCGGTAGTCGCGGTAGTCGAACAGGGTCTCGCCGCCCGCGATCACCAGCCGCACGTCCGGGTCGGTCTCGCGTAGCAGCGCGTAGGCCTCCAGCAGGTCCAGCGAACCCTTGCGTGGCTCGATCCCGCCCACCGACAGCACGAAACGACCCGACCACGCGGGATCCGGCGCGGCACTGGCGAACCGCTCGTAGTCGACGCCGTTCGGGATCACCGTCGCCTCGACGCCCCAGCCCTCGCGCAGCTCCCCGGCCACCGCGGCGGACACGCAGACGTGCGCGTACGGGCGGCGGATCGCGCGTTCGTGGCAGGCGGCCAGTTCCGGCGTGGTGAAATGGTCGATGTGGTGCACCGTGCGCACGACCCGCTCGACCGCGTTGGCGCTGATGCAGTCCTGGGCGTGCACGATGTCGTAGCCGCCCGGGTCGAACGCCGCGCGCAGCACCTCGATCGAGCGCAGGATCCGCGGCCCGACGCCCTCGCCCTCGACCTCCGGGAACGGCACGATCCGCACGCTCACCGCCGGGTCGACCGGGCGGAAGAACCCGCTGTCCCCACCGCGGCCCAGCGACCACACGGTCACCTCCGCGCCCTCGGCGGCCAGCGCCTCGGCCAGGGCCAGAGTGTGCACGACCCCGCCGCGCGGCTTCGTCGAGTAGCTGAGCAGGGCGATCCTCACGTGCGGCTCCAGTAGGCGTCGGGTTTGCGCTCGGCCAGGTGGTGCAGCACCCGCCGCGCGGTGGCGACCTCGCCGGCGACGTCGACCTCGGCGATCGCGATGCCGGCCTTGCTCCAGGTGCGGGCCAGGATGTCGCCGCCCGGCCCGACCACCTTGGCCTGGCCCAGGAAGCGCATCCCGCCCATCGCGCCGGTCTGGTTCGACGAGGCCAGCACCACCTGGTTCTCCGCCGCGCGCGCCTGGTCGTAGAGGTCGAACAACCGGGCCTGCCGGTCCTGCGACATGCGGGGCGCGCGGTTGGTGATGCTGGTGGGCCACGCCGACAGGCAGGCCAGGATCTCGGCGCCGTCGAGGGCGAGGCTGCGCGCCGATTCGGGGAACGTCTTGTCGTAGTCGATGAGCATGCCGAGCCGCCCCACCGGCGAGTCGAACGCGGCGAAGGAGGTGCCTGCCGAGTAGGCGGCGACCTCGCCGGGCGGCTGGTGCACCTTGCGATGCCTGCCGAGCACGCCGTCGCCGGTGACGCACACCGCCGCGTTGTAGCGCTGCTCGCCGTCGGCCTCGCAGTACCCGACGCACACCACCATGTCCGCGGCGAGCGCGGCGATCTTGCGCAGGTGCACATCGTCCGGGGCGAGCGCGGGTGGTAGCGCGCCGGGGTCCGGGTGGCGCAGGTCGGCGAGGTACCCGCCGAGCGCGGCGTCGGGCAGCACCAGCAGCGCCACCCCCGAGGAGCGGGCGTGCTCGATGAGCGTGGCGATGCGCTGCAGGTCGAAGTCGAGGTCGCGGCCGAAGTGCGCGGCCACGGCTCCGATGCGGATGGTCCCCATCGCGTCAGTATCGCGCCGCGGCGAGTTCCTCCTCGCCGCCGGCCAGCGCCGGGTAGGCCGCCGGCCGCCGGTCCCGCAGGTGGCCCATCGACCGGCGCGCGGTCTCCAGCGCCTGCCGCACGTCGAGTTCGGCGACGGCGATGCCTTCGGCGACTCCGGTGCCGGCCAGGATCTCGCCGCCCGGGTCGACGACCTTGGCGCTGGCGACGAACCGCAGGTCGCCGAACGCGCCGGACTGGTTGGCCGACAGCCACACGATCTGGTTCTCCAGCGCTCGCGCCTGGTCGAACAGGTCGAAGCGGCGTTTCCACCGGTCCTGCGCGAGGTCCGCGGCGGGGTTGGTGCGGCTGCCCGGCCACGCCGAGACGCACACGCCGATCTCGGCGCCGTCCAGGGCGAGGCTGCGCGCGGACTCGGGGAACGCCTTGTCGTAGCAGATGAGCATGCCCAGCCGCCCGACCGGCGTGTCGAACGCGGCGAACCCGTCGCCGGCGCGGTAGGTGGCGTCCTCCGACAGCGGTTGGTGCACCTTGCGGTGGTTGCCCAGCACGCCGTCACCGGTCACGCAGACGACGCTGTTGTAGAGCCGTCCTTCGGCGTGCTCGCAGTAGCCCGCGGTCACCACCATGTCCCCGGCGAGCGCGGCCAGCCGCTTGATCTCGGGGCCGTCGACGTCCAGGGGTGGTGGCCCGTCGGCTCCGCCGTCGAGGTTGGCCAGGTAGCCGCCGAGGCAGGCCTCGGGCAGGGCGAGCAGGCCGACGCCGTCCGCGCGGGCGGTGGCGATCAGGGCGGCGATGCGGTCGAAATCGCGCTCCAGGTCGCGGTCGAAGGGCGCCGCGACCGCGGCCATCCGCAGGGTGCTCATGAGGTCCCCAATCCGGTCACCCCGGCCGCGATGGCCTGGGTCTGTTCTCCGTCCGGCCAGCGCAGCGCGACGCCGCGCCCGGCCACCAGCTCACCGCACCCGGCGCTCACCGCCGGTCCGGCGTCCAGCTCTGCCGGCCCGGTGGTGAGCATCGCGAAGCCGGGGAAGCAGGTGAGCCAGTCGCCGATGCTCGTGCCGCGGGGCCGCGGCACGGCGGCCACGTCGAGGACGGCGCCGCAGCCGCTGGCCTCGGCGAGCATGCCGAGCGTTCCGGCGATGCCCGCCATCGACACGTCCTTGGCCGCCGCGGGCCGTGCCCGGGCGACGGCGGTCAGCATGGCGCGCAGTTCCGGTGTGCGCCGGGAGGTCGTGGAATCCCACTGCCGTCCGGCGTATCCGGGCCGCCACCGTCCGCCGAGGTCGGCGGTGAGCCGCACCTGCTGGCCGGGCCGTCCACCACCGCCGGGCACCGGGGAGTCCGTCCGCCCCAAGGCGGTCACGGCGAGCGAGGCGGGCACCCCGAGTTGCGTGTGCCCGCCGAGCACGGGCACGCCGTAGGCCTGGCTCGCCCGGCGCAGCCCGCCGAGCACGCGGCTGGCGAACGACGCGTCCCGCGCGCCGAGCGCGTCCAGCAGCCCGACCGGTTCGGCGCCCATCGCGGCGAGGTCGTTGACGTTGACCAGCACCGAGCACCAGCCGGCCCAGTCCGGGTCGCGCTCCACCATGGATGGCAGGATCGCGTCGCACGCCGCCACGACATCGCTGCCGGGCACCGGAACCCCGTCGTCGCCGACGAAACCGGGCACGCCGGTCAGCCCGGACAGCAGCGGCCCGAGGTCGCTCTTGGTCGCCCGGGCCAGCGCGGCGATGCGGCCGATCGGGTATCGCATCAGCACGTGCGGCGTCCCGGCGACCGTCACCGGCCGGACTCGGTCCCAGCCCAGCCGGGTGAACAGGCCCTCGTTGCGGGCCTGCACGGTGGCTTCGAACCGCAGCACCCCAGCGTTCTCGGCGTGGGCGCACGCGGCTCGCACCAGTGCCGGGCCGACCCGGCCCCGGCACGCGGGGTGCACCACCAGCCGCCCGCCGAGCCACCAGCCGATGTCCTCGGCGGTGGCCGGGCCGAGCCGGACACCGCCGATGACCGTGCCCTCCCGGTCGCGGGCGACGAGGACGACGGTGCGCGGGTCGTCGTCGCGGTCGTCGAGGTCGTGCCCCTCGAACAACCCTTGCTCGTGCACGAACACCTCGGTGCGCAGGGCGTGGTAGGCGCGCACCGCGGCCGCGTCGGCCGGTTCGACGTGGAAGGCGGGACGGCGGGCCAGCGTCGCCGAGTCGCCCAGCAGGGCCAGCACGTCGGGCATCACGTCAGGCACCCGCCGCGCTCAGCACGCCACACGCCCCGCAGGCCGCGCACCCGGCTTCCTGGTCCGCGCCGCGCATGTCCGCCTCCCGCAACAACTTCGCGACCCGCTCGCTCACGTCGCGCACCAGCGACGCGGGCGGGCCGGGCACGCCGTCCCGCCGCGCGAGGGTGCCGGCCATCGGCCGCATCGGCACCACGAACGGGTACACGCCCCGCTCGATCAGCCGCGCCGCGCCGTCGACCAGTTCGTCCGGGTCCTCGCCGAGGCCGATCAGCAGGTAGGTGGAGACCTTGTTGCGGCCGAACACCCGCACCGCCTCGTCCCACGCGGCCTCGTACTCGGCCAGCGGCACCGACCCCTTGCCCGGCATCCACCGTCGCCGGACCTCGTCGTCCAGCGACTCCACGTGGATGCCGATCGAGGTCGCGCCCGCCGCGCGCAGGTCGGCGATCACGGACAGTTCGCCGGGCGGTTCGATCTGCACCTGCACCGGCAGGCCCGGGACCGCATTGAGGACCGCCTTGACGCAGCGGACGAGGTGCCGGGCGCCGCGGTCCGGGCCCGCCGTGGTGCCGGTGGTCATCACCATCTGCCGCACCCCGTCGAGCCGGACCGCGGCCTCGGCGACCTCGGCCAGCTGCGCCGGGGTCTTCGCCGCGACGGTGTCCCCGGCCTTGAGCGATTCCTCGATGGTGCAGAACCGGCAGCGCTGATCCTCGGCGTAGCGGATGCACGTCTGCACGACGGTCGTGGCGAGCACGTCCCGCCCGTGCAGCAGCGCGATCTTGCGGTACGGCACGCCGTCCGCGGTGGTCAGGTCGTAGAACTTCGGGCGGGACACCGGTTCCACGGTGATCCCGAGGTCGATCCGTCCTTTGTAGACGCGGCCGTCGCGCAGGGTGTAGGGGCTGTCCGGGTTCAGCGGCAGCGCCGCGTTCGCACCGTCGACGACGAGGTGCCCGTCGTCGCTCGGGCCGGCGCCCTTGCTGCGCCGCACGGGCGCGTCCCAGCGCACCCCGTGCACCGCGAGGTCGGTCCGGGCGTCCAGGTTGTCGGTCTTCACGCGCACTGCCTCCTCTTCCGTCAGCCCGGGGTCACCACATGTAGGTCGAGTTGATGATCGCCCCCTTGCGGGCGTAGTGGATGAGCGCGTCCTGCACGTCCAGCGGGTGCGTCGGGATGACGCCCTCGATCAGGTCCTCCTCCCGCAACCCGTGCAGGGACAGGCCGAAGCGGCAGCAGTAGACCTTGCCGCCCTCCTTGATGAACGTCTTGAGCTGGTCGTTGATGTTGTGCTCGCCGGGGAAGGCGGAGTTGCCGGTGGTCGGGAAACCGCGGGTGGCCATGGCGTTCATCGAGCCGGGCCCGTAGAAGTAGATGGCGGACTCGAAGCCCTTGCGCAGCGCGCGGGTGGCCTGCAGGATCGCCACGAAACTCACCGACGACTCGTGCGCGATGCCGTGCACGAGCGTGAAGTACGACTGGCCGGGCTCGGCCTGGTAGTCCGGGAACACCTTGGTGCCGCCGTAGATGCTGGAGCCCTCCGGCAGCGACGGGTGCGGGATCTCGTTGAGGCTCTGCTGCTCGGTCTCGGTCAGCTCGGACACGATGAATCTCCTTGTTGTTGCGGGGTTGCCACGGGTGCGGATCACCCGTAGAGCTTGTCGAAGGTGCCGCGGAACACCAGGTCCGCGAGTTCGCCGTCACCGGCCGCGGTGGCCAACCGGGCGTACTCGCCGGCCTGGTCGCCCCACGGCTCGTCGCTGGCGAAGAGGATCCGGTCGCCGCCGATGCCGCGGCGGTCGACCTCGGCGGCCAGCCAGCGCGGCGCGAAGCCGATCGCCCAGGACAGGTCGGTGTAGACCTGCTTGCCCGCCGCGATCCAGTCGAAGAACCGGCTGCCCACGAGCTTGATGTGGCCGCTCATGCCGCCGCCGAAGTGCACCAGGTGCACCTTGACGTCGTCGCCGTAGTGCTCGACCAGCGTGCCGACCTCGTCGATGTCGGAGGCCGCGCCGGGCGAGGTGTGCACGTGGACGACCAGGTCGTGCTCGCGGGCGGTGGCGAAGATCCGGTCCAGGCCGGGGCGGCAGGCCGGGTCGGTGGGGCGGCCGCCGAGCAGGAAGCTCAGCTTCAGCGCCCGGACACCCGGCTCGGCGGCCAGGCTCAGGGCCTTCGCCGTGCGGTCGGCGTCGCGGTCCAGCGGGGACACCCACAGCCCGGCGCGGATCCGGTCGTCCCGCTGGGCCGCTTCGACGCAGAGTTCGTTGAAGGAAAAGGCGATTTCCGGGTCGGGCACCCCGTAGTTGGGGATGACCAGGGCGCGCTCGGTGCCTTCGGCGTCGAGGTCGGCGATCAGCTCGTCGATGGTGGCGCGGGCGCCCAGGTCCGGGTGCACGGCGGGTCCACCGTAGAACGGGTAGGCGGGCAGCACGCCGAGGTGGCGGTGCGCGTCGTTGACGGGCATCAGGCCACCGTCCGGGGCGCGGTCCAGTACTCGTCGGCCGGGTAGGTGCTCTCCGGGGTGCCCGCGATCCAGTGCAGCCCGTCGGTGCGGCGGCTGGTGGAGGCGATGTGCGCGGCCAGGTACTCCGCGTCGTCGGCGACGCCGCAGAACCGGCCCGAGCCCCAGGTGTGCTGCCAGGGCAGGCCGATGAAGTACAGGCCGGGGCAGCTGGTGACGCCGCGCTCGTGGGTGGGGTAGCCGCGGCCGTCGAACACCGGCACCTCGATCCAGCGGTGGTCGCGGCCGAAGCCGGTGCTCCACACGACGGAGGTGATTCCGCTGGTGTGGAGGTCCAGTTCGGACGGTTCGGTGTCCGGCTGCCACACCGGGACGTACCGGTCCTCGTGGGGCGCGTCGATGGCGTGGGCGGTGATCCAGGTGTCGATGGAGTCCTTGATGCCTTCGGAGACGGCGTCGGCGGCGTCGAGGTTGTGGCTCAGGTCCTGGGCGAAGGTCAGCCGCCCGCCGTTGATTCCGGTGAGCCGGCCGTAGAGTCGCATGCCGTCGCGGGCGAAGGCGCGCAGGTCGATGTCGCGTCCGCCGTCGCGGCCGGTGACGTAGTGGTTGGCGCGGAAGCGGACGGCGTCGGCGTCGGCGAACTCGTCGATGCCGCGCCGGTAGTAGCCCATGTCGTCCAGCCAGGCCACGACGTCGCGGCCCCGGTAGCGGCGGGCCACGCGCGGCGCGCTGCCCACGGCCAGGTGCACGCGGCGGCCGGCCAGGTGCAGGTCTTCGGCGATCTGGCAGCCGGACTGGCCGGTGCCGACGACGAGCACCTCACCCGGCGGTAGTTGTTCGGGGTTGCGGTAGTCCGCGGAGTGGACCTGCACCACGTCCGAGGGCAGCCGTTCGGCCATCCGCGGGATCAGCGGCACCTGGTACGGGCCGGTGGCGAGCACGACGTGGTCGGCGGTGAGCTCACCCTCCGATGTGGACACTGTGGACACCTGGAACCCGCGTCCGGTGCGGCGCAGCCGGGTCGCCTCGATCCCTTCGATGAGCGGGAAGTCGAAGGCGTTCCGGTAGGCGCGCAGGTAGGCGACGATCTCGTCGCGCACCATGAACCCGTCGGGATCGTCGCCGGGGTAGGGGAACCCGGGCAGGCGGCACTGCCAGTTCGGGGTGACCAGGCAGAACGAGTCCCAGCGGCGGTCGGCCCACTCGTGGCCCGCGGTGTCGCGCTCCAGCACGACGTGGTCGATGCCGCGGGCGGACAGGCAGTGGCTCGCCGACAGGCCGGCCTGACCGCCGCCGACCACGACGACCGTGTGGTGGCCGTTCATCGCTCGAACCCCTCGACCACGACCCGGCCGTCGTCGAACGACTTCGCGCGGGCTTCGATGTCGGCCAGCTGGGCCGCGGCCTGCGCGCAGCCGAACCCGTAGATGCGGCGCACGCGTTCCGAGGCCTGGTTCAGCGCGGTGCGGCTGCGGTCGACGAACTCGGCGACCGGGTAGCTGTCCCCGGGGACGAAGAACTCCTCCACGACCGTGGAGGGCGAGTAGCATTGCTGAACGGAGGCGTCGGGCCAACGAACGCGAAAGACAATCTCCGGCACGGGTTTCCTCCCCATCTGCGGCGATGGGAGTAGTTCACCGGCCCGCGATGTCGGGGGCGTTGCATCCGGAACACCGGCTCGTTTCGGAACCAGGCTTTTGTTGCCAACGGGTTTCGCAGGTGCCGTTTGCCGTTGTGCCGGGGGGTGAGTCCTGTCTGGCGTGGGGGAGCGAGTAGGCCTGGGGTGCCGAGTCCGGAATGGCTGGCCGCCTGGGTGCGGGGGAGCGGCGGTCACGGACCACGCCGGGCCAAGCCGATGGTGGGCAGCGGCGAACGGGGGCGGTTCAGGCGCCGGGCGCCATCGGGCTTGCGCTCACGCTTCGCCGGGGGTGGCGGGGCAGCAGGAGCGCGGGGACGATCAGCGCCGCGGTCATGCCGAACGCCACCCAGAACGCGAAACCGAACGACTCGGCCAGGATCGGGGCCACCGTCGCCCTCACGGCGGGCGGCATCGAGGTGATCTGGTTCGCCCCGGCGCCGACCGCGGGGATGCCGCGCGCGGTGAGTTCGCCGGTGAGGTGCTGGGTCAGCGCGGTCACGAGCAGCGCGCTGCCCAGCGACGCCCCGATCTGCTGGATCGCCGACAGCGTCGGCGCGGCACGGGACACGGCGCGCGGGTCGAGCTGCGCGTACGCGGCGGCGAACGTCGGCATCATCACCGAACCCAGCCCCAGGCCACGCACGAACAGCACCGCGCTCAGCCACCCGTACGAGGTGCCGGTCCCGAGCATGCCCAGCGGCGCGGTCCCGAGCAGCGCGAGCACGATGCCCACCGGCACGACGAAGCCCGCCCCGACCCGGTCGGTCAGCCTGCCGGCGAGCGGCATCGCCACCATCGCGCCGAGTCCCTGCGGGGCGAGCAGCAGGCCCGCGGCCAGGGCACCTTCACCCCGCACGGTCTGGTAGTACAGCGGCAGCAGGAGCAGGCCGCCGAACAGCGCGACGGCCACGAGGAAGATCGTCACCGTGCCGGCGGTGAAGTACCGGTCGGTGAACAGCCGCACGTCGATCAGCGAGGCGGGCCCCCGGGCAAGGCTGTGCCACGTGTACAGCGCGAGTCCGGCGCCACCGGCGATGAGCCAGGCGAGCACGCTCCAGTGCCCGAAACCGCCCTGGGAGCTGGCCCGCGACAGGCCGTAGAGCAGGACGACGAGGCTCCCGGACAGCAGGACGAGACCGCGCACGTCGATCCGGCCGGGGTGCTCCGCCTCGCCGCCCCCGGGCAGCTTCCACACCGCCAGCGCGACCGCGCACGCCGCCACCGGCACGTTGACGAGGAAGATCCAGTGCCAGCTGGTGTACTCGACCAGCAGGCCGCCGAGCACCGGGCCGAAGACCGGCCCGAGCAGCATCGGCACCCCGAGGATCGCCATCGCCCGCCCCAGCCGCGCCGGCCCGGCGGCCCGCGTGATGATCGTCTGCCCGCCCGGCAGGAGCATGCCGCCACCGAGACCCTGCACGACGCGGAACGCGATCAGGCTCTCGATCGACCAGGCGCTCGCGCACAGGGCCGAACCCGCGGCGAACAACACCACCGACAAGATCCACACCGGTTTGGTCCCGAACCGGTCCACGGCCCACCCGGTGAGCGGGATGACCAGCCCCACCGCCAGCAGGTACCCGGTCACGATCCACTGGGCCGTGGACAGGTTCGCGCCGAGCTGGCGGCTCACGGTCCCCAGCGCGACGTTGACGATCGTGGTGTCGAACACGACCATGATGAGCCCGCACACGACCACGAGCCCGGTGACGACGACCTCGCGATCGAGCTTCTCCGCACGCGCGGTGGTGGAGGGATCCATGACGGCTCCCGCATGCTGGTCCGGACGGTCCGCGACGAAGCTCCAAGCTACGCCCGCACCGGCCCGCGTGCGAAGCGGTTTCCGCCCGCTACATCAGGCGAGCTGCTCCCGGGGTGAGACGAGGATCTTGACGTTGTCCTCCTTGTTGTCGATCAGCTCCCGGAACCCGCCGTCGACCAGGTCGTCGAGGGTGATCCGGCCGGTGATGAACTGCGACGCGTCGACCTTGCCCTCGCGCAGCAGCGCGATGGTGCCTGCGTGGTCGCCGCAGTAGGCCAGCGAGCCGACCAGGTTGATCTCGCTCATCACCAGGTCGTTGACCGCCACCCGCGGCACGTGGCCCCAGATCGCGACGTTGACCACGGTCCCGCCGGGGCGCACCGACGAGATCGCCGACGCCAGGACCGCGTCGATGCCGGCGCATTCGAACGCCACGTCGGCCCCCGCGCCGTCGGTCAGGTCCCGGATCGCCTCGGTCGCGTCGTCGGTCGTGGGGTCGATGACGACGTCCGCGCCCGCGGGTCCGGCCTTCGCCTTGCGGGCGGCGGCCGGTTCCACCACGATCACCCGGCCGGCGCCGCGGGCCTTGAGCGCGGCGGCGGTGACGAGACCGATCGGGCCCGCGCCGTACACGGCCGCGGTGCCGCCCTCGGGGATCCCGGACAGCCGCACCGCGTGGTAGCCCACCGCCAGTGGTTCGACCAGGGCGCCGATGTCGGTGGGCAGGTCGCCGAGCTGGTGGATCCAGCGCTGGTCGACCACGCACCGTTCGGCGAAGCCGCCTTCGTTGCCGGACAGGCCGATGAAGCCGAGGTTCCGGCAGATGTTGTAGCGCCCGGCCTGGCAGGCGGCGCACTTGCCGCACACGTGGTAGGGCTCGACGGCGACGCGGTCGCCTTCGGCGATGCCGTTGACGCCCGGCCCGACCGCGGACACCACGCCCGCGAACTCGTGGCCCATCACCACGGGCAGCCCGACCCCGGTGAGCGGGTGCGGTGAGCCGGCCGGCGGGATGAAGATCGGGCCCTCCAGGTATTCGTGCAGGTCGGTGCCGCAGATGCCGCACCAGTCGACCGAGACCTCCACCTGTCCTGGCCCCACCCTCGGGTCGGGCACCTCGTCGATCCGGATGTCGCCGGGACCGTGGAACCGTGCGGCTTTCATGGGACCTCCTCGTCGCCGAACCGTGTGGTCGAGGGTGACGTGGCGGCGACGGCGCGGCCAGGGTTGCAACGAGTTGCACCGCCCGCCGGGCAAACGTCCCGTACGGTGATTGCGTGACGCAAACGAACGCGGTGACGACGGAGACGGACGCCGCCCTCGCCGTGCTGCGGTCGATGGTCGGCATCGCCGACGCGACGGTCGAGCGGGGGACCGCGGGGCTGACCTTGACGCAGTTCCGGGCACTGCGCGTGGTCGCCGAGCGCACCCCGGTCACGATGCGGCGGGTGGCCGTCGAGCTGGGCCTGAACCCGTCGTCGGTGACCCGCGCCTGTGACCGCCTGGAGGCGGCCAAGCTGCTGCAACGCGCCGCGAACCCGTTGAACAGGCGGGAGATCCTGCTCGCGCCGACGGCACGTGGACGCAGGCTGGTCGACCGCGTCGACCACGACCGCAGGTCCGTCCTGGCCGACGTGCTCGACCGGATGGAACCCCGGGCGCGGGAGCAGCTGGCGCGCGTGTTCGGCGCGTTCGCCGACGCCGCCGAGGCCGCCCTCCACCCCGGCGCCGACACCGCCCGATGATTGCGCTGCGCAACCAACGTGGTTTTCCCGCCGGGGGAGCGGGTACCCGGGCCGGGTGCGACGAGACGCGATCGCCGATCCGTGGGGCGCCCGCACGCCCTACGGACCGGGACAGTCGTGGCCCGTGCGGGTCGATTCCCAGCTCGCCGACGGCCTGACCGAGGACGACGTCGACCGGTGGGTCCCGACGGCGGCGGTCCTGCACTCCAACGGCGACGGCCTCGAACTGGCCGTCAAGGACGGCCGCCTCGTCGGCGTCCGCGGCCGCGCCGAAGACCGGGTCAACCGCGGCCGCGTCGACCCGAAGGACCTCTACGGCTGGCAGGCCAACGCCTCGCCGGACCGGCTCACCACCCCGCTGGTCCGCCGGGACGGGCGGCTCGTCGAGGCGAGCTGGGACGAGGCGATGGGCCTGGTCGCCGACCGCAGCCGGGCCCTGCTGGACGAGCGCGGCCCCAGCTCGATCGGCTTCTACACCAGCGGCCAGCTCTTCTGCGAGGAGTACTACACGCTCGCCGCGATCGCGCACGGCGCCATCGGCACCAACCACCTCGACGGCAACACCCGCCTGTGCACCGCGACCGCGGCCGCCGCGCTCAAGGAGACCTTCGGCTGCGACGGTCAGCCCGGCTCCTACACCGACGTCGACCACGCCGACGTCATCGCCCTCTACGGCCACAACGTCGCCGAGACGCAGAGCGTGCTGTGGAGCCGGATGCTCGACCGGCTCGCCGGCCCGAACCCGCCGTCGCTGTTGTGCGTCGACCCGCGGGACACCCCGGTCGCGCGGGCGGCCACCGTGCACCTGGCGCCCCTGCCGGGCACGAACCTGGCCCTGATGAACGCGTTGCTGCACGAGATCATCGCCCGCGACTGGGTCGACCACGACTACGTGGACCGGTGCACCGTGGGCTTCGACCAGCTCGCCGCGCTCGTCGCGGACTACCCGCCCGAACGCGCGGCCGAGATCTGCCGAGTCCCGGCCGCGCGCATCCGGGAGGCCGCGGCTCTGCTGGGCGGCGCACAGCGGCTGCTGTCCACCGTGCTGCAGGGCTTCTACCAGTCCCACCAGGCCACCGCCGCGGCCGTGCAGGTGAACAACATCAACCTGGTCCGCGGCATGCTCGGCCGCCCCGGGTGCGGGGTCCTGCAGATGAACGGGCAGCCCACGGCCGAGAACACCCGCGAATGCGGCGCCGACGGCGACCTCACCGGGTTCCGCAACTGGGCCAACGACGCGCACGTCGCCGAACTGGCGGACCTGTGGAACCTCGAGGTGAAGCAGATCCCGCACTACGCCCCGCCGACGCACGCGATGCAGATCTTCCGCTACGCCGAGAACGGCAGCCTGCGCCTGCTGTGGGTGTCGGCCACCAACCCCGCGGTGTCGCTGCCCGACCTCGCGCGCATCCGGTCCATCCTGTCCCAGGACCGGTTGTTCCTCGTGGTCCAGGACGCGTTCCTGACCGAGACCGCCGAGCTGGCCGACGTGGTGCTGCCCGCGGCGATGTGGGGCGAGAAGACGGGCGTGTTCACCAACGCCGACCGCACCGTGCACCTGTCGGAGAAGGCCGTCGACCCGCCCGGGCAGGCGCGGCCGGACCTGGACATCTTCCTCGACTACGCCCGGCGCATGGACTTCCGCGACCGCGACGGGCAGCCGTTCCCGTCCTGGCACGACGCGGAGACGGCGTTCGAGGCGTGGAAGCGAGCCAGCGCCGGACGGCCGTGCGACTACAGCGGGCTCAGCTACGGCAAGCTGCGTGAGCGCGCGATCCAGTGGCCGTGCGACGCCGAACACCCCGACGGCACCGAACGGCTCTACGCCGACGGGAAGTTCTTCGCCCAGCCCGGCTACTGCGAGGACTACGGGCGCGACCTGGTCACCGGCGCGCCCGCCGACCAGAACGAGTACCACGCGTTCAACCCGGACGGCAAGGCCATGCTCAAGGCGGCGGAGTACGTGCCGCCGCACGAGATGCCGTCCGCGGAGCACCCGTTCGCGTTGATCACCGGGCGGACGATCTACCAGTTCCACACCCGCACCAAGACCGGCCGGGTGCCGCAACTGCGCGACGCGGCTCCCGAGGTGTGGGTCGAGATGTCCGAACAGGACGCGAAGGCGCACGATCTGTCCGAAGGGGACCTCGCCGAGATCACCACACCACGTGGCGCGGTCCGCGCCCGGGTGCGGATCCGCGGCATCCGGGACGGGGTGCTGTTCCTGCCGTTCCACTACGGCTACTGGGACACCGGCGACCAGTCCGGACGGCACCGGGCGGCCAACGAGCTCACGATCACCGACTGGGACCCGGTGTCCAAGCAGCCGCTGTTCAAGACCGCGGCGGCCGCGATCCGCCGCGCGGAGGGGGCCCGATGAAGATCGCCCTCGCCCTGCGGGAACTGCACCGGGCCGAGAAGGCGCTGGTGCGTGACCTGCTCAAGGTGTCCGACCGGCACCACGCCGAGCCCGAGATCCACCACGTGGCCCGCGATCTGGCCCGCTGGTCCCGCGACCACGTCCGGGCGCTGGCCGACGCCGGCCGCCCCTACGGCCTGGACCTGGGCGCCGAGGTCGCCGAGCGGTCGGGCCCGCTCGCGCCGGTGCGCACCGCGGTGAGCGAGATGCTGAGCACGCGGCCCGAGCCGGGGGTGCTGTTGCTGGCCGACCTGCGCCGGTTGCACCGCGCGTGTGCCGGGGTGTCGCTGGACTGGGAACTGCTGGCGCAGGGAGCGCAGGCCATCAAGGACGACGACCTGCAGGCCCTGGCGAGCCGCTGCCACCCGCATACGCTGCGCCAGCTGAAGTGGACCAACGCGATGCTCAAGCAGCTGTCCCCGCAGGTGCTGGCCGGTTGAGCCGCCAGAGCTAGCCGGCTATTGCCCGGCGCGGGGGTCCCCCGGGCTGACTACCCGCGTCAGATCTCGCCGTGGGATTCCGTCTCCATTGGTCACCGACCGGTGACATCGACTGATGGAGAAACGGATGTCGCAGGAATCAAACACGCTGAGGCGTGCCGTCGCCCGCGTCGGCGGTGCGCTGTCGGCCGCTGGGCTGGCGGCACTGACCATGGTTGGTGGCGCGTCCCCGGCTTCGGCCGCGGATGCGTCGGTCGGCTGTGGCTACGGCACCGGCGGGCCCAGTGCTTCCACCCTGTGCTGGCTCGACATGAGCGCCTACAACAACACCCAGGCCAGCTCCGCCGCGGGCCAGAACATGAAAGTCACCCTGCCCGGCGGCTACACGATGACGTTCAACATCGTGAACCGGCCCGCTGGCGGCCCGGCGGTGCCGGTGGCCGCCTTCGCCGTGCCAACCAACGGCACGGCGTCGGCCATGGGCAACAGGGTCTACAAGAACATCCCGGGCAAGCCCGCGCTGTACACCAGGGTCAGCGGCGCCAACACGCTGACCCTGCGCGACATCGTGGTCACGGACTCGGGCGGCGCGCGCGTGAGTGGTTACGCGCTGGTGGGCGCCGACGCCGAGAACACCGGGGCCGAAAGCATCACCTGGAATTCGAACCAGCCGATCAACCAGGTCGCCTCGGTTCCCGGAACGCAGGGCTGCCAGGCAAGCACCGCCACCGGTTTCGGCACCAACACCGTGACCTGCACGGGCACCGGGGGAGCCAACACGACCTGGGGCACGCTCGTGGTCAACTCGGTCGGCGCGACCACCTTCTCCCAGACCCTGCGGTCGAACGCGGGCATCGAGGCCGTCGCGTTCGCGGTGCAGACCTCGAAGCTGACGCTGAACAAGCAGGTCACCGACCGACGCCAGGCGAACGACTCGTTCGACATCTCGGTGACCTCGCCGGAGGGCACGACCGTGGGCACGGCCGGCACCGGGTTGTCGAACACCGCCACCACCGGCGCGCTGACCGTCCTGCCGCGCGCGGCCGGCCAGGGCTACACGCTCGGCGAGACCGGCCCGGTCGGCAACTACGACCAGTCCTGGGCCTGCACCAACGCCACCGCGGGCAGCACGACTCCGCTCCCGTCGGGCACCGGCACCAGCGTGCAGGTCTCCCCGCAGCCGGGTGACGACATCTCCTGCACCCTGACCAACACCGGGCAGAAGACGGACCTGAGCCTCGCCAAGGAGGGCCCGGCCACCGCCGCGCCCGGCGACCTCGTCACCTACCGGTTGATCGTCACCAACCACGGCCCCGGGAACTCGACCGGCTACACCGTCAGCGACCGGTTGCCCGCCGGCCTGACCGGCATCACCACGACCACCCCGGGCTGCACCGTCAGTGGCCTGGACCTCACCTGCACCGGCGGTGAACTCGCCGCGGGTGACAGTGCGGTGATCGAGGTTTCCGGCATCGCCGACGGCAGCGTGAAGACGCTCTACAACACCGCGGTCGTCAAGTCCAACGAGATCGACACCGACCCGACCAACGACACCTCCAACGAGGTCACGACCGATGTGGTGCCGATGGTGTCGCTGGCCGTCGCCGGTGGTGTACTCGCACTCTGGCGGCTACGCCCTCAAGCGGCGCCGCAGCAACGCCTGACCGGAGCGATCAGCAAGGCGGGCGGCTCACATCCGGTGAGCCGCCCGCCATCCGCCCCACGCCGCGCTGGCTGAAGTGGACCGACGCGATGCTGAAGCAGCTGTCGCCGCAGGTGCTGGCCGGCTGAGCCGCGCTAGTCGCGGATGACGACGTCCACTGCGTCCCGGAACCGGTACGGGCGGTGGTCGAGCAGGTCGGGGAGTCGCTTGCGCAGCCGGGACAGCTCGGCGCGGACGGTGACGGTGCGGGAGGGGTCGCCGAACAGGCGGGCCGCGAGTTCGGTGGCGGTGAGCCCGGCCCGGTGGCGTGCGAGTTCGAGCAGGATGTCCCAGTGGCGCGGGGACAGGCGGTGCGTCCAGCTGCCCGTCTCACCCTCCACGACGAGGCTGGGACGACCGCCGTCGCACGGGTCGAGCACGACCCGTGCGACGGCGGGGCGTTCGTCGTCCACCGGCCGGACGAGGACGCCGTCGGGCAGGAGCTCGACGGTGCAGTGTCCCAGCGCGGGCAGCCAGATCCGGTCGGTGTTCAGGGTGTGGGGGAGCGGGACGCGGTCGACCGGCGGCAGCCCTTTGGCGGCGGCCACCCAGCCGGACCGGTCCAGCACCAAAGCCGGTCCGGCGACCTTCGGCAGCAGCGGCGCGGCCGTGGCGCGGAGCCGGTCGAGGGCGCAGCGGTGGTCTTCCCGCAGGCTCGCTTCGGCCAGGCCCGCGAGCGCGGTGACGAGCGCGAGGATCGCGGGGTGCGCGGTCGAGACCGGTCCGCTGATGTCGACCGCGCCGAGCAGCGTGCCGTCCCGGGGGTCGCGGATCGGCGCGGCCGCGCAGGACCATTCGTGGTGGTTGCGCGCGTAGTGCTCGGTCGAGTGCACCTGGATCGGGCGCCGCTCGACGAGCGCGGTGCCGATGGCGTTGGTACCGACGGTGTTCTCCGCCCAGCAGGCGCCGTCCACGAAACCCAGCCGGTCGGCCCGCCGGGCCACGCCGGGATGCCCTTCACGCCACAGGACCAGCCCGTCGGCGTCGACGATCACCACGATGTGCCCGGTGTCCCCGGCGAGCGGCACCAGCCCGTCCCGCAGCGTCCGCACCGCCTTCCTGGTCAGGCCGCAGCCGGCGCGGCGCTCCTCCAGGTCGCCGGGGGACACGGGATCCACGGCGGCCCGGTCCGGATCGACACCCTGGCGGCTGACGCGAAGCCAGGACTGCGAGATGACCGGGCGGGGCGCGGTGCCCGGCCGGCCCCCGGCCAGGACGAGGTCCTGTGCCCGGGCCACGTTCCGCGCGTACTGCCGCGGGTCGGCGGTGAACGGGTGGTGGCGCATGGCTCCCTGCCGGTCGCGTCGGTGATCCCAGCTCCGAGCAGGGAACCGCGCCGGCGGCCCGGGCGGCAAGGGTTGCAGGGAGTTGCACGCCCCGTTCCCGCACCGCAACCCCCTGCAACGCTGGTCCCGCGGCCGCGGGCGCTCCTACGGTCGGCGTTCACACCGACCCGACCAGCTGAGGAGCGCCATGTCCCTGAACAGGCAGGCACTGTTGCGTGCCTATCGGAGGATGTCCGAGATCCGCGCGTTCGAAGACCGCCTCCACGAGGAGAACGCCACCGGCGACATCCCGGGGTTCATCCACCTCTACTCCGGTCAGGAGGCCATCGCGGTCGGCGTCTGCGAGAACCTCGCCCCGACCGACTACATCGGATCGACCCACCGCGGGCACGGCCACTGCATCGCGAAGGGCTGCGACATCGACGGCATGATGGCGGAGATCTTCGGCAAGGACGCCGGTCTGTGCCACGGCAAGGGCGGATCGATGCACATCGCCGACCTCTCCGTCGGCATGCTGGGGGCCAACGCGATCGTCGGCGGCGCGCCCTCGCTCGCGATCGGAGCCGCGCTCAGCGCCAAGACGCTCGGCAACGGCGGGGTGGCCGCCTCGTTCACCGGCGACGGCGGGTCCAACCAGGGCACCGTGTTCGAGGCCATGAACATGGCCGTCGTCCTGAAGCTCCCGATCGTCTTCGTCATCGAGAACAACGGCTACGGCGAGGCCACCGGCACCGACTACGCGGTGGGCGCTCCCGACATCGCGGCGCGCGCGGCGTCCTTCGGCATGCCCGCGGTCACCGTGGACGGCACGGACTTCTTCGCCGTGCACGACGCGGCGCGGGAGGCCGTCGAACGGGCGCGCACCGGTGGCGGCCCGACGACCATCGAGGCGCAGGCGCACCGGTGGTTCGGCCACTTCGAGGGGGACGCGCAGCTGTACCGGACGCCCGAGCAGGTCGCGGAGCTGCGCGCCACCCAGGACCCGCTGCGGATCTTCCGCAGCCGGGTGGACGCCAGGAAGGTGAAGGCGGCCGAGTTCGACGCGATCGACGAGGAGTCGCGCGCCCGCGTCGACGCGGCGGTGGCGAAGGCCCGCGCGGCCGCGTACCCGCCGGCGGAGAACCTGCTGACCGACGTCTACGTCTCGTACTGAGAAAGGGAAATCCCATGGCCACGTCGAAGAAGACGTACCGCGAGGCGATCAAGGACGCTCTCGCTCAGGAGATGGCGCGCGACGCCACGGTGGTGCAGATCGGTGAGGACCTCCGCGGCGGTCAGGCCGGCACCAACCCCGACCTGGAGACCAAGAAGATCGAGGCGTTCGGCGGCGTGCTGGGCGTCACCAAGGGCCTGTGGACCGAGTTCGGGTCCGACCGGGTGATCGACACCCCGATCACCGAGTCGGCCATTATCGGGATGGCGGCAGGGGCCGCGCTCACCGGGCTGCGCCCGGTCGCCGAGCTGATGTTCATGGACTTCTTCGGGGTCTGTTACGACGCGCTCTACAACCAGGCCGCGAAGTTCCGGTACATGTTCGGTGGCAAGGCCCGCACCCCGATGGTGGTGCGCGGCATGATCGGCGCCGGGTTCTCCGCCGCCGCCCAGCACTCGCTGTCCCCGTACAACGTGTTCGCCGCGGTACCGGGCCTGAAGGTGGTCGCGCCGTCCAACGCCTACGACGCCAAGGGGTTGCTGATCCAGGCGATCCGGGACGACGACCCGGTCGTGTTCTGCGAGCACAAGACGCTCTACGACCAGAAGGCCGAGGTGCCCGACGAGGCCTACACCCTCCCGTTCGGCGTCGCCAACTACACCCGCGAAGGTGACGACGTCACCGTGATCGCCTTGTCGGCCATGGTGAACCGGGCCAACGAAGCCGCCGACAAGCTCGCCGCCGAAGGCATCTCCGTCGAGGTGGTCGACCCGCGCACGGTGTCCCCGCTGGACGAGGAAGGCGTGCTGGAATCGGTGGCCTCCACCGGACGGGTCGTGATCGTCGACGAATCCGCCGCCCGCTGCGGTTTCGGGCACGACCTCGCGGCGTTGATCTCGACCAAGGCGTTCGGGTCGCTGCGCGCGCCCATCGAGCTGGTCACCCCACCGCACACGCCGGTGCCGTTCTCGCCGGCGCTGGAGCAGGCGTGGCTGCCGAGCGCGGCGCGGATCGAAGCCGCTGTTCGCAAGACGCTGGCGGTCTGATCATGAGCGACATCAAGCTGATCGAGATCCCGAAGTGGGGCCTGTCCATGGAGGAAGGCACCGTGACCGCGTGGCGGCTGGCGGAGGGGGCCGGCTTCCGCAAGGGCGACCTGCTGTGCGAGGTCGAGACGAGCAAGATCACCAACGAGATGGAGGCGCCGTTCGACGGCGTGCTCCGGCGCGTCCTCGCGCGGCCTGGCCAGACCCTGCCGGTCGGCGCGCCGATCGCGGTGTCGGCTCCGGAGAGCGTGAGTGACGACGAGATCGAGCGTTTCCTCGCCCGGCACGGGACCGGCGCGCAGGGGGATACCGCGCCGGTCGCGGCCAACGGTGACGGTGCGAGCCTCGCCGATCCGGTGCCGGCGCGTCCCGCCGCCCCGGAACCGGGCCCGGCGGGGGACACGGTCGTGCCGCCGGAGTTGCGGGGACGGATCGGCGAGGACGTCTTCGCCACCCCCCGCGCCCGCCGCCTCGGCCGGGAGCTGGGGATCGACCTGGCGAAGGTGCCGGGCAGCGGCCGCGATGGCCGGATCTCGGTCGCCGACGTCCACGCCGCGGTCGGCGCGGCCGGTGGACGGGTCGCGCCCGCGCCCGCACCGCCCCGCCCCACCGTGCCGGGACGCTCCAGCCAGGACGACAGCGCGGTGCCCGCCACCCCGGTGGCCCGCCGTCTGGCCGCGCGGCTGGGCATCAACCTGTACGACTGCCGCGCCACCGGCTCCCGCGGCCGGGTGTGCGAGGCGGATGTGCGGGAGGCCGAGCGCAGGTTCGGCCTGACAGCCGCGCCCGAGGTTCCCGCGGCTCCCGCCGAGAGCGGCGCGCGGGTCGAAACCGTGCCGTTGTCGCCGATGCGCAAGGAGATCGGGCGGCGCCTGCAGGCCTCGAAGCAGACCGCGCCGCACTTCCGGGTGAGCGTCGACCTGGAGATCGACGAGCTGCTGGCGTTGCGCGAGCGGATCAACGCGACCGTGCCGAAGGTGAAGCTGTCGGTCAACGACTTCCTGATCAAGGCCTGCGCGGCGGCGCTGCGGCGGGTGCCCGACGTCAACGTGCAGTTCGACGAGAGCGCGCAGGCGGTGCTCCGGCACTCCGCGGCCGACATCTCGGTCGCCGTCGCGCTCCCCGGCGGCCTGGTCACCCCGATCGTCCGGGCGGCGGAGGGCAAATCGCTCGCCGAGATCTCGGCCGAGGTGCACAGCCTGGTCACCAAGGCCAAGACCGGCAGGCTGCGGCCCGAGGAGTTCCAGGGCGGCACCTTCACGATCTCCAACCTGGGCATGTACGGGGTGACGGAGTTCGACGCGATCATCAACCCGCCGCAGGGCGCGATCCTCGCCGTCGGCGCCGGACGGCCGTGCCCGGTCGTCGCAGGCGGGGAGGTGGTCGTGCGCACGCTGCTGACCGCGACGTTGTCCTGCGACCACCGCGTGATCGACGGCGCGCTGGGCGCGGAGTTCCTGCGGGAGCTCAAGCGTCTCGTCGAGTCGCCCGCCCTGATGCTCGTCTAGGAGGACTGCCATGAGCGAGAAGTACGACGTCCTCGTCGTCGGCAGTGGCCCGGGCGGTTACGTCGCCGCGATCCGCGCGGCCCAGCTGGGGCTGCGCACCGCGGTAGTCGAGCGCGACCGGCTCGGCGGGATCTGCCTGAACTGGGGGTGCATCCCGACCAAGGCGATGCTGCATGGGGCGGACGTCGCGCACACCCTGGCCAACCTCGAGCCGCTCGGGTTCCGCGCCGCCGGGGTCACCTTCGACATGGCCGGGCTGGTGAAGTTCAGCCGCTCGGTGTCGGAACGCTTGTCGAACGGGATCGGCTACCTGCTGAAGAAGAACGGTGTGGAGGTGATCACGGGCACGGCCCGCCTGGCGGGCCGGGGCGAGATCGACGTCGCCGCGGACGGTGCGCGCACCCGCTACCGGGCGGACCACACGATCCTCGCGACCGGAGCCCGGCCGCGCTCGATCCCCGGGGTGGCGCCCGACGGCGAGCGCGTCTGGACCTACTTCCAGGCGCTGACGCCGCCGTCACTGCCGGAGTCGCTGCTGGTCGTCGGGTCCGGCGCGATCGGCGTGGAGTTCGCCAGCCTCTACCGCGACCTGGGGACCGCGGTGACGCTCGTCGAGGCGATGCCGCGCATCATGCCGGCCGAGGACGCCACGGTCGCCGAGCACGTCCGCAAGCGGTTCACGGACCGCGGCATCGCTGTCCACCAGGGAGCGTCGGTGTCCGGTGTGGACGCCGGGATCGACGCGGTCACCACGACCCTGACCCTGTCCGACGGGTCGGCGGAGAAGATCACCACCGAACGGGTCCTGGTCGCCGCGGGCATCCAGGGCAACGTCGAGGACCTCGGGCTCGAGGAGGCCGGGGTCGAGGTCGAGCGCGGGTTCGTCCGCACCGACGAGTGGTGCCGGACCACCGCGTTCGGCGTCTACGCGATCGGTGACGTCGCGGGCGCGCCGTGCCTGGCCCACAAGGCCAGTCACGAAGGCGTGCTGTGCGTCGAGAAGCTGGCCGGCGTCGAGCACGTCCGGCCACTCGACCGGCGGCGCGTGCCGGCCTGCACGTACGCGCGGCCGCAGGTCGCGCACCTGGGCCTGACCGAGGAGCAGGCGCGCGCCACCGGGCGGCGCCTGCGGGTCGGCAGGTTCGACTACACCGCCTCGGGCAAGGCGCTGGCGATCGGCGAGGGCGACGGGTTCGTCAAGACCGTGTTCGACGCCGACACCGGTGAACTGCTCGGCGCGCACATGGTGGGCCCGGAGGTGACCGAGCAGATCCAGGGGTTCGGGATCGCCCAGTCCCTCGAGGCGACCACGGAGGACCTCGCCGAAGTCGTGTTCGCCCACCCGACGCTCTCCGAAGCGATGCACGAATCGGTCCTGGCCGGTCTGGGGCGCTCGCTCAACAGCTGACCAGCCCGGTTCTCCTGCCGCGCCGCGACCCGGCTCCGGCGCGGCAGGAGAACCGCCACGTCCCGGAGGTGACTGTTGTGCCTGAAGGTCGGAAGCTGCTGCGGCTCGAGGTCCGCAACAGTGAAACGCCGATCGAGAAGAAGCCGTCCTGGATCAAGACCCGCGCGAAGATGGGGCCGGAGTTCACCGAGCTCAAGGGCCTGGTGCGGCGGGAGGGCCTGCACACGGTCTGTGAGGAGGCGGGCTGTCCCAACATCTACGAGTGCTGGGAGGACCGCGAGGCGACCTTCCTCATCGGTGGTGACCAGTGCACCCGCCGCTGCGACTTCTGCCAGATCGACACCGGCAAGCCGGCGGCGCTGGACCGGGAGGAGCCGCGCCGGGTCGCGGAGAGCGTGCAGGCAATGGGCCTGCGCTACTCGACGGTCACCGGGGTCGCCCGCGACGACCTCGACGACGGCGGGGCGTGGCTGTACGCCGAGACCGTCCGCCAGATCCACGCGCTCAACCCGGGCACCGGGGTGGAGCTGCTGATCCCGGACTTCAACGCCGACCCCGAGCAGCTGGCCGAGGTGTTCGGCTCCGCGCCGGAGGTGCTGGCGCACAACGTGGAGACCGTGCCGCGGATCTTCAAGCGCATCCGCCCCGGCTTCCGCTACGCCCGGTCGCTGGAGGTCATCACCCGCGCCCGCGAGGCCGGGCTGGTCACCAAGTCGAACCTGATCCTGGGTATGGGGGAAACCCCCGAGGAGGTCGAGCCCGCGATGCGCGACCTGGTCGACGCCGGCTGCGAAATCCTGACCATCACCCAGTACCTGCGCCCGTCGGTGCGGCACCACCCGGTGGACCGCTGGGTCAAGCCGGAGGAGTTCGTCGAGCACGCCAAGGTCGCCGAGGCCCTCGGGTTCGCCGGGGTGATGGCCGGGCCGCTGGTCCGCTCCTCCTACCGCGCCGGCCGCCTCTACGCCCAGACCAAGCGCCACCGCGGCGAGGAACTGCCCGCCAACCTGGCGCACCTGGCCGAAGCCGGACCCGCCGCCCAGGAAGCCAGCAGCCTCCTCACCCGCTGAAAGTCCTATCGCCGGCCGGACCGCTGGGTTGGCGGGCGCACACTGCCAGGATCGGAGGCTGCCTTCCGACTGCGCCGCCGTCGAGCAGCACGCGCGCACCATCGGCCGGGGAACCGTCAGGAGGGGCCGGGGCCGCGAGGGGTGAGCGGGCCGGTGGGAGGATGGCGCCCGTGACGGCGAGTACCTACGACATCGACAAGGCGGCCGGCCTGCTGCGCGCCGGGCGGTTGGTGGCCCTTCCCACCGAGACAGTCTACGGCCTGGGCGCCAACGCCGAGGACGCGGCCGCCGTGACGCGGGTGTTCCAGGCGAAGGGGCGCCCGCCGTCGCATCCGCTCATCGTGCACATCGGCGGTGCGGAGCTGCTGGGGGAGTGGGTCGAGGAGGTGCCCGCGACGGCGCGGCTGCTGGCCGAGCACTTCTGGCCGGGGCCGCTGACGCTGGTGCTGCGGCGCGCGCCCCGGGTGCCGCTGGAAGCGACCGGCGGCCTGGAGACCGTCGCCGTGCGGGTGCCCGGCCATCCCGTCGCGCTCGCGCTGCTCGCGGCGTTCGGCGGCGGGGTCGTGGCCCCCTCCGCCAACCGGTTCGGCTCCGTCAGTCCCACGACAGCCGAGCACGTGCGGGCCGAACTCGGCGACGTGGTCGACTTCGTGCTGGACGGCGGCCCGTGTGACGTCGGTGTGGAGTCGACCATCGTCGACGTCACGGGCGACACCCCGAGCGTCCTGCGGCCCGGTGGGGTGACGCGCGAGGACCTCGAAGCGGTGCTGGGGCGGCCCGTCGCGGTCCCGTCGACGAGCCACGTCCGGGTGCCGGGCCAGCACCCCTCGCACTACGCGCCGGAGGCGCGGGTCGTGCTGGTCGAGCCGGAGAAGGTCGTCGTCGAAGCGGAGCTCGCCCAGGAGCAGGGGCACAAGGTGGGTGTCCTGCTGCCTCCTTCGTCCGGCGACGGTCCCGCGGCGGTGCACGCGGTGGTGCCGGTCCCCGGCTCGATGGCCGACTACGCGCGCAGCCTCTACGGGTTCCTGCGCGAGTTCGACCAGCGGGGCTGCGACCTCGTCGTGGCGTCCCTGCCGCCCGAGGAGGGGCTCGGACTCGCGATCGCCAACCGGCTGCGCCGCGCCGCCGGGCCCCGCGACGCGGAATGACGCGCGGTCAGCGGCGCACCGGGTAGCGCAGGTGCAGTACCCGGTTGCCCTGGATGACCACCTCCGGGTCCTCCAGCAGGTGCTGCGCGTCGACCGACCCGAAGTAGCGCTTGCCGGACCCGAACACCACGGGGACGACGTCCATGCGCACCTCGTCGACCAGGCCCGCGGCGAGCACCTGGCCGCCGACGTCACCGGCGGCGACCTCGACCAGCCGGTCGCCCGCGAGCTCCTGCGCCTTGGCGACGGCCGCCTCGACGCCGTCGACGAAGTGGAACGGCGCCCCGGGGTCCCAGCCCTCGGGCGGCGGCCGGTGCGTCACGACGACCACGTGGTCGATCCCGCCCGGGGGCTTGCCGTCCCAGCCGTCGGTGAGGTCGAAGACGTGGCGGCCGGCGATGGTCACCCCGATCTGGTCCCAGTACGCCCGCGTGTAGTCGTAGGACGTCTGCGACACCTTCACCGCCCCGCTGTCGTCCAACGGGACGTCTCCGCTGGTCAGCCAGTCGAACAGCGGCCCTGGCTGGTCGTTGTCGTCCGCGATGAAGCCGTCCACCGACACCGAGCTGTACATGACCACCTTGCCCACGGGACTCTCCTCCTCTGCTTGGGTGCCCCGGAAACTAGCGGGTCGTCGGCCGCGGCTCTTGTAAGAAATCAATCGGCGGGCAGCGGCCAGCCCTCCAGCGCGTGGCCGGGGTGTTCGCGCAGGAACCGCCGCCGGACTTCGAGGTACCGGGTCGGCGTGAGCCCGGTGAACTCCCGCAGTTCGTGGCCGAAGCGGGCCTGGTCGAAGTAGCCCGCGGCGGCGGCGAGGCCGCCCCAGTCGACCGGTCCGGCGGGGTCGATCGCGAACACGGTGGCGAGGAGGCGGTGGGTGCGGGCCAGCCGCTTCGGCGTGACGCCGACGAGCTGCTTGAACCGGTGCGCCAGATGGGTGCTGCTGACACCGGCCGCCACGGTCAGGTCGCCGATCGCCACCGCCCCGCCTGCCGCCGCGATGACACTGCTCGTGTGGCGGACCAGCCCCAGGCCGGTGGTCTCGCGCAGCCGTCGCCTCAACTCGTCCTCGAGCAGCGTCAGCATCTCCTGCGGTCCGTCCGCGGTGGCCAGCCGGTCCTGCAGCTCGGCGACGGCGGGCCGGCCCCACACCTGCTCCACCGTCACCGGCCGGTCGCACAGCTCGGCCGCGGGCATCGGCAGGAACGGCGCCAGCCCCCACGGCTTGAAGTGCACGCCGACGGACGAGGTCCGGGGTGGATAGCCGAACTCCAGCGCGCGGGTGGACATGGTGACCACGCAGCCGTCGGCGTACGAGGCCGTCTCGATGTCGGTGCCGGCGCGGATGCGGAACGGCGCCCCGAGGTTGACGATGAGCAGCGCCGACGGCGCCGGCGGCAGCGTCAGCCGGGCGTACGGCGGCTCGCCCGCCAGGTAGTAGAGGTCGTCGATCAGCCCGTCCAGCGGTGGCCGCGGCACTCGGGACACGTACTCCACGTCCACAGCATCGCGAACGCGCGCCGCGTTGGTACAGCCGCGCTCCGCCGGAGCTTGCCGGGGCAAACAGTCCGATTTATAGTCCCGCGGTGGCAAGGGCCTCCGCCGTCCATCTGGTCAACCTGGACCTCAACCTGCTCGTGGTGCTGCGCGAGCTCCTGCGCGAACGCAACGTCACCCGCGCGGCGGCGCGCCTCGGCGTGACGCAGCCCGCGGTGAGCGCGTCGCTGGCGCGGTTGCGCCGCCACTTCGACGACGACCTGCTGGTGCGCAGCGGCAACGGCTACGTGCTGTCCCCGCTGGCCGCGCAGCTGACCGACCAGGTCGAGGCGATCTGCGGCGCCACCGAACGGCTCTTCGGCACCGGCCACGACTTCGACCCGGGCGTCTCCGGCCGCGAGTTCACGGTGTTCATGGCCGACTACACGATCGAGGTGCTGGGCTCCCGGCTGTCCGCGCTCCTGGCCGAGCAGGCGCCCGGTGTGCAGCTGCACGTCCGGCTGGTCCGCGAGGCGTTCGCCAGGGACATCGGGGGCACGATCCGCCTGATCGACGGCCTGGTCGCGCCCCCGGCCAGCCGGTTCGACCTGCCCGATGTGCGGTCGGTGGAGCTGTTCACCGAGCGGTGGGTGTGCGTCGTCGACGCCGCGAACCCGCACGTCACGGGCGACGAGCTGAGCCTGGCGCAGCTGGCGGAGATGACCTGGGTGGCGCCGTTCCAGCCCGACCGCGGGTTCGCCCCGGCCGCGCCGATGAGCCGCCAGCTGGTGTTGTTCGGCATCCAGCCGCGCATTCGCGTGCGGGTGGAGAGCTACCAGGCGGTCCCGCACTTCGTGGCCGGCACCGACCGGGTGGCGCTGCTGCAGGAACGGCTCGCCCGGCGCGTCGCGCCCCGGCTCGGTCTGCGGGTCCTGCCGTGCCCCGGCGATCCGGAACCGATCGTGGAGCGGTTCTGGTGGCACACCGACTACGACGGCGACCCCGCGCACCGCTGGTTCCGCGAGGTCCTGGTGTCGCTGGCCGCCGGCATCTGAACCACCATCAGCGCTGTTTATGCCCGCGCAGCACGATCTTCTATTTCCGGCCGCCCGGCGCACCCGCTTAGCGTGTGATCCATGCCGCACCCCCTCACCGAGCTCAAGGTCCACACGGTCCGCAAACCCCCCGGGCCCGCCACGCACCACGTCACCGCCGACGTCTGCGTGGTCGGCGCCGGGATCGCCGGCCTGTCCGCCGCCGTCGAATCCGCCCGCCTGGGGCGCTCGGTGGTCCTCGTCGACGCGCTGCCGGTGCTCGGCGGCCAGATGGTCAACTCGCTGATCGGCCTGTTCTGCGGGGTGTTCGGCAACGCGCCCGGCTACCGCCAGCTGACCCACGGGATCTTCGACGACATCTTCCGCGACCTGGACGCCACGGGCGACCTGTTCTACAACCGCCGGCACACGATCACCGTCGGCTACGACGAGGTCGCGCTGGGCCGGTGGGTGGAGAACACGGTGCGCGAGCACGGCATCCAGGTGATCACCGGCGCCTCGATCACCGGGGTGGTCCGTGACGGGGAACGGATCGAGTCGGTCACCTTCGCGACCCGGTACGGCACGGTCGAGGTCGGCGCGGTCGGCTTCGTCGACGCCAGCGGCGACGCCTCCCTGGTGTGGGAGGCGGGGCTGCCGTGCCGGCTGCCGGAGCGCGAGATCTACGGCTCCCAGCAGCTGGTCGTCGAGCACGTGGACGAGGACGGCACGCCGGACCCGGACGTGCTGGCCGAGCGGGTCGGCGCCAAGGCGGCGGAGTACGGCCTGCGCCGCCACGACGGGCTCGCGTTCTACTTCCCCGGCCGGGGCACCGCCGTGCTCAACATGACCCACATCGAGGCGCCGCTGGACCCGATCGCCGCCGCGCGTGCCCAGCTCGACGGCAAGGCGCAGGCCGACCGGGTCGTGGCGTTCCTGCGCACCGAGTTCCCGGAAGCGTTCGGCCGGGCCCGGGTGCGGGCCTACGGGTTCCCCGGGCGGCGTCAGACCCGCTGGGCGCAGGGCGCCCACCAGCTGACGCTGGACGAGGTGCGGTCCGGGAAGCGCTTTCCCGACGCGGTCGCGCGCACCGCGTGGCCGGTCGAGCTGCACGACAGCCCGGAGGGCTACGTGTGGGAGACGTTCGGGCCGGACCACGTGCACTACGTGCCGCTGCGCGCGATGACGCCGCCGGAGGCGCACAACGTCCTGGTCGCCGGCCGCTGCGTCGACGGCGACGCGGCCGCCCTGTCGAGCATCCGGGTGATGGGCCCGTGCGGGGCGATGGGCATGGCGGCCGCGCACGCGCTGGACCTCGCGGGCAAGGACAGCGTGCACGACATCGACCACGGCGATCTCGCCGCCCGGTTGTCCGCCAACCTCGACGGCTGAGGAGGACAGAACCCTTGGTACGCAGCGACTTCCCGCCCGGCACGGTGCGCTGGGCGACCCGGCGCGCCCAGTGGCGCGCGCTCGGCCTCACCGACGACGACCTCCGCAAACCCAAGATCGCGGTGGTCAACTCCTCGTCGGACCTGGCCATCTGTTTCAGCCACCTGGACGAGATCGCCGCGCGGATCAAGAAGGGCATCGCCGCGGCGGGCGGTCTCGCCTTCGAGGTGCGCACGACCGCGCCGAGCGACTTCATCCACTCCGCGGGCCACGGCGGCGGCTACATCCTGTCCGCCCGCGATCTCATCGTCAACGACATCGAGGTCGCCGTCGAGGGCGCCCAGCTGGACGGCATGATCTGCCTGGCCAGCTGCGACAAGACCGCTCCGGCGCAGCTGATGGCCGCCGGGCGGCTGGACATCCCCACCCTGCTCGTGGCGTGCGGCTACCAGCCCAGCGGGTGCTTCCGCGGCGGGCACTGCGACATCGAGGAGGTGTTCCTGCACGCCTGCGGCTCGTCCACAGTGGACGAGCTGACCGAGATGAGCGACGTCGCCGTCGGCGGGCCCGGGGTGTGCCCGGGCATGGGCACCGCGAACTCGATGCACATCGTCGCCGAGGCCCTCGGCATGGCGCTGCCCGGGACCACCCCGGTGGCGGCGAATTCGCCCGCGATGTGGGCCGCCGCCGACGACGCCGCCGCCCGGATCGTCGAGATGGTCGGTGAGGACCTGCGCCCGCGCGCCGTCCTCACCGAAGCGGCCTTCCACAACGCGGTCCGGGTGGCCCTGTCGGTCGGCGCGTCGATCAACACCGTCAAGCACCTCCAGGCCATCGCGGCCGAGTCCGAAGTGGACGTCGACGTCCTCGGCCTGTACGCCGAGCTCGGCCCTGCCACACCGGTCCTGTCCGCCGTCCGGCCGAACGGCCCGCACACGATCGAGCAGTTCGAGGCCGCGGGCGGCGCGGCAGCGGTGATGCGCGCGCTCGGCGACCTGATCGACCCGTCGCCGGTGACCGCGACCGGCGCCACCGTGGGTGAGAACCTGGCCCCGGTCACCGTGGCCGATCCGGAGGTCATCCGTCCTCGCGACCGGCCGTTCACCGGCCAGCCGCTGATCGTGGTCCTGCGCGGCTCTCTCGCCCCTTCCGGCGGCATCGTCAAGCTCGCCGTCGGCGACGAGCGGCCGGCCGCCTTCACCGGCCCCGCCCGCTGCTTCGAGTCGCAGGAGGACGCCGTGGCCGCGCTCGCCGATGGGCGGATCGCGCCCGGCGACGTCGTGATCGTCCGCGGGCTGGGCCCGCGTGGCCGCCCCGGCATGGGCATGGCGTCGCAGATCGTGTTCGCGCTCGACCGCGCCGGGCTCACCGGCCGGGTCGCGGTCGTCACCGACGGCCAGCTCTCCGGCCTGGTCAACCGCGGCATCGTGGTCGGCGAGGTGCGCCCCGAGGCCGCCGACGGCGGGCCGCTCGCGCTCGCCCGCGACGGCGACACCGTCCACATCGACCTGCCCCGCCGGGTCTGCGACCTGCGGGTCGCCCCGGCCGAACTCGCCACCCGAAACCCCCAGCCGGCCCAGGACCACGAGGAGACCGGCTGGCTGTCCGTCTACCGCCGGACCGTGCGTCCCCTCGACGACGGCGCCGTGCTCCGTCCCTGACCTCACCCCGACAGGAGGCCGCAATGGCGCTGCCCGAAGTTCCCCCGTCCACCGCCATCGGCGAAGCCGACCAGCGACGGTCCGCCCGCGGCGGGGCGTTCTCGATGTTCGTCGACAGCTTCGACGTGTACCTGCCCGCGCTGGTCCTGCCCGCCGCGATGGCCTACTTCATGCCGCCCGACCTGCCCGCGTCGGTGCGCGCCACGTTCACCACCCTGCTGTTCACGGTCGGGCTGGTCGGCCGCCCGATCGGCAGCGTGATCTTCGGCAACCTCTCCGACCGCATCGGCCGCAAGCCGGTCACCATGATCAGCGGCTGGGGTTTCACCATCGTCACCCTGCTGATCGGCCTGCTGCCCGGCTACGGGTCCTGGGGCTACGGCGCGATCGCCGTGTTCGCGGCGCTCCGGCTGATCGGCGGGATCTTCCTCGCCGGCGGGTACGCCGCGCCGATCCCGCTCGCGCTGGAACAGGCGCCACCCGGCCGTCGCGGTCGCGTGGGCGGTCTCATCGGCGTCGGCGCCCCCGCTTCGTTCCTGGTGATCAACACGCTCCTGCTCGGCATGCTCGACGTGCTCCCGCACAGCGGTTTCCTCTCCTGGGGCTGGCGGATCCCGTTCTTCCTCGGCTTCGCGCTCGGGGTGGCGTACCTGATGCACTACCGCCACGTCGTCGAGGACGACTCCGCGCGCACCGCCCGCCAGGGCGCCCGTCAGCCGGTGGTCGAGCTGTTCACCGCGCACCGGGCGCTGATCTTCAGCGTGTTCCTGTTCACCTGCGGCTACTGGTTCGCCACCCAGATGTCGGTGTCGTTCCTGCCGACGCTGCTCGTGCAGGTGCTCGACCAGAGCCCGCGGCTGTCGTCGGCCGTGGAGATCATCGGGTCGGTCTGCTCGATCGTGCTGATCATGGTGCTGGCCGCGGCCGGGCAGCGGTTCGGGCGGCGTGCGCTGCTGATGCGGTGGGCGCTGGTGCTGGCGTTCGTGGTCGGCGGCGCGTTCGCGCTGCTGGTCGTCGCCGCCCGGGCGGGCGCTCCGGTGTGGTTGATCGCGCTCATCGCGGTGGTGGCGAAGGTGCTGCCGTCGGCGCCGCTGGGCGTCATCCTGGTCTACCTCAACGAGCGGTTCCCCGCCTCGGTGCGGGCCAGCGGGTACGGGATCGGTTACATGTTCGGCCTGATCCTGCCCGGCCTCTACACCGTGTGGCTGCTCGCGTTGTCCGCGATCATGCCGTACGAGTTCACCCCGATCGTGCTGATCGTGTTCGGCGGCCTGCTGATGTTCGCGGCGGTGCGCCGCGGGCCGGAGACGAACCCGGTGGGGCAGCACGCGCCCGTCGTCGCGAGCGAGGTGGTCCGGTGATCCTCACCGACGAGGAGAAGGCCATGCGCGACGGCGCCGAGGGCCCGGCCGTCGCGGCCGCCATGGACCTGCTCATCCGGTACGGCGACGCGCTGGGCGCTCAGCGGCTGTGCGACACCCGCAACGTGGCTGGTACCAGCACCCAGCCCTCGCCGCTGAAGGCGAAGCTGGTGGCCGAGGGCGGCTGGCACAAGGCGTTCGCCGTGCTCAACCTCGACTGCGACGACGCCATCGAGATCCCGGACATGCGGGTGCCGACCTGCCAGCTGCAGCAGGGTTTCGGGCCGGACTCGGCCGGCGTGGTGCCGTATCCGAAGGAGTTCGTGGAGCTGCAGAGCGACGCCGAGGCCTTCTACGGCCGCCGGGGTGTGAACATCCTGGCCACCTGCACGCCCTACCAGGTGGGCAACCTGCCGGTGCGCGGCGAGCACTGCGCGTGGATGGAATCCTCCGCGGTGGTGTACTGCAACTCGGTGCTGGGCGCCCGGACCAACTGCGAGGGCGGCACGTCCACCGGCGCGGCGTCGCTGACCGGGAAGATCCCGTGCTGGGGCAACCACCTCGCGGAGAACCGGTTCGGCACCCACCACATCCGCGTCGAATCCGGGGTGCGCGACTTCCTCGACTGGGGCATGCTCGGGTACTTCGCCGGGGAGCTGGTGCAGGACCAGCGACCGGTGGTCACGGGCGAGTTCACGCGTCCGGATCTGGTCGACCTCAAGCACTTCGGCGCGGCGGCGGCATCCTCCGGTGGCGTGGAGCTCTACCACCTCCCCGGGATCACCCCGGAGGCGCCGACCGTCGAAGCGGCCTTCGACGGCCCCGTCCCCGACGCCGTCGTCTACGGTCCCCGCGAACGGCGGGCGATCTACGAGAAGTTGAACGACCAGGGCCGGTCCACCGACGTCGACTTCGTGCTGCTGGGCTGTCCGCACGCCTCGATCGACCAGATCCGCGCCGCGGCGCGGGCCCTGGACGGCAAGCGCCTGCACTCGGGCACCCAGCTGTGGATCATGGCGCCGCGGGCGCTCAAGGCGGTGGCCGACCGCAGCGGCTACACCGCCGTGATCGAGAAGGCGGGCGGCAAGCTGCTGGCCGACTCGTGCCCGGCGATGTCGCGGGTGGCGCCGCCGGGCACGAAGGTGTTCGCCACCGACTCGGCCAAGCAGGCCCACTACCTGCCCGCGATCCTGGGCGTCGAGGCGTGGTTCGGGTCGCTGGAGGACTGCGTGGACGCGGCGGTCACCGGGCGCTGGCGGGGAGGGCTGCGATGATCACGTTGCGTGGACGCACGGTCGTGCCCGGCGTGGTCGAGGGCGAGGCGCTGGTGTCGCACGAGACGATCTCCGGCTGGGGCGGCATCGACCCGGCCACCGGCACGATCACCGAGCGCAGGCACGAGCTGTGCGGGGTGTGCTTCACCGGGAAGATCCTGGTCTTCCCCGGCGCGAAGGGGTCGTCCGGCTGGTCGGGTTTCTTCCAGTCCACCCGGCTGCTGGGCACCGCCCCGCTGGGCATGATCTTCACGGTGACCACGACGAAGGCCGCGCTGGGCGCCGTCGTCACCCGGGTCCCCACGCTGAGCGACCTCGACCAGGACCCGGTCGCGGTGATCCGCACCGGCGACCACCTTCGCCTCGACGCGGACCGCGGGATCGTGGAGATCACGCGGGGGTGAGGGCAGGCCGCCTGCGCACCGATGAGGTTTCCGCGCCGTGTCCGTCTGTACCGGTGAGACTCACGGGAGGCTGGCGCGATGCCGAAACTGACCTTTGCCATGAACGTGACCGTGGACGGCTACATCGCCGCGCCGGGCGGCGACCTGGGCTGGAGCGGGGGTGAGGGACCGGACTCGTCGCCGGGCGACGAGCTGTTCCAGTGGTGGTCCGACCGGGTGGCGGCGACGGGCCTGTCGCTGTACGGGCGCAAGCTGTGGGAGGAGATGAGTTCCCACTGGCCGACCGCCGACGAGCAGCCCGGGGCCACACCGGCGGTGATCGAGTTCGCCCGCCGCTGGCGGGACATGCCGAAGGTGGTGTTCTCCTCGACGATCGACCAGGTCGGCTGGAACACCCGCCTGGTCACCGGGGACGCGGTCACCGAGATCACCCGGCTCAAGGCCGCGGACGCCGGCCCGATGGACGTCGGCGGCGCGACCCTGGCCGGGGCGGCCATGCGGGCCGGGCTGATCGACGAGTACGTGCTGGTCACTCATCCGGTGCTGGTCGGCGGCGGCACGCCGTTCTTCGCCGCGCTGGACAGCTGGGTGAACCTGCGCCTGGTGGAGACCCGGACGTTTCCCGGCGGTGTGGTGCTGACCCGGTACGAGACGAGGTGATCACAGGGCCGGGGGCAGGTCCAGCCAGGGTGTGCCGGTGGCGTCGAATCCGGTGAGCTCGGCGATCGTGCCGTCGACGATGTGCAGGAGCGCGATGGCGAAGAGCCGGTGTTCCGGGTGGCCGGGGGTGCGCAGGTAGAGCGCGGCGGCGGGCATGCGGTTGACGGTCGTGGCGATGCCGCGCCAGTCGTCGTGGCCGGGCTGGAAGAGTCCGCCGGAGATCCAGCCGTCCACCGCGTCCTTGGCTGTCGTGGTCACGGTGCCCGGGTCGGGGAGCATCGCGAAGCGCAGGTCGTCGCGCAGCAGGGACGTCAGCGCGTCGAGGTCGTTGCGCTGGTGGGCGTCGATGTAGGACTGGACCACGCCGCGTTCGTCGCTGGAGAGCTCGTGGGTGGCGGGGCTGCGCCAGTCGAGGCGGCGGCCGGGCAGCTGCGTGCGCATGGTCACGCGGGCGCGTTGCAGTGCGCTGGTCACCGAGGCGACGGTCAGGTCGAGGGCCTCGGCGGTCTTCGGCGCCGGCCAGCCGAGGACGTCGCGCAGGATGAACACCGCCCGCTGCCGCGGCGGCAGGTGCTGGACGGCGACGATGAACGCCAGCTCGATCGTCTCCCGCGCCACCGCCGCGTCCTGCGGGTCCTCGGGCAGCATCCGGTCGGGGTAGGGCTGCAGGTAGGGCAGCTCGGAGTCGGGCAGCCCGGACGGCACGGGTGTGCGGTTGTCGCGCTTGTCCAGGAAGTCGAGGCAGGCGTTCGTCGCGATCCGGTACAGCCAGGTCCGCGGCGTGGCGTGGCCCTGGAACGACTCCCGCTTGTGCCACGCGCGCAGGAACGTCTCCTGGGTCAGGTCCTGGGCGTCCTCGTAGTTGGCGAGCATCCGGTAGCAGTGCACCAGCAGCTCACGCCGGTGGCGCTCGGTGATGAGCGCGAACCGCGCCGGATCGCCGGAACGAGCCGCGGCGATGAATGTGGCCTCGTCGGCGCCGGGCGGTCGAGCGTCGGTCATGGTCGTCAATCCTTCCACGAGGGGGTCACCAGAACTGACGACGTGGCGGAGGATTTCTGATCGGCCGGGAGTGTTGCGCATCCTTGACGAGCGTCACCAGTGCGCTAGTCTCGGAGCATGTCCGGGGTTGCCGCGTTCCGGCTCAGCGACGAGCAGCGGGAGTACCAGCGCTGGGTGCGCGACGCCGCCACCGGGAAGCTCGCCCCGCGTGGAACCGGGCGGGTGGACCGGGAGCTCGTCCGCACCCTGGGGGAGCTGGGGTTGCTCCGGGGACTGTTCGGCGGGGGCGCCGAGCCCTCGGACGCGGCCGCGGTGCAGTTGTGCCTGCTGCGGGAGACGATCGCCCAGATCAGCACCGAGGCGGAGACCGCGCTGGCCCTGCAGGGGCTGGGCAGCTACCCGATCCTGCAGTCCGGCTCGGCCGAGCTGCGGGCCCGCTGGATCCCCGCGGTGATCTCCGGGGAGGCCGTCGCCGCGTTCGCGCTGACCGAAGCCGGCGCGGGGTCGGACGCCGCGGCCCTGCAGCTGCGCGCCGAGCGCGACGGCGATGGCTGGGTGCTCACCGGCGAAAAGCTGTGGATTTCCAACGCTCCCGACGCCGACATCTACACGGTGTTCGCCCGCACCACCCCCGACGCCGGCGCGCGCGGGGTCACCGCCTTCGCCGTCCCCGGTGACAGCGCGGGATTGTCCGGCGAGCCGCTGGACATGCTGTCGCCGCACCCGATCGGCCGTCTGGTGTTCGACGGCGTCCGGGTTCCCGCGGGCGCCGTGCTCGGCGAGGTCGACCGCGGGTTCGCCGTCGCCATGCGCACGCTGGACCTGTTCCGGCCCAGCGTCGGCGCGTTCGCGGTGGGAATGGCGCAGGCGGCGCTCGACGCGACCGTCACCCACGTCCGCGAGCGCCAGGTGTACGGCGCGCCGCTGGCGAGCCAGCAGGCCGTGGCGCACCGCATCGCCGACCTGGCCACCGAACTCGAAGCGGCCCGCCTGCTCGTCTACGCCGCGGCCGCCGCCTACGACGACGGCGGCGAGCCGGAGCAGCAGTCCCGGCGGTCGGCCATGGCGAAGCTGTACGCCACCGAGGCGGCGCAGCGGATCGTCGACGGCTGCGTGCAGCTGCACGGCGCGGCCGCCCTGCGGCACGGGCACCCGCTCGAACACCTCTACCGCGACGTCCGGGCGCTGCGCATCTACGAAGGCGCCTCCGAGGTCCAGCGTTCCATCATCGCGCGCAACCTGATCGGCAGGGAGTACACCCGATGACCTACCGCTTCCACGCCTCGCCGCGGCTCACCGAGGACTGGCGGCACTTCCGGTTCGGCAAGGCCGACGGGGTGGCGACGGTGACGCTGGACCGGCCGGAGAAGCTCAACCCGCTGACCTTCGAAAGCTACGCCGACCTGCGCGACCTGCTCGCCGAGCTGCCGCACCACCAGGACGTGCGGGTGCTGGTGATCCGCGGCGAGGGCCGGGGTTTCTGCGGCGGCGGCGACGTCGAGGAGATCATCGGCGAGCTGATCAAGATGGAACCACGCGACCTGATGCGGTTCACCAAGATGACCGGCGCGGTGATCCGGGCCATGCGGGAGTGCCCGATCCCGATCATCACCGCCGTCCACGGCATCGCGGCCGGAGCCGGCGCCGTCGTCGCACTCGCCTCCGACTTCCGCGTCGTGAGCACCTCCGGGCGGTTCGCGTTCCTGTTCACCAAGGTCGGGTTGTCCGGTGGGGACATGGGCGCGGCCTACCTGCTGCCGCGCGTGGTCGGCCTGGGCCGGGCCACCGAACTGCTGATGCTCGGCGACACGATCGACGCCGAGACCGCCGACCGCTACGGCCTGGTGTCGCGGCTGGTCGCCGACGCCGACCTGGACGCCACGGTCACCGAACTGGCCCGCAGGCTGGCCGACGGCCCGGCGCTGGCGCTCGCGCAGACCAAGTCGCTGCTAACCGCCGAGCTGGACATGTCGATCTCGGCGTCGATGGAACTGGACGCGATGACCCAGGCCCTGCTGATGACCACCCGCGACCACGCCGAGTTCCACGCCGCCTTCACCGAACGCCGCCAGCCGCGCTGGGAGGGGCGGTGAGGGTCGCGCTCGTGACGGGTGCCGGCCGTGGCATCGGTCGCGCGATCGCGCGGCGGCTCAGCGCCGAAGGCTGCCGGGTCGCGCTGGTGGCGCGCAACCGCGAGCAGCTCGACGAAACCGCCGCCGGGTGCGCCGGGCCGGTGCACGTGATCCCCGCGGACGTCACCGACCCGGACGCCGCCGACCGCGTCCACCACGAGATCGAACAGCGATGGGGTCCGGTGGAGATCCTCGTCGCCAACGCCGGCGCGGGCCATTCCGCCCGCCTGGAGCGCACCACCGACGCCGACTGGCAGCGGATGCTGGACCTCAACCTGACCGCGCCGTTCCGGTTCGTGCGCCGGTCGGTGCCGTCGATGCGCGCGGCGGGGTGGGGGCGGATCGTCGTCATGGCGTCCACGGCCGCGCGGATCGGCGAGCCCTACATCGCCGCCTACACCGCCAGCAAGCACGGCGTGCTGGGCCTGGTGCGCGCCGCGGCGGCGGAGCTGGCCCGCACCGGCGTGACGGTGAACGCCGTCTGCCCCGGCTACGTGGACACGCCGATGACGGAGCAGACGATCGCCACCATCGTGGCCACGACCGGGCGCAGCGCCGAGGAAGCGCGCGAGACCTTGGCGCGCAAGCAGCCGATCGGCCGGCTGATCCAGCCGGAGGAGGTGGCCGAGGCGGTGTGGTTCTGCGTGCGGTCCGGCGCGGTGACCGGGCAGGCGATCCAGGTGGACGGAGGTGCGGTGCAGTGAGCGTGCAGCGGGTGAATCCGCCGGAGCTGGCGCCGCCGCGGGGGTTCTCCCACGCGGTGGTCGCGACCGGCACCACGGTGTTCCTGGCCGGGCAGACCGCACTCGACGCCGATGGCCGGATCGTCGGCGGCACCGTGGTCGAGCAGTTCGAACGCGCGCTGTCGAACCTGCTCGGCGCGCTCCGCGCCGCCGGTGGCGCGCCGGACCGGCTGGTCAGCCTCACCGTCTACGCCACCGATCTGGCCGGCTACCGGGCGCACGCCCGCGAGATCGGCGAGGTGTGGCGGCGCCTGGCCGGCACCGACTACCCGGCCATGGCGGCGATCGGGGTGTCCCGGTTGTGGGATGCCGAGGCGCTGGTGGAGGTGCAGGGTTTCGCCGTCGTGTGAGCCGGTCAGGCCGCCGCGCGCAGCGATTCGACGTAGTCGTGCGCGGGACCGGCCAGCCTGCGCCGCAGCTCGAAGAAGGTGTCCGCCGCCCGGATGCCGATCCAGTCCGGCGGCAGCACGTCGAGCGGCAGCCCGGGTTCCAGGTAGGGCAGGCGGCGCCAGTCGGTGAGCGCGCTGACGTAGTCGGCGAACGCGCGGGCGCCGTCGATGCGGCGGCGCCGCCGGTAACCGGCCAGGACCGGCCCGTGCTGGGTCAGGAACGCGTCGTAGAGCTCGTGCAGGCGGTCCAGGTCCCACCAGTCGCGCACGCGGTCCGCGGTCGCGGCGAAGCCCGCGTGATCGGCCCGGAACAGCTCGACGTAGCCCTGCAGCCCTTGCCGGGCCAGGGTTTCGCGGGTCTCGTCGAGCAGGTGCGCCGGGGCGATCCACACCCCGGCCGACACGGTCCCGAACCCGAGCCAGGACAGCCGGGAGCGCAGCTGGTGGCGTTTGTCGCGTTCGGACTCCGGCACGCTGAACACCACCATCAGCCAGCCTTCGTCGGCGCTGGCGCGGCGGCGTTCGAAGATGCGGCGGTCGCCTTCGTCGAGGATTTCCCGTGCGGTGTCGGACAGTTCGTATCCGGCGACCCCGCCGACCTTCGCCGCGGTCAGCAGTCCCCGGCGCTTGAGGCGGAAGATCGACGAGCGCACCGAGGGCTCGTCCACCCCGCACTGCGCCAGCAACTGGATGAGCGAGGCGACGCTCATCCAGCCGCCCGCCTCCCGGGCGTAGAGGCCGTAGACGGTGACGATCAGCGCGCGTGGTTTCGGCGCGCGGTCCTCGGGATCGGTGGGCACGCGGCGCAGCTTATCGGGTGCCCCGCTTTCTGACGATTGCTTGACTGTCGTCACGAAGAGAGAATACTTGGCGTATGACCACCGTGGGTCCGGGGCTCAGCCCCTCCGCTCATGTCGACACCTTCTGCCGGGACCACCTCCCGCCGGCGCGGTTGTGGCCCGAACTCCTCCTCGACCTGCCCTACCCGCAACGGCTGAACTGCGGGGCCGAACTGCTCGACGCGGTGATCGCCGAGCACGGGCCGGACCGCAGGTGCCTGCTCACCACGGACGGCCGGGCCTGGACCTACGGCGAGCTGCGGCACCAGGTGAACCGCACCGCGTGGGTGCTCACCGAGCAACTTGGCGTCGTGCCCGGACAGCGCGTGCTGCTGCGCGGCCCGAACACCCCCGCGCTGGCCGCGTGCTGGCTCGCCGTGATGAAGGCCGGCGCGGTGGCCGTGCCCACCATGCCCCTGCTCCGCTCGGCCGAGCTCACCACCATCGCCGAGATCAGCCAGGTCGGCCTCGCCCTGTGCGACGCGCGCTTCACCGGCGAACTGCTCGCGGCGGACCTGGGCGGCGCGCCCGTGGTCACCTACGGTTCGGCGGCCCCGGACGATCTGGACGCGCGCACCCGGGGCGCGCCGGCCGAGTTCACCGCCGTCGACACCGCGGCCGACGACGTCGCCCTGCTGGCCTTCACCTCGGGCACCACCGGACGGCCGAAGGCCACCATGCACTTCCACCGCGACATCCTCGCGATCGCCGACACGTTCTCCCGGCACGTCCTCAAGCCGCGCCCGGACGACCTGTTCACCGGGACGCCACCGCTGGCCTTCACCTTCGGCCTCGGCGGGCTGCTCGTCTTCCCGCTGCGCGCCGGCGCGGCCACACTCCTGATCGAAAAGGCGACACCGGACCAGCTCGCGGACGCGATCGAGGCCCACGAGGTCACCGTCTGCTTCACCGCCCCGACGGCCTACCGCTCCATGCTGCGCTCCGGCCGGGTCCAGGCGCTGGGCCGGTTGCGCCGCGCGGTGTCGGCGGGGGAGCACCTGCCGGAGTCGACCTGGCGGGCCGTGCACGAGGCGACCGGACTGGCGCTCATCGACGGCATCGGCTCCACCGAAATGCTGCACATCTTCGTCTCCGCCGCCGACGACGACATCCGGCCGGGCGCCACCGGCCGCGCCGTCCCCGGCTACCGGGCCGCCATCCTCGACGACCACGGCGAGCCGCTGCCACCCGGCACACCCGGCCGTCTCGCCGTGAAGGGCCCTACCGGCTGCCGCTACCTCGCCGACGACCGGCAGGCCGCCTACGTGCAGAACGGCTGGAACATCACCGGCGACACGTTCGTCGCCGATTCCGAGGGCTATTTCCACTACCTGGCGCGCAACGACGACATGATCGTCTCCGCCGGCTACAACATCGCCGGCCCGGAGGTCGAGGAAGCGCTGCTCGCGCACGACGCCGTGCAGGAATGCGGGGTGGTCGGCGCGCCGGACGAGGAACGCGGGCAGATCGTCAAGGCGTTCGTGGTCCTGCAACCGGGCGTCGCGGGCGACGCGGATCTGGTGGGCGAGCTCCAGGCGTTCGTCAAGCAGCGCATCGCCCCGTTCAAGTACCCGCGGGCCGTGGAGTTCGTGGACAGCCTGCCGCGCAGCGCGACCGGGAAGCTCCAGCGGTTCAAGCTGCGGCAGCGCGCAGCGCAGGCCCGGTGAGGAGACGAGGATGCGGATCGCGGTCGTCGGCGGTGGCCCGGGCGGGCTGTACTTCGCCGCGCTCGCCCAGCAGCTGAGCCCCGGCGACGAGATCGACGTCTGGGAACGCAACGCCGCCGACGACACGTTCGGCTTCGGTGTGGTGTTCTCCGACGAGACGCTCGGCGGCATCGAGCACGCCGACGAGTCGATCTACCGGCAGATGGAGCGCGAGTTCGCCCGCTGGGACGACATCGACGTCCACTACCGCGGCGAGGTGCTCACCAGCGGCGGGCACGGGTTCGCCGCGATGAGCCGGAAACGGCTGCTGCAGATCCTCCAGCACCGGTGCGCCGACCTCGGTGTGCGGCTGCACTTCCGCACGCTCGCCCCGGACGTCGACCGGCTCGCCGCGGACTACGACCTCGTGGTCGCCGCCGACGGGGTGAATTCCGCGGTGCGTGCCCGTCACGCCGCGGTGTTCGGCCCGTCGCTGGAGTCCCGCCGCTGCGCCTACATGTGGCTCGGCACGGACAAGGTGTTCGACGCGTTCAAGTTCTACATCGTCGACACCCCGTACGGGGTCATGCAGATCCACGGCTACCCGTTCGACGCCACCGGCAGCACGTTCATCGTGGAGATGGCGGACGAGGTGTGGCAGCGCGCCGGGTTCAGGGCCTTCGCCGACCGCGAGTTCGCGCCCGGCGATTCCGACGAGAAGTCGATCGCGCTGGTGCGGGAACTGTTCGCCGACGTGCTCGGCGACGCCCAGCTGCTGGCGAACAACTCCCGCTGGATCAACTTCACCACCGTGCGCAACCAGCGGTGGCGCCACGGCAACATCATCCTGCTCGGCGACGCCGCGCACACCGCGCACTTCTCGATCGGCTCCGGCACCAAGCTCGCCATGGAGGACGCCCTCGCGCTCGCCGCGGCGCTGCACGAACAACCGGACGTCGAGCGGGCGCTGGCCGCCTACGAAGCCGAACGGCGGCCGGTGGTCGAGTCGACCCAGCGCGCCGCGCAGGCCAGCCTGGAGTGGTTCGAGAACCTGGGGCAGTACGTGCACCAGGAGCCGGTGCAGTTCGCCTTCAACATCATGACCCGCAGCCGCCGGGTCACCTACGACAACCTGCGCGTGCGCGACCCGGAGTTCGTCGAGCGGGTCGACGAGTGGTTCGCCCGGCACGAGCAGCGGCGCGGCAACGGTGACGGCGACGTGCGGCCGCCGATGTTCCAGCCGCTGCGGGTGCGCGGGCTGGAGCTGAAGAACCGGGTCGTGGTGTCCCCGATGGACATGTACCGGGCGACCGACGGCCTGCCCGGGGATTTCCACCTCGTCCACCTCGGCGGCAAGGCGCTCGGCGGCGCGGGCCTGGTGATGACGGAGATGGTGTGCGTGTCCGCCACCGGCCGCATCACCCCCGGCTGCACCGGGATCTACACCGCCGAGCAGACCCGGGCGTGGCGGCGGATCACCGATTTCGTGCACACCGAGACCACGGCGAAGATCGGCATCCAGATCGGGCACTCCGGCCGCAAGGGCTCCACGCGGCTGATGTGGGAGGGGATCGACCAGCCGCTGCCGGAGGGCAACTGGCCGGTCGTCGCGCCTTCGCCGCTGCCGTACCGGCCCGGGGTGAACCAGGTGCCGCGGGAACTGACCGTGCGGGACCTGGGGGAGATCCGGCAGCAGTTCACCGACGCGGCCGCGCGCGCCGTCGAAGCCGGGTTCGACCTGCTGGAACTGCACTGCGCGCACGGGTATCTGCTGTCGTCGTTCATCTCGCCGCTGACCAACCGGCGCACGGATCGCTATGGCGGTTCCCTGCGGGCGCGGTTGCGGTTCCCGCTGGAGGTGTTCGCGTCGATGCGGGAGGTGTGGCCGTCCGACCGCCCGATGAGCGTGCGGATTTCGGCCACGGACTGGTGCGACGACGGGATCACGGCCGACGACGCGGTGGAGATCGCGGCCGCCTTCGCCGAGGCCGGTGTGGATCTCGTGGACGTCTCCACCGGCCAGGTCCACCCCGACGAGAAACCCGCGTTCGGCCGGTCCTACCAGACCCCGTTCGCCGACCGGATCCGCAACCGCACCGGCGTCGCCACGATGGCCGTGGGCGCGATCTCCTCGCACGACGACGTGAACTCGATCCTGCTCGCCGGCCGCGCGGACCTGTGCCTGCTCGGCCGCGCCCACCTCTACGACCCGAACTGGACCCTGCACGCGGCCGCGGAACAGGAGTTCACCGGCCCGGGCGCGGATTGGCCGCTCCCGTGGCGGGCCGGCTCCCGCCGCCCGCGAACCGGCCGCACGGAAGGCCCGAAGCCACGACTGGAACTCATCCGCCACGGCGAACCGGGCACGGCGCACCGCAGGTGGCGGCCTGGACGGGGGTGAGGCGCCGGAGGTCAGCCGCCGCTGTCGCGTAGTCGCCGGGCGCGCGATTTCCATTCGTGCCGCCGGAGCGCCCACCACACCTCGCTGATGTCCTGGGCCGATTCCAGCTTCCGGCCGGACAGGTGTTTCGCCTGGTTGATCCGGTACCGCACCGTGTTCGGGTGGATCACCAGCGCCTTGGCCGCCGCCGCGGTGTTCATGCCGGCGGCGAGGAACGCGTCGAGGGAGGACACGAGTTCCTGCCCGAACTCGCCCTGTGCGAGCAGGGGTCCGAGGATCCGGTCGACCAGGTGGTCGCCGACCCCGTGCTCGGACGCGACCGCCACCCGCAGCGAGAGGTTCTCCAGCGTTTGCGGTCCGGTGCGGCCGAACTCGAGACCGACCTCGATCATCTGGCCCGCGACCCGATGGGATTCGGGGATCTGGGTCAGTTCGACGGCAGGCCCGACGCCGACCGTCGGGCCCTCCCCGGGCAGGCCTTCCCCGGTGAGAATGCCGACCGCCTCGCCCTCCACGACCGCGCCGAACGGCGCCAGCCGGTGCGTGGTGCCCCAGCGCAGGATCGCCTGCAGCAGCTGCGCGGCCGATTCCCCGGTGCCGGGCCGGGCCCGGAACGCGCGGTAGCGGGCGGTGGCGACGAGTCCGAACGAAGCCGCGTGGAGTCCCATGTCGGGCGTGGCGAGTCCATCCCGGAGCAGACGGCGCACGAACTCGACGCGACGGGTCTCCGCGGTGCGCGCCATGTCGAGGTCCTCGTCGCGGTGCGCCACCGCGTACTCGCGGCTGACGAGGTCGTTCACCTCCCACAGGATGCGGACGCCCTCCAGCTGTATCGCGGGTTCGACGCCCAGGCCGGTCGCCGCGCGGATCACGAACTCCCGCAGCGCCTGGAAGGACAGCCGGATGGCGAGCAGGACGTGTTCGATCGGGATTCCGGCGCGGGCCCGTTCCGCGGCCACCGAGACGTCCTGAACCTGCTCGGGGACCTGCCCGTCGGTCAACGAGCGGGACGCGGTCTCGATGTGCTGCCGCAACGACCGGTGCAGCGACGCGCGGGGGACGGCCGCATAGGTCGGCACCTTCTCGACGATTTCGGTGATGATCTCCCCGGCCAGCCGGTCGGCGTTGTCGCGCAGCAGCCGCGCGAGATCGTCGAAGGTGCCGGCTATGCCCGCGGACTCCCTCATCGGACCTTCCTTCCCGAGCAGCCTGTTGTGCGACGGCACAATCAACGGGCTCGTGCGTCAGTGGGTCAGACATGGTTCGTGCCCGAGTGTCGCACCTAAAGTAGCAGCCAGGCCGCATGTGCGGCGGTTTTCGAGGCGACCGGGACGCCATTGCTGATCCCGCTTCGGCAACACCCATTGTCGTGGTGCACAACCACGACCTCATCAAAGGAGATGAGCGCCGTGAGCGACCAACCGACGCAGGTGCCGAGCACGACGCTGGTCCGTGTGGCCATGGCGAGCTGTGCCGGCACGACCATCGAGTTCTACGACTTCTTCATCTACGGGACCGCGGCGGCGCTGGTCTTCCCGACGGTGTTCTTCCCCGCGCTCGGTTCGGCGGCCGGGACCGTCGCGTCACTGGCGACCCTCGGCGTCGCTTTCGTCGCGCGGCCGCTCGGCGCGGTGGTGTGCGGGCACTTCGGGGACCGGCTCGGGCGCAAGAACACCCTCGTCGCCACGCTGCTGCTGATGGGCGTGGCGACCATGGTCATCGGGCTGCTGCCGCCGGCCGGGGTCATCGGCGCCGCCGGGCCGATCCTGTTGACGGTGCTGCGTTTCCTGCAGGGTTTCGCCGTCGGCGGCGAGTGGGCCGGCGCCACGTTGCTCGCCGCGGAGAACGCCCCACCTGGGAAACGCGGGCTGTACGCGGTCTTTCCACAGCTCGGCCCGGCGTTCGGCTTCGCGCTGGCCAGCGCTACGTTCCTGGTCGTCGATCTGGCCGTCGGCTCGGGCAGCCCCGCGTTCCTCTCCTACGGCTGGCGGATCCCGTTCCTGGCCAGCGCCGTGCTCGTCCTCATCGGACTGTACGTCCGGCTGGCGGTCACCGAAACCCCGGCGTTCCGCGAACACCTGGCGGAACTCGAAGCCTCGGGGACGCCGGAAGTGCTGCCGCTGCGGGCGGTGTTCCGGGCGCAGTGGCGGGAAGTGCTGCTCGGCGGCGGTGTGCTGACGATCCTGTTCGCGTTGTTCTACGTGGCCACCGCCTACCTCACCTCGTTCGGCACCTCGCGGTCGGGGGCTGGCCTTACCCGGGCCACCGTGCTGGGGCTGGGCATCGTGGCGAGCATCGCGCTGGCGATCACGACCGTGGCGGCCGGCGTGCTGTCCGATCGGTTCGGCCGCAGGCGCACGATCATCGTCGGCTACGCGTTGACGATCCCGGCCGTCGTCGTGTTGTTCGCCTGGCTGACCGGCGGCTCCGGCGTCGCCTTCGCGGTGACCCTCGCGGCGATGATGGGGCTCTACGGCATCGCCTACGGCCCGGTGGGCGCCTACCTGCCCGAGCTGTTCCAGACGGCCTACCGCTACACCGGCGCCGGGATCGCCTACAACCTCGGCGGAATCCTCGGCGGTGCCATCGCGCCACTGGTCGCGGCCGCGCTGGCCGCCGCGCACGGCGTACTCGCCGTCGGCGTCCTGCTCGGCGTGCTGGGCGTGCTGAGCCTGCTCAGCACCGTCGCGCTCCGCGCATCCGGAGCCCGCGATCGCCGTCTCGCCGCCTCGCCGAAGCTGGAGCGAACCCTATGACCAGCTCCCAGGCCCTGGCGGGCATCCGCGTCCTCGACCTGAGCCGTCTCGCCCCGGGGCCCTACTGCAGCATGCTGCTCGCCGACCTCGGCGCGGACGTGGTGATGGTCGGCGGCGGCCGGACCGGTGCCCCCATTCCGGTGCTGCGTCGCGGCAAGCACGCGATCGAGCTGGACCTGAAGACCCCGCAGGGGCGCTCGCTGCTGGACCGCATGGTCGAACACGCCGACGTTCTCCTCGAGAGTTTCCGCCCGGGCGTCGCCGCCCGGCTCGGGGCCGACCACGAGCGGCTGAGCCGGATCAACCCGCGACTGGTCTCGTGCAGCCTGACCGGCTACGGCCAGGACGGCCCGCTCGCGCAGCGGGCCGGGCACGACATCAACTACCTCGCCATCGCCGGTGCCCTGGGCACGTTCGGTGCCACGGGCGCCCCGCCCACCCCGCCGCTGAACCTCCTGGCCGACTTCGGCGGGGGAGGCCTGCTGGCCGCGTTCGGCATCCTCGCCGCGCTGCACGAGCGGGAACGCTCCGGCGTCGGCCAGCACGTCGACGCCGCCATGGTCGACGGCGTGCTGTCGATGATGGCCATGCCGTTCGCCGACTGGGGCACACCGACCCTGCCCCGGCGCGGGGCCGGTGCGCTCACCGGCACCATGCCCGCCTACCGCACCTACGAATGCGCCGACGGGCGCTACGTCGCGGTGGGCGCGCTCGAACCGCGGTTCTTCGCGGCACTGTGGAGCGAACTCGGCCTCGGCGACGACGTGCCGGACCACCTCGACCCCGCCCGGTTCCCCGAGCTCACCCGCACGCTGGAGGCGGTCTTCCGCGGCAAGGACCGCGACACCTGGGCCGCGCACTTCGCCGGCAGCGACGCGTGCGTCACTCCCGTGCTCGAGCCGGGGGAACTGGCGACGCACCCGCACCTGACCGCCCGTCACCCGGACTTCGCGCTGGACCGGGTGCCCGCCGTACCACGGTTTTCCCGCACTCCCGCCGCACCCGGCGGCGCGCCGGCCCCCGGGGAGACCGCCGCGGTGCTCGCGTCGTTCGGGCTCACCCCGGACGACGCCGCACGGGTCGTGGCCCCGCACGACGCCGCGGCCGGGGACCTGAGCTGGCCCCCGATCACCCGGCCCCACCCGCACACGGAGAGGAATTCCTGAGACATGAGCACCATCGAGACCGATGTCCACGCCGATTTCCGGGCGATCGTGCGCAAGCTCGCCACGGAGCGGATCGCGCCCCACGCCGCGGACGTCGACGAGAAGGAGCGGTTCCCGGAGGAGGCGTGGCAGGCGATCGTCGAGGCCGACCTGGCCGGTCTCGCGCACCCCGAGCACCTCGGCGGCTCCGGAGCCGATCTGCTGTCGCAGGTCATCGCGATCGAGGAGATCGCCGCGGCCTGCATGACCACCTCGCACGTGCTCCTGGTGAACTGGGCGGGCACCTGCACGATCCTGTCCCACGGCTCGGAGGAACTGCAGAAGCTCGTCGTGCCGCAGGTGGCGAGCGGGCAGGCCGGCGCGGGCTGGTGCCTCACCGAACCGACCGCGGGATCCGATGTCGCCGGCCTCACCACCACCGCCACCAAGGTCGACGGGGGCTGGCGCCTCACCGGTCTCAAGCGCTTCATCAGCAACGCGCCCTGGGGCACCTGGTTCGCGGTGCTGGCCCGCACCGGCGAGAGCAGCCACGGTGTGTTCATCGTGCACCGCGACGACCCGGGCCTGTCCTTCGGGCCGCACGAACGCAAGATGGGCCTGCGCGGCAGCCCGACCGCCGACCTCGTGCTCGACGACTGCGTCGTCCCCGACGTCCGGGTCGTCGGCGACCCCACCCAGGGATACCGCTACATCATGGCGGAACTCAACGGCAGCCGGGCGCTGATCGCGGCGCAGGCGCTGGGCGTCGCGCAGGGGGCGTTCGACGCCGCCCTCGCCTACACCTCGGAACGGTCGCAGTTCGGCCAATCCGTGTCGCGGTTCCAGATGGTCCGCGGCATGGTCGCCGACATGGCCGTGCGGCTCGCCTCCGCCCGTGCCCTGCTCTACGAGGCCGTGGCGCTGATCGAGGCCGGTCACCCGGACGCGCGCGCCCGTGCGGCCATGGCGAAGCTGCTGTGCAGCGACAACGCCATGTCCGTCACCACCGACGCCGTCCAGCTCTTCGGCGGCTACGGCTACATCCGCGACTACCCCGTCGAACGGATGATGCGGGACGCGAAGATCACGCAGATCTACGAGGGCACCAACCAGATCCAGCGAACGCTCATCGCCAAGGCCGCCTACGCCGGGGTGGGCGCCGCATGAGCCGCGCACTCGAGGGCGTCCGCGTCGTGGAGCTCTGCGAGATCATGCAGGGACCGCTCGCCGGCCAGACCCTCGGCGACCTCGGTGCCGACGTCGTGAAGATCGAACGGGGCGAACGCGGGGACGCGATGCGCACGCTCGACCGGGAGGCCGTGGCGCACGGCCGGGTGTCGTCGTACTTCGTGGCGCTCAACCGCAACAAGCGCAGCATCGCCCTCGACCTGAAGACGCCCGGCGGGATGGACGTCCTGCACCGGCTCCTCGCCGAGGCGGACGTGCTGGTGCACAACTACCGGCCGCACGCGATCCGCCGGCTCGGACTGTCCTATGCGGACCTGGCGCCGCGGTACCCGCGGCTGGTCTACGGCAGCGCATCCGGGTTCGGCGCCACCGGGCCCCTGGCGCACAAACCGGGGCAGGACATGCTGGCCCAGACCGTGAGCGGCCTCGCCAGGGCGGTGGGGAACCGGGAACTGGCGTCCTACCTCAACCCCACCGCCCAGGTGGACTACGCCTCGGGCATGGGGCTGGTGCAGGGCATCCTCGCCGCTCTGCTGGAGCGGGAGCGCAGCGGGCTCGGGCAGGAGGTGAGCGTGAACCTGCTCGACACGGCCGTGGCGATGCAGATGCTCGAAGCGGCGGCGCACACGATGTACGCGCACACGCTGAACTGGGTCACCCAGTGGTACGGCGGCACCTTCCCCACGACTGACGGCGTGGTCACCGTCCTCGGCCTGTTCCGGGACAACGCGGTCCGGCTGATCTGCGATGCCCTGGACATCCCGGACCTCAGCCTGCGTGCCGACCTCGCCACGACCGAGCTGCAGGCGAGGAACAAGGACATCGCCAATCAGATCATCGCCCCGGTCGTCGCCCGGCTCAGCACGGCGGAGGCACTGGAGCGCTTCGAGGCGGCCGACCTGCTGTGCGCCCCGCAGCTCACGCTCGCCGAGGCGCTGCGGCACCCGCAGCTCGCCGTCAACGAGCTCCTGGTCGACGTCGAGGTCCCGGGCCAGGACCGGGCTCGCGTCGTGGGCTTCCCGGTGCGCCTGTCCCGGAGCCGCGCGGACGTGCGCCGGGCGGTCCCGCGGCTGGGGGAGCACACCGCGGAAGTCCTGGGCGAACTCGGATACCGGCCGGACCGGATCGCGGAACTCGCGAGCCAGGGCGCCGTCCGCCCCGGCCACGTCGAGCACGAGGAGGTTCACCGATGACCGCCGGATCGCACACCGAGGCCGCAACGTTCGCGGCCGCCCGCGCCCGCATGCAGGCACGGGTGGACCAGACGGTCGACGCCGGCCTGCCCGGGTTGCCGCACCACGCCGACGTCCGCACGGGGGAGTGGACGACCACCCCGGACGGGGACTGGACCGGCGGGCACTTCGTCGGCCAGCTCTGGCTGGCCGCCCGCCGGGGCGGCCGCCACCGGGAAGCCGCCCGCGCGTACTCGGCCCGTCTCGACGGGCGGGAGCACTCGCCGACCATCTTCCGCGGCTTCCTGTTCCACTACGGTGCCGCGCTCGGCGGTCACCTGCTCGGCGACGGGGCCGCGTGGGAACGCGCCGAGCGGGGAGCGCGGGGGCTGGCCGGCTCGTTCAATCCCGCCGCGGGAATCATGCCCCTGGGCACGGCAGCCGAGGAGGCGCACAGCGTCGGGGACGCCGAGACCAGCATCGACGCGGTCGGTGCCGTGTCGGCGTTGCTCTCCGCGGTCGCCGACCGCACCGGTGACCACCGGATGCGCGACGCTGCGGTCGCGCACGCCCGACGGCACATCGAGATCTGCGTGCGCGACGACGGTTCGGTGTGCCAGTCCGGCACGGTCGATCCGGTGACCGGGCAGCTCGTGCGGCGGTACAGCCACAAGGGCCACTCGCCGTCGAGCACCTGGGCGCGCGCCCAGGCGTGGGCCATGCTCGCGTTCACGATGTCGGCGCACTGGTTGCCGGGGCACCCGGAATTCCTCGACACCGCGGTGACCGTCGCCGACTGGTGGGCGGCGCATGTGCCGGAGGACCTGGTCACCTTCTGGGACTTCGACGACCCGGCCGTCCCGCACACCTTCAAGGACACCTCGGCGACCGCCATCGCGGCGGCCGCGCTGCTCAAGCTCGCCGCGCTGCTGAGGGGCGGCCGGAAGTACCGGGACCTGGCGCGTCGCACGGTCGACGCGCTGGTCACCGGGTACCTGCGTCCGGTACCCGGCCTGCCCGGGGAGATCGCCGTGCTGACCACCGGCTGTTACAACAAGCTCCTGGGACTGGCCACGGCGGACGAGCTGGTCTGGGGCGACTACTACTTCACCGAAGCCCTCGCCGTGCTCGACGGGGACCTCGACCCCCTGGCGGTCTGAGCCATGGCCGAGGTTCTGGTGGTGCTGATCGAGGGGATGGACGACGGCCGGGAGATCACGGTGCGGGTGGCCGGGAACACCCGCACCGGGGTGGTGACCTCGCCGCGGGCATCGCGGGCCGGGTGCGCCGCGGGCTACCCGCTCCCCGGCGAACTGGACGAGTAAGCGCGGTAATGCCCTGGTGCGACCCCGAATTCACGCTTGAACGCGTGCGAGAACGCGAACGGCGAGGCATACCCGACGCGCTGCGCGATGGACGCCAGCCCCAGGTCGGTTTCCCGCAGCAGCCGGGCCGCGAGCGTCATCCGCCAGTGCGTCAGGTAGGTCATCGGGGCCTGCCCGACCAGATCCGTGAACTTCCGGGTGAGCGTGGTGCGGGACAGGCCCGCCTCCGCGGCCAGGTCCTCGATCCGCCACGGCCTGCCGGGGGTGCGGTGCATCGCTTCGAGGACCGTGGTGATGGCGGGATCGCGGAGCGCCCGCGGCCAGCCGAGGTGGCCGTGATCGTCGAACCAGGCGCGGATCAGGTAGACGAGCAGGAGATCGAGCAGGCCGGCCAGCGCGGCGTCCCGCCCCGGACGCCGGGTGGTCGTCTCGGCGGCCAGGAGGTCCAGCGCCCCGCGCAGGTGGCTGTGGTCGCCGACGCGCGCGGGCAGGTGCACGAGGTCCGGAAGCGCGGCCAGCAGCGGGTGGGTGTGCCGCCGGTCCAGCCGGTACTTGCCGCAGAGGAACTCGACGCTGCCCGACGGATCCGCCACGGCGTGTTCGAACGGCACGGCGCCGGCCCCGTCGCGCGAGCCGGACAGCACGTGCCCGTCACCGGCGGGCAGGAGCACGACGTCCCCGGGGCCGAGCTGAACCGGGTCGCGGCCCTGCATCAGCAGCCAGCCGGACCCGCGCACGAGTACGTGGAAACCCGCGCCCTCGTACGGCGCGAACCGGTACGACCACGGGAGACCCACCCGCATCCGGTTCGCCGCGGGCCGTCCGGTGCGCATCACCCCGATGATGTCGCTGAGCAGATCCACACCGTCGACTCTATCGCTCACGCACTGGGCCGGACGCGTATGCAACTGCGCCGATCGATCATTCACTGGCTCACCCGCGGTGCCTAGCCTGGGCTCATGGCTGATTTCACCATCGGCGCGGTCGAAGTGACGAAAGTGCCCGAATGGACCGGCGAGATCGCACCGGCCCGCTTCATCATCCCCGACAGCGCCCCGGAGATCTGGCGGGACAACGAGTCCTGGCTGGCGCCCGATCACTGGAACCCGGACACCGGCGCCTACCGCGGCGCGGTGCAGACCTGGGTCCTGCGCAGCGAGGGAAAGACCGTGCTCGTGGACACCGGGGTGGGCAACGGCCGCGACCGGCCGCAGATCCCGCTGTTCGACCACCTCGACACCGATTTCCTCGACCGCCTCGCCGCCGCCGGCGTCCGGCCGGACGACGTGGACGTCGTCGTCAACACCCACATCCACTACGACCATGTCGGCTGGAACACCCTCGGCGGCGCCCGAGGCTGGGAGGCGACGTTCCCGAACGCGACCTACCTCATCCCGGCCGTCGACGCGCGCTACTTCGCGCCCGAGAACGCCGGACGCCGCCCGGCGCCCCGAGACGACTACGAACGCCTGCGGCGGAAGGGAAGTCTCCTCGTCTACGCCGACAGCATCGCGCCGGTGCTCGGCCGCGCCACGCTGTGGGAGGACAGCTACCGGGTGGACGGCAACCTCACCCTGGAACCGGCGCCCGGGCACACCCCGGGATCCTCCGTGCTGCGCGTGCGTTCCGGCGGCGACAAGGCCGTCTTCGTCGGCGACATCCTGCACAGCCCCGTGCAGATTCTGGAGCCGACCTGCAACAGTTGCTTCTGCGAGGACCGCGAGCAGGCGGCCGCGACCCGCAGGCGCCTGCTCGAACAAGCCGCGGACGAGGTGGAGATCGTGATCCCCGCGCACTTCGCGGGCGCCGGAGCGGCCGAGGTGAAGCGCGACGGCAACCGGTTCCGCATCGACCGTTGGATCGGCGCCGACGAGGCGGACCGCCCACCAGCCGACGTGCGCCGGTGACCACATCGGAGTGGCGTCACCGCAGCGGGGAGAACGGCACGGGGATCGCGACGGTCGACGTGGCGTGGGCGATGTTCTCCGGGCCGTTCTCCGGTGGCCAGATCCCGCGTTCGTAGGACTCGCGGCGGATGGCCAGCCGCTCGTCGAGGCTGGGGAACGGCCAGATGTGGGTGATGCGGGGTGCGCCGTCGAGGGCGTACATCGCCGTGGTGAGCGGGTAGAGCTTCGACCGCTCGGGCAGGGCCGCCTCCCAGCCTGCCATCGTGGGGCCGAGGCCGCCGACCTTGAGCCGGTAGGTGCGGAACTCGTAGACGCCGCCGAACTGTCCGGTCCGCACGGGCGGCAGGAACGGGAACGGCGCATAGCTGCAGACGCGGAACGATTCCAGGTGCTCGCCGATGCCGAACGGGTCGGAGCTGGTGAGGATCCGCTGCCGTTCGGCGGCGAGGGCCCCGGCGTCGGCGAACTCCCGCAGCAGCAGCAACCGGCCGACGATGACGCCGTGCTCGGTCTCCCAGCAGCCCAGCAGCGTCCCGCCCGCGGCGCTGTCCGTGGTGTAGGACTCCAGCGCCGGCAGCGCCTCCGGCACCGCGCGGAGTTCGAGCGCCAGCTCGGTCAGCTCATACAGCATCGTCGATCCTCTCCGTCGCCGCGGTGTGCCCGGCCGCCCGGCCGAAGACCGCGGCGCGCATCAGGGCCGCCCCGCCCGGGTAGTCGCCGGAGAACAACCCCCCGGTGGCTTCACCGGCCGCGTACAGCCCGGGCACCGGTGCGCCGCCGGCGTCGAGCGCCCGCCCGTCCGGGTCGATGCCCACCCCGCCGAAGGTGAAGGTCAGGCCGGTGACGGCGTGGTAGGCGACGAACGGTGGTGTGTCCAGCGGCGTGGCCCACTGGGATTTGCGCGGGGCGAGACCAACGGTGCGCCCGTCGCGGCAGGCGCGGTTGAACTCCTCGACGGTGCGTGCCAGCCGGTCGGGGGGCACCGCGATGCGCTCGGCGAGGGCGGGCAGGGTGGGCGCGGTGACCGGCACGGCCGCCCCGGCGAACTCGTCGGCCACCCGCGCCGCGGTCCGCTGGTCGAAGATCTCGAACGCCTCGCTCCCGGGCTGCCGCCTGATCGCCGCACCCATCTTCGAGTAGTTCCGCACCCACGGTCCGGGCCCCTCGTCGACGAACCGTTCGCCGTCGGTGTTGACGAGCACGCCGAGCCAGAACCCGTGCAGCGGGAACGGTGGCGGCGCGGCGCTACTGCCGGGTGAGGGCTGGGACGGGTCGACCGCGGCCGAATGACAGCGCGACCAGTCACCCGCGGGCGTCGCACCCGCTTGGATCGCGGCGGTGATCCCGTCCCCGGTGGCCAGCCGGGTGCCGCGTAGCCGCGTGGTCGCCCAGTCCGGCCCCAGGTGGCGCAGGCGGAGCTCGGGGGAGGCCTGGAACCCGCCGGTGGCGACCACCACGGCACCGGGCACCACACCCGCGCCGGTCACCGCGCCCGTCACCCGGCCGTTCTCCCGGACGAGGCCGGCGAGCGGCGTGGACCAGCGGATCTCGACGCCGATGTGCTCGGCGTGCCGCAGCAGCGGCTCGATCACGGCGAACCCGCGGGACATCCCCGCACCGGCGCAGGTCAGGACCTGCCCGGGTGGCACGTGCAGCACGCCGTCGCGCACCTGCGCGCCGAGCGTCCGGTTGAACACGAACCGCACGCCCCGGCCGGCCAGCCAGCGCACGGTGTCCAGGGACCGCTGCGCGAGCGCGCCGACCAGCGCCGGGTCCGCGCGGCCACCGCTCATCGCCATGAGTTCGGCGGTGTAGGCCTCGGCGGTGTAGGGCGGGGCCTCGATCCGGTCGTGTTCCAGCCCGGGCTCGACGTCCGTCGTGATGGATGTGAGGTCGTCCGGGCCGTCGTAGCGGAACAGGAACAGCCCTCCGGAGAAGGCGGCGTTCCCGCCGACGTCCTGGCGGCCGCCCTTCTCCAGCAGCACGACCCGCGCGCCGGCCTCGCGCGCGGCGATCGCGGCGGACAGCCCGGACAGGCCGGCTCCGGCGACAACGACATTCGTCACTGGTCCTCCTCGGTCACCAGGTGAAGGAGAGTGGTGCGGCGGACTCACCGGCACGCGGCACCGCGCCGGTGTGCCGGACGAAACCGCGGCCGCGCACGCCGATCTCGCCGACCAGCCAGTTGGCCGTGCCGATCAGCCGCGGCAGGTCGATCCCGGTGGTCACACCGGACAGTTCGAGCAGCTGGACCGCGTCCTCCGTGCACAGCCCGCCGCCGCGGCCGCCGGGGACCGCGGGATGCCCGCCGCTGCCTGCGAGCGCGGTGTCGATGCGGCGGACGCCGAGTTCGACCAGCGGGAGCAGGGCGGCCAGGCCCATCCCGCGGTCGTCGTGGATCTGCACCGTCAGGTTGTCGGCCGGCACATGCGCGAGCGCGGCGGAGACGACCTCGCGGATCTGCGGCGGCGCCGCGTAACCGGCGGAGTCGGCGAGGATCCACCGGTCCACCCCGATGTCGAGCAGCCGCCGGGCCAGCAGGCCGAGGTCGTCCGCGCCGCGCGCGGGCCCGGTCGGGCCGCCCCAGGCGAAGATGACGTAGGTGGCGAGCTCGATGTCGTGGCCGTCGGCGAAGGCGGCCATCCGCTCCAGCTCGGCCAGCGAGTCCGAAGTGGAGCGTCCGGTGTTGGCGCGGGCGAACTCCTCGTCGGCCGACAGCAGGAACGCCGCGCTGTCCGCGCCGGCCTCGATCGCGCGGGCCAGGCCGCGCGTGTTGCCCACGCAGCAGCCGAGTGTGAGCCCGCTCCGGCGTGCCTGCGCGAACACCTCGCCGGCGTCGGCGAGACCGGGGACGAGATCCGGCCGCACGAAGGAGGACAGCTCGAACGCGCGCACCCCGGCCTCGGTCAGCCGCCGCACCAGCTCGATCTTCACGTCCGTGGGCACGAGGTGGTCCTGGAAGGTCAGCCGCGGTGAGATCTCGCGGATGAGCACGCCGGGCTCAGGCATGGCGGGTGGGGGTCAGCCCGGCGGCGTGGGCGTCCCAGGCGTCGCGGTGGCCGTGGTCGCGCAGGTCGGCCTTGCGCACCTTGCCGGTCGGGGTGACCGGCAGCCGGTCGACCACCCGGTAGTAGCGGGGCACCATGAAGTGCGGCATGGACCGGTCGCAGTGCGCGAACAACCCGGCCAGGTCCAGGCGTTGCCCCGGCTCCGGCTGCACCACCGCCAGCACCTCGTCCTCGCCCAGCTCGGAGGGGGTGCCGACCGCGGCCGCGGCGACCACGCCGGGGAAGGCGAGCAGCACCGACTCGACCTCGTGCGAGGAAATGTTCTCCCCGCGGCGGCGCAACGCGTCCTTCTTGCGGTCGATGAAGTAGAAGTAGCCCTCCTCGTCGCGGTAGCCGAGGTCGCCGGTGTGCCACCACAGGTCCCGCATCGTCGCGAGCGTCGCTTCCGGATCGCGGTGGTAGCCGGAGAACATCACGTGCGGCTCGCGCGGCCGGTACACGATCTCCCCGGCCTGGCCGGGCGCGGCGGGCCGGCCGGTCTCGTCGTGCACCTCCACGACGGACGACGCGGTCGGCAGCCCGATCGAGCCGACCTTGCGCTCCCGCAACGGGTTGTAGAGGACGTTCTTGATTTCGGTCAGCCCGTAGCCCTCCACCACGTGCACCCCGAACCGCTCCTCGAACGGGTGCAGCACCTGCGGCGGCGCGGGCGCGGCGAAGACCTTGCGCGCCTCGTGGTCGCGGTCCCGCGGCGACGGTGGCTGCGCGAGCAGCATCGGCAGGATCGAGCCGAGCGCGTTGAACTGGGTGATCCGGTGCGCGCGCAGCTCCTCCCAGAACCGGCTCGCGCTGAACCGCCGCCCGATCACCACCGTCGCCCCGGCGTGCAGGCCGTGCATGGTGATGTTCACCTGCGCGGCGCCGTGGAACAGCGGCAGGCAGGTGTAAAGGCGCTCGTCCGGCGTGGTGCCCATCTGCTCGGCGCACTCCCGCCCGGCCACCACCTGCATCCGGTGCGGCATCACGACACCCTTGCTGCGCCCGGTGGTGCCGGAGGTCAGCATGATGGCCACCGGATCGGCCGGGCCGACGCGGGGGAGCGGGACGGCCGGATCACCACCGTCGAGCAGGTCGCTCCAGGTCAGCACCCGCACCCCGGGCGGCACGCGGCGCGGCGCGGCGGCGTCGACCAGGACGACGGTGTCCAGCGTGCCGGGCGGTTCCGGCAGGTCGGCGACCAGTTCGAGCAGAGCCGCCTCGGTGACCAGGATCCGCACGTCCGTGCCGCGCAGCGCGTGGTCCAGGAACTGTCCCTTGTAGGCGGTGTTGACCGGGACCTCGACCAGTCCGGCGCGTGCCGCGCCCAGCCACGTGAGCACGTACTCGGCGCGGTTGGGCAGGAGAATGCCGACCGACTCGCCCGGCGCGGCGCCGAGCGCGACCAGACCGCGGGCCACCCTCGTCACCGTCTCGTCCAGCTCGGCGTAGGTCAGCTCGGTGTCCCCGCACACCAGCGCGGTCCGGCCGGGATGGGCCCGGGCGCGCTCGGCGACGAGCGCGCCGACCGTGGTGTCGGCCAGTTCCGCCGAGCTGCCGCGCGCGAGTGTTCCGGTCATGCCAGCTCCTTCTTGGCCCGGGCCAGGAAGTCCTCCAGGGCCGGGTCCCAGCTCGCCTCGGCGCCCGTCGTCACGAGGAACGCGCCGATGCCGAGGTCGCGGTAGGTGCCCAAGGTGTTCAGGATGCGCTCCTCGGTGCCGACCAGCGCCTGCGAGTTGGCGAAACCACCCAGCAGTTTCGTCAGCCCGGTCCAGAAGCAGTCGTCGTGCAGTTCCTCCTCGGTCAGCGCGAGCGCCCGCTGGCGGCCCACCGAGGTGTCGGCCGAGGACGAGCGCAGGAACTTGCCGGACGCCTCGGCGATCTGTCGTTCCACGGAGCGGGCCAGGGCCCAGGCGTCGTCGTCGGTGTCGCCGAGGAACAACCGCAGGCTCAGCGAGAACCGCATGTCGCGGTCGTGGCGCGCGGCCGCCTCCCGGACCCGGTCGATGCGTTCCTTGGTGCCCGCGAACGGTTCGCCCCACAGCATGTACAGGTCGGCGTGGCGGGCGCCGAACTCGACGGCGTCGTCGCTCTCGCCGCCCATGAAGATCGGGACCTGCCCCTGCACGGGTTTGGTCAGGATCTTCACCGCCTCGGCCGTGTAGTACTCGCCGTGGTGGTCGAACGGCTCGGCGGAGGTCCAGGTGCGGCGCACCACGTCGAGGTACTCGGTGGCGCGGCGGTAGCGCTCGCTCTTGGGCAGGGCGTCGGATTCGCGCCGGAGGTCCTTGTCCGACCCGCCGACGACGACGTTGATCGCGAGCCGGCCGCGGGCCAGCACGTCGAGCGTGGCGAAGTAGCGGGCGGCGGCCACCGGCGGCATGACCCCGGGCCGGTGCGCGACGATCGGCGCGAACTTCTCGCTGGCGGCGAGGGCGAACGGCGCGGTGGCGTGGTTGTGCGGCCAGGTCGAGGAGTAGCCGACGAGGACGCGGTCGACGACCGCGGAGCGGTCCAGCTCGCGGACCCGGGCGAGCATCCGGTCCGGGTCGGTTTCGCCGGTTTCGAGGGGCTGCAGCCCGGTGAAGAATTCCACCATCGTTCCTCCTAGTTGTGCGAGGCCAGCCACGCTTCGTGGCGGGCGTAGTGATCGGGGCGGCGGGTGCGCAGTTCGGCGTGCGCGGTGGCCAGCGGTGTCCCGGCGAGGGACATCCGCGCCGAGACCGTCCAGTCCCGGCCGGCGTGGTGGTCGATCTGCGCGGTGACCAGCAGTGGGCGCTCGACCGGGACTGGACGCAGGTAGGACACGGTCAGGGACTTGGTCACCAGGCGGGGCTCGGTGGACAGGGCGGCCAGGTTGAGCACTTCGTCGAACACCGCGGCCGTCCAGCCGCCGTGCGCCACTCCCGGCCCGCCCTGCCAGTGCGCGGGGCAGACGACGTCGAAGCGGGTCGCGTCGACGGCGTCGATGCCCAGTCGGCACCGGTCCTCGGCGGCGCAGCCGCCGCACAGCAGGCGGCCGGAGGCCGACGGGGAGATCGCGAAGGCGTCGGGGTCATCCGGCATGCCCGGCCTCCCTTCGCAGGGCGGCGACCACGGTGCCGGGCACGTCGATCGCGCCGCGCCGCAGTGTTTCGGCGCGGCGGGCCACGGACCGGTCGAAGGGCACCCGGACCGGGTCGCCGCCCGTGACGGGCCTGGTCGCCCTGATCGAGGCGGCGTACTCGGTGACCCGGCGGCGGTAGCCGGCGGCGTCGGTGAGGGAACCGGGGTCGATGAGCAGGACGAAGAACCCGCAGTCCGAGATCCCGGGCGGTGCGGCGGCCGCGCCGGTCATCATGCCAAGCAGCTGGACGACCAGCGCCAGGCCGGAGCCCTTGTGCCCGCCCCACACGCCCAGCGCACCCGCCAGCGCCGCTTGCGGGTCGAGGGTGGGCAGGCCACCGGAGTCGTAGGCCTGGCCGGGGTCGAGTTTCTCCCCGAGCCGGGCCTTGAGCACCACCTCGCCGTGCATGACGGCGGAGGTGCCGATGTCCCAGATGACCGGGCTCGGTTCGGCGGGGAACCCGAACGCGATCGGGTTGGTGCCGAAGCGGCCCTCGGTGCCGCCGTGCGGGGCGACCACGGCGGGCCCGCTGCCCGCGATCATGCCGGCGAACCCGGCGTCGGCGGCCTTTTCGAGGTAGTAGGAGAACATGCCGGTGTACCAGGTGTTGCGGGCGCCGACGACGGCGATGCCGTGGGCTCGCGCTTTGTCCATCGCGAGTTCGACGGCGCGCATCCCGGCGAGGTAGCCCACCTGGTCGCCGGCGTCCACAGTGGCCGACACCGGCGTCTCGGCCACCACCCGCATGGGCCGCGGCGGCGCCGGGGTGGCCCTGATGCGCTCCACGATGGACAGTGCGCGGGCCAGGCCGCCGAAGGCCAGCCCACGCAGCTCGCAGTCGAGCAGGTGGTCGGCGATGATCCCGGCGTCGGCGGGGGAGTGCCGGGCGCGGGTCATCACAGCGGTCACGAGGGTGCGGGCCTCGGACAGGGACAGGGTGGTCATGAACCGGCCTCCGTGGCGAGTTCGGCGATGGGGGCGGGCTCCGGCTCGTGTGAACGGGCCAGTGCGAGTGCGGCGATCGCGCTGACCGCCGCCGCGGCCAGCAGCAGGTAGGCGGGGGAGCGCCGGTCACCGGTCAGCTCGACCAGGGCCTGGCAGATGAAGACCGCCGAGCCGCCCAGGACGGCGACCGCGACGTTGTAGGTGAGGCCGACGACGCTGCCGCGCATCCGCACCGGGACGAGCTGCACGTAGGCGATCGGTGCGGCGCCGGAGTAGAACGCCGGTCCCGCCGACAGCAGCAGCGTGCAGAGCACGGCCAGCCACAGCGGCGGTGCGGTGGCGAGGACGGCGAACAGGGGATAGGTCACCACCAGCACGGCGACCGAGGCCACGAGCAGCGCGCGGGACTTGCCCAGCCGGTCCGCGGCCCGGCCGCCCGCGGCCACCAGGAACACGCCGGCGAGCAACGCGAACGCGATCACCGCGGTCGCCGTGGCGGGGGACAGGCGCAGCTGGATCAGGTAGCTCTGCACGTAGGTGTAGACCATGTAGATCCCGACGATGTGCAGCACGGACACGCCGATGAGCAGGAAGACCCGGGACCACTGGCGGGAGGACGGCGCTGTGGCCGGCCGGCCGCGCGTGGCCAGGAATTCCGGTGTTTCGCCGAAGCGGCTGCGCAGGTAGAGCCCGATGACGCCGATGGGCAGAGCCAGGAGGAACGGGACCCGCCAGCCCCACTCGAGCATCTGCTCGCGGCTGAGCGCGGTGCTCAGCGACAGCACGACGACCGCGCCCAGCAGGAAACCCGCGAGGCTGCCGACCTGCACCCGGCTGGACAACGCGCCGCGGCGGTGCGGCGGGGCGAACTCGGCGACGTAGATGATCGCGGTGGTGAACTCGCCGCCCGCGGCGAGGCCCTGCGCGAACCGCAGCAGCACCAGCAGGATCGGCGCGGCGATCCCGACGACCGCGGTGGTGGGCAGGACCCCGATGAGCGTGCTGGCCACGGCCATCAGCAGCAGCGACGCCACCAGCGCGGGGCGTCTGCCCAGCCGGTCGGCCAGCGGCCCGAAGACCAGTGCGCCGGCGGGCCGGGCGAGGAAGGCCGAGCCGAACACGGCGAACGACGACAGCAGCGCCGTGCCGGGGCTCGCGGCCGGGAAGAAGACGGTGGCCAGCACGGTGGCGAGGAAGCCGTAGACCGCGTAGTCGTAGGTCTCCACCGTGTTCCCGACCGACGCCGCGAGTGTGGTGCGCCTGACCGTCGCAGGTGTGGTCATGACAAGCCTCTCCGTTGAGGTGGGTGTGCGGGGTGTCAGGCCGCGAGGTGGTGGTAGCGGCTGCGGAAGAACAACAGTGGCGCCGCGGCGGTGTCCGCGGCGAGGTCGTCGACACGGCCGAGCACGATGTGGTGGTCGCCCGCGTCGTGGACGGACTGGATGGTGCAGGCGATCCAGGCGGCGACGCCGTCGAGCACGGGATCGCCGTGCGCTCCGGGCCGCCACGACAGGCCGGCGAACTTGTCCCCGCCGGGAGTGGCGAGCGCGCGGCACACGTCCTCCTGATCGGCGGCGAGCACGTTGACGCAGAACGTGCCGCGCTCGGCGATGCGGGGGAACGTCGAGGAGGTCTTGGCGGGCAGGAACGCCACCAGTGGCGGGGACAGCGAGACCGAGGTGAAGGACGAGACCGCCATGCCCACCGGGCGCCCGTCGCCGTCCAGCGCGGTGATCGCCGCGACGCCGCTGGGGAAGTGACCCAGGACGGACCGGAGCCGCGCCGGGTCGATCGGGAATGTAAGCATGCTTAGACCATATAAGCGTGCGTAGACGAACGCAAGCATGCTTACGCCTTGTTCGCGCTCGACCACTACGCTGCAGGGGTGACCGGTCAGCTGCCCTACATCGACCCGTTCGACGACGGTCGCGCGCCCGCCCGGGCCGTGACCGACATGGACGAGGCCTCGTCGCTGATCGACGCGGCGTTCCGGTTCGAGCGCGCCGTGACCCGGATCGGCAACGCCCGGCTGCGGCCGTGGAACATGACGCTGTCGAGCTATTCGGCGCTGCGGATCCTGGCCAACCGCCCGAACCTGACCCTCGCCCAGCTGGCCCGGCGTTGTTACGCGCGGCCGCAGACGATGACCAGGATCGTCTCGCAGTTGGAGAACCGCGGGTTCGTCGCGCGCAGCGCCCACCCGGAGAGCGAGCGCGCCCTGTCGCTCGCGGTCACCGACGCCGGCCGCGCCGCGCTGGAGGAGATGGGCACGGAGGTGCTCAAGATCAGCGAGACGCTGAACTCCGTGCTCGGCCGGGAGGACATCGTCGCCGCCGACCGGCAGCTCCGCAAAGCGGCGGTCGTCGTCGAGGGCGAACTGAAGGACATGGAACGCGCCGAGAAGTGAGCACAGCGCAGCTACGTGCGACGCGGCAAGGTCCGGCGCCGGCCGGCAGGCGGGCGCTGCCAGGGAATGACGCGGAAGCGCATCGCGCCGACGAACGGGCGGAGCCGGCCGGCGATCCAAGCATCGTGAGTGCTTGTCGCGCTCGGCGGTTCCCCCGGCATCGCTCGGCCACGCACGACGGCGTGCGGGCTCAGCAGCCGATCACGGCGACCATCCGGCGCTCAGATCGGCGACGACGCCCAGGCCGGGGGACAGGACGTCCCAGCCGGCCAGCCGGACCGGCCGCCCGTAGAACGGGTTCGTCAGCTCGACCGGATCGCAGGCTTCGGCGCCGAGGTAGCTGATCGAGCCGCCGCCGACGGCGACTGCCAGGGCGAACGTCGCGATCGCTCCGCTGAGGGGGTGCTGGACTTCGCGGAGGACATCGGGCTGTCCGGCACGCCGGGGTGGCTGCTGGCGAGTTTGATCTGCGGAGCCGCGGGATGCCGGCCACCCAGCTCCACCGCTCGACGCTCTGTCACACGATCGGTGAGCCTACCGTCCGGGATCTCCATTCCGGCCGGAGCGGAAACCACGCCGTCCCGTCCGGTTTGTCCTGCGCCAACTCACGGATCCAGGTCACAGTCACCGGCCCGGTGGGACACCAGACTCCTGCTCACGGAACTGGACCGGAACGGCGAGGGTGAGCGGAGATGGTGGTGTACGTACCCGACGGTGGACCAGCGGTGCCACAGGTGTGCAGGGCCGAGGATCTGAGCGCGCTGTCGGTCCGCGCCGCGGCGGAGTCGCCTCGGTGGGGGCTCCTGTCGCGGGCACTGGGTGCCGCCGGCGCGGGCGAGGTCGCCGGCGATCACGTCTGGCTCGACGTCTCCTGGTTGCGCTCCGCCGCTGGTGATCGCGATCAGGACTGGCACGACGGGTTCACCCGCATGCTCGACCACGCCGCACGCCAGGGCTGGGTCAGCGCCGACGGTGGCCGGGTCCGGGCGCACGTCGAGTGGGGGCGGTGACCGTGCCGGGGAAGTTCGACGGCAGGACCGCGATCGTCACCGGGGCCAGCCGCGGCATCGGGTTCGCCATCGCCGAACGACTGGTCGCGGACGGAGCGCGGGTGGTGATCACCGCGCGCAAGAAGGAGGCGCTGGAGGAGGCCGTCGCTCGCCTCGGGGGCCCGGAGGTGGCGCTCGCCGTGGCCGGTAAGGCCGACGACACCGCGCACCAGGCGGAGACGGTCGGTCAGGCCGTGGAACGGTTCGGCAGCCTCGACATGCTGGTGAACAACGCCGGCGTCAACCCGTGGTACGGGCCGATGGTCGAGCTCGACCTCGCAGTGGCCCGCAAGGTCGTCGAGGTCAACTGCATCGCCGCGTTGTCCTGGGTCCAGCACGCGCACCGCGCGTGGATGGGCGAGCACGGCGGAGCGGTCGTGAACGTCGCGTCCCACTCGGCGATCTCCCCGGCGCCGGGCGTCGGCTTCTACGGCGCCAGCAAGGCCATGCTCGTCGCGATGACCAGGTTGCTGGCCGTCGAGCTGGGCCCGCGGATCCGGGTGAACGCGGTCGCGCCCGCGGTGGTGAAGACGAAGTTCGCCGCGGCCCTGTACGAGGGCCGGGAGGAGCAGCTGGCCGCGGCCTACCCGCTCAAGCGCCTGGGCGAGCCGGACGACATCGGCGGGGCCGTCGCGTTCCTGCTGTCCGCGGACGCGTCGTTGCTCACCGGCCACCTGCTCGTCGTCGACGGCGGCGTGACCCTGGCCGGGGTGACCGCATGACGGTCGCGGGTGAGGGCGTCGTCGTCACCGGCGCCGCGGGCGGGATCGGCAAGGCGCTGGCCGCGCGGCTGGCCGCCGGGGGCGCGCGCGTCGTGGTGAACGACCTGGATCCCGTCGCGACGGAGGCGGCGGCCGCGGAGATCGGCGCGCTCGCCGTGCCCGGCGACGCCGCGTCCGTGGCCGGGGCCGTGGCCCTCGTCTCGGCCGCGCGCGATCACCTGGGCCAGGTCGACGCCTGGTTCGCCAACGCCGGCGTCGTCCGCGGCTACGGGCTGGACGCCAGCGAAGCGGCTTGGGCGGCGAGCTGGGAGGTCAACACGATGGCTCACGTCCGCGCCGCCCGGCTGCTGGTCCCCGAGTGGCTGGAGCGCGGTCGCGGGCGGTTCGTGGTGACCGCGTCCGCCGCGGGGCTGCTGACCGCGCTCGGCACCGCGACCTACTCGGTGAGCAAACACGCCGTGGTCGCCTTCGCCGAATGGCTGTCCGCGACCTACCGGCACCGCGGGATCGTGGTCCAGGCGATCTGTCCCCAGGGGGTGCGCACCGGCATGCTCGCCGCCAGCGGGCCGATGCGGTCGGTGCTGGCCGGCGGCGCGGTGACTCCCGAGGACGTGGCCGAGGTGACGTGGCAGGCGCTGCACGACGACCGTTTCCTGATCCTCCCGCACCCCGAAGCGGCGGACCACTACCGGCACCGCGCCGCCGACACCGACCGCTGGCTCGGCGGGATGAACAAGCTGCAGCGGCACCTGGAACAGGCGGCCCGGTGAGCCACCTTCCGGGCCTGGATCTGACACGGCTGGCCGAGTGGCTCGTGGCCGAGCGGACGCTGTCGGCGCGCCTCATCGCGGGCGGCCGGTCGAACCTGACCTACGAGGTCGGTGACGGCGAGCGTGTCTGGGTGCTGCGCAGACCGCCGGTCGGGCCCGTGCTCGCCACGGCGCACGACGTGGCGCGCGAGTACCGGGTCATGGCCGCGCTGGCGGGCACCGGCGTGCCGGTGCCCGCGATGTACGCGCTGTGCACGGACGACTCGGTGATCGGAGCGCCCTTCTACCTCATGGAGAAGGTCGACGGGACCCCGTTCCGGAGGGCGGCGCAGCTGGCGCGGCTCGGGCCGGACCGGGTCCGCCGGATCTCGCTTCGCCTCGTCGACACGCTGGTGGCACTGCACGACGTCGACCCGGCCGAGGTGGGGCTGGCGGACTTCGGTCGCGCCGAGGGGTTCCTGGACCGGCAGGTGCGGCGCTGGAGCGCGCAACTGGCGGCAGCCGGCAGCGGCGACCTGCCGGCGGCCGAGGAACTGCGCTCCCGGCTGGCGTCGAACGTCCCGGCCCAGTCCCGGCCCGGCATCGTGCACGGCGACTACCGCCTCGACAACGTGCTCGTCGACTCCGCCGATCGCCTGACGGCCGTGATCGACTGGGAGATGGCCACCCTCGGCGATCCACTGACCGACCTCGCGCTGCTGATCGCCTACCAGAAACTGAGCCGGCTCCCCGGCGGGCACCTCGTCACCGACGCCGCGTCGGCGCCGGGACATCTCACCGAGGACGAGGTGCGCAGCCGGTACCGCTCGCGCAGCGGCCGCGACCCCGCGCACTTCGGCTTCCACCTCGGGCTCGCCTGCTACAAGCTGGCGGCGATCGTCGAGGGGATCCGCCACAGGCACCTGCACGGGCAGACCGTGGGTGCCGGGTTCGACGGGATCGGCGCGCTGACCGAGCCCCTGCTGGACATCGGGCTGGCTGCCCTGAAGGAGGACGGCTGATGCACTTCGCCTACGACGATCGCACCGAGGACCTGCGCGGGCGGCTCCTGGAGTTCATGGAGACGCACGTGCACCCGGCGGAGCCGGTGTTCGAACGGCAACTGTCCGAGCTGGACGATCCATGGGCGTGGGACTCCGCGCCCGTGCTGTCCGAACTGCGGGCGGAGGCGCGCGAGCGCGGGCTGTGGAACCTGTTCCTCCCGGGGGCGGACGGCGCCGGTCTCACCAACCAGCAGTACGCGCCGCTGGCCGAGATCACCGGTCGGAGCCCGCACCTGGCGCCCGCCGCGCTCAACTGCGCCGCACCGGACACCGGCAACATGGAGCTGCTGTCGCAGTTCGGCACCGACGCTCAGAAACGCCAGTGGCTGGAACCGCTGCTGTCCGGACGGATCCGGTCGTCGTTCGCGATGACCGAACCCGATGTCGCGTCTTCCGACGCCACCAACATCGCCACCCGCATCGAGCGCGACGGCGACCACTACGTGATCAACGGGCGCAAGTGGTGGATCACCGGGGCGATGAACCCGAACGCCGCGATCTTCGTCGTCATGGGCAAGACCGATCCGCACGCCGAGCGGCACCGCCGGCAGTCCATGATCCTCGTTCCGCGGGACACGCCCGGCGTCCGCGTGACACGGGCGATGCGCGTCCTGGGCTACGACGACCACGAACACGGCGGACACGCCGAACTGCGGTTCGACGACGTCCGCGTGCCCGCCACGAACCTCGTCGGCGGCGAAGGCGACGGCTTCGCGATCGCGCAAGCCCGGCTCGGCCCTGGCCGCATCCACCACTGCATGCGCGCCATCGGGGTGGCCGAACGCGCGCTCGAACTGATGTGCGCCAGGGCGGAGGAGCGCGTCGCGTTCGGCAAGCCGTTGTCCGGCCAGGGCGTCGTCCGCGACTGGATCGCCGAGTCCCGCGTCCGGATCGAGCAGCTGCGCCTGCTCACCCTCAAGGCGGCCTGGCTGATGGACACGCGGGGCAACAAGGCCGCGCACACCGAGATCCAGGCGATCAAGATCGCGACCCCGGTGACCGTCCAGTGGGTGCTCGACAAGGCGATCCAGCTGCACGGCGGGGGTGGGTTGTCGCAGGACTTCCCGCTCGCCTACGGCTACGCCCTCGCCCGCATGCTCCGGTTCGTCGACGGTCCGGACGAGGTCCACAAGGACGCCCTCGCCCGCCGCGAACTGCGCAGGGCCGCCGCGGCCCGGCGACCGGAGCCGGCGCAGCGGTAGGGACCCCGGCGGAAGTTCCGGACCCAGGTCACAGTCTTCGCCGCCGCCGGGCGGCAGGCTGCAATCACCAGGCCCTGTTGAGGGCATTGTTGGGAGGCATTGTGCAGACGCTCGATCTTGTCAGCGCCGAAGCCGGCGTCGAGTTCGGAGCCGGCGTGCACCTCGACGCTCGCCGCGCGGGCAACGGCAGCCGGGTCGCCCTGGTCCTGCCCGGCGCCGAGCGGGCCGAGGAGAACGCCGCGTTCGTGGCGGCGCTCGCGAAGGACTACTCCGTGGTCGCGCCGAGCCACCCGGGCTTCGGCCGTTCGCCCCGGCCGGACTGGTGCACCTCCGTCGACGACCTCGCCTACCTCTACCTCGACTGGCTCGACCGGTCCGGGCTGACCGACGTCACCGTCGTCGGTCTCCAGTTCGGCGGCTGGGTCGCCATGGAGATGGCGGTGCGGAGCTGCGCGCGAATCTCTCGTCTCGTGCTCGTCGACTCGGTGGGGGTCAAGCTCGGCGGGCCGCTCGACCGGGAGATCGCCGACCTCTTCGCCACGCCGCGGCCCGAGCTGGACAAGCGCCTCTACGCGGACACGAGCTTCGCGCTGGGCGACCTCGCGCACGCGCGGGACGAGGACGTCCTCGAGGTGGCGCGCAACGAAGAGGCTCTCGCGTTGTACGGCTGGGAGCCCTACCTGCACAACCCGCGGCTGCGCCACTGGCTGTGGCGGATCCGCGTGCCGTCCCTGGTGATCTGGGGCGGGCAGGACGGCATCGTCGCGCCCGGCTACGGACGCGGGCTGGCCGCGCGGATCCCCGGCGCACGTTTCGAGTGCCTCGACCGGGCCGGGCACCGCGCACAGGTGGAATGCCCGGCGGAGATCGCCGAGCTGATCTCCGCCGCCTGACCCCCACCAACCAGAAAGGGAGCGTTCCCCGTGCAGTACTGGCATTTCAGCGAGGCGGCCTACCCGTATCTGCCGGACCCCGAGACCTATGAATCGGTGCGGGTCACCCTGCCCAACGGCGTCATCGACCCCGCTCGCGCGGCGGACCTGTGGGACCGCTACCTCCGCGAGTGGCAGGTCGCGGACGAATGCGGGCTGAACGTGATGGTCAACGAACACCATTCCACCGCGACGTGCATGAACTCCGCCGCTCCCGTGATCGCCGGCGCACTCGCGCGGCTCACCACCAACGCGCGGATCCTGATTCTGGGCAACCCCGTCGCGAACCGCACCGACCCCGTGCGCATCGCCGAGGAAATGGCCCTGCTGGACCTGCTCAGCCACGGCCGTCTCGAGGTCGGATTCGTGCGGGGCGTGCAGTACGAGGTCGCTGCCACCAATTCCCGGCCGGTGCGGATGTCCGAGCGCATGTGGGAGGCGGTCGAGCTCATCACGCGGGCGTGGTCCACCCACGACGGACCGTTCAACTGGGAGGGCGAGTTCTTCCACCACCGCCAGGTGAACATCTGGCCGAGGCCCCACCAACAGCCCGCCCCGCCCGTGTGGGTCACCGCGGTGAACCCGGCCAGCGTGCCGAGGATCGCCGACCACGGCTACCGGGTCGGCACCTTCCTGTCGGGACTCGACGGGACCAGGGCGGTGTTCCAGGCCTACCGCGACCACTGCGCCGCGACGGGCAAGCCCGTGCCCGGCGACGAGATGTTCGGTTACGCGGCGCTGGTCTACACCGGACGGACCGACGAGGAGGGCTTCGAAGGGGCCCGGAAACTGCTCTGGTACCTGCACAGCAACAAGGTGGCCAAGCAGTTCGCCTACCCGCCGGGATACCTGCCCTACCACGTCCGGGCCGTGGGCCTGCGCGGGCCGCTGACGTCGACGCCCGGTTCCCCGGCGTCCTCGCCGATCCCCGACGTGACCGCGATGTCGCTCGCCGAGCTCATCGAACGCGGAATCGTGTTCGCCGGCAGCGCCGCCACCGTCGCCGGGCAGATCGAGCGCTTCTACGAGCACGTGGGCGGGTTCGGGCACCTGCTGCTCATGGGCCAGGCCGGTCACCTCGGGCACGAGGACACGGTCCGGGGGATCGCCAACTTCGCCGAGGGTGTCGCGCCCTTGGTCGACCGCGTGACGGGCGGACTCGCCGTTCAGTCGAATGTAGGGTAACTGCTGCCTATCGGAGGACAACGATGTCCCAACCATCCCCACTGGATTCGGAAGACCGGGTTTCCCCGGGAACGGGAACGCCGCGGCGCGCTCCTGTCGCGCGCCGGTCGATCGTCGCCGCCGGCTCGGGAAACGCTCTCGAGTTCTACGATTTCGCGATTTTCGCGTCACTGACACCGGTCATCTCGAAGCTGTTCTTCCCCTCGGGTGAGCCGCTCGCCGCGATCCTGTCCACGTTGGCGTTGTTCGCGGTCGGCTTCGTCATGCGGCCGGTGGGCGCCGTCGTGTTCGGGCGGCTCGCGGACCGGCGCGGGCGCAAGGTGTCCCTGGCGATCGCGGTGCTGATCATGGGCGTGACCACCGTGCTCATCGGCGTCATGCCGACGTATCCGCAGGCGGGGATCGTCGCACCGGTGCTCCTGTGCGTCGCGCGGCTGCTCCAGGGGTTGTCGGTGGGCGGGGAGTTCGGGACGTCGGCCAGCTTCCTCGTCGAGCACGCGCCCCCGCACCGGCGTGGGCTGTACGGGTCCTTCGCCTTCTTCTCCTCGACGCTCGGCAGCGTGCTCGGCGCCGTCGTGGTCCTGATCATGACGGTGTCGCTGTCCCCGGGCGAGCTCGACAGCTGGGGCTGGCGGATCCCGTTCCTGCTGGGGTTCCCGCTGCTGGTCATCGGCCTCTACCTGCGCTACCGCATCGCGGAGTCGCCGGAGTTCGAGGAGATCAAGGCGGGCAACGCCCAGGAACGCAGCCCACTGCGCACGTTGTTCACCCAGCACTGGCGGGCGTTCCTGATCGTGATCGGGATCTGCGTCGGCTTCAACATCGCCTCGTCCACGGTCCAGGTGTTCGCGCTCACCTACATCCGCAGCGTCGTGGGACTGTCCGCGGTGCAGGCGCTGACCACGGTCATCATCGCCACCACCGTCGGGATCTTCCTGGTGGTCGCGTTCGGGCGCCTCTCGGACACCTACGGCAGGAAGCCGGTCCTGGTCTTCGCGTGCGTACTGGCGGTGGTCCTGCCCTACCCGAGTCTGCTCATCATCGGCCTGACGGGGTTCGGCCCGGCGCTGGTGGGACAGCTCGTCCTGTGGGTCCCGGTCGCCGCGTTCGGCGGCGCCATCCCGGCGCTGTTCGCGGAGCTGTTCCCGACGAAGGTCAGGGCGTCCGGGTTCGGGATCGCCTACGGCTTCGGTTCGGCGATCTTCGCCGGTACCGCGCCGTTCGTGGCGACCCTGCTGATCGAGCTTTCGGGGAACAAGACGTCGCCGGCCTGGTACATGGTCGCGGCGGGCGTCGTCACCTTGGTCGTCGTGATCGCGTCGGTGGATCGCCGGGCGCGCGGGAGGAGTTGAGCATGGGGTCTGCCGCGGGGCGGCTGACGGGCAAGTCAGCGCTGGTGACGGGTGCGGGTTCGGGTATCGGAGCGGCGACGGCGGAGGTGTTCGCCCGGGAAGGCGCGAAGGTCCTCGTCGTGGACGTGGACAAGTCCAAGGCGTCGGTGACGGTGGACCGGATCCGGGAGGAGGGTGGTGTCGCCGAGCCGTTCGCCGCGGACGTCTCGGACGAGGACCAGGTCGCCGGTGCCGTCGAGTTCGCGGTGGAGCGCTTCGGCGGGGTGGACGTGCTCCAGAACTACGCCTCCGAACGGAGTCTGGTGGCCGAGGACGTCTTCGTCGCCGAGGCCGACCTGTCGGTGTGGCTGGGGCAGCTGCGCGTGGACCTGCTGGGCTGCGTCCTGACCGCCAAACACGTCCTGCCGCACATGGTCCGCGCGGGAGGGGGCAGCATCACCAACGCTTCTTCCCTGGCCGCCTGGCTTTCCCTCGAAGGCCGCCCGGCCTACGCGACCGCGAAGGCCGGCGTGATCGGGCTGTCGAAGTCGCTGGCCGTCGAGTACGGCAAGCAGGGAATCCGGTGCAACGTCCTGGCGCCTGGCCACATCGTCTCGCCCGCGACCGAGAAGATGTTCTCCGCGGCGCAGACCGAGGTGCTGCTGGATCACGTCGCGACGCCGCGACTGGGCAGGCCGGACGACGTCGCGATGGCCGCCCTGTTCCTGGCCTCACCGGAGTCGTCGTTCATCAACGGGCAGGTGCTCGTCGTGGACGGCGGCATGTCCGCCTACGCGCCCATGGTCCCGTCGTTCCGGCGCCTGGCCGCACAGTGAAGGAGTCGGCATGCGTGTCCTGGTGACGGGCGGGCTGGGCGTCAACGGCGCCTGGGTGGTCCGGGAGCTGCTGGGCCGCGGCCACGAGGTGGCCGTGTTCGAAAGCCGGGACGACACGTCGCTGATCGAGGACGTGGCGGACCGGGTCGAGCTCGTCGTCGGCGACATCCGCGACGCGGAGGGCTTCACCGGCGCCGCCCTGCGGCTGCGGCCCGACTGCGTCATCCATCTCGCGGCTTTCGTCGACTGCGAACGGGATCCGCACACCGCGATCGCGGTGAACGTCGGCGGCACTGCCACGGTGTGCGCCGCCGCGGTGGCGGCGGGTGCGCGCCGCGTCGTCTACACCAGCTCGAAGGCGGTGTACGCGCCCGCGACGGGCAAGCGCGGGTTTCCCACCTACGAGTCCGTGCGCGAAGACGATGAGCTGCGGCCGACCGGCATGTACGGGATCACGAAGGCGGCCGCGGAGAACGTGGTGGCGTGGTACGGGCGCAACTCCGACGTGGAGTGCGTCAGCCTGCGGTTCGCCACGATCTTCGGTCCGGGCAGGCTGCAACGGCACGCCGGCCCGATCAACACCTACAGCTCGATGGTCGAGCTGCCGGCCTCGGGCCGCGGGTTCACGATCGAGCAGGGCGGGGACGAGCGGGACGGCCTCGTCTACGTCCTCGACGTCGCCGACGCCATCGCGTGTGTCGCGCTGGCGCCCGGGCCGCTGCGCCACCAGGCCTACAACGTGGCCGGTGGGCCTGCGGTGTCGATGCACGACTTCGCGGACGCGATCCGCCGCGTCATCCCCGGCGCGGCGCTCGACGTGGGGCCCGGGCTGAATCCCATGCAGATGCCGGACAGCTACTACATGGCGCTGGACGGAACCCGGATGGAAGAGGAGTTTGGATGGCAACCCCGCTACGACCCGGACCGTGCGATCCGGCACTACTACGAGCTCGTTCGAACCCGGCTCGCGTGAGCGAACAGGCGGTGCGGGCATGAGAGCAGCGGTCTACCGCCGTCCTGGTCGCGCCGCCGAGGTGCTCGAAGTCGTCGAGATCGAGGTGCCCGAGCCCGGTCCCGGCCAGGTCCGGGTCCGGATCGCCACCTCGGGTGTCAACCCCACCGACTGGAAGACCAGGGCGGGATTCGCGGGGCGGACCCCCGACTGGTTCCAGGTGCCGCACCACGACGGCGCCGGTGTCGTGGACGCGGTGGGCGACGGCGTCACCGGCCTCCAAGTGGGGGAGCGGGTGTGGCTGTACCTGGCGGCGTTCCACAACCGCTACGGGACGGCGGCCGAGTTCGCGGTCGTCCCCGCGGAGCGGGCGGTGCCGTTGCCCGACGGCGCATCCGACGACCTCGGGGCGTGCCTCGGGGTTCCGGCGCTGACCGCCGCGCACTGCCTGGGCGGGAATCCCGCGGCGCTGGCGGGGCGCACGGTCCTCGTCGCCGGGGGAGCGGGCGCGGTGGGGCATTTCGCCATCGAGCTGGCCAAGCACGCCGGCGCGCGGGTGGTGGCCACGGCGAGCTCCGACGAGAAGCGCGCACTGGCGGAAAAGGCCGGAGCCGACTTCGTCGTCCGCTACACCGACGCGGACGCGGCCAGGCGCATCCGTGACTTCGCCGGGCCCGTCGACCGCATCGTCGAGGTCGCGCTCGGGGCGAACCTGAAGCTGGACATGGCCGTGCTCGGCGCCCCCGGCGCCATCGCCGTCTACGCCGCGGAGGGGGAGCTGTCCCTGCCCGTGGGCGAGTTCATGAAGGCGAACACGACGCTGGAGTTCGTGTTGCTCTACGGGGTGTCCCCGGAGCGGCTGGCCGCCGCGATCCGGTGGACTTCCGACGCGCTCGCGCACGGCGCGCTGTCCGCTCTGCCGGTGCTGCCGCACGGCCTGGACGAGGTGGTGCGGGCGCACGAGGTGGCCGAGCAGGCGCCGACGGGGAAAGTCGTCCTGCGCGTGGGCGAGCACTGAAGGGGAGCACACGGATGAACACCGGGATCACCCAGCTGACGCCGCTGTCGTTCCTGCGGCGGTCGGCGAACGTCCACGCCGGCAAGGTCGCCGTCGTGCACGGCGACGAGGCCTGGACCTACCGGGAGTTCGCTGCGCGCGTGGAGCAGCGGGCGCGGATGCTGCGCGCCGCCGGGGTGCGGCCGGGCGACCGCGTCGCCTACCTGATGCCCAACGTGCCGGAGATGCTGGCCGCCCACTTCGCCGTGCCGCTGGCCGGTGCGGTGCTGGTCGCGATCAACACCCGGCTGGCGCCCGAGGAGGTCCGCTACATCCTCGATCACTCCGGCGCGACCGTGCTCGTCGTCGACGCCGAGTACGCGGCCACGATCGCGCCGATCGCCGGGTCGCTGGACACGGTGCGGACGATCGCCGTGGCGGCCGACCCGCTCGGCCCCGGGGCGACCGTCGAGGTCCCCGGCGCGGTCGCGTTCGCCGACCTCCTCGCCGGCGCCGCCGGCGATGGAGGAGAGCTGGTGTGGGCGGTCGACGACGAGCGAGCGGCGATCTCCATCAACTACACCTCGGGCACCACGGGACGGCCCAAGGGCGTGGTCTACACCCACCGCGGCGCGTACCTGAACTCGTTCGGCGAGATCTTCCACTCCGGACACGACGCGGACAGCGTCTACCTGTGGACGCTGCCGATGTTCCACTGCAACGGCTGGTGCACGACGTGGGCGCTGGTCGCGGCGGGCGGGACCCAGATCTGCCTGCGCGAGGTGCGCGGGGACCGGGTGTGGGAGCTCATCGACCGCCACCGGGTCACCCACCTCAACGGGGCGCCCACGGTCGTCACCACGATCATGCGGGCCGAGTCGGCCCACCAGCTCGACCACCGGCTCGTCGTCACCACGGCGGGAGCGCCGCCGAGCCCCACCACGATCCTGCAGATGGAGCGGATGGGCTTCCGGATCGTGCACGTGTACGGCTTGACCGAAACCTACGGCCCGTACGCGGTGAACGAGTACCAGCGGGCGTGGGACGACCTGGCGTCGGAGGACCGGGCGAAACTGCGAGCCCGGCAGGGTGTCGGGATGCTGCAAGCGGACGAGATCCGCGTGGTGGACGAGCGCTTGCGCGACGTTCCCCGGGACGGGCGGACCATGGGTGAGATCGTCATGCGCGGCAACAACGTGATGCAGGGCTACTTCAACGATCCCGAGGGCACGGAACGGGCGTTCGCCGGTGGCTGGTTCCACTCCGGGGACCTCGGGGTGATGCATCCGGACGGCTACGTGGAGCTGCGGGACCGGGCCAAGGACGTGATCATCTCCGGCGGCGAGAACATCTCGACCATCGAGGTCGAGCACGCCATCGCCGCGCACCCAGACGTCCTCGAGGTCGCCGTGATCGGCGTCCCGGATCAGCGGTGGGGCGAGCGGCCCAAGGCGTTCGTGGTGCCGCGGCCGGGGAGGAACCCTTCGGAGAGCGAGCTGATCGCGCACGTGCGGTCGCTCATCGCCCGCTACAAGGCGCCGCGCGAGGTCGAGATCGTCGCCGGACTGCCCAAGACCTCCACCGGGAAGGTGCAGAAGTACGAACTGCGCGAACAGGAATGGTCGGGGGAGGCCCTGCGCGTCCGCGGCTGACCGAAGTGACTGGAAGGAACTGATGAAGGTAGGAAACCTCGACATCGTCCCGATCCTCGACGGCACCGCCCGGTTGCCCATCGGGAACACCGTGACCCACCGGCGGGACGCGCGGTGGGACTGTGCGCACCAGCCGCTGGACGAGCACGGCCGGATCCACATGGACATCGGGGCGTTCCTCGTGCGGCTGGGGGACCGGACGATCCTGGTCGACGCCGGAGCGGGTGACGACTTCGTGCACGAAGGGTTCGTGACGGGCTGGCTGCCGGCGAACCTGCGCCGCGCCGGGGTCGCGCTCGACGACGTCACCGACGTGATCTTCACGCACCTGCACCCGGATCACGTCGGCTGGGCCACGGTCCGCGGTGAAGTGACGTTCCCGCGCGCGACGTTCCGGGTGCACGAGGCGGACTGGGCGTACTTCATGACCGCACCCACGGCCGATCCCGTGCTGCAGGAAACCCTGGCCCCGATCGAGGGGCGGCTGGAGATGTTCGACGAGGAGACCGAGCTGGTGCCCGGTCTGCTCGCGCGGCCGGCGCCGGGGCACACCCCGGGCTCGACCGTCTTCGTCGTGAGCGACGCCGGCGAGCGCGCGCTCCTGCTCGGCGACGTGGTGCACACGGTCGGGGAGCTCACCGACCCGGAATGGGAAGGGATGTTCGACGTGGACCGGGCCGCGGCCAACGCCATCCGCGAACGGATCGCCGACGAGCTGGCCGCTTCGGGCGACCCGTTCGCGCCCGCGCACTTCCCGGAGCTGTCCTTCGGCCGCCTGATCACGGCCGACGGACTGCGCCGGTTCTCCTGGGCGTAGTACTGGTGGTGCCGCCCACGGCCATGGGCGGCACCACCAGCCGGCAGCTCAGCCGTGATCTCGGTCTAGTAGTGCACCGCGCCGCGGTTGCCGCCCGCCACGGACACCGCGTCTCCCGTCACGGCGGCGGCCCTGGGCGAGCACAGGAACACGACCACGTCCGCGACCTCCTCCGCGGTGACGAGACGTCGGAGGCTCGTCGTCGCGGCCAGCTGGGCGCGGACCTGTTCCTCGGTGAGCCCGCCGGCCGCCGCCCGGTCGGCCACGAGCCGTGGGGTGCGTTCGGTCTCCACCAGGCCCGGGTGCACGACCGTGACCCCGACACCGTGCGGGCCGAGCTCGTCGGCGAGGTTCGCGGTGAGGGCGGCGACCGCCACGTTGCGGATCGTCCCGGAGACGGACCCGGTGCGGCGGGTGTTCAGACCGGAGATGTTCACGATCCGTCCCCACCCCTGCCGGGCCATGTGCGGCGCGAGGGCGCGGGCGCACCGGAGGTACCCGAGGACCTTGGTGTCGAAGTCCGTCAGCACCTCGCCGTCGCTGAGATCGGCCAGCGGCGGGGGAGCGGAGGCGAAGGACGGCTGGGCGGCGGCGTTCACCAGCACGTCGACACCGTCCCACGCGGTCACGACCTGCTCGGCCATGGCCCGGACCGAGGAGTCGTCGGTGGTGTCCGCCGGGACGGCGAGGACCTCGGCTCCCGCCGCGCCGGAGCGGAGGCCGTCCGCGGCGGCGCCGAGCCGCTGCGCGTCCCTGGCGACGAGCGCCACCCGGGCACCTTCGGCGAGGAGCCCGCGCGCGATGGCCAGCCCGAGCCCGCGGGATCCTCCCGTGACGACCGCCCGGGCGCCCTTCAACTGCAGATCCATGGTGACCTTCCCTACCGGGACCGCGTGGCGGTCCTGATGGACATCGCCGTCGAGACGATGTCTTCGACATTCGCGCCGCGCAGCCAGGTCAGGATCTGCCCGACCGCGGCCGCCGGGTCCGGCGCGCACTTGTCGACCAGGCCGTAGGCGGCGGCCTGGTCGGCGTTCCAGCGTTCCCCGCCGTAGAGCAGCAGTCCCGCCGGGCCGGCGCCCACCGCCTGCACGAGGCGGCGCACGAAAACCGGCTCGTAGGTCAGGCCGTGACCGAGCGCGGGTATCCGGAAGTGCGCCGCGGGCGAACAGATCCGGACGTCGCAGGCGAGCGCGAGGCTGCAGCCCGCGCCGAAACACGGTCCGTCGATCTCCGCGATCTTCGGTGCTGCGAGCTCCGTCAGCGCCAGGACAGCGGTCTCGGCCAGCTGCCGGTAGGCAGCGACGTGGTCCGGATCGGACGAGCTCAACTCGGCAAGGTCCCCGCCCGCGGAGAAACTCCCTCCGGAGCCCCGCAGCACGACGGCGACGATTCCGGGTGTCTCTCCGATCGTCTTGACATGCCGGAGCAGTGCCTGCCACATGTCGCCGGACATCGCGTTCCGCTTCTCGGGCCTGCTGATCGTGAGCCGGGCGACCCGGTCCACGATGTCCAGACGCGTCGAACCGCTCATCCTCAGCCGGCCTGCGCGTCCGGGGCAGGCGCCGCGGCGACCACGCCGTCTCGCACGAGGGCCCGGACCTCGTGGTCGCCGATGCCCAGCTCGGTCAGCAGGTCGACCGTGTCCTGCCCGATCCCGGGTGCTCTCCGCCGCGCGCGGGGTGCGCCGTCGGCGATGAGCGGCGTGTTCACCACGCGGCGGTGCCCGAACCGCTCGACGTCGCTGGGGAACATCTCGCGGGCCGCGTACTGGGCATCGTCCAGCATCTCGGGGACCGTGTGGACCGGTCCGCACGGGACGCCCGCTTCGCGGAGCCGCTCGATCCAGTGGTCCCTCGGCGCCGTCCGGAACCGGGCCTGGAGCAGCCCGGCGAGCTGCTCGCGGTGGACGAAGCGGTTGTACTCGCCGTGGAAGCGCTCGTCGCCGGAGAGATCGAGGTCGAGTACCGCGCAGAAGTCACGCCACGAGCGCTCGGTCACGCCGATCACGAGCATCGCGTCGTCGCCGCAGGTGAACGCCTCGTACGGGGCGGTGAGCCGGTGCGCGGTGCCCAGTGGGCCCGGTGGCTCGCCCGTCCCGGCGAAATCGGCGACCTCCCACAACGACCATCCGGCGATCGTGTCCGCGAGGGACACGTCGATGTGGGAGCCGCCGAGCCCCGCGCGGACGCGGTGCAGCGCCGCCAGCACGCCGATGGCGCCCCACATTCCGGTGCCGAGGTCGCCGATGGGGTAGCCCGCTTTCGCCAGCTCCCCACTCGTGCTTCCGGTGACGCTGAGGAGACCGCCGTAGGCCTGGGCGACGAGGTCGATGCCTTTCGCGCTCCGCATCGGCCCGTACTGGCCGAAGCCGGAGATCGAGCAGTACACGAGGTCCGGGCAGTCGTCCTTCAGGTCCTCGTAGGACAGTCCCTGCCGCGCGAGCGCGCCGACCCGGAAGTTCTCCACCAGCACGTCCGACCGGCGCGCCAGAGCCCGGACCAGGTTCTGCCCGCGCTCGGTCTTGATGTCGACGGCGAAGCTGCGCTTGTCGCGGTGGATCAGGTCGAACGGCAGCGGGCGCTGTTCCGGCCCGACCAGACGCCGCCGGAGCGAGTCCCCGTCCACGGGCTCGACCTTGATGACCTCGGCGCCGAGGTCGGACAGGATGGTGGTGCAGTACGGGCCGGCCAGTGCGCCGGTGATGTCGAGGACCCGCACGCCGCTGAGGAAGTGCTGCCCCGTCGTCACGCTCGCCTCAGACATGTGCCCGGTTCCCCTCGTCGTCTCGCGGTGCGGCTGGTTGTCCAGGCCGTTCCAGGACCGTGCGCAGCACCGCTACCTCCTCGGACAGCTCGCGCCGGCTCACCGCCGCTTCCCGTACCGCCCCGGAGCCGTGGTAGGTGCCGGGGAACAGGTGCAGTTCGACGGGCACCCCGGCCGCCAGCAGTGATCGCGCGAAGTCGATTCCTTCGTCGCGCAACGGATCGAACTCGGCGACGGAGACGTACGCCGGGGGCAGGTTCGTCAGGTCCGTGGCGCGGGCGGGCGCGGCGTAGGGCGACACCGCGCCGGCCGCTCGGCCGAGGTAGGCGGACCAGCTAAGCTCGGCGTCCCGGCGGGTGAGCGCGGGCGTGTCGGTGAACCGCCTGCTGCTCGCCGTCCGGAGCCGGTCGTCCAGCGCCGGTGATTTGAGGAACTGGAAGCGGACCGGTGGCCCGTTCCGGTCGCGGGCCAGCAGGGCGGCCGCGGCCGCGAGCGCGCCGCCCGCGCTCACCCCGTGCAGGACGATCTGGGAGGGATCGATCCCCAGCTCGCCGGTGTGTTCGCGCAGCCAGAGCAGTCCACTGTAGACATCGTCCAACGGTGTCGGGAAGGGCCACTCCGGGGCCAGCCGGTAGGCCACGGCGACGACGACCGCACCGGTTTCCCGTGCGAGTTCGGCGTTCCGGAGGTGACTCATGTCCGGATCACCCAGGATGAATCCGCCGCCGTGGACGTGGTAGATCGCGCCACTGCTCGTGCGGCGGGACGGCCGGTACACGCGGAGCGCGATGACGTGCCCGTCCGCGGCGGTGCAGGAGCATTCGTGCACACTCACGCCCTCGACCGAGCCGGTCCCGGCGTACCGGCTCGACACGATCCGGCGGGCTTCCGCGACGTCGGTGCGGTCGACCGCGGGCAGGGCGGCGATCGACTGCACCAGCTCCTCGTCCATCCGGTACTGGCTCAACTGTCCCTCACTTCGGGCAGGCGACGGCCCCGCAGGTCCGTCGACGCGAACGACCTCAGCAGCGCCGGGTCCTCGATCCAGATCTGCCGCCGGTAACGGCGGATCGCCCCGATGTCGTCCAGCTTCTTGAGCGCGCGGGCGACGACCTCGCGCACCGATCCGATGGTGTGCGCGAGATCGGTTTGGTCCGTCTGCACCAGCAGCCCGTTCACGGTGGGGGTGGCCATCTCGAGCAGGTGCCGGCTCAGCCGCTGCTGGACGGAATTGAACAGGTTGTCCTCGAGGTAGGCCACGGTTTCGTAGGTGGACTCCGCCAGGTACACGGCGACCTGGTAGGCGAGTTCGGCCCGGGTCCGCATGAGGCGGCGGAAGGTGCTCGGGTTCAGCACCGAGACCTCGCACATCGTCACCGCTTCCAGCGACGACGGCGCGCCGTCGGTGAGCATCGCGGGCAGGGCGGTGAAGTGCCCGGCCGTCGCGTACCGCGTGGTGACCTCCCGCCCGTCCCAGGACGTCACCTTCGCGCGAATCCGTCCCTTGTGGACGAGTGTCACCCGGTAGTCGGAGTTCCCGCGGCAGATGACGGTGCCCGCCGAGTAGGTCACCACGCGGCTGTCCGAGAGGAGGGCGTCGCGGATCTCCGGATCCTGTCCGGCCAGGAAGCTCTTCGACCACGCCTGGAGCGCCGCGGGCGGGATCGGTGCGCAGTCGCGGTTCATTCCACTCTCACCGGCTCCCCGGACTCGAGCTGGTCGAGTCCGAACTGCGAGGTGAGGCGCGACCGCGGGTCCCGTTGGGGCCACCGGCCCGAGTCGACCGACCGGAAGAAGCCGCGGGCGATGTCGTTGAACTGCTGCGGGTTCTCCAGGTTGGGGACGTGCCCGCTGTTGGGCAGCACCAGCATGCCGCACGCGGGCGCGGTCCGCTTCAGCATCAAGCCGGTGGACAGGCACGCCTCGTCCTCGTCACCGTTGACGACCAGGAGGGGGACCGGGAAACGCCGGAACTCGCCGGCCAGGTCGTGCAGGGACGGCCGGCGGCCCTGGATCTCGAGGACGGTGAGCGCCAGCCCTTCCACGGAATGTTCGGCGAACTGTTCGACGAACTCGTGCCACGCGGGCTCGTTGTGGTGCTTGAGCTGCACCCGGCTGGGGCCTTCGGCGAACTTGCGTCCGACGAACCCGGCTCCCCGCGACCGGAGCTGCTCCGCGACGATCCTGGTCTCCGCGAGGTAGGCCGGCCGGGTGGCTGGGTCGGAGCCGGACCCGACGCTGACCGCCATGACCGAGCGCACCCGCCCGGGGTGGCGCAGCGCGAGCTGGACGGCGGTGTAGCCGCCCATGGACAGTCCCACCACGTGGGCGGCCTCGACCTCCAGCGCGTCGAGCACCGTCAGGGCGTCGTCGACGGCCCGTTGCCACGAGTAGGCCGACGGGCTTCCCGGGACGTCGGAGGGCGGGTAGCCGCGCGCCGCGTAGGTGATGCACCGGTGGCCGTCCTGGAGATCGGCCACCTGCCGCGACCAGCTCCGGTGGTCGCCCGCGTACTCGTGGAGGAAGAGCACCGGAACGCCGTTCCCGGTGTCGGTCACGTGCAGCCGGACACCGTCATCGGTGTCGACGGAACGGCCCGCGTTCATGGCTTCTCCTGCGTCGTTGCATCCACCTTGATGCCCTCCTGCCGTGTCTCGGTCCGCGACCCGACCGATCCTTTCCAGGAAGGACGATCGTGTCTGTGACTTGCGTCCGTCAACCGCGGGTCCGGTGCCCGGACGTGGGTCACAGACAGGGCCGCGTCGTGCGGAGAGCATGCTGTGACCCGGCTCGAGGAGTTGACGTGAGAACACTCTTCCTTCCCCCGTTGTCCGTGGACCAGGCCGAGCGCAGGCGCGCGCTGCGGAACGCGTTCGCCCGGTTCCCGAGCGGCGTCACCGCACTGTGCGCGCTCGGGCGAGAGGGGCCCGTGGGCATGGCCGCCAGCTCGTTCACCTCGGTGTCGCTGGAACCCGCCCTGGTGTCGGTCTGCGTCGGACGCGGCTCCACCACGTGGCCGCGGCTGGCCGCCGCCGGACGGGTCGGCATCAGCGTGCTCGGTGGCGAGCACGCCGAGCTCAGCGCCGCCCTCGCCGCCCGCGGCGTCGACCGTTTCGCCGACGCCACCTGGGAGGCGTCGCCCGAGGGTGCGGTGTTCCTCGCCGGCGCCCCGCTGTGGCTGGACTGCCGGGTCCACCGGACCGTGCCCGCCGGGGATCACGACATCGTCCTGTTCGAGGTGCTGGGCGCGCGCACCGACGACAGGTTCGGCCCGCTGATCTTCCACCTGAGCGCGGTGCGCGCGCTGGAGACCCGATGAGCACCGCCCTGCGCGCGCTGGCGCTCGGCCGCCCGATCGTCGTGGTCACCGCCGGCGGTCCCGGACCGCGTGCCGAGCTGGTGCTCGCTGCCGAGCGTGCCACCGCCCACGCGGTGGCCTTCCTCGTTCGCCACGGCGCGGGCTTCCTCCGCGTGGCGCTCAGCGACGACGACGCCGACCGGCTCGACCTGCCCGTGATGTACCCGCCCGGCAGCCGGGGCGCCCCGGAACGCGACTGCGTCGCCGTGGACGCCGCGCACGGGACGACGACGGGTATCTCCGCGGCCGACCGGGCCCGCACGATCAGCCTGCTGGCCGCGCCCACGAGCACGCCCCGCGACTTCACCCGCCCGGGGCACGTCATCCCCGTGCGGGCTGCCGCGGACCCGACCGGCGGCACGCTCCCCGCGGCCCTCGCGCTGGCCTCGCGAGCCGGACTGCGCCCTGTCGTCGCGAGCTGCGCGCTCGTCAGCTCCAGTGACCCCGTCCTGCTCGCCGGTCCGCGGGAAGCCCGCGAGTTCGCCGCCCGCACCGGCCTGGCCGTCGTCCACGCCGCCGGCCCGCTCCGCGGCGCGGACGTGCTGGCCACCGCGTCGCTGCGGACGTGACCAGCGGCTTCGCCGCGTATCCGGGAGGCCGGCGAGTCATCCGCCGCTGAGCAGCGCCGGGCGGCGGGCCGCCGGTGCGGGGGCCGCCGGGTGGAGGAAGGCGCGTCTGGCCGCGGCGAAGCCGTGCCGGTCCTCGAAGATGTCGTGGCTCATCTCCGCGAGTTCCCGCACCCGGTAGGTCTCCAGTGGCCGGCGCTGCTCGTCGGCCTCCCGGTCGGCGCGCTTGCGCTGCAGGAGCGCATCCGACCCGGCGGCCAGTTCGGCGGCGCGCTCCAGCACCGCGCCGGGGAAGCGTTCCCGGTCGGCCGGCAGGACCTCGTCGACCATGCCGAGCGCGGCCGCCTCGCCCGCGCTGACCGGCTCGCACCGGCTGGTCAGCAGCCGCGACTGCGCCTCGCCGACCCGGCGCGGCAGCACATACGTCCAGTACTCCGAGCCGTAGAGGCCCATCGTCTCGTAATGCGGGTTGAGCACGATCCCGTCCCGGGCGAGGACGACGTCGGCGCCGAGCGCCAGCATCACGCCACCCGCGCCGGCGCCCCCGGCGAGCGCGGACACCACGACCTGCCCGGTGCAGGTGATGATCTCCCGGCACAGGTCGTTGATCGCGGTGATGTTGCGCCACGCCTCCGCCGCCGGGTTCGGGTGCGCCTCGATCAGGCCGAGGTGGATGCCGTTGGCGAACACCTCGCCGCCGGCCAGCACCAGGACCCGGGTGTCCTGGGCGGCGGCGTACCGCACGGCCGCGGTGAGCCGTCGGCACTGCGCGGTGGACATCGCGCCGTTGTAGAAGTCGAACCGCAGCAGGCCCACGTCGTCCAGCCGCCGGTAGGCGATCTCCCGCGGGCCCGGCGGCTGCTCGGCCGCCAACGGTTCCAGCACCTCGGGCACCCCCGCGAGGACGCGCCCGAGAACCGTGGCGGCGGGCAGTTTCACCGGCGGGCCGGGAGACAGGCGCCGGGCGTGCCCCACCCACACCGCGCCGTCGCCGGTGCGGACGAGCACCGCCCCGTGGCGCCGCGCCGCGATCGTCCCCGGTTCGCCGGGCGTGGCCGTGCCGGGGTGGGCGTCGAACACCGCGACCGGCACGCCGGCCAGCGTGGTGTGCACGCCGGGGCGGCCGTCCGCGGCGCGGATGCGGCGCAGGACGTGCCCGGTCTCGTCGTCCCAGGAGAAACCGCGGTCCGGCTGGCGCACGGGCGGCCGCGACCGCCCGGCCTGGTCGTGGTCCTGCGGCGCGAACCCCGGGTCGCCGGCCTTGGTCACCACCTCGGCGATCAGGTCCACGGCGGCGTCGGCGACCTCGGCGTTGTAGAGGGTGCTCTTGCGTGGCGGCTCGGCGGGCATGGGGAAGGACCGCGATCCCCAGACCGGGCCGGCGTCCAGGTCCCCGGTCGCCTGCAGGGCCGTGACGCCCCACTGGCGCTCCCCGTCCATGATCGCCCAGTCCAGCGACGACGGGCCCCGGTCGCCGGGGGGACCGGGGTGGATGATGATCGTGCGGTAGGCGCGCCACACCGCGTCGGGCACCCGCCGGCGCAGGAACGGGCAGACGATGAGGTCCGGCTCGGCGGCCGCGGCCGCGCCGGGGATGGTGTCCGGGTCGTGCACCACGTGCACGGTGACGTGGTGACCGCGGGCCCGGAGCGTGGTCCACGCTCGCTGGCTCAGGCCGTTGAAGGCCGAGCACAGAAGGAGAATTCGCACCGGGCCTCCGCTCGTCAATCGCCCGACGGTACCTGCCGGATCCGCGGCGCGGTACGGCCGACCGGGGAACACGCGTTCGGCTGACCGGCGCAATTCCTGTCGCCAAGATCGCCACCCCGCGTTACTGCATTAGGTGGTGATCTCCGGGCGGTCGGGACCTTCGGGCGCAGCTGTCGGCGAACTCGCTGGTCACCGTGTTCGGCCTGGGCGTGCTGATCGCCCTTGCCCGGCGCGATCTCCGGTGCGCACGTCACCCCCGTCGTCACGCTGCCCAGATGTTCGCCCCGCGGTTGGCGGCACGCCGCCCGCGACCGGTTCGCCGCACACCCGTGGCTCGGCGAGATGTGGCCACCGCCGGGCTGATTCTGCTCATCCGCGCCGGGCGCGCGCACGTCGCCCAGCTCCCGGTAGCCCCGCTCAGGGTCGCCCGTGCTCGGTGCTCCCTCGGGGTCTTCGTCCGCTGGCGGATCGGGAAGGCCGCTCAGTGCGCGGCTTGTCCGGGCGGCGCGGATGATCGAGTCCGCCAGTTGCTGGTGTACGCGGTAGCCGAGCGCGACGCGGGCGGCTTGGGGTTCAAACGGGCGGCAGAGGGTCCGTTGGCGGCGGTGGATCATGCCGGGGAAGTTGAGGGAGCGGCGGCCGTGGATGCTTGCGCAGCCAGAAGCGCCGGCGCAACCGCCACAGCGGGTCGCTCCGGTCCCAGTCGGGCTCCGTGTCGTCCTCCGCCATGATCACTCCTCCTCGGCCTGCGCGCCGAAAGTGCGCGCGCGTGGTCTGGGCGAATGCCGCCCAGATGCCGGCTGGACTATTTCGCCGGATACGACCATCGCCAGCCTTCGCCCTTCAGCAGTGGGTTGTTCTGGATCAGCGTGCCGTTCGCCTCCGGCACGATCAGTGCGACTGTGCCGGTGAGCTGCTGGTTCAACTGGTACGGCACCGGCAGTGGTTGGCTGTGGGGTTCGGAAGATTTGCACAGCGAGGGCGAGGCCTGGATCGCCGTGCCGTTCTTGCCGGGTTCGGCGAACGACGTGTACCTGAACGCGTCGGGGATCTGCTCTGCGGCGTATTTGTCCGGGCCGCTGTCGGCCCGCACATGCAGCACGAGAACATGCCCGGTATCGCTTGACCCGTTGCGCCCGCTGCATGGCGGGTCGATCTCGATCTTCTCGATCGTCCACGTCGCGGGTTTGCTGCCGTCGACTTCGGCGCTCAGCTCGGCTGTGTCGCCGAGCTCCAGCGGAACGTAGCCGCTCGCGCCGGTCTGGCTGCTCGTGCCGGTCTGGTTGCTGGTGGGTGCCGTCAGCGTCGGCTGCTCGGGGAGGCTGCCGGAACGCTGCGGGGTCGTCGTTGAGCAGCCGGTCAACAGGAGCGCGATCGCGGCGACAGGAAGGTAGCGGCGCATGGTGTTCCCCCTTGGGTGTGGCGGTCGAGGCGTGCACCTGTTCTATCGGATCTCTTCGCCGTTGTCTCCGAGATCAACCAACCCCATCGTGGTGTGTCCAGGGAATACCTTGGCGTGATTAGCGTATGACGTACTCCTACGGCTGTGATCCTCGACCGCTACTTCGGGGTCACCCGGGATCTGACGGAAGGGGGCTGACTCCGCGGGGACGACGGGGATCCGCCGCCCCCGGCCCGGATCCGTGCTAGCTCAACAGCTCGAACACGCTCGAGAAGCCCTGACCACCGTGACCTTCGGCGATCCGGCGCGTCATCAGCTCCTTGGTCTCCCGCATGCGGACGGCTTCCACACCGGCCGACTCGCGGTGGCCGATCAGGTCGTCCATCAACGCGACCTGGACGTCGAGCGGGCCCAGGTCCGGCGGGTACTCGCGGTTCTCGACGGCCTTGGCGATCGAGGTCAGCAGCGGCTGGTAGGCGGTCAGCGAAGCGGCGAAGCGCTCGGCGAACCCGGCCACGTCGGCGCCTTCCGCCTGCACGAGCTTGAGGGTGTGCAGGAAGCCGAGGAGCAGTTCGTACCCCATGGCGACGTGGGCCAGGAACTCCACGGCCGCCGCGCCGGGTTCCTCGCCGTGGTAGCTGACTGCCCCCAGCTCGCGCAGCGCCTCCTCGTGCTCGGCGAACGCGGTGCCGCTGAAGAGGAACCGGGCGTTCGGGGTGCCCACGTACGGCGGGTCGCCCATGATCTTGCCGTCGACGTAGCGGGCGCCGTGCTCGTGTGCCCACCGGTCGTTCGCCCGGGCCTGGCCCGGCGAGCCGCTCGTGACGTTGACCAGCACTTTGCCCTGGGCGGTGTCCGCAATGGACGACAGCACGCCGTCCACCGCGGCGCCGTCGAGCAGGCACACCACCACGAGCGGGCTCGCCGCGACGGCTTCCGCTGCTGTCGGGGCCGCGGTGGCTCCGGCCTCGACCAGAGGCGCCGCCTTGCTCGCGGTGCGGTTCCAGATCGTCGTGTGGTACCCGCGCTCCAGGAACACCCTGGCGATCGCCGAGCCCATCTCGCCGAGGCCGAGCACGGTCACCGCATCGGTTTTCGTCGTCATGCCGTGACGATGCAATCTCCAGTAAGGTCGAGGTCAAGGGATCGTGGACCGCGGACGAGCGGAGGTGCGCCGCAAGCCGGTGATCGCCGAGGAGTTCGCGGCCACCTTGCACGATGGCCGTGGTCATCGCGGTCGCCCCACCGGCCTGTGAGCACGGGCTGGGGCACCCGGTCGCGACGGTGATCCTGGGCGGGATCTTCCAGATCGTGCCCGGCTCGCTCGGGGTGGCCCGGCTGATGCGGTTCGTGCCGGGCAGCGCGATGGTCGGCTTCGTCAACGCGCTGGCCATCCTCCTCTTCCTGGCGCAGGTGCCCGGGCTGATCGACCTGCGCGATGATCGGCCAGACGATGATCAACGTGCGGGCCGGGGGCGCGCACCCGGCCCGACATTCCTGGCCGGGGTGTTGCTGATGGTCCTGTGCCTTGCACGCCCGCCTGTACGGCGAACTCGCCGGCAGCCAGTGAACGACGTCATCCCGGGGGCCACTACTCTCCTCCCGTGATCGTCGTCCGACGCAGTGCGGATCGGTGGTGGCGCTTCGACGTCACGGTCCGCGACGCGCCGCTCGCGCTGGTGCTGCTCCTGCCGTCGCTGATCCCCGCGTTGCAGAACAACGGCACGCGGCTCGGCGACGTGCCGGACCGTCCGATGGACGCGCTGGGCCTCGCCGTGGTCGCCGTCGAATGCCTACCGCTGATCGTCCGGAGGCGCCTCCCGGCCGCCTGCCTCGCGCTGGTGTCGACGGGCTTCGCGCTCGACCAGCTGCACGGCTACCACACGGTCGCGGGCACCGCGTTGCCGATCGCGCTGATCAGCGCCGGGGCGCACCTGGACCGGTGGCGGTGGACGACCGCGATCGTGGCGTCGGCGGCCTACGTCCCGCTGGCCATCGCCCTCTCCGGTCCCGAGCCGGCCGAAGGCGTCGCCGGGTTCGTGTCGTTCTACCTGGCCCTGGTTCTGCTCTGGGGAATCGGCAGCAGGTTGCGCCAATCCCGCGCCGCCGAGGCGGAACGCCGTCTGCACGCCGCCGAAACCGCCCGCATCGCCGAACGCACCCGCATCGCCCGGGAACTGCACGACGTCGTCACCCACCACGTGACGGCGATGGTCGTGCAGACCGAGGCGGCGCGTTACCTGACCGGTGATCGCCTCGACCAGGCGCTGTCCACCGTCACCGATTCCGGCCGCCGGGCCATCACCGACCTGCGGCAGCTGCTCGACGTGCTCGATCCCCAGCAGGACACCGGGCAGCGGAGCGATGTGCGCGCGCTCGTGGAGCAGGCCCGGCAGGCCGGGCAGCCGGTGGAGTACACCGAGGAAGGCCGCCCGCCCACCGGCACCGCGGGAGCGACGGCATACCGGGTCGTGCAAGAGGCGTTGACCAACGCGCTCAAGTACGCCCACGGCAGCCGCACCAGTGTCCTTGTGCGGCACGGGAACCGGGAGATCACGGTCGAGGTCGCCACCGACAGCGCGGGCTCACCCACCGCGCCGGTCGGCGGCAGCGGACGGGGACTGGCCGGGCTCCGCGAACGGGTCGGCGGGCTCGGCGGCGAGTTCCGGACAGCGCGGCAGGAGGACGGCGGATTCGTGGTGCACGCCCGGATTCCCGCCGGCAGCGCGTCGTGACCCGCGTCCTGGTGTGCGACGACCAGGCGCTGATCCGCGCCGGGTTCACCACGATCATCGACGCCCAGCCCGATCTCGAGGTCGCCGGCGAGTGCGGTGACGGCCGGACCGCGGTCGACCTCGCCGCGCGGCTGCGGCCGGACGTCGTGGTGATGGACGTGCGGATGCCGGTCCTCGACGGCATCGAGGCGACCCGCCTGCTGGCCGGCGCGGGGGTGGCCCAGCCGGTCAAGGTGCTCGTGGTGACCACGTTCAACCTCGACGAATACGTCTACGAGGCGCTGCGGGCCGGCGCCAGCGGGTTCCTCCTCAAGGACGCCCCGCCGGCACAGCTGCTGCACGGCATCCGCACCGTCGCCACCGGAGCCGCTTTGGTGGCCCCGGAGGTGACCCGCCGGCTCATCGGCCGGTTCGCCGCCCGGATCCGGCCGCCGCAGGACACCGACGGCGAAACCCCGCTGACCCCGCGCGAGCTGGAAGTCCTGCGCCTGATCGCCGACGGCCTGTCCAACAGCGAGATCGCGGCGACCCTGGTGCTCAGCCCCGAAACCGTCAAGACCTACGTCTCCCGGATCCTCACCAAGCTCGACCTGCGCGACCGCGTCCAGGCCGTCGTCTACGCCTACCGCCACGGCCTGGCCCGCTGAGCTGTCCCCCGTGCGAGCTACCCGCGAATGTCCACCCCGCGGGGATCTTTCGGACCGCGCCGCTCCTCTAGCGTGCGTGGCGCTGATCGAGAATCCCACTGGAGAACTGAATGTTCCGCAACATCAAGTCAACTGCTGTCGCCGCGCTGCTGTGCGCCGTGGCCGCGCCGGTGCTGGCCGCGTGCGACGAGGCCGCCGAGTCGTCGGAGGCCCCGGCGTCGGCGGCCGCCGGTCAGGAGCCGATCTCCGGCACGGCGAAGATCACCGTCGACGGCCGTTCGGTGAACGTGTCCTGTTCCGGTACCGAGATGGAAGACCGGCCGGTCGTCGTGCTGCTGGCCGGTCTCGGCGATGGTCTGGACAAGCTGGCCGCGTTCCAGCAGACGCTGAGCACCAAGGGCCGGGTCTGTTCCTACGACCGGCTGGGCGAGGGCGCGAGCGACCAGCCGGCCGGTCCGCAGACGTTCGACAGCGCCGGCCGGATTCTGACCGGGGTGCTGGACCGCGTTGCCGGTGACCAACCGGTGGTGCTGGCCGGGCATTCCCTGGGCGGGCTGATCGCCGCCCGTTACGCGCCCGCCCACCGCGACCGGGTCGCGGGTCTTGTGCTGATGGACGCCACGCCGTCGACCATCATCGGCGACACCACGGCGGCGATCCCGGAGTCGGCCACCGGCCCGGCGGCCGAGCTGCGCGCGCAGAGCCTCGCGGTCTACGGCGGGGAGAACCCGGAGATGCTGGCCATGCAGGACGGGGAGGTGGGCTACGCGGGGGACATCCCGGTGGAGGTGATCCGGCACGGGCAGCCGTACCTGGCCGCCGTGCCCGAGTACGGCGCCGCGCTGGAGCAGGCGTGGGCCGCGGGGCAGGACAAGTGGCTGAAACTGTCGAGCGACAGCAACCCGGTCACGGCGGCGAACAGCGGCCACTACATCTACGTCGACCAGCCCGACGTCGCTGTGCAGGCCATCGAGCGCGTCGCCGCTGACGCCTAGCTCGCCGTGGTGAGGAAGTCTTCGACGAGGGTGCTGGCGTGGGGGCGGCATTCCTCGAAGTAGGCGTGGCGTGCTGCGGGGAAGAGGTGCAGGCGGGCGCGGGGGATGCGCTGGGCGAGCAGGGTGGCGTTGACGGCCGGGGTGAGCCGGTCGTCCTCGCCGTGCAGGACGAGTGTGGGGGCGGTGATCCGGGGCAGGGCGTCCCAGGCGTCGTGCTGGTCGCTGGCCCGCAGGTGGTGTTTGCGGGCGTGCGGGGGCATCGACGGGTCGCCGAGCGTGCGGTACGGGCCGGGGTGGGTCGCCCGCCACCCCGGCGTGTACATCAGGTCGGCCAGCGTCTCGCGGGCGTCCGGCCGCAGCAGGGCGCGGCGCACCTCCGCCGACCGCTCGACGGCATGGCGCCCTCCCGGTGAGGTGCAGCCCAGCACGAGCCGGCGCACCCGGTGCGGGTGCCGGATCGCCAGCCACTGCGCCACCCGGCCGCCCATCGAGGTGCCGTACACGTCGGCCTGTTCGATGCCGAGCCCGTCCAGCACCGCGACCACGTCGTCGGCGAACAGCGGGGTGGAGTAGGGCACGTCGGGCTTGCCGCTCGCGCCGGTGCCGCGGTAGTCCATCGTGATGGTGGTCCGGGCGAAGTCGCCGCGGGCGGAGTCCCACCAGGTGTGGTCGTTGGCCTGGCCGGCGAGCAGCACGAGGGGCGGCCCACTGCCCCGGCGCTGCACCGCGAGCGGAGTACCGTCCGGCGCGATCACCCGGTCGTCCATCGCCCTCCGTTCGCGCCGAGCAGTGCCGCTGGTGGCCGCCTGGCCTCTGGAGAGGACTGTATCTCGCCGGACGTGTCGTCACTGGCAGAACGTGATGAAGTAGATCGGGTCCCAGCGTGCGGGGTCCCGGCGTCCCGGCGGGAAGATGGAGTTGGTGCGGAAGTACTGGTCCTGCAATTCCGCCGTGTCGGTGCTGTGGTTGTGCGTGTCCCAGCGCCCGAGGAAGTTGGACAACCGCACGGTGGTGCACACGTAGATCGACGGGCTCATTTTGAAGACCTTGTAGAAACGCCCGCCGGAGGAATTCTGGATCGTGCAGAAAGCGAAAGCGCAGGAGTCGCCGCTGTGCACGTATTCTTTGGCGCGCCGAAGGCCGTCCGCGGTGTGGACGAAAGCGATCTCGCTGATCGTGACGTCGTCATCGGGTGAGAACGGCACCGCCGAGGGTTCCGCGGCGATGGCGGGCGCGGCCCCGGCAGTGGGCGTGACCGCGGTGGACAGAACCATGATCACCGAAACCGCGAACAACGCGGCCCGTCGAAGCAATCTCATCTTTCCCCCTTGTTCGGACGAGATCGTGCCGAGGTCGAAGACTATGGCCGGCGGATGATCGATGTGACGCGAACCACACTGCGCCACACGAATGGAGCACAGGGGCAGCGCAGAGCCGAAGCACCTGGCTGCCCCGGCGCGGCGGAAGGCTGCGCGCTCTGCGGTCGGGGCACGAGCACCTGGACTCGGGCAGCTCACCCGATTGGAGGTGGTGCGCGTGATGCCGCGGCGGGTGGTCCGGTCCTCTCATCGAAAGCCGGAGCGGGACCGCCGCTGCCGGTGGATGCCGCGGGGCGCCGCGGCAAGCAGCGGACGTACGAGGGGCGAGCATCGGTATGAAACACGTGACCCGCGCCGCCGGCCTGCTGGGCGCCGGGCTGGCCCTGGTGGGTGTGACCGCCCTGCCGGTGGACGGCTCCGGCGCCGGGACGGCCGTGCCGCAGGCGCTGTCCCTGGGCGAACCGCCCCGGATCGACGACCTTGGGCGGCCGTACGAGGTGGTCGCCCAGCCGCCGCGCCTGCCCGTGCCGCCGACTTTGCCGCCGCCGACCTCGCTGCCGGCTCCCGGCCCGCGGGTCAGGGCGTCGCCGGTTTCGCTGGGCGTCGGGGTTCCGGCCGCCGCGCTGGCGGCTTACCACCGGGCCGCGGACGCGGTCGCCGGGTGCGGCCTCAGCTGGACAGTGCTCGCCGCGATCGGACGGGTGGAATCCAACCACGGCCGCCACGGCGGCTCCCAGGTGTACGAGGACGGCTCGGTGGTGCCGCGGATCCGTGGTCTGGCACTGGACGGCGCGGGCGGCACCGCGTCCATTCCGGACACCGACCGCGGCGCACTCGACGGGGACCCCGTCCTGGATCGAGCGGTCGGGCCGATGCAGTTCATCCCGTCGACGTGGCGCGCCTACGCCGCCGACGGGAACGGCGACCGCAGAGCCGATCCGGACAACATCTTCGACGCGGCGCTCGCGGCGGGGCGGTACCTGTGCGCGGGCGGTGGGAACCTCGCCGATCCGGGGCAGTTGCGGGCGGCGGTGTTCCGGTACAACCACTCCGACGCCTACGTCGACCTCGTGCTCGCCCTCGCCGACGCCTATGCCCGCGGCGCGGTGGCGGCCATCGCGGTGCCGGCCGTCGCGCCCGCGCCGCCCCCGGTGACCACCCCGCCGCCTCCTCCGCAGGTGACCGAGGTTCCCGCGCCGAGCACGACGGCGCCGGCCACGAGCACGACGCCCAGCATGAGCACGACACCCAGCACGGGCACCAGCAGCCCGGCCACGTCCAGCTCCAGCACCACCAGCTCCACGCCGTCGCCGTCCTCGTCGCGACCGTCGTCGAGCTCGGCTCCCAGCAAGACCAGGTCCAGCACGGCAACGACCACCACCACCGGATGAGGGGTGTTTCCTCCTCGGGGTGGGGGAGATCACCGGAAAATCCCGCTCCTGCCGTGAAGTTCGGACGCCGCGGGAGGTCTTCCGGGTGACGAGACATCTTCCTGCGGAAGGAAACCCAGTGACCACAACGGACAGAGTCAGCGCGGAGACCGCGGCCCTCCCCGACGGCGGGGTGGCGGTGGTGCTCGGCACCCGGCCCGAAATCGTCAAGCTCGCCGGGATCATCCGGCGTCTCGGTCCGAAGGCGCGGATCGTCCACACCGGACAGCATTACGACGAGGCCATGTCCGACGTGTTCTTCACCGAGCTCGGGTTGCCGCTGCCGGACGTCCGGTTCGCGGTCGGCGGAGCCACCAGGGCGGGGCAGATCGCCGCGGCGCTGGAGGCGCTCGATCTCTTGTTCGCCGAGGTCACCCCGGCCGCCGTCGTCGTGCAGGGCGACACCAACGCGACCGTCGCCGGAGCGCTGGCCGGCAATGCCCGGTCGGTTCCCGTGGTCCACGTCGAAGCCGGGCTGCGCAGCTTCGACCGCACCATGCCCGAGGAACACAACCGGATCGTCACCGACCACGTGTCGGACCTGCTCTGCGCGGCCACCGACGACAACGTCGGCAACCTCGCCCGGGAGGGCATCACCGGCAGCTCGGTGATCCGCACCGGCAACACCGTCGTCGAAGCCGTCCTCTCGCAGCTGCCCCATCCCGCGCGGCGCGAGCAGCTCCTTGCCGACCGGGAGCTGGTCGCCGACCGGTACGTCCTCGCCACCGTCCACCGGCCGGAGAACACCGACGACCCCGCCGCGCTGGCCACCATCCTGGCCGAGCTGAACCGGATCCCGTGCCGCGTCGTGCTGCCCTTGCACCCCCGTACTCTGCGGGCGGTCGAACAGCACGGGCTGGCGCACCACCTCGACGGGCTCGCCGTCACCGGACCGCTCGGCCCGTCGGAGTTCCTTGGACTGGCGGCCCACGCGGCGCTGCTGGTGTCCGACTCCGGTGGCCTGCAAGAGGAATGCACCGTTCTCAAGCGGCCCCTGATCGTCGTGCGCCGCTCCACCGAGCGGCCGGAGGCGATGCGTGATTTCGCGGTGCTCGTCTCGCCAGGACCGCTGATCAGCAAGACCGCGGCCAAGTGGCTCGACGATCTGCCCGGCCTGCACGCCCAGCTCGCCCGCGCGTCGTCCCCGTTCGGCGACGGCCGCGCCTCCGAACGCATCGTCGCCGAGATCGCCCGCCGGTTCGCCTCCTAAGCGGATCCCCTTCAATGGAGTAGGGCGGCGACATTCGCGACAGGTCGCCCGATAGTGAGCGGTCCTCCTGGTGCAGTCCGAAAAACTCGACAGGAGGCAGAATGCGAAGAAGATGGCGCCTTCCCCGGTATCTGGCCCTGGTGGACCGGGGATGTGAACGCGTTCTGGGCCGGCGGATCCGCGCAAGTGGGCCCGGTGTCGCAGCCGTACCAGGACGGCCAGACCTACAACACGATCGCCGCGAAACTCCAGGCTCCCCGGCCCGACTGCGACGACGGCACGGCGACTGTCACCGTGCGGTCGACGGTGCACCTCCTCGGCCCGAATGCCGGGTTCGGGCAGAACGGGTTCGCCGAACGGGGCACCGACTTCGACACCGCCCCGGGCACGAACACCACACCCGACATGCCCGTCGGCGGCACCCAGACCCTGGAGACCACCGTCGAGGTCCCGGCGGCGGACCTCGCCGCCGGGAACGTCAAGTACTGGATGATCCTGGAGACCTACCACGGCGGCTCCAAGGCCTGGGACATCAGCGGCTTCTCCGCGACCTACACCTACAACACCTCGACGTGCGCGGACCTGGGCGTGACCAAGAGCACCGAGCCGTCCGTCGATGAGGTGCAGCAGGGTGAGCGGATCAGCTACGCCATCGTGGTGACGAACCACGGCCCCGGGGACTCCACCGGGCACACGATGACCGACCCGGTCCCGGCCGGTCTGGTCGACGTCGAGGTCCCGGACGACTGTTCCCTCGCCGGCGGTGTGGTCACCTGCAGCGGTGGGCCGCTCGCCGCGGGGGAGAGCCGGACCTATCTCGTGACCGCGACCGCGGCGGACGTGCCGGCCGGCACTGACGCGGTGACGGTGACCAACACGGCCCGGGTCAGCGGGAACGAGACGGATCCGAACACGGCCAACAACACCTCGGCCGCGATCGTGACGGTGAACGTCCCGATGATCGCCGGTGGCGTGGGCGCCGCGCTGGGCCTGGGCGGGACAGCGGTGTGGCTGCTCCGCCGGCGCGTGGCGGCCTGACCTCCCGCACCGCAGATCGACGGGCGGCCGCCCGTCCGCCATAAGTGGCGACATGTTCGCGCGCCTCGGCCGGTCTTCAGGGCGGAGTCGCGAGACGGAAAGGACGGATCGAGATGTACGCAGGTGGAATCGGTCCCCACACCGGCGGCACGGCCGGCGGGATGGGGGCCCTGGCGGCCACCGGGTCGCCGGTGCTCGGGTTGCTCGTCGGGCTGGGGGTGGTGCTGCTGTTCGCCGGGATGACCCTCGTGCGGAAGAACGTGGTGGCCCGCAACCTCGCCGCGCTCGGTGGCACCGCGCCCCGGCCGTTCGGCGGAGCAGTCTGACGGGCGCGGTTCCGCGTTCATCCCGGTGCGGGCACCGGGATGAACGCGGAGTGCGGGCACGGCTGCGAGAGCGAGAGGACTGTGGGACCAGCGATGTGCACAGCTGAAAGTGACCCGGCGAACCGGCCGGCGCCGACGAGGGAGGACGCGTGACGAGCGAGAGCGCCGCCGTTCCCTGGTCCGGGATCCCGGCGAACCCGTCCGGGCGCACGCACCGGTCCTGGCTGGGGTGGCTGGCCGCGGCGCTGTGCTTCGGCGTCGCGGTGGCCCTGATCGCCTTCCAGGACAGCTACCGGATCTTCGAGACCTGGCTCGCCGGTGAACTGGTGACCGCCGTCTCCGGGCAGTACACCTTCGCCGTGCCCGGGCATCCGGTGCTGTACTTCCGGACGTCGGCCTCGCCCGGCGTCATGGGCATCAACGTCTCCCTGGCGTGCAGCAGCGCGCTGCTCGTGGCCCCGTTGTTCCTGACCTCCGGCGCGCTGTTCCTGTCCAGGGCCCGCTCCCGGATGCGGCTCGTCCTCGCGACGCTGCTCGGCTTCCTCATCGTCGCGGTCGCCAACAACATCCGGCTGATGCTGATCGTGATGCTCGGCGGCCGCTTCGGCGAGACCGGGCTCGACTGGGCCCACGTGCTCATCGGGTCGCTGGTGATGCTGACCGCGGGCGGTGTCGCGATCCTGCTCTACATCAGGATCACGACCGGACGGCGGCGGGAGGCGGACGGCCGATGAGCCTGCTCGAAGTCTCGATCAGCCTGTCGTTCTTCCTCGGACTGGTCTTCCTGGCTTACGTGTGCATCCTGGTGCGCGGGTTCGTCAAGGCGAAGCCGGAGCGGCCGGGCGACCCCGGTGAGCTGGACTGGCACTTCGTCATCCCCTGCCGGGACGAGCAGGCCGTGATCGGCGGGACGCTCGGCTACCTGGAGAGCACTTTCCCCGAGGCGCACCTGTGGGTGATCGACGACGCCTCCGGTGACGGCACCGCGGCGATCGTCGCCGAGCGGGCGGCGCGCAACCCCCGCATCCACCTGCTGGCGCGGAAACTGCCGGACGCCCGCAAGGGGAAGGGTGCCGCGCTGAACCACGGCTACCGGGAGATCAGCCGGCATGTCGGGGATTCGGACCTGCGGGCCCGCACGATCGTCGTCGTGGTGGACGCGGACGGCAGGCCGTCGGCCAACATGCTCGAGCTGTGCGCGGGCCCGGACGCGTTCGCCGACGAGTCGGTCGGCGCGGTGCAGGTCGAGGTCCGGATGGTCAACCGGGACGTCGAGCGGCCGCTGCCGGGCAAGGGCCCACTGGCGAACAAGTTCGCGGCGATGCTCGCCCGCATGCAGGACATCGAGTTCCGCGGCCCGATCTCGGCCATGCAGATCATCCGTCGCCGGACGGGCACCGTGAACATGGGTGGCAACGGCCAGATGAACCGGCTCACCGCGCTGGACAGCATCGCGGGAGAGTCGGCGGAACCCTGGGGCAACGCGCTCCTGGAGGACTTCGAGCTGGGGCTGCGGCTGATGCTCGCCGGGTGGCGGACGGCCTACAGCCGCGGGTCCTGGGTGGACCAGGAGGCGTTGTGGAGCCTGCCGCCGCTGGTCGTGCAACGCACCCGCTGGGCGCAGGGATCCATGCAGTGCCTCCGGTACCTGCCCAGGGTGTGGGGATCGCCGTGCTTCTCGACCGCGGGGTTCCTGGAGATCCTCTACTTCATGCTGCGGCCGTGGGTCCAGGTCGTCGGCTCGATCGTGTACGTCATCCCGCTGGCGGTCTTCGCCTTCAACGCCGCGGCCTACCGCGACTTCATGGCGGGCTTCCTCGCCAACGGCGGCCTGCTGCTCATGTTCGCCTACGCCGTCGTGGGTGTCGCGGAGTTCGCGATCTGGGGCTGGTTCTACCGGTCCCGCTGCGAACCCGGGGTCAGCCGCCGCTCCGCCGTCTACTACGGACTGTCGGTCGCGCTGTACTCGGTCCTGAACTACGTCATCGCCTGGCGCGCCTTCGGCCGGTTCGTCAGCGGGCGGGGCAGCTGGAAGAAGACCCGGCGCAACAGCGAGCTGGCCGGGACGCGGGCGCCCGCCGTCGGCGCCGTCACGAAATGAGGTCGGGAACAGTGCGACGCGCAATCGCCCGGGGCGCCTGGGCAAGCTTGCTGGTGATCGTCACGCTGGGCGGGGTCGCGCTGGCCGCCGCGGGTTTCATCCAGAGCCCGCCCGGGCTCGGTGCGGGAGAGCTGCGCACCAAGTGGGACGTCGGGGCGTGCCACCGGCTCGACCAGCCGGTGGAGACCTCGTGGGCGTTCCTGACCGACACCAAACCGGTCGTCCCGTGCGACAGCGAGCACACCACCGAGACCTACCAGGTGGTGGAGCTGCCCGCCGGCCTGGCGGCGGAGCCGGAGCGTCCCAGCCCGGTGCTGCTGCAGAAGGAAGGACCCCCGTTGTGCGGTGGCGACGTGCTGAACGCCTACGTGGGCGCGGACGAGCGCGACGCCGTCCGCGACCTCACGACCGTCGCCTTCTTCCCGACCGAGGAGGAGTGGCGCGGTGGCGAGCGGCGGATGCGGTGCGACGTGATGAACGTGCCCCGTGGGCAGCTGACGCCGGTGACGGTGTCGTTCCCGTTCAAGGACTCCCTGAAGACCCCGGACGGGTCGCGCTTCCGCACCTGCCGTCTCGACGGCAGCGAGGTGACGTGCGACCAGCCGCACAACCGCGAGCTGGTCAACCCGTGGCTGCTGTTCGGCCCGGACCAGGTGGAGAAGGGCCGTGACTTCATGGTCGGCGTGGCGCGCCGGCTGTGCGGCCCCGAAGCGGAGGCCTACCTGGGCGCGCCGCCCGCGTCGCGGCCGGACCTCACGGTCGTGGTCGAGGTGCCCGGCGACCCGTCGATCCGGCAGGACAGCCGGGTGGGCCGGTGCTGGCTGGCGCCGTCGGACCCGGCGGTGACCCTGGACCGGAGCGTCCGGGCCTACCCGGCGGGGGCGAGCGCGTGACCGCCGTGCGGCGCACCTGGTCCTGGCTCGCCGAGCCGGGACGGCGCATCCCCGTGGTCTCCACCGCGCTGGGCGTGCTGTGGACCGTGATCATGCTGGCCCGCCTGTTCGTCGGCGGCGCGGTGGGGCTCGCGGACAACTTCGACGGCCACCGCCTGATGTGCCAGCTCCAGGTCGCCGCCGTGCCCAACGGCCACGACACCTGGGCCTACCTGAACCCGGTGTACGACACCCACGTCTGGTACGGCGAAGCGTGCAGCGCGGGTGGCACCGGCGAGCCGTACCTGAGCAGCCAGTGGTACTTCCTGTGGCTGGCGAAACTGCTCACCCCGGTGTTCGGCTTCGACCACGCGCTCGACCTGCGCGTCCTCGGGGTGGTCGTGTCGGTGTTCTTCGGCCTGGCCATCGGGCTGATCTGCGCGGCGCTCCCGCTGCCGGTGTGGGTGCGGGTGCTGGTGGTGTCCCTGATCGGCCTGTTCACCGCCGACTCCACGATCGCCCCCTACTTCGTCTCGCCGCTGAGCGAGCCTGCCGCGATCATCGGGATGCTGCTGATCGTCGCCGCGCTGCTCCGCCTGTTGCGCCGGAACTTCGTGACCGTCGCCGACCTGCTGCTGGTCTCGGCCGCCGTGTTGTGGACGGTGATGGCGAAGACCCAGACGATCACCATGTTCGCCGGGGTGCTGCCCGCCATGCTGGTCCGGCCGGTGCGCTTCCCGTGGCTGGCGAAGCTGCGGAGGACGCGCCGCGAACTCTGCCCGGAACCGCCGCGCGGGCTGCGGCGGCGGGCGCTGGTGGGTGCGCTGCGGCGGACGCCCGCGGTCGTGATCTGCGGGTTGCTCGTGTTCGGGTGTGTCCAGTTCGCGAGCTCGCAGTCGCGGTGGCTCACCGAGATCTACCACTTCCACCAGGTGTTCGGCACGATCCTGCCGCTGGGCTCGGACCCGCGGCAGGACCTGCGGGACCTCGGCGTGGACGAGAGCCTGGCCCGGTACGACGGCGAGTCGATCCTGGCGCTGTCCGGACCGGGCGAGGTGCCGCAGGGCTACCGCGAGTTCCTCGACGACATGAGCATGACCAGGATCGCGGGGTTCTACGCCACCCATCCGGCGCGGATCTTCGCGGTGCTCGACCGCGGGCTGGACGCGGTGACCCAGGCCCGGCCCGGCTACCTCGGCAACTACACGCCGGACAGCGGAAAACCGGCCTACAGCCAGGAAAACCGGGTGTTCGCCGGGGGAGCGCTGTTCACCCTGTTCCGCCCGGTCCGCTGGGTCGTCTTCCCCGTGCTGTGGCTGGGTTCGCTCGCGCTCGGCGCCTGGCTCGCCCTGCACCGGCGGCTCGGCGCCGCGGGCCGCAGCATCGGCTGGCTGCTCGTGGCGCTCTCGCTCAACACCGTGGCGCAGCTGGCGTCCGTGCTGCTGTCGGACGGGCTGAACGACATCGTCAAGCACTCGATCTTCGTGGTCTACAGCACGTTCCTGTTGTTCCCCGCGCTGGTGGCGGCGCTCGGCGCGATCGACAAGATCGGCCGGCCCGACCAGTTCCTGCCCGGCCAGAAGCTGCCGAACACCGGCGTGCCGTGGCCCTGGCAGCGCAGGCGCGCGCGGCACGTCACGGGCGCCGTGCGGGGCGGCGAACGGGAAAGGGAACTGGAACCGGTGTGAGCGGGGGTTCCGCATGGGAGGTTCGGTGAGCACAGCCGCGGCAGGGCGGGCGAGGCCTCGGATCGGGTGGAAACCGCGGGTCTACGGCGCCCTCGGGAGCACCTGCCTCACGCTCGGCTTCGTCGCCCTGCTGTTCGTGGTCTACCAGCTGTACGTCGTGCCGGCCCGCACCGGTGCGGAACAACGCACGCTGGAGCAGGAACTGATCCAGCAGTGGGAGCAGCCGGACCCGTCCGGTCTGCCCGCGCCGGTGGTCGGCAACCCGTGGGACGCGGCGGTGCCACCGGCGCAGGGGCGGCCCCTGGTGCGGCTGTCCATCCCGCGGCTCGGCGCGCGCTGGGTGGTCGTGGAGGGTGTGACTCTGGCCGATCTGCGACGCGGTCCCGGCCACTATCCCGGCACCGCTTTTCCCGGGCAGCCGGGCAATTTCGCCGTGGCCGGGCACCGCGCGCCGGGTGTGTTCTGGGATCTGGACCGGCTCGCCGCGGGCGATTCGATCCAGGTGCAGGCCGGTGCGACCGAGTACACCTACACGGTCACCGGCACCGAGATCGTCCGGCCCGGTGACGTCGGCGTGATCGCGCCGGTGCCCGGCGATCCGGGCGCGCAGCCAGTGGAACCGGTTCTCACGCTGACGACGTGCAACCCGAAGTGGGCGAGCTACCAGCGGCTGATCGTCCACGCGAGCCTGTCCGGCGTCCGGACCGTGCCGGTCGAGCCGGCGGGCTGAGCCGGATGTCCACACGCGACGGGGCCGGCCTCCTCCGATCGGACGAGGCGCCGCGCGAAGTTCCGCAGGTGCACGGCACCACGGTGGGCCGACCGGACGCCGACCGCGTCATGTCGGCGTGAGTTTTCCCCGTCTTGTCTTCGCGGGCGGTTCCGCTCGCACCGTCTCAATCGGAACGGAGCTTTTGTCATGGAGGAGGAGACGTGACGCGACCACGACAATGGTGGAAGTCGTCCATGGTCCGCCGGGCCGGCGCGGTGGCCGGGGTGGCGGCGGTCGTCGCGGCGGCCGGCGCGTCGTTCGCGATGGCGACCACGCCCGGGTCACCGGGCACCCCACAGGCGCCGACGACGATCTACGCCGAGAACTTCCAGAACCGCCCGGCCGCGACCCCGATCGTCCGGCTGAACCAGTACACCGGGGCCGGCGGCCAGCGCTACGGCGCCGATCCGCAGTGGCTGTCGATGTGCAACGGTTGGATCGCCTCGTCGGCCCAGCCGGTGGCGCCCGCCGCCCAGGTCAACGATTGTTCGAACCAGGGAACCTGGAACGCGGTGCAGCAGATGGCCTACGCCCTGGGCTCCTACACGGGCGTCGCGCCGAACAGCAACTACGCGGTGTCGGCGATGACCGCGGGTAACCCGGGGGCTCCGCACGTCGAGTTCAAGACCGCCTCGAACATCCCGTTCAGCGGCAGCAACCGGTTCGTCACGTTCAGCGTGGACGTGGCGGTGATCAACTGCTTCGCCAACCACCCGCTGCTGCAGTTCTCGTTGCTCGACGAGGCGGGGAGGGCGAGGCCGGTCGGCTCCCAGATCGACGGCTGCGGCGCTTCGCGGACGATCAACGTGCCGCAGATCGGGTCGGCGCCGGCCAAATCCGCCACTGTCGGCACCTACACCTCCAACGGCGCGGTGCTGGTCAACGGCAGCTCGATCGGCGTGCAGATGGTCAACAACCAGCCCAGCGGCACCGGTAACGACCACGCCTTCGACAACATCAAGATCCTCGATGTGACGCCGCAGCTGGACAAGTCGTTCAGCCCGGTGGAGGTGAACACCGGCGGGACCTCGACGCTGACGTTCACCATCACCAACACCAGCGAGCTGGCGGCGAAGAACGGCTGGTCGTTCACCGACGCGCTGCCCGCCGGGCTGACGGTGGCCGGCGCCGGGACGACGAACTGCCCGAGCGGTGCGGTGACCGCGGCGGCCGGCGCCACCTCGGTCAGCGTGACCGGCAACCTGACCGCGGGGATGGCGTCGTGCACTGTCAGCGTGCCGGTGACCTCCGGCACCGCCGGCAGCTACACCAACGGTCCCGGCAACATGTCGCTGGTCGGGCTCAACCCGCCCGCGGACACGACGGTCACGTTCGTGGAGCCGGACCCGAGCGCCGACCTGGCGCTGAGCAAGACCGCACCGCAGGACGAGGTGCGGCCCGGTGACCGCATCACCTACACGATCACGGTGATGAACCTCGGCCCTGCGGAGTCCTCGGGATACACCGTGACCGACCCGATCCCGGCCGGCCTGGTGGACGTGCAGGTGCCCGCGGGCTGCTCGGTCGGCTCGGACAGCGTGATCATCTGCACGGGTGGTCCGCTGGCCGCGGGTGACTCGGTGAGCTACGAGATCTCCGGCACGGTGGACGCGGTCAATCCGGACGGGGTGGCGAAGTACCTGACCAACGCCGCCCAGGTCACCGGGAACGACCCGGACGGCGACCCGAGCAACAACACCGGTTCCAAGACGGTGCGGGTCGTGCCGCTGGTGAGCCTCGCCATCGGCGGTGTCGGCGCCCTGGCCGGCGCCGCCGCGTGGGTCCTGCGCCGGCGGTCGATCGTCAACTGACGGGGAGGAGGCGGCTCGTCGCGCGCCGCGGCGAGCCGCCTACCCGGAAGCGTTGCCGGGCGAACCGTCCGATGTGGTCAGCCGGCCAGGTCCGGGTTGATCGAGCGGGCCTGCCGCCGGGCGAGGATGTCGTCGAGGCGGGAGCCGACTTCGGCGCAGTTCGCGCGCACGATGTCCAGGAACGCGGCGAGCACCGGTGAGTCGTCGGCCGCGCGGAAGGACAGGTGCAGGTCCGGCAGGCGGAAGCGCGGGGCGACGTCGCAGAACCAGACGTCCTTGCGGGTGACCAGCCGCATCCGGGCCGGGCCGAGGCCCACGCCGACGCCGCAGGCCGCGAGGCCGATGATCGTGTGGACGTCCCGCGACCGGGTGGCCGCGTCCAGCGCCGACGTGTCCGCGCCGAACAGGCTGCGCAGATGGGCGGCCACCGCGGGTTCCTGTTCCGGCGCCGACATGATCAGCTGCTCGGCAGCCAGCTGTTCGAGCCGGATCTCGCCGCGGCCCGCGAAGGGGTGGGCGACCCCGACCACGGCGACCAGGTGGTCGGCGCCGATCGGCACGGTCACCAGCCCTTCGACCCCGGCGCCCCGGGGTGCGCCACGGCCGACCGCGACGTCGAGGTCGCCCGCGACGAGGGCCGCGGTCCCGTCCGGGCTGTTCATCTCATGCAGGTCGAGCCGGACGTCCGGCCGCGCGGTGCGAAAGCGTCCCAGCACGCCGGGCAGCGGCTCGAGCAACGCCGAGCCGATGAAACCCATCCGCAGCTGACCCGTTTCGCCGCGAGCCGCGCGGCCGGCCTCGACCGCGGCGGCGGTCATCTCGCTCAGCGCGCGCCGTGCCCTGGCGAGGAACGCGGTGCCGGCGGCGGTCGGGAACACGCCGCGGGGCGTGCGGTCGAACAGCCGCTCACCGATCTCGCGTTCGACAGCCGCGATCTGCGTGGACAGCGGCGGCTGCGCGATCCCGAGGGACGCGGCCGCCCGGCCGAAGTGCTGGTGCTCGGCCAGCGCCAGGGCGTACCGGAGGTGACGCACTTCCATACGCACAAGATATCGCGCCGGGGTGATCCAGATATGGAAGTGGATGACCGTCACACGACGCGATGAAGTGGACCTCGTTCCCCACAGCCGTCGAAAGGACGTCATGAACGAGACCACCGCCTGCGTGTTCGTCCACGGTGCCTGGCACTCCTCGCTGCACTGGGCCGCGACCCAACGCGCACTGGCCGCCTCCGGTGTGCCCAGCGTGGCCGTGGACCTGCCCGGGCACGGCGTGACCGCGCCGACCCCGACCGGGTACCTGCAGCCGGGGCAGCCGGGCCTGGCCACCGAACCGTCCGCGCTCACCGGGCTCACCACCGGCGTGCTCGTCGACGCGCTGGTCGCCGACCTCGCCGAGGTGCGCCGCCGGTACGCGCGGGTGGTCCTCGTCGCGCACAGCGCGGGCGGCGGCCCGGCGTCGGCCGCGATCGAGCGGCGGCCGGAGCTGGCCGACCACGTGGTGTACCTGTCGGCGTTCGTGCCGGCGGGCCGGCCACGCTTCATGGACTACGTCACCGCGCCGGAGAACGCCGGCGCCGTCCAGGTGCCGCGGGCCGGCGACCCCGAGGTGATCGGCGCGTTCCGCATCAACCCGCTCTCGACTGATCCGTCCGAAGTGGAGGTGATCCGGCAGGCGTTCCTCAACGACTGGCCCGCGGACCGCCCCGGCTGGCGCCTCACGCTGCACCCCGACGAACCCCTGGTGTCGCTGGCCGGGGAGTTCCCCGTCACCGCCGCACGGTGGGGCCGCGTGCCGCGCAGCTACATCCGGCTGACCGGCGACCTCGCGTTGCCGCCGGTCACGCAGGACCTGATGATCGCCGAAGCGGACCGGGTGACACCGGACAACCCGTTCACGGTGCATTCCCTGCCCGGCGGGCATTCGCCGTTCCTGACCCGGCCCGGCGAGCTCGCCGAACTCCTCGGCCGGATCGCGAAGGCATGAGGCCCGCCGCTCAGGCCGTGCTGCTGTCGGGGACGTTCGTCCAGCTGATGAGCGTCACCGTCATGCAGCTGGCCGTGCCGCGCATCCGCCACGACCTCGCCGCCGGCTCGGGCGCGGGCCAGCTCGCCCTGGCCGGCTACACGCTCACCTATGCCTGCGCGCTGATCACCGCGGCGCGGCTCGGCGACCGGTTCGGCTACCGGCGGCTGTTCGTCGCCGGCACGGCCGTGTTCACGCTGGCGTCGCTGGCCGCGGCCGCCGCGCCGGACGTGGAGTGGCTGGTGGCCGCCAGGCTGGTGCAGGGGGCGGGCAGCGGCCTGGTGGCGCCGCAGATCCTGTCGCTGATCCAGACCGCGGTGCCCGCGGGCCGGCGGGCGGCGGTGCTGGGCCGGTACGGGGCGACGATGGCGATCGCCTCGCTCGCCGGGCCGCTGTGCTGCGGCGTCCTGCTGCACTTCGACCCGTTCAGGGCCGGCTGGCGGGTCGCGCTGGCGTTGCCGGTTCCGGTCGGGATCGCCGCGCTGACCTTGTTCCGGGTGCTGCCCGCAGCGCGCGGGCCGGTGGTCGCGAGCCGGGTGGACCCGGTCGGCGCCGCGTTGTCCCTGGCGGGGCTGGTGCTGCTGGTGCTGCCGCTGACCCTCGGCCAGGACGCGGCCTGGCCGGTGTGGACGTGGGTCAGCCTGGTGGTGGCGCTGGGGTTGCTCGCCGCCTTCGCCGCGTCACAACGGCGGGTGCGGCACCCGTTGGTGCACCCGGCAGCCCTGGCGGCGAGGACGACCCGCTGGGGCATCGGCGCGGTGCTGCTGTTCAACGCCGGGATCCCGTCGTTCAGCCTGCTGCTCTCCCTGTACCTGCAGGGCGAGCTGCACCGCGACCCGCTGGTCACCGCGTTGACGGTCGCACCGTACGCGGTCGGCGCGCTGCTGGGCAGCGGGGTCGCCGAAGCCGCGGCACGCCGGTTCGGCGCCGTGGCACTGGCCGCCGCGTCCGCCGGGCTCGCCGTGGTGTCGCTGCTCGTCATCCCGGCGCTGCCGGCGCCGGCGCCGGTCCTGTGGGCGGTGTTGGGCGCGGGAGGCTTCGCGTTCGGTGTCTTCACCGCCTCGGCGTTTTCCCTGGTGCTGCAACGGGTCCCGGCGGACGCGGCGAGTTCGGTGTCCGGGTTGCTGCCCACCGCGCAGCAGCTCGGCGGCACGGTGGGGGTGGCGGTGGCCGGGGTCGTGTACACCGCCGGGGCGATGGGCTCGGCGATGGTCTACGAGGCCGTCGTGTTCCTGCTCGCGGCCCTGGCCACCGCTCGGCTGGGCGCGCGGCGCCCGGCTGCCACTGAGCGGCAACCACCGCTTGGTGTGGGCTGAGCGGCGCGTGCACTGTGGATCGAGGAAAGTCCGTTGAAGCAAGGGGAAATCATGCCGTGGGACATCCGCGAGTCGGTGCGCCTCGACGACGTCGAGCTGGCCTACCGCGTCGTCGGCGACGGGCCCGAGGCCGCCGTGCTGGTGCACGGCTGGCCGCAGACGCACGCCTGCTGGCGGCACGTGGTGGAGCCGCTCAGCCGCGGGCGCACCCTCATCGTCCCGGACCTGCGTGGGTACGGTGACTCGGGCCTGGCGCGGTCGGGGGACTACGACAAGCGCGCCACCGCCGCCGACCTCAGCGCCCTCGTCCACCACCTCGGGTTCTCCTCGGCGGTGGTGATCGGCCACGATCGCGGCGCCCGCGTGGCGCACCGCTGGGCCCTGGACCACCCCTCGGACATCGACGCCCTGGTGCTGCTGGACATCCTGCCGACCAGGGTCGTCATGGACACGTTCGACCGCGACTCGGCGAGCGCGATGTGGCACTGGTTCTTCCACCGGAACCCGGAGCTGGCGGCGACGCTGGTCGCCGGCAACGTCGAGGCGTACCTGCGGCACTTCTTCGCCCGGGTGCTCGACTCCGGCGCGGTCGACGCGGAGACGTTCCAGCACTACGTCGCCGCGTTCAGCGATCCGGGGCACCTGCGGGCGTCCTTCGAGGACTACCGCACCGGCTTCGCCACCGATCTGGACCGCGACCAGGCCGATCACGAGCGGGGGTTGCGGGTGCGGGCGCCGCTGCTCCTGTTGTGGGGCGCCGAGGGCGGGCTCGGCGGGACCGACGTGGTGCGCGTCTGGCAGGAGCACCACGCCGATCCCGCCGCCGTGCGCGGCCACGCCGTGCCGGGCGGCCACTACGTCCCCGAGGAAGCGCCGGGGGACGTGGTGGCCGCCGTGGAGGCGTTCCTCGCCCGGCGGTGAGTCACACCGCGGTCAGCCCGCCGTCGACCAGGACCTCCACGCCGGTCACGTAGGACGCCTCGTCGCTGGCGAGGAAGAGGACGACGTCGGCGACCTCCCGCACCTCGCCGGCCCGCTTCATCGGCACCCCGTCGAGTTGCCTGGCCCGCCACACCGGGTCGGCGGAGCCGCGGGAGGTCCGCATCGGCGGGAGCATCCCCGGAGCGACCGCGTTGGCCCGGATCCCGTCGTCGGCGTAGTGCACGGCGGCGGTCCGGGTCATCGACTTGACGGCGGCCTTGGACGCCCCGTAGCCGAGGTGCACGCCGAGCTGGCCGATCGAGGCCGAGATCGAGGACAGGTTGACGATCGAGCCGCCGCCGGAGCGGGCCATCGCGGCGGCGCCGTGCTTGATGCCGAGGAACACACCCTTGGCGTTGACCAGCATGAGCTGGTCGAAGAACGCGGTGCTGGTGAGGTCGGGGTCGAAGGTGCCGCTGATGCCGGCGTTGTTGACCAGCACGTCGAGCCGCCCGAACTCCGCGACGATCTCGTCGATCCCGGTGGTCCACGAATCCTCGTCGGTGACGTCGAGGTGGAGGTAGCGCGCCCGCCCGCCGTCGGCCTCGATCTCCTTGACCACGGCCGCGCCGTCGTCGTCGTTGATGTCGGCGACCACCACGGTCGCGCCCTCGCGGGCGAACGTCGTGGCGGTGGCGCGGCCCATGCCGCTGGAGGCGCCGGTGATCAGCGCGGTCTTGTCGCGCAGTCGCATGATCGGGGTCCTTTCGTGAGGCTGCTCAGCTGCGGGCGGAGACGCGTCCGGCGACGGGTTCGCCTGCCGGTGTGCGCGCTCGCCTGCCCTTGACGATGACGGCCAGGATGCACACGGCGCCGGGGATGAGCAGCGAGAGGAACACCTGGTGGTAGTTGAGGCCGGCGGCGACGAGCACCGTTCCGATGGCCGCGCCGCCGATGGCGCCGAACCGGGCGACGCCGGTCGCCCAGCTGGTTCCGGTGGCGCGGATGCTCGTGGGGTAGAAGGCGGCGCCGATGATCGGGAAGGCGGTGCCGCAGGTATTGGTGAACATGCCCATCACGAACATCAGTGTCCCGAGCACCAGCACGTTCGGCGGCGCGACGGCCACGAGCACGAACATCACCGAGGCGCAGCCCATGGCGGCGACGACCGTGCGGTGCATGCCGAAGCGGTCCATCGCCGACCCGATCCCGAGGTTGCCCAGGGTTCCGCCGGCCTGCAGCAGCAGCCCCATCGTGGCGGCGGCGGTCAGGGAGAAGCCGATGTCGGTCATCAGGATGGGCATCCAGCTGTTGGTCAGGTAGACGATGAAGAACGCCGCGCTGAAGCCGATCCAGATGGCGGCGGTCCCCAGCCGGAACCGGCGGGCGACCAGCCCGGCGACCCGGACCTTCGCGTCGACGGCCGGCTCGTTGAGGGCGAACCGGGTGCCGGGCGGGAAGTTCTCGGGCACGATCCGGTTCACCAGGCCCAGCAGTTCGGCCTCCCGCCCGGCCTGACGGGCGAGGTACTTCGGCGACTCAGGCAGCGCGAAGTAGACGACGACGGCGTAGGCGAGGGGCAGGACACCGGCGGCGACCAGAGCCCAGTGCCAGCTCGCGACCTCCACGACGAGGCTGGTGAGGAACCCGGCGATCGCGCCACCGAGGGTGTGTCCGCAGTAGGTGAGCGCCATCATCGTGCCGCGGCGCCGCACGGGAGCGTACTCGGACACCAGCGTCGTCGCGTTGGGCAGCGCGGCGCCGAGGCCGAAACCGGTGAGCAGGCGCAGGATCGAGAACCACACCACGTTCGGGGCCAGCGCGGTCGCCGCGCACATCACCCCGAAGAAGACCATCGAGGCGAGGATGATCTTGCGCCGGCCGATGCGGTCCGCGATCGGCCCGGCGACCAGGGACCCGAGCGCCATGCCGAGCAGCCCGCTGGTGATCACCGGCCCGAGCTGGGCCTTGGACAGGCCCCAGTCGGCGAGCAGGGGCGGGCCGATGTAGGCGACGACGGCGAGGTCCAGGCCGTCGAGCACCACCACGCCCAGGCAGAGCAGCAGGACTTTGCGTTGCAGGGGCCCGACCTTGTTGCGGTCGATGACGTGTTGCAGGTCGAGAGTGGTCACGTGTCCTCCGTTGGACAGGAGCCGGTGAGGGCATTGCCGAGCAGGATCCGCAGGTCGTGTTCCGTCACCGGCCGGGGATTGGCGTAGGGCGCGGACAACGCCTGGGCCACCACGGTGTCCACACCGTCCGCCGGCATCCCGAGCGACTTGAGGGACATGTCGGCGCCGAGGTCGTCGGCGAGGCGGAACAGGTGCGCGGCCGGATCGCCGGCCCCGAACGCGTTCTGCAACGCGGCCCGTGCCCGGGGTGCGGCCGGGAGGTTGAACGCGAGAACGTGCGGGAGTACCGCGGTGTGGGTTTCGGCGTGCGGGAGGTCGAACGTGCCGCCGAGGATGTGGCACAGCTTGTGGTGCAACGACATCGTGGTCGCGCCCAGCACGCTGCCGGCGAGCCACGCTCCGTAGAGGGCCTCGGATCGGGCGTCGAGGTCGTGCGGATCGGCGGCGACCCGGGGGAGTGCGGCGGCGAGGGCGCGTGCCGACTCGGCCGCCATCAACGCGGTGATCGGTGAGCCGTCGGGCGCGTAGAGCGCTTCGGCGGCGTGGGCGAGGGCGTTGACGCCGCTGGTGACCGACAGGGCCGTCGGCAGGGTGAGGGTCAGCCGCGGGTCGTAGACCACAGTGGACGGCAGGACACGGGGATCGCGGCCGGTGGTCTTGCGGCCGCCGTCGGTCAGGCCCCAGATCGGCGTCATCTCCGAGCCGGCGTAGGTCGTGGGCACCGCGACGACGGGCAGCCCGGTGTCTTTCGCGATCGCCTTGGCCAGGCCGATGGAGGAACCACCACCGATGGCGAGGCATCCGTCGGCGCCGATCTCCCGGCTGCGTGCGACCGCCGTCGTCGCGACCGCGACCGGCACGTGCGGGGTGGCGTGCGGGTGCAGCGCCGCGATCCGGTCGCCGAGCGGTGCGGTGAGCTCGGCGGCCAGTTCCGCCTGTTCCGGGGTGCACAGCACGATCAGCCTGCGCAGGCCCAGCCGCTCGACCTCGCCGGCCAGCCGGCTCGCCGCGCCCACCGCGAAGACGACCCGGCCGGGACGGCTCTCGTGCACGAAGTCGTGGGTCATCGCCGCACCTCGTTTGAGACGACGCGATCCAGGACGATGTCGAACTCGATGAGCCGGAACGGGTTCGCGACCCCGTAGCGCCGGGCGCGATCCGGGTCGTCGACGTCGGTGACCGGCCGGATCAGCGACTCCTTGACCCCGAACACCGTGTCGGAGTCCAGGTACGGGCTGCCTTCCACGAAGACGTGGGTGGTGAGCGGGGCGTGGCCGGCGGCGTCGGCGATGACGTGGATGTGCGCGGGCCGGTTCGGGTGCCGCTTGGTGGCGGCGAGCAGCCGCCCGACCGGTCCGTCGTCCGGGATCGGGTAGTAGCGGGGCACCACCGTGCGCAGCCAGAACCGGCCGTGCTCGTCGGTGACGAACAGCCCGCGCAGGTTCCGCTCGGGCTGCACGCCGGGTTGCTGCACGTCGTAGTACCCGGCGCCGTTGGCCTGCCACACGTCGACCCGCGCGCCCGGCAGCGGGGTGCCGTCGGAGGAGCGGACCTGCCCGGCGAACACGCACGGCTCACCGTTGCCGTCGAGCGAGATGTTCGCGCCGAGCTCGCGCGGCGGGGAGTCGACCATGTGGAACGGGCCGAGGACCGTGGTGTCGGTGGCGGCGGCGGATTTCCGGTTGTTGATCGCGTCGACGAGCATCGACACCCCGAGCACGTCGGAGAGCAGGACGAACTCCTGCCGGGTGCCGTCGCACATGTGGCCGGTCGCGGTGAGGAAATCGATCGCCTGCTGCCACTCGGCGTCGGTGAGCTCGACGTCCTTGACGAACGCGTGCACGTGCTCGACGAGGCTCGTCAGGACCTGCTTCAGCCGCGGATCAGGGGTGCCGGCGAAACTCTCGGCGACGACCTGCGCGGAGGTGTCTTCGGAAAACCCGGTCATCGGCCCTCCTCGAGATTGGTCGTCCACTCCGGCGCGGCCAGTCCGGCGCGGTCGAGGACCTCGGCGCCCGCGGCGAAGGCGAGCCGGGCCGACTCCCCGGCGGGGCGGGCGTCGAGGTCGTCGGAGAAGACCTCCACCGACACCGGCGCGGTGACGCCGCGGTCGCGCAGGGCGCCGAGCACGGCGAGCGTGTCCCCGGCGCCGCGGCCGGGGAGCAGCCGCCGGTGGCGGGCCTCCTCGGTCATGTCGGGGTCCGGTTCGGGCCGGACGTCGCACAGCTGCACCGTGGTGATCTTGGTGGCGGGAATGCCGTCGAGGTCGCCGGGCGTGGCGCCGGAGCGGAACCAGTGCCACAGGTCGAGGGTGATCCCGCCGTTGCGCCGGTCCGCCGCGGCGACCACCTCCCACACCTGGGCGAGCGTGCGGACGTGGCTGTAGGGCAGGAACTCGAAGCCGACCAGCACACCGTGCTCGGCGGCGCGGTCGCACAGCGCCCCGAACGGCTCCACCAGGTCCGCGATCGGGTGCGCCTGGAACATCGGCACATTGAGGTGCCGCACCCCGATCCGGTCGGCGAGCCGGAACATGGCCTCCTCCGCCGGATCCGCGCCCAGGGACCAGTCCCAGTTGTGCTCCACTTCGAGCACCCGCAGTCCGTGCTGGTCCAGCAGGTCGCGGATCTGCCCGTCGGACAGGTCCGTGCCGAGGTAGTCGCTCACCCGCAGCCCGATGCCGGTGAACCCGGCCTCGGCCGCGGCGGCCACGCGGGTGGGCAGGTCCGCCGTGCGCAGCGTGCTGGCGCTGCAGTTGAGGTGTTTCATGCTCATCCTTTGCCGACTTCGCCCGCGGTGGCCGAGCCCGCGAGCCATTTGGCGCCCTCGTCGTACAGGCGGAGCACCGCTTCGCCGGTGAGTCCGGGCAGCCCGGTCTTGACTGTGAACCCGGCCTTGGTCTGCAGGTACGCCAGGTGGCGGTACCCGGACGGGAACCGGTTCAACAGTGCGGTGTCGAGTTCCAGCCGCGCGGCCGGGTCGACGGGGTCGAGCCGGTCCTTCTCGTAGATCGGCTGCCTGCGCACGATCTTCCATTCGCCCTCGTGGCGGCAGCAGAAGTCGTAGAACCGGCCGGTGCACACGACGTCGGCCTCGACCCCGTCGACGCTCGCGCGCTGGCTGATGGTCATCTTCGTCTGGACGACGGCCCGGTCGCCGTGCACGTCGGCGCTGTGGCCGCCGAGGAAGTGCAGGATGTTCACGCCACGCTCGAATCCCTCGCGGCTGACCGCGATGAACTCCGCGGCCGGGCCCTGGAACCAGGTGGCGGTCATCCACCCCTGGGTCGGGTGCCAGACCGTCGCGAAGCGGTCCCAGTCCCCGGCGTCGCGCCAGACGACCCAGTTGTCGACGAGTTCACGCAGTTCCAGCCTGTCTTCGAGGCTTGTCGGCACGTTTTCCAACCTCCTTGTCATCGGATCGCCGGCGCCAGCTGAGTGCCGGCGGCGACGTGTATCACTTCGCCCGTGATGTTGCGGGCGCGGTCGGACACCAGGAAGGCCACGGTGTTCGCGACGTCGGCGGGCTCCACGAGCCTGCCCAGCGGCGAGGCGGCGGCGAACCGGCCGGTGTAGTCGTCGAGGAACTCCGGATCGGCCTTCTGGGCGTTGAACGCGGTGTGCACGAAACTCGGCGCGACGACGTTGACCGTGACCCCGAGCGGGCCCAGTTCGCGGCAGGCCACCCGGGTCAGCCCGACGAGTCCCGCCTTCGACGCGGAGTACGCCGGCGTCCAGCCGCCGCCGAGCCACACGCGTGAGCCGATCGACACCACGCGGCCGCCGCCCTGCCGCCGCCACAGCGGCACGCAGTGCTTCATCAGCAGCACCGGCCCGGTCAGGTTGACCTGCAACGTCGCCTGCCAGGTTGCGAGGTCCAGGTCCGCGACGGTGTGCGGCGGCTCGATGCCGGCGTTGTTCACCAGCGCGTCGACCCGGCCCCAGGTGGCCTCCACCTGCTCGACGGCGGCCTGGACCGATGCCTCGTCGGTGACGTCGGCCTCGACCCCCAGGACCTCGCCGGTGAACTGATCCGCGGCCTCCTTCGCGCCGCGGCGGTCCAGCAGCGCGACCCGGAAGCCGTCAGCGAGCAGGGCCGTGGCGATGGCCGTGCCCATGCCGCCCGCGCCACCGGTCACGATCGCGACTGGGGCGGTCATGACGCGTGCTCCGTCGCGACCTTGACGATCGTGTCGGCCACGGCGCCGGGCATCGACAGCATGGGGGAGTGGCTCGATTCGAGTTCGCTCACCGAGCCCACCCTCGCGGCCATCTTGCGCTGGACCTCCGGCGTGCAGGCCCGGTCGAGCGTGCAGACGACGAAGTGGGCGGGGACCGTGCGCCAGGCCGCGCGGGAGACGACCGCGGTGCGGGCGTCGGCGTGCTCCGGGGTGAGACGTGCGGCCGCGCTCGCCGCGTCCGAGGGCGTGCAGTCGTGGTAGAAGGCGTGCCGCGCGGTGTCCGGGTCGATGACCAGGTAGTCGCCGACCTGGCGGATGTCGTCCTTGCCCGCCTGGGAGCCCGCTTCGGCGTCGTTGACGGAGGCGACCGACTCCCCGGGTTCCAGGCAGAACGCGCTCAGGTAGACCAGGGCGCGCACGCCTGGGGCGTCGCCGACCTCGGTGAGCAGGGCGCCGGAGTAGGAGTGGCCGACGAGCACGATGTCGCCGGGGATGCCGGCGAGCACGCGGACGAGGTGGTCGCAGTGCCCGCGGAACGTCGGATCCCCCGGGGCCCGGTCCTTGCCGGGCAGCGTGACCCGGACGCAGGGGTAGCCGTCGGCTTCGAGCAGGGACGCGACGCGTTCCCAGGCCCAGCCGCCGTGCCACATCCCGTGCACGAGGACGATGGTGGGATGGTCGGTCATGACGCGGTCCTTTCGATGAGTGGCTCGTCTGCTGTGGACACGGTGGTGTCCCGGGTGCGGAGGGAGAAGGTGAGCACGATCCCGGCGACGTAGATGCCGGCGATCACCCAGAGCGTCCCGGAGACACCGATCGGCGCCACCAGCCCGGCGACGACGGGTCCCATGAACTGGCTGACCCCCGCGCCGAGGTTCAGGATCGCGACGGCGCCGCCGACGCGGTGCGGGGCCAGCGCGGGCAGGATCGCCGAGAGGGGAACGAATCCGGAGAGCGCGGCGCCGTAGACGATCGCGATCACGAGGATCGCCCAGAAGTTCGGTCCCAGCAGCGCCGGCACGTAGTAGAAGGCGGGCACGCTGAGGGCGCAGAGGAAACCGCCGAACCACGCCACCGTCCGGACGCGGCCGATCTTGTCGGCGACGTAGCCGAAGAGCACGTTGGCGAGGATGTTGGTCAGCAGCATGGTGCCCCACACCGTCTGCCATTCCGGAGTGGACAGTCCGACGTCGCGGACCATGAACGTGCCCAGGAAGACGACGAAGGCGTAGAACCCGAGGGTGTTGATCATCCGGACGATCCCGCCGATGCCGACCTTGGGCCGTTCGACGACGACGGTGACGGCGCCGAGGACGGTGCGCAGGCTGGCCTTGACGCCGGCGGGCTGCTGCGGGCGGGCCTTGACCGGGAACGCGAGCAGGATCCCGCCCGCGCCGATGAACGCGAGCGAGGTGACCAGGGTGGCGAACTCGCCGATCAGCGGGATGACCGCGCCCGCGTAGTAGGAGCTGATCACCCCGAGGCCGAGTACGAAGAAGAACCAGTACCAGCCCACGGCCTTGCCCATCACCGACTCCGGCGTGTCCATGGCCACCCACACGAGGAAGCCGTAGGAGAACAGCGGATAGCCAAGGCCGCGGACGCCGAAGCTGATCAGCATGAGCGTGAAGTCGCCCTGGGCCAGCGCGAACAGGAAGGCGATCTCGAAGACCACCCAGATCGCGAATCCGGCGAACATCACCCGCCGGGGGCCGAAGGCCTCGGCGAGCGCGCCCGACAGCCACGCGGCGACGGCGACGACGAACCCGTAGACGCTCCACAGCAGCGACGTCTGGCCCGGGCCGAAGCCGTGCTCGGCGAGGTAGGGGGAGAGGAATCCGGATTCGATCCCGTCGCCGATCATGAACAACGTGAGCGCCACGAAGCCCCAGCGCAGGTGCGGGACGATGCCCTGGCGCGTCCAGAACCCGCTCACCGGTTCGTCCACCCAGTGACACGGCGGGCACACGCCCGGTCGGTGTTCGTCATGCTCAGAACCTCCTCGTTCTGCTCCGGTGTGGCGGGAACGTAGGGATCCTGCGGCCCAGGCGCCGCCCGACGCCAGACGTGATTGCCGTCCAGTGGCAATCGCCCGTACATTGACGGCATGGCGGGCCGAACGAACACGCCCGGTCAGTCGGTGTCCCGGCGGCTGCTGACCGTGCTCGACTGCTTCGACGTGGCGCATCCGGCGCTCACACTCACCGAGGTGGCCACGCGCAGCGGTCTGCCCGTGTCGACCGCGCGCCGGCTGATCACCGAGCTCCGGGAGTGGGGCGGGCTGGAACGGCTCGAGGACGGCCGGTACCGCATCGGGATGCGACTGTGGACGATCGGGACGCTCGCCCCGCAGCAGCGCGGGCTGCGGGAAGCCGCCCTGCCCTACATGCACGACCTCTTCCAGGCGACCCAGGAGAACCTCCAGCTCACCGTCCTGGAGGGCACGCAGGCGCTGTGCATCGAGAAGATCTCCAGCACCAAGGCCGTTCCGACGCGAACCGAAGTCGGCGGCCGCCTGCCGCTGCACGCGACCGGCGTCGGCAAGGTCTTCCTGGCGTTCTCCGGAAAGGACCTGCTCCGGTCGGTCGTCGAGGCGGGTCTGGCGCGGATGACCCCGCACACGATCACCCAGCCCGGCCGGCTCGCGGCCGCGCTGGAGGAGGTCCGCAAGACCGGGGTCGCCTACTCCTACGAGGAGATGACGCTGGGCGCGGTGTCGGTCGCCGCCCCGATCCTCGGCCTGGACGGCCGGGTGCGCGCCGCGCTCGGCATCGTGGCGCATTCCAGGGCCGCCGTCGACCGGCTCGCGCCCGCCGTGCGCACCGCGGCGCTCGGCATCGCCCGCTGGGCCGGGTGAGCCCTGGCGGGGCGGCGTTGGCGGCCTGTCCTCAAGGCCGGATGAGCAGTGTGGCCAGGCCGGTCCTGGCCTTGACCAACCCTCCCGCTGCTCACCCGGCGGTCATCACCCCGCGGACGTCAGAGCGCGCCCTCCTCCCGGCGCCGGGACAACCACTCGTAGACCGTGGAACGGGCCACCCCGAGCTGCTCAGCCGATCCGCGCCGCCGGCCACCCCGCCTGATAACGCTGCACGATCAACTGCCGGTCATACACCGTGGTGCCCTGCGTCAGCGTGACCCATCGAGGACCTCCAGGGCTGGTGTGGATGCGTCGCAACACCCACTCCGCCCGGAGGTCCTCCCTACAATCAACCCCAACACGCCGTCCACAACCTCACGTCACAACATCTAGAGGTCGATGACGACCTTCCCGTGCACGTGCCGCGCCGCTTGGAGCTCGACCGCGGCGCGGATCTGCTCGACCGGGTAGCGCGCCGCGATCGGCACCCGGAGCCGGCCCGTCGCGACCAGGCCGGCGATCTCCTCGAGGGCGCCTTGGGGTGCGCCGGCGCCGTTCGCCGGCGTGATCCCGTCGACCTGGGCGGCGATGGTGGTGATGCGTGCGTCGGGCACGCCGAGTTTCCGTGCCGCCTGCGCCGTGTCCGTCCCGTGCAGGTCCATGGCCGCGGTGACGCCGGCTGGAGCCAGCGCGCGGACCCGGTCGACCAGGCCGTCGCCGTAGGTGACCGGCTCGGCCCCCAGGGCTCGCAGGGCCTCGGCCGAGGATGCCGACCCCGTCCCGATCACCCGTGCGCCCGCGCGGCGCGCGAGCTGGACGGCGAACACACCGACCCCGCCTCCCGCGCCGCCGATGAGCACCGTGTCGCCCGGGCCGGGATCGACCACGGCGAGGGCCGCGGCCGCCGTGCGTCCCGCGATGGCAAGGGTGGCGGCGGTCCGGTCATCGATGCCGTCGGGGGTGTGGTGGGCCTCGCCGCCCACCGCGATGGTCCCCGCCTCGTCCACGACGACGTAGTCGGCGACCGCGCGGGACAGGGCGCCGCCGAACACCCGGTCACCGACCGCGAACTCGCGCACCCCGTCACCGACCTGGTCCACGACGCCGGCGTAGTCGGTGCCGAACCCGCAGGGCAGGCTCAACCCGAATCGCGCCGCGGTCTCCGCGTCCGAGGTCATGAACCAGTCCATCGGGTTCAGGCCGGCCGCGGCGACCCGCACGCGGATCTGTCCCGGACCGGCCTGCGGCACGGGCACCTCGCGGACGGTCAAGGCCTCCGGCCCGCCGAACGACTCGAACTGAACCGCCCGGCTCGTGATCGCCGGCGTGTTGACGTTCGGTTCTGCCATGTTCACCTGTCTCCAGTCGCGGCTCAGTAAGCGGACTATGCTCCGTTTCAACACCAGGCTAACACAAGTGGAGCGTGATCCGTTTTGGCCGCCGAGGAGACCCGCAGACCGCGAGCGGACGCGGCCCGCAACCGCCAGCAGCTGCTGGCCGTGGCGACCCGCTTGTTCGCCTCGGCGGAGACCGAGCCGTCGATGCGCGCGATCGCCAGCGAAGCCGGGGTGGGCATCGCCACGCTCTACCGGCACTTCCCGACCCGGGAGTCGCTGGTCGACGCGGTCTACCGGGACCAGGTCGCGCGGCTCACCTCCGGCGCTCGTGAGCTCCTCGCCGAACTCGACCCGCCCGCGGCCCTGCGACGGTGGATGGACCTGTTCGGGGAGTGGGTCGCGACCAAGAACGGGATGCTGGACACGTTGCTCGCGATGATCGAATCGGGGGAGATCGGGCATGCCCACACCCGGACCGAGCTGCTCGCGGCCATCGACGAGATCCTCGACGCCGGTCGCACGAGCGGCCAACTCCGTGGCGACGTCCCCGCCGAAGACATCGCAGCCGCTCTCATCGGCATCTTCACCGTGGCGGGTTCACCCGAGCACAAGGCGATGGCAGCGCGCTTGCTGAACCTCCTGATGGACGGACTCCGGCCTTCTTCGCGGCGGCGTTGATCCGCATGCGGATCCCTGTCCCCGGAACCCGAACGTCCAGTGCGCACGCGGTCCCGGCCCGACCACCAGTTCGGAATTGCCGATCCGCCCCACGTGCCGGTGGTGCACCGCCGTGCTGAGCGAAAACTCGACACTGCGCAGACCGATTTCGCCCAGTGGCAGGACATCCAACCGGATCGTCGTGCCACCGCGGGTGGCGACCGTGCCCTGCGGGGTGGTCCGGACCGCGAAACCGCCGGCCCGCAGCAACGGCACCGTGTCGGCGTGATCGCCCGCGGTGATCCCGATCCGGATCCCGGTGACGTCGCGCATCAGGTGATTCCGGCGAATCCCACAGCCATCGCACAAAGCATGCCGAGAATTCACCGACGTCTCCCCATGTCGACGACAGTAGAACCGTTCTGCCGGAATTGTCCCAGCCGTCACCCGTTTTGCGCAGTACCGGTCCGATCCCCGAACAGGGCGGCCAGGCTCTGCGGGATCGTGCCGCCGAAAACGCTTTCCAGGAGGGCGCTCTCGTCGGGCGGGTTGGCGGCCCGCGTGAACATCGTCTGTTCGTACTCGGCCAGTGCGGTCTCGACGTCCTCGTGCGCGGCCAGGGCTTGGGCGAGTTCGGCGCCGTCCAGCATGGCCAGGTTCGCGCCTTCGCCGTTGGGCGCGGCGAGGTGCGCCGCGTCGCCGACGAGCGTCGCTCCCGGCACGCGCTCCCAGCGGTGGCCGGCGGGCAGGGCGTGGTGCGGGCGCAGGACCGGCGCGGTGTCGCTGTCGGTGATCAGTGCCGTCAGCTCCGGAGCCCAGCCGTCGAACTCCCGCGCGATCCGCGCGGTGGCCGCGGCCGGGTCGGCGAAGTCCACGGCGGCGAACCAGTCCAGCGGCCGGGTGAGCTCGATGTAGCCGTGCAGGGTGTCGCCACGCTCGCGGTGGGCGAAGATCGCCGCGTCCGGGGTGGGGCCGTTCGCGATCATCGAGCCGCCGCCGACCGCCTTCGCCGTGGCGGGGTGCCGCGTGTCGGCGTCGAACAGGTACGTCTCGACGTACGCCGTGCCGGTGTACTCGGGCGTGGCGCCGGTCAGCAGTGGCCGGACCCGGGACCACGCGCCGTCGGCGCCGATCAGCAGGTCCGTGACGACGGTGCGGCCGTCGGTGAAGGTCACCTCGTGCCGGCCGTCGCCGAGGGTGCGGGCGCCGCTCGCCTTGTGTCCCCAGTGGACGGTGCCGGCGGGGAGCGCGTCGAGCAGCATCCGGCGCAGCTCGCCCCGCTGCACCTCGGGACGGCCGCCAGTGCCGTCGTCGGACTTCTCGAACAGCACGGTGCCGGCCTGGTCGAGGATCCGCATCGCCTGGCGGCCCTCCAGCACGAGACCGCGGAACTCCGCCATCAGGCCGGCGGCCTCGACGGCGAGTTGCCCGTTGTAGTCGTGGATGTCGAGCATCCCGCCCTGCGTGCGCGCCATCGGCGACGGCTCCGCCTCGTAGACGGCGGCGGGGATGCCGTGGACGTGCAGCACGCGGGCGAGGGTGAGCCCGCCGAGACCGGCGCCGATGATCGTGACTGGGGTGCGCATCGGAAACTTCCTTCAAAGTCGGGAACGTCTTCGTCCCTGACATTGGAGGGGTTCGCTGGCAGCGGGAGCACAGCGCGCTGACACCGGCCTGTCAGGCGCTGACTTCCGGTGCGGCGGGCGGGTCGTCGACGTGCACCGCTTCCGGGACGTCCGCGTGCCATTCCGCGAACTCCTCGACCCACCGGCAGATCGCCTGGGCGGCGTAGTGGGTCGGGTCCCAGCCTGCGTGCAGGCCGAGCCGGATCTGGCGCCCGTCCAGCATGATGCGCACCGCGTGCAGGCCGAACGCCGGGGCATTGGTCATCACCGCGGCGCCGCGGCCGCTCGCCGCGAGGCCCTGCGCCATGAACGCCGAGCTCATCTCGATCGCCTCCGGCACGTCCACGCCCGCGGTCGCGACCGCCTCGTCGAACGCCAGCCGCGCCACGTTCGTCCGGTCCATCAGCACCAGCGGGTGCCGCGCCAGTTCGCGGATCTCCACGTCGGAGCGGCCGGCCAGCGGGTGGTCACCCGCGACGTGGACGGTGATCCCCACGTCGACGAGCCGCCGGGACGCCCAGTCGGCGGGGGGCGCCACGGTGGAGACCCCCAGGTCCGCGCCCAGCACCCGGGTGCGCTCGAACACCGCGACCGGCTCGCATTCGAGCGCGTCGATCACCGGATGGCTCGCCCCGTGTTCGGCGATGAACGGCGCCAGCGACCGGACGATCGTCGTGAACGGCGCGACCACCCGCCACCGCGCGCCGCGGATCTGGTCCAGCCCGACGGCGTCGCGGGCCATCTGCTCGCGCAGCACCAGGTCCCGCGCCGCGTCGAGGAACCGCCTGCCGGCGTGCGTCAGGCTCAGCGCGCCGTGGCCCCGCTGGAACAGGGTGACGCCGAGCTCCTGTTCCAGCGCGCGGAGCTGCCGGGACACCGACGGTTGCGTGACGTGCAGGCGCCGTGACCCCTCGGTGATCGAACCCGCCTCCGCGACCGCGAGGAAGTACTTCACCACCCGCATCTCCACGCCGCATGCCTCCCGAGCATCAAGTCCTTGCGAAATCAGTATTCGACAGCATGGCATGTGGCCACTGAGAATTCCTGGCACATTCACCCGCATCACACCGGAGGCGACATGTCCGACGACGAGACGGCCGCACGTCAGGGCAGACGTGCCCGCATCGCGGCCTTCGTGGGCACCGCGGTCGAGTGGTACGACTTCTACATCTTCGGCACCGCCGCGGCGATCGCCTTCGGGCCGGTGTTCTTCCCGACGTTCGACACGTCCACGGCGCTGCTGGCATCGTTCGCGACGTTCTGGGCGGGTTTCCTCGCGCGACCGATCGGCGGCATCGTGTTCGGGCACCTCGGCGACCGGCTGGGCCGGAAGAACACGCTGGTCGCGACTCTGTTGATCATGGGCGTGGCCACGTTCGCGATCGGCGTGCTGCCGGGATATGCGACCATCGGGGTCGCCGCGCCGATCCTGCTGGTGCTGCTGCGCGCGCTCCAGGGTTTCGCCGTCGGCGGGGAGTGGGGCGGCGCCGTCCTGCTGGCCACCGAGAGCGGGGCGAGCGGCCGCGCGCTGCGGGGCGGGATGTTCGTGCAGCAGGGCTCGCCCGCGGGCAATATCCTCGCGACCCTCGTCATGGCGCTGGTCGCGGCCCTGCCCGGGGACGCGTTCGCGACGTGGGGCTGGCGGATCCCGTTCCTGCTGTCGGCCCTGCTCGTCGTCATCGGGCTGGTGACCCGCCTGAAACTGGAGGAGTCGCGGGAGTTCACCCAGCGCGTCGAGCAGGCCCCGCCGGTGAAGCTGCCGATCGCCGAGCTGCTCGCCCACCACTGGCGACGGGTCGTCGCCGCCGTGTTCGCCAGCGCGCTCGGCATCGGCATGGCCTACTTCCTCAGCACGTTCATGCTCGCCTACGCGACCTCGCAGCTCGGGGTCAGCCGCCAGGTCATGCTGAACCTGCTGCTGGCCAACGCGGTCGTGCAGTTCCTGTGGCAGCCGGTGGCCACCCGGCTCGCGGAGCGGGTCGGCGCGGCCCGGTTCATGGTCGGCACGCTGGCGGCCACCGCGGCGCTGGCCGTGCCGATGTTCCTGCTCGCCGGCACCGGGAAACCCGCGCTCATCCTGCTCGGCATCGGGCTGAGCACGATCGCCGGGACGGGCTACTACGCGGTGCTCGCCGGGTTCCTCGCCCAGGCGTTCCCGGTGGGCGTGCGCTACACCGGCATCTCGTTCGCCTACCAGCTCTGCTCGACGGTCATCGGTGGCACGACGCCGCTGCTCGCGCAGCTCTTCCTCGGGCTCGGCGGCGGCCACTGGGCCGGGGTGGCGGTGTTCTACCTCGTCCTCATCGGAGTCACCGCGGCCGGCGTGACCGTGCTGTCCGCACTCGTCCGCAGGTCCGCCACGCCAACCGTCACCGCTTCGGTCTGATTGGGACATACCTCATGCGCATCGACACGATCATCACCAACGCCCGCATCACCACCCTCGACCCGGCGCGTCCGCGCGCGCGCTCGGTCGGCGTGCTGCACGGCCGGATCGCCGGCTTCGACGAGGAGCTCGACGGCGTCACCGCGGACGCGCGCCACGACCTCGGCGGCGCCCCGGTCGTGCCCGGGTTCAACGACGCCCACCTGCACTTCTCCATGCTGGGCAAGGAGATGACGCAGCTCGACCTGTCCGCCGAGGCCGCGCCGACGCTGGACGCGCTCTACCGCCGCGTCGAGGAGTGGGCCGCCGGGAAACCCGACGGCGCGTGGGTGATCGGCAACGGCTACGACCAGAACAAGATCGGCGAGCACCCCACGCGGCAGGTGCTCGACCGCATCGCCGGCGGCAGGCCGGTCTACCTGGTGCACAACTCCAACCACATGGCGGTGGCGAACACCGAGGCGTTCCGGCGGGCCGGGCATCCCGATCCGGACGTGGTGACGGCGCCGCCCGGCGGCAGCGCCGTGTTCCGCGACGGCGTGCACACCGGTCTGCTGCAGGAGCAGGCCATGACGCTGGTCAGCCACGTGCTCAAGCCGGTGCCGCAGGAGGAGCTGGTGGCGGCGCTGGAAGCCGCGTCGGCGTGGGCGCTGCGCCACGGGCTGACCAGCGTGACCGAGCCGGGGATCGGCGGACGGCTGATCGGCCACGGTCCCGCGGACGCCCGGGCGTTCCAGACGGCCTACGAGCGGGGGAACCTCCGCACCCGCGTCACGGCGATGCCGTTCATCGACGCGGTGCACGACCTCGGGCGGGTCGACGACGGCCTGGACGGCTGGGGACTGGACCTCGGGCTGCGCAGCGGGATCGGCGACGAGTGGTTCCGGCTGGGGCCGGTGAAGATCGTGTCCGACGGGTCGCTGATCGGCCGGACCGCGGCGATGTGCTGCGACTACCGCGACAGCCCCGGCAACCGCGGGTTCCTGCTCGCCGAGGCCGAGGCGTTGCGGGAGAACATCCTGCGCGGCCACGAGAACGGGTGGCAGATCGCCACGCACGCCATCGGCGACCACGCGCTGGACGTCGTGCTCGGCGCCTACGAGGAGGCCCAGAAACGCCTGCCGCGGCCCGATGCCCGGCACCGCGTCGAACACGTCGGGGTCGCCTCCGACGAGCAGGTCGCGCGGATCGTGTCGGCGGGCGTGATCCCGGTGCCGCAGGGGCGGTTCATCTCCGCGCTCGGCGACGGTTTCCTCGCCGCGCTGGGCGCGGATCGCGTGGAGCGCGCGTACCGGATGCGTAGTTTCGTCGAGGCCGGTGTCGAGCTGCCCGGGTCGACCGACGCGCCGGTGGTGCCGGGGGAGCCGCTGATCAGCATCCACGACATGGTCAACCGCCGCTCGGCGTCCGGGGCGCCGATCGCCCCGGGCGAAGCGCTCACCCCGGCGCAGGCCCTGCGGGCGTACACGATCGGCTCCGCGCACGCCGTGCACGAGGAGACGCGGAAGGGCGCGTTGCGGCGGGGCAACCTGGCCGACCTCACCGTGCTGTCCGACGACCTGCTCCAGGTTGCGCCCGACCGGATCCGGGAGCTCCAAGTCCGGGCGACGATGGTGGGCGGCGTCTTCGGCTACGACGCGGAGGGTGCGCTGGCCCCGTCCTGACGAGCGCACTCGCCTGGCGCCGTCATCCCGGCCGGACCCGGTTGCGGCGGCCGCGGGTTCCGAGGCTCGACCCGGCCCTGATCTCACCGGTCGAATTCCGGCAGCGGCCCCGCGACGCGGGCGGATTTTTGACGGGATCCATACGCCGCGCGGCCGTTCGGCCCATCACCTGCTGCCTACCCTGCCTTCGTGCCTTCCGCAACGTCCGTGCTCAAGCGCCTGGTGGTCGGGCGCCCGTTCCGCAGCGACCGGCTGTCGCACGAGTTGCTGCCGAAGCGGATCGCACTGCCGATCTTCGCCAGCGACCCGCTGTCCTCGGTCACCTACGCCACCCAGGAAATCCTGCTGATCCTCTCGCTCGGCGGGGTGGCGTTCCTGCACCTGACCCCGTGGATCGCGCTGGCGGTGGTGGTCCTGCTGGTCGTGGTCGTGCTGTCCTACCGCCAGGTGGTGCGGGCCTACCCGACCGGCGGCGGCTCCTACGAAGTCGCGTCGCAGAACCTGGGGCGCAACGCCGGCCTGGTGGTCGCGGGCGCCTTGCTGGTGGACTACGTGCTCACCGTGGCGGTGTCGGTCGCCGCCGGGGTGGACAACATCATTTCGGCGCTGCCGGAGCTCAACCCTCACCGCGTGCTGATCAACCTCGTGTTCGTGCTGCTGCTGACCGCGGTGAACCTGCGCGGGGTACGCGAGTCGGGGCGCACCTTCGCGGTGCCCACCTACGCGTTCGTCGCCGGTGTGCTCATCATGATCGTGGCCGGTCTGGCCGAGACCCTGGCCGGGCATCGACCGGTGGCCGAGAGCGCGCACTACGACATCCACGCCGAGCAGGCCGGGCTGACCGGGCTCGCGCTGGCGTTCCTCGTGCTGAGGGCGTTCTCCTCCGGCTGCACCGCGCTCACCGGCGCCGAGGCGATCTCCAACGGCGTCCCGGCCTTCCGCAAGCCGAAGGGCCTCAACGCCGCGCGCACGATGACGGCGATGGGCGCGTTGTCGATCGCGATGTTCAGCGGCATCACGCTGCTGGCCCTGATCGCGCAGGTCAGGATCGCCGAGAACCCGTGCGACCTGGCGGGCTTCCCGGGCAGCTGCGAGAACGCGGCACAGCGGACGGTGATCGCGCAGATCGCCGCCGCGGTCTTCGGCGGCGACCACAGCGCGGGGTTCTTCTACATCCAGGCCACCGCGGCGCTCATCCTGATCCTGGCTGCCAACACCGCCTTCAACGGCTTCCCGCTCCTCGGCGCGATCCTGGCGCGGGACCGGTACCTGCCCCGGCAGCTGCACACCCGCGGGGACCGGCTCACCTTCTCCAACGGGATCGTCCTGCTCGCGATGGTGGCCGCGGCGCTGATCTACGCCTTCGACGGTTCCACGACCCGGCTGATCCAGCTCTACATCATCGGTGTGTTCACCTCGTTCACGTTGTGCCAGGCCGGGATGGTCCGGCACTGGAATCAGGAACTGCGCACCGCCACCGATCCGGGGTCGCGCCGGCGTGTCCGGCGTGGCCGGGCCATCAACGCATTCGGCGCGTGCTTCACCGGCGTCGTGCTGGTCGTCGTGCTGATCACGAAGTTCTCCGGCGGCGCCTACCTGGTGGTCATCGCGATCCCCCTGCTGTTCCTGCTGATGCGCGCGATCCGGCGGCACTACCAGCAGGTGCGGGAGGAACTCGCCCCCGACGAGACCGGGACGCTGTTGCCCAGCCGCGTGCACGCCGTCGTCCTGGTCTCGACACTGCACAAACCCACCCAGCGCGCTCTGGCCTTCGCGAAGGCCGCCCGCCCCGACACGCTGACCGCGATCACCATCAACGTCGACGACGCCGAAACCCGCGAGCTGCAGCGCGTCTGGGAAAGCCACGACCTCGCGATCCCGCTGCTGGTGCTGGAATCCCCGTACCGGGAGATCGCCAGGCCGGTGGTCAACTACATCAAGAAGCTGCGCCGCGACAGCCCCCGAGACGTCATCTGCGTCTACATCCCCGAGTACGTCGTCGGCCACTGGTGGGAGAACCTGCTGCACAACCAGAGCGCCCTGCGCCTGAAGAGCAGGCTGCTGTTCGAACCCGCTGTGATGGTCGTCAGCGTGCCCTGGCAGCTGCACTCCAGCACCGCGCGGAACCTCGAACGCCTCGACCGCCTGCCTGGCGACGTCCGGCGCGGCATCCCCACACACGGGCCGCGCCGAACCGGGCAACCCCGGTGACGCCGGACGCCCCAACCGGCCTCCGTCGATCGGGTATGTCCGGCCGGTGATGTTGCGGCTGCGCGTGCTCGTGGTCCACTTCGACCCCGGGGTCGCGCTCCGGCGGCGCGGGCGGCGCGAAATCCCCTCGCACGGCTGCCAGTTTTGCTGCCACCTCGGGAAGTGGTCGCGGATGTAGGCAGCTCCTGCGCAGCGCCGGCTGGGACCACGACTACGACCTGCCCGGCAAGCGGGTCGCCCAGATCGGCACCGGGGCCGGCGGTGCCCAGCTCGTCCCAGAGCGCGCGCCGGGCGCGGGCCACCTCACAGTGTTCCAGCGAAGATCCGGCGCTGTGCCGGAAGCTCTCGCGGCCGTGGCGTTCGTGCGCTGAGCGTCGGCGCGGGCGCGCTGGCCGCGCCGCGGTTGCTAGCTGCGGGCCACTGTCCGCCCGCCGGGTCGGCATTGAACGGCGCGCCTGTGCCGTGACTGCTGGGGCGCCTCAGCGCGACCCGGCGATCCGGGCAGGCAGCCGGGCCGCCAGGTGGTCGATCAGCTCGCTGACCCGCCGCGGCACGTGGACGTCGTCGGCGAGGAGGGCGTAGATGTCGGCGGGCGGGGTGGGGACTCCGGGCAGCACGCGGACGAGCGCGCCACTGTCCAAATGCGACCTGACCTGCCACTCCGAGCGCATGATCACCCCGTGTCCCCGCAGGGCCCAGTCGGTGACGACGTCCCCGTCGTCGCTGGACAGGCGGCCGCGCACGCGCACCTGCCTCGGCCGGCCCGCGGTGCCGAACCGCCACAGGTCGAAGTCCCCTTCGTTCTCGCGCAGCACGATGCAGTCGTGGTCGGCCAGGTCCTCGACCCGTTCCGGCATGCCCTTGCGGTCCAGGTAGGACGGTGCGGCGCAGGGCACGCGCCGGTTGCGGGCCAGCCGCCGCATCCGCAGCGTCGAATCCGGCGGGGCGCCGACGTGCACGGCCATGTCGAACTCGCGCCGGTGCGGGCGCAGCGGCAGCGGCGTGGTGTGCAGCCGGATGTTCAGCTGGGGATGCCGCGCGGTGAACTCGCCGAGCAGGGGCGCGACGTGGGCGCGTCCGAGGCCGAGGGTGGCCTGGACCACGACCGAGCCGCGCAGGTCGGCCGACCGGTGCGTGATCAGGTCGTCGAGCTCGCGGACCTGGTCGAGGATCGTCTCCAGGCGGGCGGCGTAGAGCTCGCCCTCGGAGGTCAGCACCAGCCGCCGCGTGCCGCGGTGCACCAGGCGCGCGTCGAGCCGTTGTTCCAGCGCCCGCAGGCGTTTGCTGACCGCGGGCAGCGAGGACCCGAGTTCGCGGGCGGCGGCGGTCAGCGTCTCGCTCGCGGCGACCACGTGGAAGAAGCGGAGATCGTCGATCGAGCTCACACGCGCCCCTTTCTTTCCCTGAGCGAAAGGATAGGTTGCCCGGAGAGCTCTTGTCGTGGTGTGCCGCGCCGATCAAGGTGAAGGGCCCGACCACAAGGAGCTGCCGTGTCCCACCGTTACCGCATCGCCGTCGTCCCGGGGGATGGCATCGGACGTGAGGTCGTGCCCGAGGGGTTGCGGTGCCTGCGTGCCGCCGCCCGCGGCCACGGCTTCGATCTCGACGTCACCGAGTTCGACTTCGCCAGCGCCGACTACTGGGTGCGCCACGGCGAAATGCTGCCGCCGGACTGGCGGGAAGTGCTCGGCGGCTTCGACGCGATCTTCTTCGGCGCGGTCGGCAGGCCCGACGTCGTGCCCGACCACGTGTCGTTGTGGGGGAGTCTCCTGCGGTTCCGGCGCGGGTTCGACCAGTACGTCAACCTCCGGCCGGTCCGGCTGCTGCGCGGGGTGCGCAGCCCGCTGCGGGACCACGGTCCGGGCGACATCGATTTCGTCGTCGTCCGCGAGAACACCGAGGGCGAGTACTCCAGCATCGGAGGCCGGATCTTCGAGGGCACCGACCGCGAAACCGTGGTGCAGGAGACCGTGATGACCCGGACCGGGGTGGACCGGGTGCTGCGGTACGCGTTCGAGCTGGCCGCCGCGCGCCCGCGCAAGCACCTGACGTGGGCGACCAAGAGCAACGGCATCTCCATCACGATGCCCTACTGGGACGAGCGCGCGGCCGCGATGGCCGGGCGGTACCCGGACGTCGCCGCGGACTCCGACCACATCGACATCCTCACCGCCAAGTTCGTCCTGCGGCCCCAGGACTACGACGTCGTGGTGGCCAGCAACCTGTTCGGCGACATCCTGTCCGACCTCGGCCCGGCGTGCGCCGGCACGATCGGCATCGCGCCCAGCGCCAACATCAACCCCGACCGCACCTGGCCCAGCCTGTTCGAGCCGGTGCACGGCTCGGCCCCGGACATCGCCGGGCGCGGGATCGCCAACCCGGTCGGGCAGATCTGGAGCGGCGCGATGATGCTCGACCACCTGGGGGAGCCGGACGCGGCCGCGCAGGTCGTCGCCGCGATCGAAACCGTGCTCGACGAGCAGCCGGAGGTGCACACCCCCGATCTCGGCGGCTCCGGGACGACCGAGAAACTGGGCGCGGCGATCGCCGACGAGATCGCGCGGGCGGTGGCGTCATGACCCGCCCCGTCGACCCGGCGGGTCTCTGACCAGTGGTCCCGGCCGTCAGTGCTGCGCCGCGGGCACCGCCGCCGGGGCGCCGGCGAGCAGGTCGCCGAGTCCGCCGCGGGCGTCCTCGATCACCAGCGCCTCCGCGGCGGCCGAGTCGCGGGCCCGCAGCGCCCGCACGAGCGCGCGGTGGCTGGAGTAGCGGTCCAGGCCGAACGTCTCGTCCTGGTTGATGCGGTCGATCAGCTTGGTGCGCCGCTCCGCCCAGGAGAACACCCGGGTCTGGTCGAGCAGGCGCACGAGCACCGGGTTGCCCGCGCAGGATTCGACGACCTCGTTGAACCGCTGCATGGTGTCCAGCAGCCGGCCCAGCTGGCGGGAGATGTCCTCACCGGCCTGGTGCCGCTGCTGGATGACGATCAGCAGGTCGTCGGCGTCGTCGAGGATGGCGTCGAGCCGGTCCAGTTGCTCCTCGGTCGCGTGCCGCGCGGCGAAGCGGGCCACCATCCCGCGTAGCGCGACCTCGACCTCGGCGAGGTCCTGCACCGCGGCGTTGGCGACCTCGGCGACCTTGACGGTGCGTGGTCCGGTCCGTTCCAGCAGGCCGTCCTGTTCGAGCCGCCGGATCGCCTCGCGCACCGGGGTCGGGCTTACCGACAGGCGCTCGGCCAGCCCGCGCTCGGTCACCTTCTGCCCCGGGCGCAGCTCGCCGGTCGTGACCGCGGCGCGGATCGCGCGGTACGCGCGGTCGGACAGCGTGTCGCTCGTCAGGCCCGTCAACCTCTCACCTGCCATGCGATCACCCTATCTGCCATCGCAGCGATCATTTGCAACTATTGACCATCTTGCTATAGCAAAGTAGCGTCGGGCTCGCCACAAGGCCGTGGCGACAGGGAAGGGTGGTGGCGATGACGCTGGCTACGCGGCGTGCGGGAACCGGTCGGCGGATCACGTTCTTCGTGGCCCTGGCGGTGTTCGCGCAGGAGTCGACGTGGAACCTCTACGAGTCGCAGGTCCCGCCGCTGCTCGGCGCGCACCTCGGCAGCGCCGCGCTGGTCGGCCTGCTGATGGGCATGGACAACCTGCTCGGCATCTTCGTCCAGCCCTGGATGGGCAACCGGTCGGACAACACCCGGACCTCCTGGGGCAGGCGCATCCCCTACCTCGTCGCCGGGATGCCGGTCGCGGCCCTGCTGTTCGTCGCCATCCCGTTCACCGCGGGCTCCCTGCCGCTGCTGATCCTGGCGATGTTCAGCTACGCGCTGGTGGCGAACTCGTTCAAGCCCATCGCCGAGTCCCTGCTCCCGGACTTCATCAGCCCCGCGCGCCGCAGCCGCGCCAACGCGGTGGTCAAGATCGCCTCGAGCATCACGGTGATCGTCTCGGCGCTGATCAGCCTCTTCCTGGTCGACGACCACCCGAACCTGTCGTTCGCGATCCCGGCGGTGCTGATGGTGGTCTCGGTGGCCGTGCTGGCGGCGAAGGTGCGGGACAGCCGGTCCCCGGCCTACCGCGCGGCAGTGGAAGAGGACCGCGCGGGAGACGAACCGGCGGTGGCCAAGGTGCGGGTGCGCGACATCGTGCCCGACATCGTGACGGACCGCGACCGCAGCCGGCTGCTGCTCATCGTGTCGATCTTCCTGTTCGGCGGCGCGTGGGCGGCGTCGCGCTCGCTCGTCACCTCCTACGGGATGGCGGCGCTGGACCTGTCCCGCGGCGACGCGGGCGGGCTGACCCTGCCCAGCGGGGTGGCCTTCATCCTGGCCGCCTTCCCGGTGGCGATGCTCGCCGAGCGCTTCGGCCGGCTGCGCGTGATGATCGCCGGGATGACGGTGTTCGCGGCCGCCATGGTGCTCGGCACCGTCGTCCAGACAGCGATCGGCGCCGTCGTGGCCCTGTGCGTGGCTTCCGCGGGTGCGTCGGCGTTCCTCGTCAACGCGGTGGTCGTCCTGTGGAACCTCGCCCCCTCCGACCGGGTCGTCGGGACTTACACCGGTCTTTACACCGTCGGCTGGGCCGGTGGCGGGTTCCTCGGCCCGGCGCTGGTCGGTGGCATGGTCGACCTCACCGGCTGGCCGTTGATGCTGCTCGACGTCGCGGTCGTCGCCCTTGTCGCCGTGCTGGCGGTCGCCCGGGTCTGGGCGTTGCAGCGGCGTTCCGCCACCGACCGCGCCGTCTGACCACTCTGGAGAAAGAGGAGATCGTGCTCCGCGTCCTGATCACCACGGACTACCTCCGTCCCGGCGACGAGGTCGACCAGTTCCTGTGCGGCGCCGGGCTGGAGACCGAACACCTGCCGATGACCGGCAGGCGGGACCCCGACCGGCTCGCGGAGGCGCTCGCCGGGGTCGACGCCGCGCTGGTGGCCAACGAGCCGATGACGGCCGGCGTCCTCGCGCGGGCGCCCCGGCTGCGGGTCGTGGTGCGCACCGGCGTGGGGTACGACTCGATCGACGTGGCCGCCGCGGCCCGGCTCGGCATCAGCGTCAGCAACCTGCCCGGGATCAACGCGAACGCCGTGGCCGAGTACACGATGGGACTGCTGCTCGCGGGGGCGCGGCGTCTCGTGCAGTCCGCCTGCGGCGTGGCCCGGGGCGCCTGGCCGCGTGAAGACGGCCACGAGCTGCGCGGCGCGACCCTCGGTCTCATCGGGTACGGGGCGTCCGCGCGCGCCGTGGTTCCGCTGGCCCGCGCCTTCGGCATGACCGTCGTGTGCACCACCGGCGTGCCCGCACACCTGCGGACCGACCCCGCGGTGCGGTTCGTGGACCTGCCCGAGCTCCTCGCCGTCGCCGACTACGTCTCGGTGCACACCTCACTCACCGAACGAACCCGCGGCCTGCTGGGAGAAAAGGCTTTCCGGCGGATGAAACCCACGGCACTGCTCGTGAACACCGCCCGCGGGCCGATCGTCGACGAGGACGCGCTCGCCAAGGCCGTGCGTGCCGGGGACATCGCGGGCGCCGCGCTCGACGTCGCGACCGAGGAGCCGCTGCCGCCGGACAGCCCATTGCGCGACGTCGACGGCATCGTCGTCTACTCCCACCTGGCCGGGCAGACCGCGCAGGCGCGGGCCGCCGCGGGACGCCAGGGGGCCGAGGAACTCGTGGCAGCGCTGCAGGGCCGGCCGCGGTTCGCGGTGAACGCCGCCCTGACCACCGAAGGAAAGAAATGAGGAACATGGGCACCGAACCGGTGAAGTCCGTCCGCGTCCTGACACCGAGCGGCATGCTCGGCGCGGGCTGGGACCACGCCACGATCGAGCGCGGCATCGCGCTCGGCGCCGACGTGATCAGCATCGACGGCGGGTCCACGGATTCCGGCCCGCACTACCTGGGGTCGGCGACGGCCAAGACGACGGCCAAGGCGGTGGCCCGCGATCTGCGCAGCCTGTTCACCGCCGCCGCGGAGGCGGGCATTCCCGTGATCGTGGGCTCGTGCGGCACCAGCGGCACCGACCGCGGGGTGGACTGGGTGGCCGGGATCGCCGCCGAGGTGATGGCGGAGGAAGGGCTCGACCTGACGGTCGCGAAGATCTACAGCGAGCAGAACGCGGCCGATCTGAAGGAACACCTCAACGCCGGGCGGGTCCACCCGCTGCCGCCGCTGGGGGAGCTGCGGGCCGAAACCCTGGAAAGCTGCACCCACATCGTCGGTGCGATGGGACACGAGCCGATCGTCGCGGCGCTGCGGGCGGGCGCCCAGGTCGTGCTCGCCGGCCGCGCCACCGACACGGCCGTGGCGGCCGCCTACCCGCTCATGATGGGCATGCCGGCCGGACCCACCTGGCACGCCGCCAAGATCGTCGAGTGCGGCGGGCAGTGCACCACCAACCCGCGTGCGGGCGGGGTCCTGGCCACCATCGACGCCGACGGCTTCACGATCGAGCCGCTGGATCCCACGGTTTCGTGCACGCCGATCACGGTGGCCGCCCACATGCTGTACGAGACGGTGAACCCGTTCGAGATGCGCGAACCCGACGGCACCCTCGACGTCCGGGACGCGCGCTACACCGCGCTCGACGACCGGATTGTCCGGGTCGAGGGGTCGAAGTTCCACGTCGCCGGGCAGTACACGATCAAGCTGGAGGGCGCCCGGGTCACCGGCTACGAAACCATGTCGTTCGCGGCGATCCGGGATCCGCTGATCCTGGCCGACGTCGACGCCTGGGCCGAGCTGATGCGCACGATGATCCGGCAGCGGGTCGGCCAGACGCTCGGGCTTGCGGACGGCGAGTACGCCTTCGACCTGCGCCTCTACGGGCACAACGCGGTGCTGGACGACCTCGAACCGGAGAGCGGGCCGCCGCGCGAGGTGGGCGTGATGCTGCTGGTCAACGCGCCCGACCAGGCGACCGCCACGGCGGTGGCGAAGGTCGCCAACCCGTTGATGCTGCACCTGCCCGCGCCCGGGATGGACTACCTGCCCAGCTTCGCGTTCGCGTCCTCGCCCGCCGAGGTCGAGCGCGGCGCGGCGTACGAGTTCGTGCTCAACCACGTCGTGGACTGCGACGACCCGCTGAGCCTGTTCCGCATCGAACTGGGGGAGAACACCCGTGCCTGACACCACTCTCGCCGACCTCGCCCACGAAGTGCGGTCCAAGAACGCCGGCCCGTTCTGGGTCACCATGGAGGTCTTCCTGCGCGACGCCGAGGGCTACCGGATCGCCGCCGACGAGTCCTTCCTCAACGAGCGGGTGATCGCGGAGCTGTACCGGGTCGAGGAGAGCACCGTCCAGGTGTTCCGCATCCCCTCGCTGAACGTCGTGAAGATCTCCTTCCCGCGCCCGGTCAGCCAGGGCTCGCTGCGGGACCGCGACATGCACGCGGGCCAGCACCACGTCCCGCTGGCCCGCCTGCCGGTCCGGCGCGATGATCGCTGACGACCTCGGCGCCTTCCACGCCGAGCCCAGCCGGGCCGCCCGCCGGCTCGCGCGGGCCCTCCCGCCGGGACCGTCCACAGTGCTCGGCGCGACGGACACCACCACGGCGGACGTCGCCGCGTTCGTGAACGGCACCATGGTGCGGCACCCGGACTTCAACGACGGCTACCTCGGCCTGGAGCCCCCGGGCACCCGAGCGACAACATCCCGGCCCGTCCACCTCGCCTCCGGCGAGCGGCTCGTCCGCGAGGTCCACGACGCCCCCGCCGGCACGGCACGCCGATGACCGACGCGCAGTTCGAGGAGAAGTTCCTGGCTCTGGTGGAACCCCTGGCCACGGCCGCGTGGTGCCGTCGCATGCTCGACGCGATCTGGCACGTCGAATCGGCCCCGTCCGTCATCGCGCTCACCCAAGCGCTCGTCCTCGTCCGGCCGCCGTCCACAAGGGAGATTCCGTGATCCGTGTCGAAGACCTGCCCGCCACGCACCCCGGCCGCCGGTTGCTGACCGGCCGCACCCCGTTCTTCGCCGCGCCCACCGAGCCGCGCTGCAGCTACTGCGCCTACGTGCCGCGGACCTGGACGCCCGGGGCGCGGATGCCGGTGCTGGTGGCCGTGCACGGCACCGGGCGCAACGTCGGCGCGTTGCGTGAGGGGCTGATCCCGTTCGCCGACCGGCACGACGTCATCGTCGTGACGCCGCTGTTCCCGGCCGGCATCGGCGATCCCGACGACGTGCACAACTACAAGACCCTCGACGCCTTCGGCATCCGGTTCGACCTGGTGCTGCTGGAGATCCTGGACCAGGTCCGTGAGCGGTGGAACGCGCGGGTGGGCACCGTGATGCTGTGCGGGCACTCCGGCGGCGGCCAGTTCGCCCACCGGTTCCTCTACCTCCACCCGGAGCGGGTCGAGGCCGTCGCGGTGAGCGCGCCGGGCAGCGTGACCGTGCTCGACCCCACGCGCGCCTGGCCGGACGGCACCGGCGACACCCAGTCCCGGTTCGGGTCCACTGTGGATCCCACCGCGGTGGCGGGGGTGCCGGTGCTGCTGGTGATCGGCGCCGACGACGACGGCCGCGCCGACCTGGCCGCGATGGGCGAACCCGGCCGCAGCCGGCCCGCCGAGCTGGCCCGCCTCGCCGCGAGCCTGCGGGCACACGGCGCTGCGGTGCGGACGGCCGAGGTGCCCGGGGTGGGCCACAGCGCCGCCGGGACGCAACCGTCGATCACCGCCTTCTTCGACGACCTCCTGGCCGGCTGAGGGCGCCGCTCACAGGTCGGCCATCGCCGAGGTCGGGGACTCGATCGCGTCGGCGACGTAGCGGAGGAACCCGCCCGCGGTGCCGCCGTCGCACACCCGATGATCGAACACCAGGGACAGCTGCACGATCTGCCGCGCGACGACCTCACCGCCGACGACCCACGGCCGCGGGATGATGCGGCCCATCCCGAGGATCGCGACCTCGGGATGGTTGATGATCGCCGCGCTGCCGTCGACGCCGAGCACCCCGTAGTTGTTGAGCGTGAACGAGCTGGAGCTGAGCTCGGCCGCGGTGGCGGTGCCCGCGCGGGCCGCCGCGGTGAGCCTGCGGATCTCGGCCTCCAGGCCGCGCATGCCGAGCCGGTGGGCGCCGGTGATCGCCGGGACGACGAGGCCGCGGTCGGTCTGCGCGGCGAGGCCGAGGTTGACGCCGTCGAGGTGGGTGATCTCCCCGCGCCGGGTGTCCACGCGGGCGTTGAGCTCGGGGAACCGGGCCAGGCCGGCGATCACGAAGCGGGCGACCATGGCGAGGATGCCCGGCGCCTGCCCGGTTTCCGCGAGCTGGGCCCGCAGGTCGAGCAGCGCCGTCGCGTCGACGTCCACCCAGGTGGTGGCCTCCGGGATCTCCGCGCGGCTGCGGGTGAGGGTCTCGGCGACCGCCTTGCGCAGGCCCGTCAGCGGCACCCGGGTCCGGATCGGCAGCCCGGTCCGCGCGTCCACGTCGCCTGCCGCCTGCTCTTCCGGGACGGCTGCCGCCTCCACGTCCCGGCGGGTGATCAGGCCGTCCGGCCCGCTGCCGGTGAGCGCTTCCAGATCGACGCCGGTGCGGCGGGCGAGCTGGCGGACGATCGGCGACACCACGGCCGGCCGGTCCCCGTCGCGCCGTGGCGACGCCGCAGCCTTCGTGGCCGCGCGACGCCGGCGTCGGGACGGCGCGGCGTCGGTGGTGCCGTAGCCGATCAGGACGTTGCCGGACCCGGCTCGCTCTTCCTCCACATAGGCGTTCGCCGCGCCCGCGTCTGTGCTGGGAGCGACCGAGATCAGCGGCTCGCCGACGGCGAGGGTGGCGCCCTCCTCGCCGTGCAGCGCGGCGACCACGCCCGCGTAAGGGGAGGGCACCTCGACCGCGGCCTTGGCCGTTTCGACCTCGGCGACGGGGGCGTCGACGGCGACCGGGTCGCCGACCTTGACCAGCCAGCGCACGAGCTCCGCTTCGGTGAGACCCTCGCCGAGGTCGGGCAGGGTGAAGACCTGCACGCTCACGCGGTCACCTCCCAGGAGTCCTGCCACTGCAGGGTGTCGACGGCGTCGAGGATCCGGTCGGTGCCGGGCAGGAAGTGGTGCTCCAGCTTCGGCGCCGGGTAGGGCACGTCGAACCCGGTCACCCGGCGCACCGGGGCCTCCAGGTGGTGGAAGCAGCGCTCGGACACGCGGGCGGCGATTTCCGAGGCCACGGACGCGAAGCCGGGCGCCTCGGCGATCACGACGGCGCGCCCGGTCCGGCGGACCTCGGCGCAGACGGTGTCGTCGTCGAACGGGACGATCGAGCGCAGGTCGACCACGCCCAGGTCGCGGCCCTCGGTGGCGGCCTGCTCGGCCGCGGCGAGCGCGACGGGCACCGACGGGCCGTAGGCGATCAGGGTGGCGTCCCGGCCGGGTTTGCGGACGATCGCCCGCCCGATCGGCGGGACGGCCTCGGCGACGTCGACCTCTTCCTTGGCGAAGTAACGCTTCTTGGGTTCGAGGAACACCACCGGGTCGGGGCTGTCGATCGCCGCGCGCAGCAGGCCGTAGGCGTCGGCGTTGGTGGCCGGGGTGACGACGGTCAGGCCGGGGGTGTGGGCGTAGTAGGCCTCGGAGGAGTCGCAGTGGTGCTCCACCCCGCCGATGCCGCCGGCGTAGGGGATGCGGATGACCATCGGCAGCCGCAGGCGCCCGCGCGTGCGGTTGCCCAGTTTGGCCACGTGGCTGGCGATCTGCTCGAACGCGGGGTAGGCGAACGCGTCGAACTGCATCTCCACCACCGGGCGCATCCCGTTCATCGCCATCCCGACGGCCAGGCCGACAATGCCGGACTCGGCGAGCGGGGTGTCGAAGCAGCGGGCCTCGCCGAAGTCGCGGTGCAGGCCGTCGGTCACGCGGAACACCCCGCCGAGCTGCCCGACGTCCTCGCCGAAGACCACGACCTGGTCGTCGGCGGTCATGGCGTCGCGCAGGGCGGTGTTGATCGCCTGGGCCATGGTCATCTTGGCCGGCGGCATCAGGCCTCCTCGTAGTCGAGCTCGGCGCGCAGGGCGGCGCGCTGCTCGGCCAGTTGCGGGGTGGGCGTCGCGTAGACGTGGGCGAACAGCTCTTCCGGGTCCACCGGGGTCTCGGCCCCGAGCCCGGCTCGGACGTGCGCCGCCATCTCCTCGGCCGCGGCGGCGAACTCGGCCTCGCGTTCCTCGTCGAGCGCGCCGGTTTCCGCCAGGTGCGTGCGCAGGCGGGTCAGCGGGTCGCGTTGGACCCACCCGGCGACTTCGTCGTCGGTGCGGTAGCGGGCGGCGTCGTCGGCGTTGGTGTGGGCGTCCATGCGGTAGGTGTCGGCTTCGACGAGCGTCGGCCCGCCACCGGCACGGGCGCGGGCGACCGCCTCGCCGAGCACCACGGTGAGGGCGGCGAAGTCGTTGCCGTCGACCAGGACACCGGGCATGCCGTAGCCGACCGCCTTGGCCGCCAGCGACGGCGCCACCGACTGGCGGGCCAGCGGCACGGAGATCGCGTACTTGTTGTTCTGCACGAAGAACACCACCGGCGCGCGGAAGACGGCGGCGAAGTTGCAGGCCTCGTGGAAGTCGCCCTCGCTGGTCGCGCCGTCCCCGCACAGCGCCATCACCACGGTGTCCTCGCCGTTGAGCCGGGCCGCGTGCGCGACGCCGACGGCGTGCAGCAGTTGGGTCGCGAGCGGGGTGGCCTGCGGGGCGACGCGATGGGCCACCGGGTCGTAGCCGCAGTGCCAGTCGCCGCGCAGCATGGTCAGCACCTCGACCGGGTCCACGCCGCGGGCGGCGACCGCCGCGGTGTCGCGGTAGGTCGGGAACAGCCAGTCGCCCTCGGCGAGCACCTGGGCGCAGGCGACCTGGCAGGCCTCCTGGCCCCGCGAGGACGGGTACACCGCGAGCCGTCCCTGCCGGACCAGCGCGCCGGCCTGCTCGTTCAGGCGGCGGGCCAGGAGCAGCCCGCGGTACCCGGCGACGAGCGCGGCCACGGGCGGCAACGGGTGCTCGCCGACGTGCGCGCCGCGCTCGTCGATCAGCCGGACCGGGGCGGCCGCCTCGTCCGGAACTTGTGTGGCGGCGATGGACGACATGACAGGATGGTCCCGTCAGCGTGCGCAGTTTGACCAGAGACACGGGAAGAGTCGAGACGATCGGCCTTCTTCGGTGCGGAATCGGATCGGTTCTCTCCGGGAGGGCGGTCTCGGCGCCGGGAAGTGAGACGGATGGACACCCTGGACGACGTCGACCGCCGGATCGTCGCCGAGCTGCGCGCCGACGGGCGGCTGTCGGTGCGCGCCCTCGCCGAGCGGGTGCGGATCTCGCGCGCGAACGCCTACGCCCGCCTGGACCGCCTCACCGCGCGCGGAGTCATCACCGGGTTCACCGCCACCGTGGACCCGGTGAAGATCGGGTTGACCACCTCGGCGTACGTGAGCCTCACCGTGCGGCAGAACGGCTGGCGGGACCTCAAGGAGCGGCTGCGCACCATCCCGGAGGTCCGGCACATGGCCCTCACCGGCGGTGAGTTCGACGTGATGCTGCTGGTGCGCGCCGCGGACAACGATGCGCTGCGCCGCGTCGTGCTCGAGCAACTGCAGGCGATACCCGAGGTGCTCGGCACCCGCACGTTCCTGATCTTCGAGGACTCGGCGAACTGACCCAGTAGGCTTCCCCGGAGAGCCCGTAGTCCTCCCCGCCGGGGTCTTTCGGCCCCGCTGCCGTGCGCGTTGAGGCACGATGGTCGGCATGGCGGGTGAGGATCGGCGTGACCTGGCGGGGCAGGAGCGGCCGCTGCGCGAGACGTTGTCGCAGTTGCGGCTGCGGGAACTGCTGCGTGAGGTGCAGGACCGCATCGAGGAGCTGGTCCAGTCGCGCGACCAGATGGACGGGCTGCTCGAGGCGATGCTCGCCGTCGCGAGCGGGCTCGAACTGGACG